>NZ_QHHX01000019.1:0-41419 GCF_003947485.1 Amycolatopsis sp. WAC 01416 | reverse complement strand
ACCTGGCGATGATCCCGCCACCGCCGACCACCACCCTGCCGCGGTGGCAACAACGGCTCGATCACCGCCCAGGCCTTATCCGTCAACTCACCACGACCAACCACACCCGCAATCCAACCGAACCGCAACTAGATCACTTACAGGACACGCCCTAGCCACGCGTGCTCGCCGGAACGTTTTCCGGGCGCACAAGAGCTACCAGAGCCCGTGATGTCCGTCCGAGCGATGCAAAGCCAATATCAATTGTCTCCAGAAGTGTTCTCGAAGCTGGTTCTCCTCGGTGAGGGTGTAGAGGTCGCCGACCAATTCGGTATGCTTGCCGAGGATGAGTTGGACATCGATCAAACGTTCCTGGGCCTGCAGTCTCGCCTCGGTCAGGCGAGGCGCATCTTGGAGGTGCAGAGATTCTGACGGTACATCCGAGAGCGGCGCACTCCGCCAGTTGCTCAGCGCCGCCTGCAGTTCCTTGGCCTCTTCATGTTTGTTCGCAGCGGAGCGGGCGGCGTCTGCGGCCGCGATGCGATCTTGAAACCGACTTACGTCGAGCATGTTGGTCGTGACTTCCATGAGGTAACCGGCCGGTTGGGTTCGGATGAGAGCCCCAGCTTCGCCCAAGCTGTTTCGTAGTCGCATAACGTACGATTGCGCTGCGTTGCGTGCTCCATTAGGAGGAGCTGTACCCCATAGATGATCGGTCAATTCTTCGATGGACACCATCCGGTTCAGCCGGAGAAGAAGACTGGCGAGAATTATTCGAGCTTTGGCCGATCGTAATGGAATTAGCACGTCGCCAACGGTCACTTGCAGCGGTCCGAGTAGGCAAAAGTCTGCGGACGCTTGCCGATGAATTAGCAAATCGATCCCCAAGCTCTCGGGGTGTGACATTCGTTCGGAGAGGCGCGAGGATGACTCCTGCGCCGGCAGGACTCAGCGGACCAGCCGTCCTCGGAGGATGATTCGGCTTGGATGTGCCAGGACATCTGGATTGACAGTCGGGTCTTCGTCGTAAATTACGAGGTCCGCTGGTGCGCTATCGGTCTGGTTGGGCAGTCCGAGCCACGACCGCGCTGTCCAGGATGCGGCCCCTATGGCTGTTTCAACCGGCAGGCCGGCTTTGATAAGCCAGCCGATTTCGGTGGTGACGTTGCCGAAGGGGCCGATGTCGGTTCCGGCGAGCACCGTTACGCCAGCCTGGTAGGCAGCGTAGACAGTCGGTAGCATGCCGTCCCAGCCGGCGAGTAGCCATGCCTGAAATGCGTCAGGCTGTTCGCTGCGATCGACTTCGGCCAGGTCGCTGAAGGCGCTCAGGGTTGGGACCAGTGCAGTGCCCTGCGCGGCCATCTGGCCAAGTAGTGCGTGGTCAAGGTGCATGCCGTGCTCGAGGCTGTCGGCACCCGCGTGTACGGCATTGTGGCATCCATCGGCAGTTTGGCAGTGCACGGCGACGCGACCTCCTACGTCGTGTACCGCTGCCACCACCTCCTTGAGGACGCCAAGCGGAACGGCCTTCTGATCGGGTTTCCAATCGCCGATTACCTTGCACCATCCGGATGACGCAAGCGATTCCTCGACAGCGGCCGCTGCCAGTTCGTCCTCGGTAACGTCTCGCCCGAAGCCTGGGAAGAAATGACCAGGAGTTGCCAACCAGCGACCGGCGGACCGAACCCACGGAAGCTCCGGGTCGTCGTAGACCGATTTCGGGAGCGGAACCGGGAAACCTGGCATACGCACTGCCAGCACCCCAGCGTCGCGGTGCAGCAGAAGGTGCCGGCGCATGGCCTGCTCCTCGAACGGCTTATCCGGTTCATCGGCACCAGGATGTGTGTGCACATCGACCAGACCAGGAAGTATCCAACCGCCATCGGAAAGAAGCTCGGCATCCGGCTCCGAATGAGTGTGGAGCTTGCCGCCATCTATTACGAACGTCTGCTCCTGCCGGGCGGGCAAAGTAACTCCGCGCACAATGAAGACCACGGTTTCCTCCCCTTACCTTCGGTCATCATCGAACACTACCCAAAAGTGGGTATCTCTCGATAGCGTTCCAGCTGTGCACGTACCGATCAAGGTGGCGGCGCTCCGGTGCGGCGAGCTGAGCTGGGGCGTGCCAGTTCCAGGTTGGGCGGTTTCGACCTAGGTCCTCCCTACTTGGACCAGGCGCAACCGTGTGCTCACGCACCGTCGCGGCCGCACCAGCACAACTAGCCTGGGTCTTTCGCGCAGTGTGATGTAAAACTGGCCCAAGTACGGAGGAAGTGCCTGTCCTGTAAGGGAAAATTGGGCTTGCGAAGGTCCAAGATTCACTTCACGGGAAGGCACTTCCTTGGTGCAAGGGTAGCAAGGCGTCGTCGGTGCGGGTTGTGGCGGATGGCGAGGGGCTGGTGTCGCGGGCCAGGGTGGCGTTGCTGCGGGAGTTGACGGTCAGCACCGGTCTGGGAACTGGCTGGTCGGAGGCACTTCTGGACACCTAGGCGGGGGTTCCGGTGCATGTTCCGGGGCGGGTTCTGGCTGATCTGGCGGTGATGATCGCCGACGGGGGTGACGCGCTGGCGCATCTGGCGGCGTTGCGGGATCAGGACAAACTGTTCGGCCCGGTGGCCAGCGACGCCACTGCGTGGCGGGTGATGGATCGGGTCGACGAGGAGCGCCTTGCTCGCCTGCGATCGGTCCGGGCGGCGGCGCGGGAACGGGTCTGGGCCGCCGGAGCAGGACCCGATGCGACCAAGGGGTTGGTGATCGATATCGATGCGACGATCACGATCGCGCACAGCGAGAAGGAGAACGCGGCGAAAACGTAGCAGAAAACGTTCGGGTTCCATCCGCTGCTGGCCTACCTCGACCGCCCGGACGTCGCCGGTGGGGAAGCTTTGGCCGGGATCCTGAGGCCGGGGAAGCCGGGGCGAACACCGCCGCGGACCACGTCGAGATCCTGACGATGGCCCTGTCGGCGCTGCCCGAACATGCCAGGCCCACCCCGATGATCCTGACGCGCCACAGGTGATGGTGCGGACCGACGCCGCCGGCGCGACCCACGCCTTTGCCGCCGCGATACGCGCCGCGGGATGTGGTTTCTCCCTCGGGTTCTCCATCGCCGCCGAGGTCCAGGCCGCGGTCCTCGCCATTCCCGACGACGCCTGGGTCCCGGCCTACGACCTCGACAGCCGGCCACGGAAAGGGGCGTGGGTCGCCGAGATCACCGAGATGCTCGACGTGTCGAAATGGCCGGACCGGGCCCGGGTCATCATCCGCCGGGAACGGCCACGCCCAGGTGCGCAACTGCGGTTCACCGACACCGAAGGCGGGCAACTCGCCGACCTCGAGGTCCACCACCGATCCCACGCCCGCGTCGAAGACCGCATCCGCTGCGGCAAAACCACCGGCCTGCGCAACCTGCCCTGCCGCGGCTACCCGCAGAACAAAGCCTGGCTCGAACTCGCCCTGGCCGCCGCCGATCTGCTCACCTGGACCCAAGCCCTGTGTTTCACCGGCGACCTCGCCCGAGCCGAACCCGCGACCTTCCGCTACCGCATCTGCGCCATCGCCGCGAAACTCACCCGCACCGCCCGCGTCCCCACCCTGCACCTCGACCGCGGCGGGCCCTGGGCCGAGCACTTGTCCGACATCACTCGACACCATCCGATACACCAGGGTTCCGACTCCTACTGCAACCAGCGGGTTCAGATACCCCGGTACTCATCTGCCCGTCGGAAGAGTGGCAGATCGGGCGTTTGCCTGAGCGTTCTCAAGGCGAACGACCGATACGAGGCCCGCGACATTTTCGCTCCGACATGAAGCTGCTTCCGGAGCGTCTCCGCGGAGATCGGTCGCCGGTAACGTCGCCAGTGCTTGGCGTCCGCGAGCCGGGCTCGCTCCACGAGCTCCTCGTCGAGAGCAGTTACCTGGCGGCGTGCCGCTCCCACCTGCCGGTCGCGTCGAAGGGGCGTGTACCCAGACACCTCCTCTTCAGCGTCATCGTACTTCGACTCTGCCGCCGAAGGGCTGGACAGGTTTCCTGAACCGGGATCGGCTCGAGCAGTGCTCAAGGCGCGGAGACGGCCCGGTCCCGCCTCAGCCCATCCGATCAGCAAGAGCGGGCCAACGGAGTCGAACGCGGCCTTACCCCATTGGCCAGCGAAGACCGGGTCGGCGACATTCAACAGAAGCGTCACCACACTCGCCGCCAGCAGCAACTGCCGCGCTGGGCGCAGAACGTCATCATTAGCCCCGGTCAGCGCCAAGTGCCGCGTCCCGACGAGCAACCCCAGCACCGTCAAATCTACAGCCGGCGCCACCAGCGGCGCCACGAACACTGGCACCTGCAGCTTCAACGCCAGGTTCAACACGTTCCCAAACCCGAAGAGAAACGTCAGCCCGATGACCAACCCCATCGTGACCGTGACAAACCGAGCAACCGTCTGCGAGTTGGCGCTCATGACGGACTCCCACCCGAGCCCGAAAGCTCGAAGCTCGCCTCAACTACCAACATGCCGCTGAAAAGTCCCAGGTCAGCCCCGTTCCCATCCTTTGGTAGCCCTGCCGAGGGCACGAACCTGCGACGGCGCCATGTGGCTCGTTTGAAGCGTGCTTGTTCTTGTCGTAGCTGGCAGGATCGTCGCCGTGACGGTTTACGCTTTCGATGAGACGCGGCGACTTCTGATCAGGACGTGGGACACCGGGCTCGGCTGCGTCGCAGCTACCGTCGCCGAACTTCCCAAAACAGCAACGCAGGACGACGTGTTGCGACTCGCCGACACTCTGACCGGTTTGTCCCGTCAGCTGTGGCGCACGTATACGCATCCAGCCAGCGCCGCAGACACGTCGGCAGGGTGAGCGCGACGCGTTCGGCACCGTGATCGACGCCCTGAAGAAGCCCAATCTGCCGCAGGACGGCTACATGATCCATGTCCTACATTCGTGTCGAGGAAGCAGCGCACCGCGTAGGCCGTACGCTCCACAAGCTAGACAACACGACTCTGGGCGACCACGTGATCGCAGACGTCGAGGCCGAGCTCGCTGCTGTCGAACACGCCGAACGCGGCGACCTGTCAGGCCGGGCCAAACAAGCTGTACTCCTCTCCCGCGCCGACGCCTCCCCACTGCAGTGAACGCCGCGAATGACCTGTTTCGAGAGCAGCCGCTTGGTTCGGCAAAGCTTCTTCACGAGGTCGATCCGGCTGCTGCGGCTGTAGCCGCCGCTCACTGGCTCCAAGCCGCCGCCGATATTACTGCCGATATCGCGGAGTGCGATCCCTCAGAGGTCGTAGTCGAAGCAGACGACATTGAAGCGCTCGCCGTCGAAACACCCACGCGCGTTCTAGAACGACTCGAGTCGGGCGAAACACCCCGCGAAGTTGTCCTTGACCTGATCCGAACCGCGATGACCGCCGCCGAAGGCCGAATCGCCGACCCCGATTCCCTCCCCGATGTCATCGCGGACGCGCGGCGATGGGCAGCACAGAGCCGCCCAGGCGAAGAAGACCCGCTCGCCACCATCCAGCCTCGCATCAGCCTCCTAGACCCCTTGCGACCTGCACACGATCTGCTCGAAGACCTTCTCGATGGGATCCACGGCTGTCGCCTCCTCTACCACGAATATGCCGAACACGACGACGATGACGAAACGGATGAGGACATCGACGAAGCTGAGTCCGACGAGCTCACCGAACGACTTGACACCGAATTCGACGCTGCCGTCCGCGCAGAAGCCGAGGCCAAACAAGACCGGCTGCTCTGAACAACACGGACACGGAGACGACCGTTCACGAGGCGACCTTCATAACTGGAGGCGACGCTCCAGGCCATCCCGCGCGGACCACACGCGTCGAGACGCGTGATCGCTCCGCACCGACGCCTAGTGGGATTCCATAATTCTGTCGCCAGCCCTGACCAGGAGGTCTACGCGGCCCGTTCATACTCGTTGATCAGGCCACCGAGCACCTGCTGTCGCTTGATCCGTTGGGAGTTGGGGTTCGCCACAGAGCGGGTCAGCCGTGGTGGGCGAAGCTCACGGGAACGATGTGGCCCGTCGACCGTAGTCATGCCGGACGTACTCAGCGAGCACGGCGCGCAGATGCCGCTCGCTCAGAATCAACATCCGATCGGTGAGCTCGGATCCGGCAGTGAGCACGAACCGTTCGGCGTAGCAGTTCGCCCGCGGGCAACCCGGAGGACCCTTGACCGCCTCGATACCGACGTCGGCCGGAACGGCGTCGAACGAGGCCGAGAACTGGCCAGCTCGATCACGGATGAGGAACCTGTATCGGGTACTTGTTCACTGCCTGGGCTGATGGTGGTGACGTCACAGTCCGGTCACGTGCGCAACGGAAACCGTGTTCCACACGACCAGGCACAGGTACCCACAGCGCGCAGGGAGACCACGATGGACCAGACCGCCGCACTCCCCAGACCCCGTCGGCTGAAACTCATCGCCGGGGCAGCCGCAGCAGTTCTCGTCGCGATCGTAGTCACCGTCATCGTTCTGCTCACTGGTTCGGAACCGGTCGTCGCCAGGGGCTACCTGAACTTCAACTGCTACCCGTGCAGCTCCTCGATCAACGACGATTTGAAGGACGGCGCGCAGATCACTGTCGTCGACGGTAGCGGCGACGTCATCGGTAACGGCACGGTGAAGCTGGTCGTCATCGACGATCCCTCGCTGTCGATCCTGTCGAGCTACAACCGAACTTTCACGTTCGAGATCACAGGGGTTGAGGGCGGGCATGACCGGTACGGTTTCCATGCTGGCGGCCCGGACAGAGAAACGATGTGGGTCGAGTCGGACAAGATGAGCGAGGAGATCCAGCTCAAGATCGGCTGATTCCGGATATGACGAAAAGGCCAATCCTCGCGGACGGCTCGGATTCCGGCTCTCAGCCATAGGTCTCGCTGGCACGACCCTCGTCGCTGTGGTCAGGAGCGTGGTCACCATAGTCCGCCGGACAGGGCATCCCGGTGCCGGTGGCCGGTTGGTCGAGTTGGTTAATCAGCTTGTCTCTCCTGCGATCTACCTGTTCGTCGCCGGCGTCTGCTATGTCGGACATGTTCTACGCCCTGGGCTCATTCCTGATGCAGCGGACCTCCGAACACTGCTTCTGGGTCACCGACCACTACGACTTCGACCCGAGCTTCAGGTCCGCCGCCGCAGGAGCATGGTCCATGGTCGAACTGCCCAACTGGGCCTTTCAGCTGACTGGCGCCAGGGAGTTCGACGAGTACGCCGGAGGACAGCTCTAATGCGCGTCTCATGGATATCGTGCACAATGAGTGTGCTCGCAACCTGGCTCTTGACAGCCGGGTGCACGGCACAGCCAAGCACCCAGGACACGGCTGAAGGCGCAGCCTGCGGCAGCACTGCTCGGGTTATCAACGACTTGAAAACGCTCGGCGAGAGCAGCTCGACCACTCTGGACGACGCGGCGCTGGTGCCACGCAGCTCGCGGGAATGTCGGTCGCCGAACTGGCCAGACAGTCCGGGCAGGCGTCGTCATCGGTGGGAGACCTACTACGTGGCGGTTGGGTGAGAGCGCCATCGTGGGACCAGGTGTCCGGCCTGGTCGCGGCGTGCGTCACGACCCTCCCGTCACATGCCCAGACGGGGGAAGCCCGCAGGCTGGGCGATCTCGAGTGATGGCGAGGGCAACATGCCGACCTGGTACGGCGGTTGAGCGCGGCACACCCAAACGCGCCAAGAGCTCCCCGGCGGCGGACACGAAGACATACCCGACGCAACACTCGTTTCGCCGGCCGAAGGCCTTCATGGGCCGCTCGAGCGAACTGAGACAACTGGAAACAGCCCTGGCCAACTCCCAGCAGGTCGCGGCGGTCGTTCTACACGGTCTCGCGCAGCAGGACCCTAGTGGGCCGACTCCGAAGGCGACGTTTCGTACGGGGAGGACACCGTCGAGTCCCTGTCGAGTTGCCCGCGCTTGATGGCGGTATCGACCGCGGTGCCGATCCGGCGCAGCGCCGCCAGCTCGTGCGGCTCGAGCTCGTCCATCAGGTACTCCCGGACGGCCGCGACATGCCCTGGCGCCGCTTCCACCACTGTCTCGTAGCCCGCCTCGGTCAGTGTGGCGTTGAGTGTCAGCTTCCTCGAGACAGTTCGACAGAAATGCCGATGCTTGCGGAACCGTCGCGCGCTAACACCGCATTGACGGTCGTGCGCTCTCGTGTCGTCTGCAACGTCCAAAGGGCGCCTGAGCGGGCGGATTTCTTCGGGAATTACAGACCCGTCGAAATCGGTCGCCTCGACCCAGACGACGGCTTTCCAGTCGATCGTCGCGGATTTGGCGCCGATCAGCTGGGCTGCTTCCTGCACATGGTGGAGGTCGGGTGCATGACCGAGGCGGCTTCCGCACCAGCGCCCCCCCACCGGATGGACCCAGACCTTCCAGCACGGCACCATCACCTGGAACCGCGGAGCAACCGCACCCATCCTCACCACCTCATGACCTCATGACCGGACGCCGGTCGGCCGCGGCCGCCGAAGTCCGACCGGGTCGGTGCCCAGCATCCGTACGAGCGGCCACGGGGTGAGAGGGCGGACACTCGTGGGCCGCCAGCACCGTCGGCACAGACCGACGACAGCTATCGCCATCGGTGAGGTTGCTCTTGCATCTCAAGGGCCGGGTGTTTAGCCGACCAGCAGTGCGGTCGCGGCGGTGTAGGCCTGTTCGTCTTCGGTGAAGGTGTGCAATCCGCCGAAATAAGCGAGCCGCCGTTCGCTGTCGACTACGGCCTGTGCCAGCTCGCGCACTCGATCATCGGCCGGGTTGAGGTCAGCGAGGTGGCGCAACGCGGCGATTCGGACAGGCAGGCAGTCGCCGTGCGCGAGCGGGTAGGCCAAGTCGGTCAGAATGGTCACCGGCTCGGTCGGATCGCCGGTGATCCGTGCCAAGGCGTAGGCGGCTTCGGTGCGAGTCCAGTCGTCGGCGGAACGGCTCAAGGAACGGAGCTCGTCGACGCACGACACGGCTTGTGGGCCGAGGTCAGCCAGAAGTGCGATCGTCGTGTGCCACAGGCCCGGCCGGGCGACATGATCCGTCAGCACCGCGACGGCCGTTTCGGGATCGGCGCCGGTGCGCCACAGTGCCCATGCCACCGCCGGTTCGCTCGCGTGGCGACGCAACGCGTCCGCCGCACCGACAGCGGCGGGCCCCATGGCACCGATGGCTTTCGCGGCCGCGGGCCGGACCTTCTCGTCGTCAAGGAATCGGATGACGACGGGTAAGGCGGCAGCCGCGCTCGGCCCCCAGGCCGCGATCACCTGGCACAGGTTCAGCGCGAGTACGGCGTCGCGGCGGGCTCTGGCCAGCCTGGCGATGACGGCGTCTAGAAGGGCATCGACGTGTCCACGCAACGGGATCAGTACCTCGCCGATCGCCGGCTGCTCCAATATCGGAATGGTCCTGTCGTAGTAGGAGCCCGCAGGGCTGAACCCGAGGCTGCTGCCGGACAGCCGTTTCACCAGACCCGGTACGCAGCCTGGATGATCCTGCCTGGCCAGTGCCCACACTGCGGCATCGCCCACGGTCGTCGCGGTACGAGAGTCCCGCACCGAGTGATCGGTGGTGCGGGCGATCAACTGCTCGGCGTACGGTGCTCCTCTCTCGCCCACGCAGGCGAGCAGGGCGGCCGCCCGGTAACGCGCTTCGGGTGATTCGTCGTCGAGGTGCGCGGCCAGGAGGGGAAGCAACTCTTCGGTGGTGATGCGCCACAGGGACAGCACCTGTTGAACATGCCTGAGCGCGGCGACTCGCTTCGCCGCGTCACCGGAACGAGCGACGCCGCGTGCGAACACGGTGGCCGCGCCCGGGTCGCCGAGCAGCAAACTCCCGGTCTTGTGGACGAGAGACGCCGGGCTACGGCCGACCCATTCGGAATCCTGGTATTGCGCGGTATCGGCGTTCAACACCCCGGAGATGAGCAGGCCGACCTTGTCCGTCGCGACAGCGCGATCGGACACGGCCAGAGCGTGCACGGCGGCCAGTCCGGTCAGTGGGTCGTCATCGGTCACCAGCGCGCGCAGGCACTCTCCTAATGCCCGGTCCTGCGACCAAGCGAACACCACGCCCAACGCGCCCACGAGATCGATCCGGATCGTGCGATCGGTCTCCACCGTCCACCGGCGACGCAGCATCGCGATCGACTCCGGATGACGAATACCGTCAGCGACGAGCGAGATCGCCGCCCGCCGAACGGCCGGATCCGCGTCGTCCAGCAACGCGAACAGTCGTGGTCTCACCCTGTCCAGCGCAGGCCGCCAACCAGCGTCGACGAACCGCTCGGAAACTTCGACCGCCTCACCCGCCAGCCAGCTGATCAGCTCAACCACCTCGTGCCGCCCATGGACGGCCGGATCACCGGCGAGATCGACCAGACCGGGCAGCGCGGCCGACGCCGCCGAGCACACCCATCCGCCCTGATGGAAAAGCTTGTTCGACAGGTCGGAAAGCGAGTCCGACGCCGTCTTCACATCCGGGCTCGCACAGCCGCGGAGCAATGCCGGGACATCCGCCGCGCTGCCGTAATTGTGCTCGAGCCGCGACCAGTCAACATCGTCCACCGTGTCCCCCATACCTCAACCCTAGACAAACGGAAATCGCCGGATCGGCTGGCATACCTTGGAGCGTGCAGGATGAGACGTGACGACGATTGAGATCCGCTCCGCCCGTCCAGCCGCGTTGGAGAGCGTCGCCTGGCTGCGGTGGCGATGGTTGGCCGAGCAGGACCATCCGGATGGCACCGGTCGCGACGAATTCGTACGCGAATTCGTCGCGTGGGCACGCGCGACCAGGACCACAATCCCTACTGCCCGCGATCGCCCTAGCCAGGCTTGCTCCGCGTCACCTCATCGGTCCAGAATGCGGCGCCCGCGCCGACGGCCACATCCAGAGCATCGCTGCGACGAGCCCGTACGGTCGTACAGTGCCCAGAGCGCACCCAGCGGATCCGCGCCACAGGAGCTCGAGCACGTCTGGTTTGCGATGTGGTGACGACGCCGCGGTACGAGCCCTCCAACGCGCTCGGACGGGCCGTCGTCGAGGGCGATCAGTCGAACGGCCCCTCGAGCCCGAAACGAACGTGACCTGGATAGCTATCGATGACGAGGTACCAGGAGTCGTCGCGGGGCAGAATCAGCTCGATCGGGCTGGTTGGCAGCAGGAGAGCCACGGCACGGTGAGATCCCTACATGCAGGCGCCAGCGGCCGCACCAGGCGACGACCACACCGTCCAAAGCGAGATCCCAGAGTATGAAGCCCGCTTCCTCGGCGACCGCCATTAGGCACCCTGAGACGCTCGCTCCGGCGTCCAGGCGGCGGGAACGTACCCCACCGTGACAGGTACTTTCACTTATCAGATCGGGGTGGACTAATAAACTCGCGCCACAGTATCCGCAACATTACTGATCACTTTAACAACTGACCTAGTGATGCTTACACGTAAACTTACATGCAAGGCCACAACTCTAAGTAGAGTCGCAACTGGATCACGGACGCGTGCAAGAATGACATCTGAGCTGGGATAACTTGCCTGGACGCCTGTCGTTGCGCGACCTGCGCAATTCCATGCAGCCCCACTGATCGTGCACACGGACGCCTTCGCTAAAGTTCTCAGCCATCGGCACATGCCGAATGAGTCGTGTGGATTCGAGCTTCGCAGCGGCCGGTTCCGGGGGAACCGGCCGCAAGGTCGGTTGCAGTGAATATCCGGGTAACCACAGGGAGCACGATGACACATGACAGAGAAGAGAAGGATGAGGGGCACCGCGCTGCTGATCAGCGGGGTTACCCCACCAGATGGCAAAAGCTCATCTGGTGGGGCCCGGTCATCATCCTGGCAAGTCAGCTGGCGGCACTCAGTAACACATTGATCCAGCTGATCGGCCGATAAGGTCGGGTGGTCGGTCATTGCAGGACCGGCCACCTGACAATCACCCGAAGGGTTTTACTGCTTTGCTGTTTTGACGCTCAGCAAAGCTGATGCTAACCCATTGACGACATGGGTACCAATCGTGTCGTCCCGTTACCGCGCTGAGACATTGCAAGTCTCCAGCGGCACCGTGCGGCAACTACACACCTGCGCGGCCGATCCCTGATCGGGCCTGATCAATCCGGCCGAGCCTCGGATCCGGAAGCAATTTCGCGAAGGGCTCGGTGGGTGCCGCGGCCGCGCTGCTCGAAGCCGAGATCTCTGCGACGGACCTGCGCGACGCGGTGGCGCCGCTGCCGACCGACCCGCACCACCAGCGCCGCACCATGGCTGCACGGGCACGCGAACTGGGGCGGCCGGACGCCGCTGAACGCCTCGTCGATGTCGTCCTGGACGCCGTACGCGGAGCGCTGAACAAGGGCGTCGAACGATGAGATTAAGGAAGTCGCGCTCGAACGCGATCTCGGGTCGCGTGGCTACGACTGCATCCGAGCCGAACTTTCCGTTATTCAGGAACCCGGTCGTCCGGTTCAACCAGTAGGGGCGAGCAAGGCACGCAACCTCTCCAGAGCGTTGTGTCCGTACGCGGAGACCGTGTCGAGGTCGTGGTGGTCAGCAGCCCGGAGAACCCGTTGGAGTTGATGCGGCAGCCGTCGTTGTTCAGCGGCGACGACCGCATCCTTGAGTACCTCGGTCGCGCCGGGCCGGTCGCCCGTGGCGGCGAGGGTCTCGCCGTGGGTGACATGTTCGATGACCTGCCATTGCGGTGCCGTGGCGTCGGACGCCGCAGGGCGGGACAGGATCTGAAGGGCGGGGGCGGGACGGTCGAGGGCCAGTAGTCCGCGGGCGTGGATCTCCCGTAGGGAGAACGGGTTCAGCAGCATTCCATCGTGGTGTGCGATGGCGTCGAGCACGCGGCGGCACTCGCTGATCGCGACAGCGAATCGTGGTTCGTTGCGTGCTTCGCCGGCCGCGCGGGCGAGGAGCGCGAAGGCGGTGCCGCGGTCTTCGGGCGTGGTGGCGATAGCGGTGGCGTGGTCGAGGCGTGCGATGGCGGCGGGGAGCCGTTCGGCCTTGCGGAGTTCGTTGCCGTGCATGCGCAGGGTGTGCCCCAGAAAGGCGGGGTCGTCGAGGTGACGTGCGAGCAAGAGTGCTTTGCCGGTCCAGACAGCGGCGCCGGTCAGGCGTTCCTCGGGAAGGACCGTACCGAGGGAAACGCCAAGGGAAAGGCGGCCGTGGGCCAGCAACCGGAGAGTGTGGGGGTCGAGGCGGCCTTCGGCGGCGCGTGCTTCGAGCCGCGCGACCAGGGGCCACAGCTCGTTCACGGCGTCGACGGCGCGGCCAGCTTGGCGGGCGATGTTGGCCAGGCGAATGACGCTGTCACCGAATTGGACGAGTGCGGCGAAGTCTGCGTCGTCAGGGTCGGTGACGCCGAGAAGATGATATGGCAGCCTGAGACGGTGCGCCAGGTGCTGTCTGGCTCGGACCCCGTCGAAGGACCGCTTCCCTGTCTCGATCATCGCAATGTAGGACTTGTCGTAGTCCAGCAGCCGGGCGAGTTCTAGTTGGGACAGGTTGTTGATGGCGCGGTAGGCGCGCAGGATGGTCGGCAGGTCTCGTGAGGCGAAGGCCGAGGCGGCGGCGGGGTCGGACCACATCCACACTGCCGGGGCGAGTCGGGGCGGGGTGGTCGTGAGGGTAGCGGCGCCGCTGCGGCAGGCGGGGCACACCGTCGCCCTGTCGAAGCCGCTGAGGCGGTGTCCGCAGCGTTCGCACCGACGGTCCACAACAGACCTATCCGACCGCGCTGTCCGCGCCGAGCCGGGTGAACCAGGCCGCGATCGAGCGTTTGTAGCCGTCGGGCATGACCAGGTCCGGGATCTCGTCGGTGGTGAATTCGCCGACGCGTTTGTGTTCATGGCTCAGCACTGGCGGGGCGTCGGTGGTGGCACGGCATCCGTAGGTCACGATGAACACGTTCTTCTTCGCCACGGTGATGTGGTAGATCCATGAATCGAGGATCTCCACTGCGTCGACGCTGATCCGCGTCTCCTCGTGGATTTCGCGGGTGACGCATTCCTCGGGGGTCTCGCCGAGTTCGAGGCGGCCGCCGGGCAGTTCCCATTCGTCGCGTTCGTTGTGCAGGAGCAGCACGCGGCCCGCGCGCACGACGACGCCTTTGATGGAGACGGGGTAGGCAGGCATCGCCGGCGGACCTCCCTGCACAGGGGGTGGACGAGGTGATCAGCACCGTAGCAGGCATCACATTCACCGGACGCGTGAAACTCGTGGCGACCGAAGGCGAGATTATCCCCACAGACCGAATGGCCTTCACACTCGAGTGCAAGAACGAAGACGGCGAACGCGTCAGCACATGCGATTACGTGTCCGCGCCGGTCGAGCTGCCCATCGGGATATGGATTGGACCAGGAGGCGACGAACCATTCAGCTGGACCGCGACCACCGCGACCACCTCTGTGCCGCCTGGCGACAAGTACCGCGACGAGCACCGAGGAAGCTTCTCTTTCAAACTCGACATGACGTCAACCGGCGGAGATAATTTGCCGTACACCGTTCCCGCGATTGACCCGGAGAAGTTCCGCTGCGACTCGGCATCCTATGCCACTCGCGGCAGTCGCTGCCTGTTCACCAGAGTGACTCCAACAATGATATTCGACCTGACCAACGAAGAGTATAAAGAGTCTTCCCTGTTCATCAAGGCTACCCAAGAGCTCCAACCCGACATACTCAACATCAACCCACAGCTTCGAGGCAAGAAGGTGCCTGGCCGCTTCGGCGAGAGCAAGCTGAGCTATCTATACTCCGGATATGACGTGGACAACTCGAAAAAGGTTCACGATCAAAAATCCGGCGCGTCTGCAAAGCAAGCGTGACCACTGGCCCATACATCAGAGATGCGAACGGCAACCCTCGGCAATGCGACGAGTGCCCCTTCGCGAGCACCTATCAAAATGCGGCGAAAGTCGTCGAGAACAGTGGCTGGAGTTTTGCGGCCAAACCAATCGCGAAGGACGCCAACGAGAAAGGCGGCGGCATGATATCGAACTGGTACGGCCGGGAGCATATGCTCGACGGTGACGAGTTCTACGTCGTCGTACGCTGAGGCCCACGCAGCGAAACACGAGCGGTTCCTGAAGACGCCGGACTGAGCTCTACGACGACAAACCGCCTCCGCCTTCGCCACCTCAAGCGCACTGACAGGCGGTCCGCATGGTCGAGTTCAACCTCGGGCGGCATCGTCCAAGCGGGACGCCGCCACCCATTGGAATCGGAGCGTCAAACCCTGGGTTCGTGCACAGACCCGAAACCCGACCTACTCTGATGAACGGGTAGTCATCCCAACCAGCCCACGCAAGAAGCGGCAGCGATGAGCGTGGTGCGCCGGGGGACGACCGTCCCCCGGCGCACCACCATGTGCCCAGACAATGACAACGGGACGACCGCGACACAGATCAGCCGGCAGGGCACCTGGCGATGGCCGCGGTACAGGCCTGCGTCGACCAGTCAGTATCCAAGACCGTGAACCTGCCCGCGACCGCGCAGTCGATCGATGTGTACAACAACTACGCCACCGCGTTCGAGCTAGGTTGCAAGGGCATTACCGTCTAAGTCGACGGATCACGCGGCAGCCAGCCGCAAGCCCTCGCCATCGCATCCGCCAGCTGAGGAGACCCATGACCTCCCCCGCAGGGACCGTTGTCGAGAACGAGCGTCAGATCCAGCCAGCGCTCATTTCTCGACCGGGTGACAGGCGACCGCCGTCCGGTCTCCGCGGCCCGGACGGCGGTCTCCACTTCGTCCAGGATCCCATTGTTGTGTCGCAGCGAGGGTGTCTCCCGTTTCAGCTTTCTCAGTGCGCGGAAGTACTCCAGTGATTCCAGGAGTACCGCCCCACCCTGTCCCGAGCCTTCCACTGCGGGTTCGGGCAGTTCACCGGGGACGGCGTCGATCTCGACGACCCGGCTGTCACCGTCACTTGACGGGGTGACACCGGGAATTTGAGACAGCCGGGGCTCAGGAGGCGGCAGGATTTCCCCGCGTTCCGAGGGCGCGTTGCGGATCCACACCTGATCGGACGTCGGCTTCGACTCCTTCCCGGGAGTGACCTCGTCGCCGGTGCGCCTCGGCGTGCTGGCCGCGGCCAGCCACACGATGTCCGCGACGTCGGTCCAGTCCAGGTCCTTGAACTCGAACCGTTCGACTCCCTGGGGAGTGCCTGTCCTCCACTGCTCCGTCACCGGGACGGAGCGCGAGTCGGACGCACCCCCCCTGCCCGTCCATGTCACCGCACCGTCAGTCGTTGCCAGAGAGCGTCCACCAGCCGCGGCCATGCCTCCAGATCCGGCTGGTACGCGCCCGACGTCGCGAGATAGACGGCGTCGAGCAGCCTTGTCGGTGGGCAGACCGCCTTCCGCCTTGCTCCGTTCGGCGAACTCGCGGATGAGCCCGTCCCGGTGTTCGCCGTTCTCCGCGACCAGATGGCTGGCGACGATCGCGGCGAGCTGGTCGTGATCGGGGTTCTCGATACGCATTGCAGGCACCTGCGCAGGAACGCGGGCGGAAACTCCCGCTCTCCGTTGCTGCTCATGATGATGATCGGAAAGGCGTGGCGGGCGATTCGGCCGTCGCGGACGACAGCGGTGCGCTGCGGGGCGGCCGTGTGCACGGTGACCTCGGGATGCCGGTTGCGTACCCGGGCCAGTTCTTCGATCGAAGTCCGGCTCCGCGCCGAGATCACTAAGCTGAAGAAGACCATCGCGAACAAGAACGAGAAGCTCGCACAACTCGAAGCAGACGGCCCGGCACTGGTTCGGACTGTTCACGACCTGACTCTGGAGAACCATGAGCAACGCGAGCAGCAACCCACCAACGTCGTCGCCTTCCGGCCTCGCCCTGTCGAGGAGAACCGATGACGGGCTCACAAGCTCGTCGGAAGTCAACGGCCGAGCGGTGGCTGATGCCAGGGCCACGGGGTATGACATGAGGTCTGACTATGCCTACGATTCGACAACGGGGCGTTTCTATGATGCGTGAGCCGCGACTCGACTTACAGTGGCTCTTAGACGATCACGACCAAAGCGGGGACTCTCCAGCCCTGCTGGATCAATTGGAGCGCGCCACCCCCGAAGAAGCCGAGCGAGGCCTGGCGGTGTTGGCCGCGAGGGCTGCGGATGGCTCCGCCACTGCCACGCACCTGTACGCGACCGGGCTGGTTACGGTCGGACGGGTCGACGAGGCTATCCCGGTGCTGCGCGAGGCCATCGCGAGAGCGCCGGAGCGGGTGGAGTTCCGCCTGAATCTCGCGGCCGCCTACGTCCGAGTCGGCGCGGTCGATCTCGCCGCAACGACGCTGGACGCGGCGATCGCAGCAGCCGAGGCCGGGCAGCTGCGACTCGCCGATGCCGACCGCCATCAGATACGTGTGGCCGTTCAGCGCAGGCGAGATGAGCTCACCGCCTGGATCGCCTGGCGGGATGAGGATTATCGGATGCTGCGGATGCGTGCCGATATGCTCAGGGAACGGACCAGGCTTGGCGAGGCGGCGACCGCCGACCGGGTGCAGCTGGCGAACGCGTTGCTGACGCTGCGCAAAGCCGCCGACATCGAGGACACGTTGGCCGAGGCTACCGGCGTTCTGGAAGCCGCCTACGCGATCGAGCCCGGGAACGTGGGCGTGCTGGAAAGGCTCCTCTATGTGTACGGGGTGACGCACGACGAGCGTTTCGATGAAGTGCTGCGGCGGTTGGAGCAGGCCGACCCAAACTCACGAGTGCTGCGCGAGTTCACGAGGAGCGGCCGAGACGCGGACGATGTAGAGCTGGCCGCGACGTTGCGGACAAGGACCACCGAGCTCTTTAAGACCGCTGTGGACCTGGAGCAAAGGCCGGAGGCGGACGCCGCGATGGTCGGGCTGCGGGAGATACTGAAGTCGTTCCCGGCCAATCGTGAGTATCTCGGCATGCTGATGTTCGCCGAGCACATTCATGGCGAATCCGTGCGGGCGTCGGCGATTGCCGAGAAGTTGGAGGCGAGCCGGGACCTGACTCACTCTGAGCACTTCAACATGGCCCAGGTGTTCTGGTCTCATGACCAGCCACGCGGAGAGCGACACCTGTTGGCCGCCTACGATAAGGCCGCCGACGATGGCGAGCGCCGTGACGTCGATGAGCTCCGTGCACTTCTGGCACAGTGGCGGCGCTGACGTGGCCGAGTCACGGGAGGCTGCGCTGCTCCGCGTTCTGCTGTCGGCGCGCAGCCTTGACGAACTGGACCCGTTGATCCGTACGGCGATGCCCTTCGACGCACGCGGCCTGCTTCAGGACCTCTCCGCACGCGAGCAGGCTGCACTCATCGCCGGGCGCACAGCGGAGACGGCCTATGTGGCTTACCTGCGGCCGTTGATCGAAGAGGTGCTGAGCGACTACCGGCTGATTCCTTCTGATGACGTGTCGATCGACGGGTTTGAACCCTGGCTCGATCACGCTCTGGCACTGCCCTCGCTGTTCAGCATGTTCCTCGCGGCCAGGCGATGTCGGAGTGTGTTGGGCGCCGATGCGTTTGGTCGAGCACGAGAAGCGATCCTCGGAACTGGTTGGCAACCGGCGACGGACCAGCATGTTACCGCTCTGGTAGCGGTCGCCTTTGCGGTGGGCGGCTCCTGGGATCGCGTGATCGCGAGACTGTTCTGGGCGATCCGGTGCGGCAAAACGGGTCGTCCTGATCGCGCATGGCGTCACGTTAGTAAGGCACGTGCTGAACTGGAGTCAGTAGTCGATGACATTGGCGACGATGAACGACAGTTCGCCTACTTCCTGCTCGGGGGCTCTGCGCAAGCCTGCCGGCAGTTGGACCTGGCGATCGACGCCTATCAGACGGCCCTGGCCGGCGAACCGGAGAAGCCCAATCCGGCCACCCGGATAGCGCTGGCGACCTGCCTCGCTGACACGGGACGTGGCGAGGAGGCCACGACCGTGTTGAGCGAGATTGATTTCGCTTCTTCAGCTCCAGAGCCCGAGGTGGGTCTCCATATGCGTGCAGTAAATCTGCGCGCTGAGTTGCATGAGGAGAGCGAAGAGTACGATCTGGCACTGAGCGATCACGAGACTGTGATTGCGATGGCCCGGTATCTCGGCGACCGGCGTAGCGAGTTCCGCGCCCGCGTATCGGTCACGCGCCTGCTGAGCCAGGCGGGGCGCCATCGCGACGCGGTTCACGCGGCGGGCAACAACCTAGTCCAGGCCAGAACGTGGTCCGATCATCTGTCGCTAGCGTCCGCCCACAACAACCTCGGCGCCGCCCTTCTCGCCAAGGGGGACAAAGCTGCGGCTCGCGAACAGTACCGGGCGGCTCTCGAATGCCGCACCGGCGCGGACGGCCCGACTTTCAGCGAAGCGGTCACCCACTTCGGGCTCGGGGACACTGAACTGGACGATGAAGAAAGCGCGAATCTGTTCCACCGCGTCGGCTTCATGCACGCGGAACACGCGACCGACACGCTCACCGCCCTCACCCACTACCTCCCCAAGGTGCGGCGACCGGACAACACACTCCCGGAGGACGTCTATCGAGGCTTACTGCAGCCCGCGTTAGGGCGCGCCATCAGAGAGGGGAACTGGCCTGCGTACACCCTGCTGACGGATCTATTCGCCGACCATCTCGCGGCGACTGGTCAGTGTGACGTCGCGATCGGCGTCCGGCGTGAGGTGCTGGGGAACTGGGAGTCGAGGGGGTCGCGGCAGGCCGGCATGATCGAGTGCCGGACCAAGCTCGCCGAGCTGCTGGTTGCTGCGCCGGAGAGCCGTCAGGAGGCTTTCGACCTGCTGTGGAAATCTAGGACCCTGATTCTTGAGAAGGTCGGGCAGGCGCTCGTCGAGCAGCGACACAGCGACATCCTGGGAGCGCACATCCGGGTCTACGACTTACTCATTCAGCTCTTGGTGCACACCGACACACGGCTGGAGCTGCCTGATGCTCGACGTCGTAACGAGCTCGCGTTCGACCTCCACGAAGAGGCTAAGTCCCGGAGCTTCCTCATCGGGATGTCACGACATCCGCCCCACACCGGCGAACCGCTTCCGATCGATCTTCTGGAGCATGAGGCCGAGCTGATCCTTGCCGAACGTCGGCTTCAACGGTCGCAATGGACGGCTGGAGCGCGCAGACGTGGCGAGCGTCTCGCCCGGCTGGCCGAAGTACGCGCTGAGCTGTCGGCAATCTGGGAACGGCTGCGGCCCCTGGCCCCTGAGTACGTGCGGGTGAGGCAGGCGCTCCCGACTGATCTGCATCAAGTCAGAGAGCTGCTGGGCCAACATGCGCCAGCCGGTGGCATGGCCCTGGTCTCGTACTTCGTCGGCCGGGACGAAACGACCTGCTTCATCTTGCGATCTGACGACGAAGAACTGCGGGTCTGCCGCGTTTCGCTGACTGAGGCGAAGTTGGGCGCCGTGGCAGAGCGGTTGCGTGTGACCTTCAACGGTGACCCTGAGTCCTTTCCGCCGGTTGCGCCCCTGCGCGGAAGACATCCGCATCGTCGCAGCATCGCGTTTCTGGACGACATCGGGCCGGAGCTGCTGTCGTTCACAGCGCATACCGCGGGCCTGCCCCTCGTCTATCTCGCGCCCCACGGTCCTGTTCACCTGCTACCGCTGCACGCCCTGCCCGTTGCCGACCAGACCCGCCTGGTCGAGGTCGCGGCCACCGTCTACTGCCCCAGCCTGAGTTCACTGCCTGCTGTCCTGGCCCGGCGCCAGAGCGACGACGCGCAGCAAGGCGAAGCCTTTGTCGCCGGCGTCGCCGCGCGCGAGGACCTCGTCCCGGAGAACTTCGAACGCGACCAGGACCTCCTGACCGTCGAGGGTCGACCGCCGCGCTCGGTTGTCGGCATCGATGCCACGCCCAGCACGGTGCTTGCCGGAATTGCCAACGCCCGGATCGCGCATCTGACCTGCCACGGCTCCATCGATCGCTCGGAGCCGCTGGAATCCGGTCTGCTCCTCGCTCATGACGGCGTCCGGCCGAGTAATGATCCCCGCCGATCCGGGCTTGAACAGCGACGTGGCCATGTCCTGTCCGTGGGTGAGCTGGCGGACATCGAGACGTCGCTGCGCTTGCTGGTGCTGCGTGCGTGCTCGGCGGGCAGCCTCGCACGCGAGAACAGTGGCGACGAGTTCAGCGGCCTGGTACGCACCTTCCTCCAGAGTGGCGTATCGGCAGTCATCGCACCTACCTGGAACGTCGACCAGGAGAGCTCTCGGTGGTTCCTCGCAGAGCTCTACGACGGGTGGCGCATGCATCCCACGATGCCACTGTGGTTACTGTTCCATCGGACACAGCTGCGGATGCTTCGCGGTGAGTCCGATCCTTGGACGACCCACCCTTATCACTGGGCACCCTTTGTACTGGTAGGAGATTGGCGATGACAGTTACCCCTGTCGGCGAGCTCGATGACCGGGCTGTTCTGCTTTCGATCCAGTACCTTGCGGAGGATCTCCGTTCCGAGTTCCCAGAGGTGGTCCGGACTCCGGCCGAAGCCCGACTTGTCTTGTCCTCGCTGCTGGCGCAGTCTGGAATCGCTGACGTGGATCCGGAGCAAGTGCTGCCGACCGAGGATGACGCACTGCCTGCCGCGCGGCGGGCGCTCGAAGGGGCAAATGCGGATCCGGACACCCACAACCGTGTCGAGCAGCTCTTGTCCGACCCCCCGCAGTACGAGCAGATGGGCGTCGAGTCTGCGTTGGGGGCCGCGGCCGTTCTTGCGTTCTTGATCTCGTGGCTGCAAACGAAGATCGAGTTCCGGATCCACCGCAAGGACAGCAAGACGGAGGTCGAGTTCTCGATCAGCCGAGAGCCCGCGGACAACCGAGTCCTTCGCGACTTCGCCGACGTCTTTCGCGGAATCCTTGGAATCTCAACCTCGTCGACTCCGATCGATGCGGGGCAGTCCGACGATGAACAGGATGCGATCGCTGGTCGTGTGGAGGAGTGAGGGGAACGGCTCGCGGAACGCGCTACGTCAGGAGTCCTCAGAACCGCTGAGCCGGCTCGACTGAAGGGTCCCGTCGCGCGGCGCTCAATACGATCGCCAAGGGAAGCCGCCCCAGGTCGCTCGACCAGATCAAGCTCGCCAGAACAGCGACGCGTACCATAATGCGAATACGACGCCGAATAGTTCGCTATAACCTAGGTACACGACCTAGCCCTTCGGCGAGGTTCCGTCGCACATCGTGTAGAAGACGGCCTCGACGAACGCCCTTTGCGCCTCCGGGGCCGTTGCCCACTCCGGGGTGTGCGTGACGATGTCCGGGATCCTCCGGCCGTCCCGCGTGCCTTCCTTCGCCCCGTAGTACGGGCACACATACGGCGCCGCGCTCCGGCCGGCGTTGAGCGCGGCGAACGACGCTGGGTACTTCACCTGGTGATCGTCGAGGTAGATCAGGAACCCGCGCACGTCTGGGTCGGCGACCATGAGCGGCGGCACGATGCCCTGATCGTTGGAGACGACCTGGACACTCGGCGCGGTGAACTCCGGCGCCGAACTCGCGGTGGCTGACGCAGTCTCTGATGGCGCCGGTGACGGCGTGAAGATCTGGATCCCTCCGACGATCGCGGCCGCGAGTACCACCACGGCGGCTCCGACGATGGTCGCCGTGCCCACGCGTCCTTGCGCCATTCCCACTCCCCCATCGTCGCCCCCTTGGTCCATGTCGCCTCAGCGGACTGGCCTGTTACCCGAGGGCAGGTGGCAACGGATGGGCACGATCGTGCGCGTGCCGACCGAACACGGCTCACCTGGCCGCCGCCCGCCTCGTACCATGACACATGCGCTACTGCTGAGCGTCGGCAAGCGGTCCGGTGGCGCGACTCGGCGGCCTCGACAAGGTCGAACCACCGCGAAGACCTAGGAGCGACCGCCCGGCGATCGCTCGGGTGTGGCCGATGACCTGGTCGGCGAGCGGCTCGAACACCCGACAGGACAGCACTGCAGATTCCTGTTTCCCAACGAGAGCAGAATAGGGAATCCGCATTTCCCCGCACAGCGACCCTGCCGGCATGCAAAACCTTGACAGCACAACTTCGCGATTGGTAGACAAGTCACGGTGATTCTCACATCGAGGGGGTTGACGAGACACTATTAGTTCGACTTATTCGAACTGCGCATTCGGCGCGAGCACGGCTGTTGCGGAAATCGTAGCGCGGATCGCCCGTATGCCTATATTCACTCGAATCGCTTCGGACCATCAAGCACCAAGGAGGCCTCGGGCGGTACGACCGCGCGGCACGGCGACGGCCGTCCGTGTATGGCGCCTGTTGAAGTTGCGGGCCGCGCGCGGGGCGGATGGCCGTTCGACTAGGCGACCCTTGAAGTATGTTGCCGTCGCTCGCGTAACACATTCGCGGACGAATCTGCACATTTATACGTGTGGCCATGAATACGAGCCAAGTGGTCGACTGATCGACCGCCCGGGCGCGCGGCATCACAAGACTGCCTTAATCCGGTCCATAGACACAGGTCAAGCGTGACGCCGCCAGCGTTTTACAACTTCGACCAGAAGGGACATTCGTGTGACTAAACAGTATCGGTCACGAAGATTCTTCTCGCTGATCGCAGCGATATCGGCAATCGGAGCCGTCTTGAGCGGCACTGCGGCATCCGCTGACACGACCGGCGCGAGGACGAGCTTCGGTGAGGTACGGCAGAGTGCGAGTCAGGCGGCGCCGGAGTGTGCGAACCTGCAGATCGGCACCGGTCGGCGTGGGACTGTTGCCTGTCTGACGAGTCCCGAGAGTCTTCCCGATCAGACGCGGCGGAGGGAGGCGTTACAGCGGCAGCTGGCCGCGCCTGCCGCGGTGGTGTGCACCGCGAAGGACCAGTTGTTCTTCAACCGGACCGAGTCCTGCCTGTTCGAGGAGGTCGCTTACAAGCTCATCGACCTGCAGACCGGCAAAGAGGCCGGTTTCGGGGACATGGGGCCGTCCGGTCCCTGGTCACTTTGGACGTGCGGACCAGGACGTGGACACAGCGGATCAATGCGACCGTGATGATCGCGGAAGGCGCCGTCAAACTGGGAACCGTCGCCTACGCGACCGCGACGTGCTCGAGCGGGTGCACCACCACAGCGTCGGCGACCAAGAGTCTGCCGTTCAACGTCGCTGTGGACTTCGACTACCAGGTCACGTCGGCAGGCTCCAACCTGGAACAGCTGAAAGTGTTGCCCGTCTTCACCTTCCAGTCGGTGTCGCCCTCGATTGGTGGGCCGTTGCGTGAGGAGATCGGCACGGCCGTCGACGTGCGCTGCGACAGCACCCCGAACGTCGGGCCCAACACCGGCGGATGCGTGTATGCCCAGTTCACCCCGACCTACGACGTGTCGACCTTGAACAACGACACCGCCCAGGTCGCCTGGCACATCCAGTGGGCACAACGCAACCTCGCCGGCAAGTGGGGCAGGAAGGGTTCGGGCCCGAGCTCACACGCACCATGGACAGTGCGTTGATCACCGCCAACAGGAACGCCGCCTGCCCGGCGAGCATCCCGCGCCCGGTAGGGAAATCGTGCGACGAATACCCCCTTCGCCAGCACCTACCAGGGAGGTTCGCTCAACCCGGATCACTCCTGCTACATGGTGCCCGCGACCCAGAACAGCCTCGAGGGCAGCCGCTACCGCCGCCCCTGGTACACCGCCAACCGCGTGCTGGACAAAGACAAGTTCTGGGTGAACGTGGTCCTTCCCGCCGGCATCACCGACCAGGAAATCGCCGAGAAGACACAAGCGTTCTTGAAGTGCCCGGCATAACCTAGCCATCCAACTCGATGGGGTGAGGCCGCACCGCGGCCTCACCCCAGTCACGGTCCCGCACAAGGAATAGAGACCGATGCCTGCCACGATGCTCGCCCACACCACCGGCACCCTGACCATCGAGGACAACACCTTCTCCCTCGGAGACCGCAACGATCCGCAGAGCCCGCTCTACCACGTCGGCGCCCTGCCCTTCCCTCACGTCACAGGACTCCTAGCCACTGCCCCAGGTTTCGTCGCGGTCACCTGCGGCGTCCACCTCGGCGACATCACCATCACCACCGAGACCTGGGACGGACCTCCCGAACCCGACCTCGCTTCCTGGGAGGACGTCGCCGAAGTCTCGGTCACCTGGTCCATCGCCGAAATCGCCGTCTGCGGAACCGAAGCCGATGGCGCCATCGACATACCCATCACCCTGCCACCAGCCGCGAACGGCAGCTTCCGCGTCCGGGACTCCGTGCGCCACCGCGACGCCGGCGAAGACCGCAGCCCAAACGACCCGCAGGAACACCACCTGATCCAAATCTGGCCGGAAACACCACGCCAGGACGAACTCCTGAAAGCCACCGACAACACCGGCACACTCTGGCGAACGCACAGCTGACGGCGGCGCCCGGCGTGGCCTGCACCTGGACCTCGACCCCGACATAGACAGCCCACGTCCCACCTGATTCGCGCTGGTGCTGGCAGGTCCGGGTTCGCAGCCAATATGCGGAGCGTCACGTTCATCCACCGCGGGAAGCGCGATCGTCGATGCCGCGGCGGCACGGCGCCGGGCGGCCGCCTTGGCGCCACCTCTCCCCGGGGTCCAGTCGACGCCGAAGGCGTCCGCCGGACGGCCCGGGCCGTCCGGCGAACCAGCAGGCGTGCATACACTCGCCGCGCTCACCCCCGGCGATCAGGGTCAAGGCCGGCGTGTACGTGGTGAAGGCGGCGCTCGCCGGGATCGAAGGCGCGAAGGACTTCTTCATCACCGGCCTGGTCGGGTTTGTCCCTCACGACCGCGCCATAGCCATCACAGTGCCAATCATTTTCACCGTAGTCCTGTGCTTTGACCAGGGTTGGCCGACGCCGCAGGGTGCGTCGGCGAGCCGGACGGAACGCCACAGCCGCCTGTCCTCCGATCCGATCCGCCGGATAGTCATCACGTCATAACTGACGCCAGAACCGTAGAAGCACCTGCGACGCCACTGCCGCCCTCGTTCCTCGAACGCGAGCGTGTCCAGGCAAGGGGGCTGCGGCGAGTCGCCTACATCATTCCTCGGGCGCGTTCCACTGCACTGTCTAGCATCGCGATCACATCTTGCAGCCCAGACGCATTACTGGCTGCCCGATCCAGTATTGCCGCGCTATCACGAAGATGCGATAGGTCACGTGCCGCCATATATAGTTGTGAAGCACTGTCCGGAAGGTGGATGAGATCATGCGCCGCAGCGCCAAGCATATTGACTGCGTCTGGATCGAGGACCGATCCAGACCTGCGAAGCTCCCTTATCTCGTCATTCAACTCGCGAATCAGGGCAGCCGCTTCAGCGTCGGTCTTTTCAAGGCGGTTCAAAGTTGCGCGAATGTCGCGGTTCTGCTCATCAACCGCCTCAGCTATTCGGTCGACTAGCTCATCTTCGTCTATGTCTCGCAAGCCCCGCAGGCCGTCGTAAAGTCCAAATTCACGCTCATTTTTCCACTCTTCAAGAACTTTGATCGTGAATCGTGCACCAGCTCCAGACTCGTCGATCGTGTCATGATGCGGCTTGCAGAGGAAGAGCAGATTCTCGAAGGCGTCGACCGTCGCCTTCGATATACCGGAAACGTACCGTTCCGCTGCCACCTCATCTGATCGAATGTGCGCAATTTGTAGGTTCATTCGATATCGATCTTCGACTTTCCGGAGCAGCGGCTCCGTGCAGCCGGGACCCCAGTAGCACCTGCCCTGTCCGAACAAAATAAGCGCGGCGCGGTCGCCAACTGTGTAGTTGCGTGGCGGCATGACTTACCCTCCCTGAATGTGCGGTCACTCAGGTAATACACCTGAACACCGACAGTTCGGCCGCAGTGGGCGAGCCAGCTCAGCACACATCACTCGATCGGCCTAGCGTCCTTTGGTGGCACAGGTACAGGCACGCGAACGTCAAGCTTCACGATGTCGCCACTGTGATCGTGTCCGCTGGAGCGCCCGTGGAACCCTTGGGCGTCGGGCAGGAGGTCTCGCAGCAGCGGCTTCGGGAGGTGCGCCTTCGCGTGCCCAGCACAGGTTTCGGTCAGTAACTGCCGCTGCTCGGCTTGAACATCTTGCAGCAGCCTCAGGCCGCCGAAGCGACCGCCCAATGGCAAGCAATGCGAGACCGCGACCCAGCAGGCTAAACAAGCGTGCGACCGGGCGATGGCGGACACGCAGGCCCTAACGCGGGCCAACGCCGAACGAGGAGACCCCTTTCGAGCGCGGCGGCGTGCTTGGGCGCGTAAAGCCCTCAACGATCGACTATCGCGCCTCCTAGCCCAATCCCCCACTATTCCGTACACCCCCACCCGCTCAGCTTTGGTACCGCAAGCTACGAACGTCTAAGGCGCACCCATCTAGGCAAACAGCGCCTGTGGCGTTCGCTTTGGAGAGAGCCAGCAGATCACAACACTTCCACCAACGGGATTTCGCAATCACACGCCACCTCTTCACATTTCGAACACCACAGAAAAAAATGCGTTTACCGATGAACAACTAATGCCAGCGCAGATCCAAACGACCACGTCGTACGTTTCATCGACAAGCGACCTTAAGCATGCACGGAACTACTCCCGACGGATACGCGGCGAGATACTTTTCGTTTCGATGCTTACACGAGAAGCTCACGTCAAGATCGACAGCACGTCGATGCGATCTATGAACACGACTAAGGGTTCACAACCTCGAACTTGAGCACGAAATCCTCGAAAGGTTTCGAACCACTAGACCATCGAGGCTACTGACACCACCCAACAGCAAGTGGATCGGGTTTCCTGATTATATTCGTCCCGCTATAGCGATTAGCGCTACGCGGCACACAAGTCGCGCACGGTACCGTCGTTCCCGCTGCAGCAGAGTCATTGTCACGAACAATTAAGATGGTCGTTCTCGCGCATGCCTATACGGCATCAGCATCCTCGACTGCCCGCTGGTCGTCGTCCTCGGCCACGACTCCTGCGGCGCCGTCGCCGCGACCCGCGAGGCGCTGACCGACGGGCTCGGCACCAACGGCTTCGTCCGCGACGTCATCGAACGGGTCACCCCGAGCGTCCTCGCCGCCCGCGCCGCCGGGCTCACCAGCAACGACGACATCATCGACGAGCACATCCGCCACACCGTCGACCTGCTGGTCGACCGCTCCCGGCTGCTCTCCGAGCAGCCGGGAGGACCGCCGTGGTCGGGCTGTCCTACCACCTGTCCGACGGCAACGCGCGCATCGTCACCATCCGCGGAATCGACACGGCGGCCGGTAAGAGCTGATCACACATTCGAGGTCGACTTGTTCGACAACGCCCTCCACGCTCCACTGCCGATTACGGTGAACGGACCGTACCGACACGCCGCTCGGGGCCGCCGAACTCGAAGTCGTGCGGTTGCGCGGCCAGGTAGGTCACCGGAGCCACACCACCAACAACCCACTCCCGATGAGCAGGAACCACGCGAGCACGCTCAGGGAAACGGATGGCAGCGCCTTCACCGCAGGACGATCGTCGGACTTGGGCAATAGCGGTGTGCCGAGCGGGATGTTCCGGTGCCAGAACTGATTCAGCCGCGCCCACTGTTCGTCACCGTCCATACCGAGGCGATCGAGGAGTTCGTGGCGGTAGAGGTCGAACGCGACGCGCACCTGGTCGCCGTACAGGCGGGCTGGCGCCAGCGCCCCGCGGTAGGTGGCCCAGGCGAGCGCAGCAGCGCTCCAGTAGCAGGTGAGGAACAGCCAGGGCGGCCCGCCGGTGACCGCGAGCCATCCTCCCGCCGCCACTGCGAAGAACGCCGCGTGTGCGGAGATCATCACTTGGAATTCGAGTTCTGCGCGGGCGGAGGCCAGGGAGGCCGTGAGCTTGTCCGGTAGCAAGGGGAACAGGCGCGGCCAGGTCAGCACGGCGTCGGCACCGTAGCGGTCGGCCGGGTAGCTTTCGGCGGCGCGCAGGATGTTGCCCAGCCGGGTCGGCAGAACGTCGGCCGGGTCGACCGGGTAGTCGGCCGCGCCGCGTTCGAATCCGAGCCGCCGGGCGCGCCTGCGGTGGCGGTGCCTGCCGGGCAGCAGCAGGATGTGCCCCAGACGCCCCGGCCACAGTCCTTCGTAGCATCGGGTGATCGTCTGCGCCGCCCCGGATACGATGGCGGCGATCAGCACGGCGACGACCACGACACCGGTTCCTGCCAACACTTTGATCGTGCCATCGAGTGCGTTCCACGCGCGCAAGGCCGTGGCCGGGTCGGTGAGTGTGCCGGCGACGACCGTCCCGAGCAGGCCGAGAGTGATCAGGGTCGGCAGCAGCGCGTTTAGCAGGAAGCGCCGGTCGAGCAGACCGGTGGTCTCCCGCACGACATCGGTGAGCACCGGGTCACCCGTCCAGCTCGAGTTCATGCGGTGCACGGTCGGGGTTGGCGCACCGCGGCGGCCTGCGCGGGTTCCAATGCTCGAGGACGTTGCGATAGCCGCAGTGCGAGCACGCGACGTGCGCTGCCGCGAGCCGCACCCGGCCCGGCAGCGCTCCGTCGGACGAGGCGCCGGCCGGACCCATCTCGTTGCCAGGCAAGGGATGCGCGCCGGATGCGAGGTAGTCCGTCACTCGCGCCACCGGGAGCAGCCCTACTGGAGTGCCGTCACGTGTCAGCACGAGTCGGGTGATTCCGAGCAGCAGCAAGGTGACCGCGGAAGAGTCGGCGAACTGCGCGAAGGTCTGGTCCGCGTGGACCTCGACCGCGGGCGGTAGCGCCCGCCACGACGCCAGCGTCTCCGCGTCGGCGTATGCTAGTTCCTGCGCGGTCACGGTGCCCAGCACAGTGCCCTCATCGTCGACCACCACTCCGTCACCCTTCAGCACGGCACGTGCTTCGGCCGGAGTCAGCTCGGCTGCCAGGACCGTGAACACTTGGTCACCATGCTCGGCGACCCGATCCCCGGGCTTCACTGCCAGTCCCCGATCAGCACGAACCCGGCCCAGTGGCGGGGATGGGCATAGATCCTCCTGAGGTAGTCGGGCTGTACAGCGGTGCCGCGGGAGGCCAGGGTGGCCCTGGCGTGGGCGGTGCACAGCCCGCGATCGTCGCCGCTCGCCGAATCGAGCAGTGTCGCATATATTTCGGCCGCCGTGACGAAATCGCCCGCATGGAACCTGATGTCGGCCACGCTCCGCGCGACTGTCCGCTCGCCGCCGCCGACCATGGTGCAGTACTCGATCACGCCTTCACAGGTCGACGTGCGCACCGCGAGCTGTGCTGTCCGCAAGGCCTCGGCCTTTCCGTCGCCTTCCCTCCGTGCCAGGTAGAACGAGTACATCAACAGACCGGTGGCCACCTCGTCCACCGGCCACAGGCTGACCAGAACGGCCGACGCACCCGCGTAGATCAAGGCTCTGGGCAGGCCGAACAGCTCGTCGCCTTGACGACGGTGCGTGACGCCGCTTTGGCAGGCGCTGAGCGTGACCAGGTCAGCCGGTAGCCGGATCCCGAGGATCTTCTCGGCGGTCAGTGCGCCATCGGCGCCCTGGTTCGCAAGTAGCACACGGGATTGCGCGGGCCTCTCGGCATCGAACTCGCCGTGACAGGCGATGTGGAGCACCGAGACCTCCTCCTGCACCGTGGCCCTCAGCCGGGAAATCGAAGCCTGCTCGCCGACAACCCGTTCGGCATCTCCCAACAGTGAGGCGATCAACCGGCTCTGGGCCCGCGAATGCGCCAACGGCCGATCCACGAGGGAATCCGCCAGCACGACCGACCTGCCGGCGTCCGGCCGCCGTTTTGCCTGGCAATAGCGCATCACCGCGGCCGACGGGGTGTAGCAGGTCGGATTCCGTTCGGCCAGTGGCACGCCGCCGACCTCGATCGCGTGCAACGGCACACCGTGCAGCTGGTCATGCGGGACCACCCAGATCACTTGCCCCGGTTCACTGTGCTGGACCAGCGGAGCCACAAGCGGGTTCAGTGACTTCCACTGGTCCGGTTCCGCGGAACGGACGTCGTCGAACGCGGAGTCCACGATCCGGGTGAGGGCGTCCCGGCGCATCGGCACGCGCACCACGGTGGGCTCGGTGGCACCGGATCCGACCAGCAGCAACACGACGGCGTCCTCGGTGACGTGGTACTCGGCCAGCAAAGCCTGCCCCAGCAACGGACCGAGTTCGGTGAACGTGAGTGGATCACCCCGGCGCAGCTGGACATACTCCGCACCGGACATCCCGGTGTCGGTCATGTCCTGCCAGGTGACGTTCAGCCGGGTGCGAGCGGCGCGCACGGCGCCCAGCGCGGCGACGCGCTGACCTGCCGTCTTCATCGCGGCGCGCTGGCGCTCGATCTCGGCCATGTCGTCACGTTCGCGTCGCACGAGCCGGCCTGGCAGGTGTTCGGCGCGGAAAGACGTACTGCCGAGTTGCTCCAGCAACAGCTGCGAACGGGACCGCTCCGCCAGGTCGAACGCTGCAATGGACGGCTGCGGCTGCCCGGACGCGTCCGCCGCCGCAGTGAGTAAGCCGATCTGATGGGAGTGCAGGATCTCGAACCAGCCGTTGACCTGGAGGCGCAGTTGCTCGTCGATGACCTCGTCACGGAAGCGCTCCTGCTGCCGGAGCGCCTCGTTGAGCGTCTCGAACGCCGCGCGAGGATCGGTCGGAGTCTGCATCCTGGCCAGCTCCGCCAGGACGCCCATCGCGATGAGCTGCTGGGAGTTGCGCTCCAGGATCACCGCGGCCGCTCGCAACTTCTGAGCACCCTCCTCACGCCTTCCCCGGCGAAACAACTTGGTGCCCTGATCGATCATCCGTTGAGCCGGGCCCGTCCCCGGCAAGCGGTTTCGGGAGATTTCGTGTTCCTCCGCCGGCGCGCCTGGCGGAGCGGCGGAGACGAGAGGCAGCCACGGAGGGAAGGGCAGACGCGGATTCCCGGGCAGCCCGGCCTGCATGGCCATCTGCGAGTACCGCTGGTCATCGCCAAGGTCATGGGCATTCGCACCCGCCCACCGTCGGACAGGTGCGACGAGATGGGTATCGGCGGCGATCGCCGCTCGTTCGGCCGTGGCCTCGGCACGGCGGTCCAACCGTTCGGCCAGCAGCCGGGCGCGGAACAGCCGAGCCAATGCGGCGATCGCGGGCAGCCCGGCCTCGTCATAACCGGTCGCGGCGGCGCGGTACCCGTCGGCGGCGGCGTCCCAGTCCGCCTCGGCTTCCCGTATCTGGCTACGGGAGAACGCGCAGTGGGCCCATGCTCGTGCGACATCGTCCGAGGCGAGATGCGGCTGCGCGATGGTGATCAGCTGCTCCGCGGTGGTCAGCCGGTGCTTTCCGGCGGCGATGGCGTGTGAGTTCGGCGGCCATTGCGTCTGCCGGAAGTCCCCACGCAGGTCGTAGACGGCTAGGTCGGCCATGGTGTGTGGAAGCGCCAGCCCGGTTGGTTCCCGCACCTCATCGTGAAGCCACGCTTCGGCGGAACGGGGGTCGTGATCGCGGAACCGCCGCGCTGACTCGACCCTGGACCACCACAGCACCCAGTCGTCCGTGCCGAGGTGCACGGCCAACGTCCCCATGGCCGTCAATGAGACCGCGATCGATGCCAGCCCTTGAGCGGTCGACGGGTACAGAAGGAACGAATAGGCCAGGACCGTGCCATTTGCGAGGACGCTGACCGGATGCGCCAGCGACCATGCCTGCGGGATCGGCCAGCGAAGCAGCCGAGTCGACACGATCTGCATGATCACGAACGCACCCCCGGTGAGGAGGATTTCCACCGTCCCGCTAGGCAGCCAGCCGGTGCCGAGGGGCGTGACCGCCACGAGCACGCCCAGGTTTCCCAGCGTCTCCAACGTCAAATGCCAGCGGCGCTCGTAGCGGCTCACCTTGCGGGTGCGGAGTCTGCTCAGTGCGCAGACGACGGTCGCGAGCCCACCTACAACCATGGTCAGCACGTGGTTGCCCGAGCCGCCGGCGGTCACCAGCCCGCCCGCGATGCCCAAGGGGATCCACATCTGTGCCCACGAAATGCCGCGTATCACCCGGTCCAGCAGCGCCAATGGCCTGCCTGGTGCATTCGTCCGACGACCCATCCGTGCTCCGGCTGCGAGCACCAGTGCCAGCGCGACGAACGTCGTCGCCGTCGTGAGTACCCGCGGGTCGAGCAGGGACGGACTTGCGTCCTGTGCCAAGCCTTCGGCGAGAGACGTCACCGCATTGTCACCTCGTTTCGCATCAAACCATCATCTCGGTCGGGGATCGCGATCACAATGAAATGTCCGGTCGCGCGATGACGAGGAGTTCGACTTGGAAGCCCAGATCGCCCTCGGCAACCCTTCGGTGATCGCGTATGTCCTGCTGGGCGTCGCGAGCCTGGCGCTGGCACTGTCCCGGTTGCAAGACGTAGTCGGCTCCAGCGGACGTGGCCGTGCGCTCTACCTACTCGATCTGACGGTCGCCGTCGCGTTCCTGTTCTTCGCTGGGCGATTCAGTGTTCTGGTGGCGACGGTGCCCCCTGACCTGACCCTGGTCGTGGTGGCGGCCGGGTTGGCCGCCGGGCTGACGGGCATGGCCACCACGGGCTTCGTCGCGCTCGTGATGGTCACTATCGGCGGCAACGGAGCCCAGCTGCTCGTCTGGTTCGTCACGCCACTGCTGGTCGGCGCGGCGTTACGTAACGTCCGGCTCGTACCGGAGCGGCCACCGTCGACCGGTCGTGGGCTGCCGGAGGATTTCGAGCGATGGGTCATGCGGCCGAACGCACGCGATCTGCTTTGGAGCCTCGCCGCGAGATCTACGTGCGTCCTCCCGCTGGTGTTCGTGTTCCTCGTGCCGGGAGATACGGACCTGAGAGCGCGGATCTTCGGCGCCGTCGTGTTGTGGGTGACGCTCCTGGCCGCCGATCGGGCCCGGATGCCTCTGCTGATCAGCCACCGCAGAGCCGCGCGGACGATCGACGTGAGCCTGTTCCTGGTACTGCTGGCGGTCGCCGCCGGCCCAGGTGGAGAGTTGATCTCGCAGTGGTGGGCGGCGCACGTGGCCGACGCCCAGTGGTACGTGATGCTGGCTGGGGCCGGGGTCATGATCCTCAACGACGCCGTCGGTCCACGGTTCGACCGATGGCGGATCTCCTGGTTGCTGGTGCGGGCCAAGCGGTTCCTCATCGGGCTACCGCAGGTCGCGCTTGTTTGCTCAGCTCTGCCGTTCCTCATCGCGGGGGTGTTCCACCCGGCGCAGGGACCATTGGAGTCGGCGTTGGTCGCCTTGCTCCTCGGGCTCGCGTACGCGCTCTGGTCGGGGCGAAACGGTGACGGCTTCAACCGCCAGATCGCCGACGCCTGGATCCTGGCGCATGCTTCTCCCCGGGAGCGTAAGTTGCTGCTCGCCGGCTGGCGGACCGACAACTTCTACCGCCGGGCCAGGCGATTCCGGCCGTGGGCCTACACGAACTTGCCGCGGATCGCCGGGGTGCTGGCGCATCTGGGAGCCGAGTCCGCTCACGCGACCACGGCCGTGTCCATGACGCTGCCGTGGGGTGAACAGGTCCGGCTCGATCACAGCCTCAGCCACAAATTCCTCGGCCTGGCGGAACAGGCGCTGGACGGGGTGGACAAGACCTTTCCCGCGCAAATGACCACGCCGGGCACGGTCGGGCACCGAATCCAGCAGATCGCCCGCGCGGACCTGTCCGTGCGGCGCTCCACGGTCGCGCAGTACCTCGACGACTTCGAAGGCGCTATCGCAGCCTCGCGTCAGGCCGCCGATCAGTACCTCGCGGCCACGGCACCGGCGCACGCGGCCGCCACGATCATCTTCACCGCGAACAGACTGTCCGCTGTCGGGCAGCACGAGGCCGCCGCCGAGTTACTCACGGAAGTCCCCGACGACCTACCGCCCCCTGTCCGACGGCTCCTGCTTGCCGTGCGCGCCGCAGCCGCGCAACGGGCGGGCCGGGCCGCCGCCGCCCGCAGCCTGCTCGCCGCCGCGAGAGCCATCCCCGACCGCAGACTCTCCGCATTCCGCAAGGTTTTCCTGATGGAACGGGTGAAATTTCCCTCCTACGGGGAGGGTGCGCACAAGACATTGGAGGCAACTGAGCGCGAACTCGACCGAAAGCTCGGCGCGGTCACCACACAGTGACGCATACGGCGACGACCCAAACCAGCACGCGGTGCACGCTGCGGTGATGGATCGAGTACGCCGACGCCCATGCCTTATGGTTTGCTAGCGACGACCCCGGCAATGCATTGCTCGACTTCATTGAGGGGAGTGAGTTTCGGCCCGTCCGGCCACCATTGATCGCATAGTTCCAGACCGGGTTTCTCGCTGGGACCGGGCGGTACGATCTTGAGACCTTCGACAAAGGCCAGAATCTCGCTCGCCGTGCGAAACCGGCCTGAGCCCATCGGGCTGTGAATGAATAGCTCCTCCATATTCCGAGCGAGCAGGCTCAACCCGGGCGTCTCTGGATCGAAGAAGTGCGCGATGACGACGAACGAGCCGCTGGGCAGCGCTTCGATATACTCGCGCATCAGATCTGCGCCGTTGTCGGCTGTGTAGTGGTGCAGGGTACCTGCCTGCAGCAGCGCCAACGGCCGCACGAAGTCGAGGGTGCTCGTGGGTCAACTCGTTGGCGAGGATCTGCGCGGGCTGGAAGACGTCCTCGGCAACGAAGTGGTGTTTCGGGTTGTTGTCAAGGATGGATCGCCCATTGTCGAGCACCGCGTGATCGTTGTCGATGTCCTGAACGCGCTCTGCCGTTGGAAGATCACCACCGAGCAGAGCTGCGGCGAGATGTCGCCGCAGCCCTCTAGTCCACCGTGTTGCAGGTCAGTTGTAGAACCACCAGTCTTGCTCCGGGCCACCGTTGCACGTCCACTGGATCGCTGTCGCGCCCGGCGTGGTGCTTCGGCCACCGATTGCCAGACATTTACCGCTGTTGTTGTTGCGGATTGGCGACGTTGCGGGACCGCCGACGTACCACAATTGCTCCGGTCCGCCATTGCAGGGCCACAAGATCGCCTTCGCGCCAGGGGTTGTGCTGCGGTTACCGATCGCTAGGCACAATTCGCTGTTGTACTTGATGGGTGACCACGCGTTCCCGTTGACGTACCACGATTGCTCCGCCCCGCCGTTGCAGTGCCACTGAATCGCCGCGACACCGGGAGAGGCATTTCCGCCGCCGATGGCAAGACACTGATCGCTGTTGTCGTTCACGATGCGGATCCAGCCAGCTTGAGCGCTGACGGAGCGCAGTCCCGATGGCGCCGCGGTCGCCGATGAAGCCTGCGCAACAGGCGCTGCTGTCAGCGCCGTCGTCGCGATGGCGGCGAGTACCAGTCTTTGAATCAACCTCTTCATCTTGGGTTCCTTCCAGGCGGAATTGCGATCGCCCCGATGCCCGCCGGACCTGTCGAAGGTCGCCGTGTCGTGACGGCTCCTCGTCGAACGGGTTCAAGCCCGGTGGTTCCCGCAGCGACACACGGGGAAGGCACCCCGGCCCCTCAGCAGCCGGGGTGCCAACCACAGGTTTAGAGCAGCCCGGCTGTCCGGCGCCGGGAACGCGGCACCGGACATCAACCTCCGGACAATCGCTGACTGGTTCAGCGGACGGATGATCTTCGCTGCCACGTTCGCAGCCGACCTTCGGGATCTAGGACCGGCACTGAAGCCGCACCAGCAAGACGACCGGCGAGCACGTTGGGTTGAAAAGGCGTCTGGCGGATGCCGCACGAACGACACTTCGGCGACCTGTGCGGCTTGTCCCGATCAAGAACTTGTCGGTGCCGCGTTCTCTCAGCTGAGGTCGAACGGGTTGCTGGTTTGCAGCCACTTCGACCGGTGGTCGTAGAAAAAGCCGTCCGGCGGGTCGTCGAGCGGCAGCGGCTCATCGGGTTGGTGACCGTCGACGCATTGGGCGAACGGGCCAGTGACCGGGTCCATCAGCGCTCGCACATGCGGGTCGACATGGTGCAGCCACCAGTTCGACATCCCCAACGCGGGTTCGAACCGCTGGAACTCCCAGGAACGGTGTCCGCGATCGGCAGGTCAACCTCTTCGTCGTGAAGGGGAGCCGTGAGGACTTCCCGACTCGCCAGGACGTGGTGCGGAACACGGTGCCGGTGATGCATCGAGTCGTGGAAGTGCTCGGGCTGCCGGAATCGGCCGGACACATGCTTGTGCTGACACCGGAAGTGATCGCGAGACTTGCGGATGAAGAAGCCTGAGCAGCGTTGCGACACCTCTCGAGAACCGCAAGCGGAGGTCGCGGTAGGCCGACCCGAACTCGTTGTGGGGGCAAGACGTGACCGAGCTAGTCGCGGTGGCAAATCTGCTGGCCGTCCTGGAGAGTCACGAAATCGGACCCCGGGTGTAGGGTCTCGCCGCTCGTGACGTGTCGATCTCGGGCGGCCTGGGCGTTCTCCGTTGTCTCACGGTGACGTCACCATGATCAGTCTCAGACTCGTGGCACTTCCTCGGCTGAGATGGCCATGCCCGAGCACCAGTCGGACCCCTCGCCGCTGCGGGCTCACCATCCGGAGCCGTGATCGCGACGACGGGTCCGGCACGTCGGTCTTGCTCGCTGGGGCACGATATCGGGGCTGCTTCCCGTGCTGCTGATGCCACCGGCCGCCATTGTCGCGATTCCGCTACCAGCGACTCGGCTGTGACCGGAGCGGCGCATGACCCCGAATGGGCTCTGGTCAGGCCCGGTTGCGCCATACCAGGTTGCGCGCACAATGACGCTTATTGGGCCCGCTGGTCTCCTTTCGGGGTGTTCGACAGCCAGCACAGGCTCCCCTGAGGTGACCAATCGACTGCCTGGCAGTCGCGGACGACCCGCTCCACAGTGTCCTCGATGGACGACGTCCACGGCTCAAACCCCGTCTCGCCGATGTCTCCCACGATCATCAGGCCTTCGCGGAGCAGGTAGTCGAGCACGGTGGCGAAGAATCCAGCGAAGCGGTCGCTGTCCTCGGGGACGACCTGGATGGCGTTCCAGATCAGGGTGTCGACCGGGACCCAGTCGTCGAGAGCCCTGTCGAGTGTCGGCGCCACGGCTCGTTCGATCTCGAACAGTTCCGGAGTGGGGGCCACGGCCAGTTCGATCTCACGCAGTTCCCGCGCCCGCGGGTCATCCATCGAGATGCACCCTCAATGCATTCTTGCCGCTTGGGAAGATGTCGATTGTCTCGCCACCCGTCTTGGACGTCTGGCGCCACTGCATCGTCGTGCCGTCTTGCAGCGTGAACACATCGGGAATCTTATCCCCCCGGCCCGGAAGCCGCTGCGCACCTGCGGTCCAGTGGTCGAACAGTGTCCGCAGGTCGGCGACGGTCGACACAGTTTTGACGCCACTGTTCTTGCCTTGGGGCAGCGCGTCGAACGAAGCACGCCAACCTTTGGCACCGTTTTTCGCCGCGAGTTCGATCGCGCGCGAGACCTTGGTCGCTCGTTCTGCGGCGAGGAGCTTCTTCAGTGCGCCACCGGCCACCGGGACAGCGGCCATGCCGTAGAGGGCGCGTTCGAAACCATCGAGTTCCTGCTGGGTGAACGCGTCCTTCCCGACGATTGCCTCGACCGCGCTCTTCATGCTGCCGACCCCGGGAATGAAGTCCGTCACCGTCGACAGGACCGCCGCGACGTCCGGGTTGAGCGAGCCCGACTGAGTCGGGTGGCCGAAGGCTTCGTCGAAGTCGAACTTGATGCCCTTCAGTGACAACCCGCCCACCGGCATCCACGGCGTGGAGGTGAACTTGTCCAGGGTCCGGTTCGCCTCGGCGAGGATCTTGTTCGCCGACTCCAGATCACGCTTGGCTCCGGCGAAATCGCAGTCGGCTTTGGCCATACCGGCGCGGATCTGGATGGCACTCTCGTTCAGCTGAGCCGCGGCCAGCGCGATACCCGCCGCGGTGGCTTCCAAGCCGCGATTGTTGGCTTCCAGCGCGGCCACGTCGACGTGGATGTCCAGCTCCGGGAACGCTTTGACCTGCTCAATGGCGCCCTTGGCGATCGCGACCAGCTTGGGCAGCGACTTCACCACCACCGTCGTCGCGACCGCCGTGTCGCGCACCTGCTGCAATGACTCGTCGAGCTGGTCGAGGGCCTGGTCCACCTGGGCGGCGTCTCCGGAGTCGATCGCCTTGCCGACCGTCTCCAAGGTCTCAGTGGCCTGCTCGAGCGCGTGCCCAGCGACCTGATCGATGCCCTGGCGCAGGTGCCCGAGCACCAGGGCGCCCAGTTCGGTGCGGGCGAGCGACTTGCCCACGGCGAGCGCCGCCTTGGCCCGGTCTGCGGCCTTGCACACCGACAGCTCCGGATGCCGGTCGCAGATGCTGGCGGCCTGGGCAGGAGCGGGTATCGCCACTAGCATCGTGACGATCGCGGCGATGAGGCCGACGATGCCCCCTCGACTTATGGCCTGAGCACGAAAACGCACTGTTCTCCTTTGATTCCTGATCAGCGGAGAAGACGGTAAGACACGTCCACGGAAGCCCGGCGGCCAACTGGACGATTTGTGTCGGCGGGCACAAGCATGTAACGGAAGCCAAGCAGCGGACGTTGTGAAAGAAATGCAACAAATCTCACTTGAAGAGCGCTGGACCTGAGCTCGTTCCCCCGCAATGCGAGCAATTGGAGAATGCGTAGCTCGGTCACAGATTTCGCGGGCTTTGTTCCGGCAACGGTCACCTAACCTGACACGCACGTGCCGGGACCAGAATTCATGCGTGCCAGTCGCGACGTCGTGCGTATGCTGGCGCGATGGACGGGTGGACGACGGTGGACTGGTTCGCAGTACCTGGGCCGACCTGGTACCGGCCCGAAGCGGCCGCTGGCGCTGTCCGAGATCTGGCGGCGTCGGTGTCGGCTGACGGTGCCGCCTTGGCGGTTGGCCGGTTGGTCGACGCAGTCGGCAACGACCATCGCGGGACGCTGTACCCGGCCGCCGTCCCGGCTGTGAGTGTGCTGCTCAGGGTTATCCGGGATCTGCCAGGCAAACCACGTATTGAGGCGTTGGGGGTGTTATTGGACTGGTGGGGCTGTTTCGCGCCCGAGCCCGGGTACGCCAGCACCCAGGACGATGATGGGCTGCCTGTTGAGGTGACAGAGGCGGCCGAGCGCCAGATCCGCACCTCGGCAGACGTGTTACGTACCGTCGCCGGCGACTGGTCGGACGGCAGCCCCGCCAGGAAGATGGCCAAGGACTTACTGGCACTGCTGGACGCGGGCAGCTGGTCGGATCTGGCGGCCAACCGCTGACCAGAGCGCAATTCCGCACGTCCGTCAGCAGCGGCATCGCAGTCTCGGGCTCGGTGGGCAAGCCGCCTCGACGGCGTCGCCGTCAGAGAAGCGGGCGCCCGCTGTATCCGGTCCCCGCTGCCGGTCCGGGTACACGGCCGCTACGGCTCAGCGGGGCGCGGCTGGACCGAGTTGGGTTTCGTAGTGCAGCATGATCGCGAACAGGTGCCGGGGAGTTGCACCCGGTCGGCCCGCATTGCGATCGCCACGGCGGTGAGGTTCACCGGGATGGCATCTGCTGCGGCGGCCCGGGTGGCAGCGGTGGCTTGTCGCCCTGGTCGAGCGCGACCCGGGCGGCGGAGACCAGGGCGTGTCTGCGGGGGACGGGCAGCCAGGTGTCGATCTCGGCCACCGCGTTCGAACCCGGGGTCCGCCCCCCGCCCGGCCGACGGCGGCGTAGGCGAGCGCCGTGGCGAAGTCGGCCTCGGCAGTACCGAAGTACTCGACGGCCCGTCTGGCCGAGATCAGCGCTTTCTCCGGCTCGTCGACCTCGGCCATGATCCGCGCCAGCCACAGCTCGAGATCACCACGCGCGGCCACCAACCGCCGCTCCTCCCCTTGGCGCGCCCGGCGGCGGCCAGTAGCTCTTCGGCGATCTCCAGCGCCTGTCCGGCGTCGACCCGCCACGGCCGGATCGCCTGTGGGTCGGTGCGCACCTGGTCAGCCAAGGCACCCGCGGCGTCGGGCAGCGAGAAGTCGGGATCCGGCCGCACCACGCAGTCCTGCACCCAGCCGTCGATCACCTGGGCGCGCGCGACCGGGCTGAGGGAGGCCAGCAGAGCAGGATCGCCGAGCTGGCGATTGACCCGCCCCTTACTGATCCCCTTCCATGCGAAGAACACTGGAGGTACGCGTGCCGGCTTCAGGATCCACCGGATCGTCGAGGCGCCGACCCGGTGTCCGAGCTTGAGCAGCTCACCCTGAATCCTCTTGTAGCCCCAGCCGTGGTTCTCCGTGGCCATCCGTTCGATCAGCCTGGAGATCGAGTCGTCGACCGGTGGCCGGCCGACCCGGCGTGGATAAGTCCACTTCGCGGCTACCAAGCGCCGATGCCAGCGCGGGATCGTGCCCGGAGTGACTAGGGCGTGTCCTGCGGATCTTGTTCATGATCGTGTGCGGACAATGGGTGTGTGGTGGGTCGTGGTGAGCTGACGGATAAGGCGTGGGCGGTGATCGCGCCGTTGCTGCCTGCGGAGACAGGTCAG
>NZ_QHHX01000018.1:0-97668 GCF_003947485.1 Amycolatopsis sp. WAC 01416 | reverse complement strand
CACCGCTCCGCCGAATTCTCCGAAATCGACCACATCACCACCTGGGCCCGCAACGGCGGCACCGACCACCACAACTGCCACGCCACCTGCAAAATCCACAACCTCCTCAAAGAAGAACCCGGCTGGACCACCGAACCCACCGGCAACGGCGGCATGACCATCACCACCCCCACCGGCCGCACCTACACCACCACACCCGAACCACTCCACCACCCACGACCCGAACCAGAAGACGACACCCCACCCTTCTGAAGAGGGGTAAGGCAAAGGTGGTGTGATCGAGTCGGTGGCGTGAGTGGGGTCGCCAAGGAGACTGGCGCGCTCTTGACCATCCTTAAGGGACACCTGTCAGGCAACAGTGTCCCTTAAGGATGGTCAAGGCGCGGCCGGCTCCCGTGGCCAATCCAGAGCCACGCCACGACGGCCTCCTGCCTCCCTTGAAGCCATCGAAGGAGGCCTTCATTTGTGTGCCTACGTCTGACCTGCGGGTTGGCGGGTGGGTCGTGAGGTGATGTCACCACCAGGTCGATGGACGTCGCGCGTGATTGAAGGCGGAACTCGCGTGTTTAAACGCGGAACTCGCGTGATTGGAGGCCGATCTCGCCCGTGACCGGGTCCGCCGTGAGTTCCGCTTCCAATCACGCGAGTTCCGCGTCCAATCACGCGTGTCACGCCTAAGGCCACACGACGACCAAGGGGGGATCTCAGAGCGCGAGCCCCGAGTAGTGAGTAAGCAAATGCGGTGCCCCAAGAAGCCCTTCATCGGAGGCTCAGCTACACCATCTTTGCCTTACCAGTCAATAAAGCATGCCGCCCGACTTCGACGAAGGCTCCTCAGGAGGCGCCTTCGTGGCTCAGTCATGGCCATAGCGGCTTCGTCCACTTTGGAGCTCGCAATGAGTGCGGAACAAGCTGGCCGCCACGTTGCGCTGCGCTCGCGGCGGCATCACACTCCCCCGGCTTCGGTTGACACCCAGGCAGGTCACCACCCGCAAGGAGCCCGGCCTCGCCCCACGAAATCACTCGACCCGTGCGGCGATCTCCCGCGCGCAGGCCAAGGCTTCGTTCACTCCAGTGTCCACTTCGAAGTCGTAAACCACGCCTCGATGCACGACTTCGGCCTGCGCCTCCGCCATCCCCGTGACCCGATCCCCACGCGCCATCTCCCGCCCGGCGGCCACGACGCCGTCACACCGGACCCCGACCCACAGGACGGCGAGTCCGTCCAACGCGTCACGCCACCGCTGCTGCGACGCGGCCCCACCGAGGAACGCGTCGTCGATGATGACCCGGGCCCCGGCCCGGACCATTGCCGCGACACCGGTCATCCACGCGTTCTCGAGCCGCCGGAAACCGGATCCGACACTCACCCCACCGTCCGCGGCGAAGCCGATCCCGTCGTCCACCGTGGACGGCATGGCGTCGATCAAGGTATCCACGCCGAGGGTGAGCCATGGATCCGGCAACACCGCCTGCAGGCATCTGGCGATCCCGGACTTACCCGAACTGGAGCCGCCGTTCAGCACGATCACTGTCGTCACGCGAACACCTTAGACACCGGCAGGCGAGCCACGTCCGGGAATTCGGATACATCGGACGTCCACGGCAAAGGGCAGTATCCACCCAATTCTGAAATTCGCACGGAACTCGCTTTTCCCAAGGCCACCCGGACGGCCCAATACTTTCCTCGCAACGCCTACCGACTTCGGTAGGTTACAAAAACCCTTACCGCCGCCTAACTTGGTGAAACCGTTTCAACTCGAAGCGAACTCCCCGACGCAGGCCGAAGGGCGTATTCATGCGTATGTCCAAAATCGTCGCAACGGTGGCGAGCGCCGCCGCGGCGCTGACCCTTGCCGCCACCCCCGCCGCGAACGCGGGCCAGGACATCATCGGCGGCGGCACCGTGAGTTCCGCGCCGTGGGGCGCCCAGATCTACTGGGACGACGCCACCGCGTTCGGCGGCTTCAACTGCTCCGGCACGATCATCGCCCCGCAGTGGGTCCTCACCGCGAAGCACTGCCTCAACAAGCCCGGCATGCACGTCAAGGTCGGCGACGTCAACCTGAACCAGGGCACCGAGGCCGACGTCGACCAGCAGAAGGCGGCCCCGAGCGGCGACATCGCTCTGCTGCACCTCACCACCGCGGTCAGCGCGACGTACATGAAACTCGGCACCGCGAACCCGGCCAACGGCACCACGAACCAGATCTACGGCTGGGGGCGCACGCAGGGCGACAACCCGCCGTCGAGCGTCCTGAAGACGGCCAACGTCCGCATCACCGGCACCAGTAGCGACGCGTATGGCGGACAGGCCATCGCCAGCGTCGGCGTCAACGGTTCGGCCTGGCACGGCGACTCCGGCGGCCCGCAGCTTTCGAACGGCGTCCAGGTCGGTGTCTGCTCGACCGGCAGCAACTCCGGCACGAACCCGCAGGGCACCCAGAACTACGCCAGCGTCGCGGCGAGCCGCGACTGGATCCGCACCACCGCGGGAGTCTGACACCACTACGCGGCCGAGCCGGTCGCGAGTGGCGTTCCGGGTTCTATTTGAGGAGAAAGGCAAAGGTGTCGGGTCGCGGGGATTCGCTCGCGGACGCGGGGCGACCGTGTCGCGAAAGCCACTTTCGGGACCTCAGGCGTCGCGAAAGTGGCTTTCGCGACCCGCCACCTTGGCCTCCCCCCTCAATAACCGTCCCTACCACTCACGACCATCTCGCGTTCCCCTCGCTTGCCCGCCAGATCTCCGTTGCCTTGGCGCTCTCCTCCGCGGAGGCGCACGGCTTCGAGTTCGTCGGTCTCCGCCAGAAAGCGCCCGACCATCCAAAGTGGACACCGGCGCGCTCCCGCCCGGCTCACCCGAAACCAGCTGATCCCGAAGGAAGTCCCGACTGGACTTCGCGGAGGCTCACCGCAGCTGATGCATCGGCCGCCTCGTCCGGAGCGAAAGCGCCGACCCGGCGGCCACGACGGCGATGATCCCCGCGCCCGCGACCAGCGTCCAGAAATCGGGGTGCACGATGGACTGCCCGCGCTGAGCCTGCCAGGTGAGCAGCACCAGCAGCCCCGCGAAGCCCACCGAAGCGGTCCGGACCAGATTCCGCCGCACGAACTCCGATTCGAGCACCGGATACCGCCTGGCGAGCTTGAGCAGCCCGAAAGCGACCAGCGGCAGCACCTGGATCGCGTGGATGCCGAAGAAATGCGGGATCCGCAGGTCCCCGCCCACGGTGCTCCAGCCCAGCACCGGCAACCCCGGGCCGCCGTCGGGCACGCCGACCGCGTGGGCACCGACGATCGACGGCCGTTCGCCGGAGCGGAACTGGGTCAGCTGCTGTTCGTTCGGCCCGAACATCAGCAGCGCGATCCCGATGCCGGCGACGGACAACGCGGCGCCCGCACGCAACGCGGAGTTCATCGCCCGGTCGGGAAGACGTTGGAACAGCAGGAGAACCGCGATGGCCGCCGTCGCTCCCCATCCGGCGAAGGCACCGTTCGCGACCATGTTGTTGATCCACTGGTCGGCCGGGGTCGCCTGGTTGAAGTGGAGTGTCCTGCCGCGGACGATGACCTGCCAGAACAGCAGCGCCATGTCCATGCCAAGGCCGACCGCGAACACCGTCCCGAGCCACCAGCCGAGCCGTTTGCCCCGCGTGAGCTGCCCGATCAGCCAGGCAAGGGTCACCGCGTAGAGCCCCACGGAAATCGTGAACTTGAGCGGTTTGAGCCAGATGGGTGCGTTGACGAGGCTGCGATCGTCGAAAACGAGACCGCCGAGCGCGATCACCCCGAGCACCGCCATCGCCGCCGCCAAGATCATCAGCGGCCGATGCAGTACCGTCCTGGAACCCTTGTCCACCATGGATTCGAGGGTGCCGGGAGGCGCCGGTCCGGGCACTGGAGTACTCCCCCTGATCGATGGTGGGGAAGGCCCTACCGACGACCTGTGGGTAATAGTGCCGTCACCGCGACCGGCAGTTGTGCCGTTTGACCGGACTCCCCTGTTTTCTAGCGTGTCCTTCACAAGAGCAGACAGGGCGTCCCCTGGTGCTCACCGGGATTTCCAGCGAGATGAGAGGAGGTGGCCCATCAATGACCGGTACGGGATATCAGGCAGACGCAGCTGCGATGGCGCGCGCCGTCCAGGGGTTCGAGGAAACCGCGTCGAACGCCAAGACCACGATGGCCAGCTTGGAGAGCGAGCTGACCCAGACCCTGCACAACTACAAGGGTGACCAGGCGGTCGCGTTCTGGGATCTGCAGCGCCGTCTGCAGGAGAAGATGACCATCGCCGTGAACGAGCTCAACACGATGTCGCGCCTCGTGCACGAGAGCAACCGGAACTACAACTCGGGTGACGAGCAGGTCCGGGAAAGCCTGACCGGGGTCAGTGGAACCGTCGACCAGACCGTGTTCCACCGGCTCAACCCCTGATCCGCGAGAGGACCACCAATCATGGCTGACGTCGTCGAAATCAACTTCGCCGCGCTGCAGCACAGCTCGGCCTCGCTGGCCGCCAAGGCCAAGGCGCTCACGTCCCAGCTCGAACAGCTGCACACGAACCTGCAGCCGATCACCCAGACCTGGTACGCCTCCGGCAGCTCCGCCGGTGAAGCGGCCCGTGCGTCTGAAACCCGCCTGCGCCAGGCCACCGCGGACATCGTGGCGATCATCGCGCAGTTCGGTGGCAAGGTCGGCGACGCCCACGATCTCCAGCACAGCCTGGAGAACCGCAACCAGGGCCTGTTCGCCGGCTGATCCCCATCCGTCGGCCGGCCGGTGCTTTCACCCCCTCGGCACCGGCCGGCCGGCTTTGCGCGTTGTCGTCCCCTTGTCGGCGTGGCCGTTCACGAGAGAGCCGGGATCAATGCAAGACCAGTCGTACTACGTCCATCTGGAATCGCTGAAGGACTTCGTGCGGGAACTGGAGACCCAGATCCACGCGATGTCCAAGCCGAACGACTTCCTGCTGACCCTGAGCGAACAGCCGCTGCTGTTCGGCGAGTTCGGGGAGGCGGGTTCACTCAACAAGGCGCACCAGGCGGCCGTCGCCGAGATGCAGGGGCTGCTGGACCAGGTCAAGGGCGCGATCACCTTCGCGCAGGACGTCACCACGACCGTCGCCGACGGCTACGCGGCGGCCGACGATTCGGTGGCGGGCGACATGAACCACTCGAGTCAGCAGACCGGGTTGCTCGATCCGCTGCTCAACGTCCTCGGGGGTGTGCTGGGCGGTAACAGCGGCTCGAACGGCGGGGGGAACAAGGGATGACCGAGACCGCGCACACGAACTTCGCCGCGTACTCGCATCAGCAGCTCTACGCGATGCTGCAGTCGGGCGATCCGAACACGGCGCGTCACGCGGCCCACAAATGGCAGTCCACCGGCTCCGGCCTGTTCGAACAGGCCGAGAACCTGACCGGTGAGCTGAAGGACTTCTCCGGCAGCTGGACCGGCGGCGCCGCCGACAAGTACCACACGATGATCACCGACCTGGTCGGCGGCATCCGCAAGGTCGCCCAGACCGCGCACGCGATGAACAACCTCCTCGAAGACGCGGCGGACGCGCTGGTGAAGGCCAAGAAGGAGATGCCGCCGCCGGTAGCGGTGCCCGACGTCGCGCCCGCCGACCTCGCGCTGGCCGTCAATCCGCCGCTGCTGCCGCCGGATTCGTCGCAGGCGACGATCATCAACGCCGCGCAGCAACGGCAGCAGGCCATCGCGAACGTCGAAGCGCAGCAGCAGGCCGCGGGCGCGGCCAGCGCGGCGCACGGCAAGGCGATCGTGGTGATGACCCAGCTCGCGGGCGAGTACTCGACGGCGGAAGAGTCCATTCCGGCCTCGCCGAACGCCGTCACCCCGCCGCCGGTCACCGGTGGCGGCACCGCCCCTGGTGGCTCGGTCGGCAACAACATCGGCGGAACACCCGGTGTGGGTGTCGTGCCGGGCGACAACACGCATCCGCTGCCTTCGGACGGTTCCACGCCGCCCACCACCGGCCAGCCGGGCCAGGTCCCCAAGTCGAACCCGCTGTTCGGCGACATGTTCACCGCCGGTCTCGCCGCGGCCTCGGCCGCCGCGTTCGGCCGGTTCGGCTCGATCATGCCGCGGGTGCCGGGCTGGGCCAACGGCAAGAACCCCAAGGACGAGAAGAAGGACGGCGAGCTCGGCGGTGGCGGCGCCGGTGGGGCGGGCGCGACCGCGGGCGGGGCCGGTGGCGGCATCCCGATCGGCGGTGGCGGCGCGCCTTCGCTGGACGGCGGCGCGATCGGTGGCGGCGGGGTCTCAGGTCCCGGCGAGGTGCCGGCCGCGTTCTCCGGTCTGGCGGGCGACGGCGGCTCGGGCAGCGCGATGAGCGGGCTCGCCGGCGGGGCCGCCGGTGCGGCGGGCGCGGCGGCGGCCAAGGGCGCGATGCCGATGATGCCCATGATGCCGATGGGCATGGGCGCGGGCGGCGACATGGGTTCCGGACGGCGCATCCCGCCGTGGCTCGTGGAGACCGAGAACGTCTGGGGTCAGTCGTCCCCGGTCGCTCCCGCCGTACTCGGCGAAGAACCCGAACAGTACTGATCTTTTCCGACCAGGAGAGGCGGCTCGGTGATGGCATCCAGTGCGGGCGGTTACCGAGTCGCCCCCACCAGGCTCGAAGCGGCGGCGGCGGAACTCGAACAGCGTGCCGGCGTGCTCAAGACCGCGCAGACCGCGCTGGCGGGTGAGAACGTCCCCGCCGCCGCGTTCGGCCAGGTTTCCGCTTCCGGCGCGGCATCGGCGACGTACACCAAGACGATCAAGGACGTCGCGGGCAAACTCGACGGCCGGATCACCAAGGCGACGGTGATCCATCAAGGACTCACGTCCGCGGCGGGCGGTTACCGGCGCGCCGACGTCCAGGTCGCCGCTTCGTACCGGGCGCTCATGCCGGAGAACCCGTTGCCCAAGGCGGGGAATCCGGCGGGCGTCGGCGGCGCGGCCGACACCGGAACCTGGGCGACCGCGATCGCCGAGAACCGCACGAAGGTCACCGACGCGCTGACCTCCGAACGCGAGCGGCTCGCGAATCTCCTGGCACACGGCGGAAAAGCCGACGACATCGCGAACGCGCGCACCCGGATCGCGTTGTACGAGGACATCCTCGCCAACGACCGGCAGATCCTGCGGTTCGATCCTTCCGGCAACGGGCGGATCGCCGAACTGGTCGGCCGGATCGAACCGGGCACCCGCAACGTCGGGTTGTTCGTCCCCGGCGTCAACACCTCGTTCGACAACTTCCAGAGCTACGCCGACCTGGGCAAGAGCCTGGTCGCCGCGGACGCCACCGGGCGGACCGCGATGGTGGTCTGGGCCGACGGGGTCTTCCCGCAGAACGTCATCACCGAAGGGCCTGCCGCGCATTACGCGCAGACCATGGCGCCCGATCTCAAGGCGTTCGGCGACGAACTGCGCGGCCAGATCGACAGCCACGCCGGCCCGGGTGTCGTGGTCACCGCCGTCGGGCACAGCTACGGCGGCGCGACCGTGGGGCTCGCGGAGCAGCTCGGGCTCAGGGCCGATCAGGTGCTGCACGTCGAGTCCGCGGGTATGGGCCACGGGATCTGGAACCCGGACGACCTCCCGGCCAGCCAGGCCGGTGTGCAGCGATACTCCATGACGGCCCCCTTCGACCCGATCGTGGTCGCGCAGGGCAACGCGGGCCTCTTCGAATGGCTCGGCGCCGGGCACGGAGCAGACCCCGACCGCTTCCCCGGCGTCGTCGAACTGGAAACCGGCCGCGACGCGAACGGCGACCTGCAGTGGGGCTTCGACTCCCACAGCGGTGTTCTCAAGCCGGGTTCCGATTCGTGGAACAACATCTACGGTGTGATCACCGGCGGCGCGGTCACGCACGAAGGCTTCACCGGCGGCTCGCTGCGCGAGATGGCCATCGAAGGCGTGGGACGAGGCTTGTGAAGGGTTTGTCATGATCACCACGAACACCGCGCTCGACCCGCTGGCCGAGGACTTGGCTGCGGTCATCGACGGCGTCGCGGGCACCTTCGGCACCGCCGCGGAGCGCACCGTGGAAGGCGAACTGGACTGCGACCCGACTCAGCCGGGCCGGTCGCTGTGCTGGCAGTACGGCCTCCGTGTGGACGACGCGTCCGACGCGGTCCGCACCCTCGTCGACGTCGTCCTGCCCCTGATGGAAAACCAGGGCTGGCGGACACGCGACCGCAGCAACCCGCGTGAGCTGATCGCGCAGTTCAGCCGCGACGGCGCCGACTTCAACGTGCATGTCTCCCGCGTCGGCGACGGCGTGGCCATCGTGGGCTCGACGGCCTGCGTACCCGTCCCCTAAACCCAGGGGGTCGCGAAGACCTCGTGAGCGGTGGCGGTGTCCCCCAGTACACCGCTGCCGCTCACGAGGCGCGGAACCGTGACGGCTTCCAGCCCCGGCGTTTGCCCCGGCGGACCGCGGCCACCACCACGCCCGCCGCGATGGCGGCGGCCACCCCGGCGATGGCGAGAACACCGGAAACCTTGTCCGCGTTGGCTCGGGCGGGCGCGGCGGCGGGGACGACGAAGGTGTCCGGAGCGACGCTCGGCGGTCCTCCCGGGCCGGGTGTACCGGCCGGGATCGAGGCGGAAACGGCGGCGTAGGCGTCGATCGCGCCCCAGCCCCGCCGGGGATCGTGACCACCACCCGGACCACGGTGCGCGGTCAGCGTCAGCCGGGCGACGACCTGCTCCGGCGACAGCTCCGGGTGATACGCGCGCACGAGCGCGGCGACACCCGCGACATGCGCGGCGGCCAAGCTCGGGTCGCTCACCGGCCACCGGTGCGCCACCGTCCCGCCCGCGCCGGCGGAGGTGCTGACCAGTTCGGCACCGGGCGCGGAAATCCCCACGTAGGAACCGGATTCCGTCTGCACCGCCGCACCGGTCTGGTTCGTCGACCCCACGGCGAGCACCCCTGGCGTCGCGGTCGGGTAGGACGTCTGGCCCTGCTGTGTCCCCGCGGCGGGAGAGATGATCAGCGCGCCTTTCTCCCTCGCACGCGAGACGGCGCCGGTCAGCGCGGGACTGTCGGCGGCCGCGGGGACGGCGATCAGGATGATCCCGGCGCCGCGGTTCAGCGCGGTTTCGATGGCGGACGCGAGTTGCCCGGGATCGCCGCCGCCGTTCACCTGCGTGTAGCGGATCGGGAGGATCTTGGCGCCGGGCGCGATCCCGGTGAACGTCGTGGACGGATCCGGTTGCGCGCCGACGATCCCGGCGGCGATCGTGCCCCGGCCGTCGCAGTCGTCGGCCGTGGTGCCCTGGCCGCCGGCGAGCTGACCGGGCGCGAACTGGCCGTTGCCGCCGTCGACCCCGGTGCCGATCACCGCGACCAGCTGGCCGGTGCCGCGCGACAGCGGCCAGATCCGCACGGGGTCGATCAGCCGCTGCCCCCACGGAACGGCGGCGGTGTAGGTGCCCGTCGGATTCGCGCACTGCTCGGCGACCGCCGTCGCCGGGACTCCGATGCCGAGCGATGCCATGAAAGCGACGCATCCCGCGACGGCAGTTTTACCGGCAAAGCCCACCATTCCTCCAGGATTCCCTTGTCACACAAGGGAATCCTACTGCCGGGGATCAGCGCAGGTCCATCCCGAGGTCGAGCGCGGGTGAGGAATGGGTGAGCGCGCCGACGGCCAAGAAGTCCACACCGGACTCCGCGTACGCCCGCGCCACGTCCAGCCGCAAGCCGCCCGAGGATTCCAGCCGGGTCTTCGGCGAAACCTCGTCGCGCCTGTCGACGGCCTTCGCGCATTCGTCGGGCGTGAAGTTGTCCAGCAGCACCTCGTCGGCTCCCGCGGCGAGCGCCTCTTCCAACTGGTCGAGGTCGTCGACCTCGACCTCGCAGTGCAGTTCGGGCGCGTGCTCGCGGACGGCGGCGAGCGCCGCGGTCACCGAACCGGCCGCGACCACGTGGTTGTCCTTGATCAGCACGGCGTCACCGAGGCCGAGCCGGTGGTTCACCCCGCCGCCCGCGCGGACCGCGTACTTCTCCAGCAACCGCAGCCCGGGCAGCGTCTTGCGCGAATCCCTGACCCGGCAGCCTGTCCCCTCCAGGGCGTTCACCCAGGCGGCGGTCGCGGAGGCGATGCCGGACAGGTGACACAGCAGGTTCAACGCGGTGCGTTCGGCCGTGAGCAGGCCACGCACCGGACCGCGGAGCACCAGCGCGGGTTCGCCGGCGGTCAGCCGGTCGCCGTCGTCGCGGGCGGCCAGGATCTCCAGCTCCGAACCGAGCACGACGTCGAACACCGCCAGCGCCACCGGGATCCCGGCGACCACACCCGCCGTCCTCGGCGTGAGTTCGGCCAGCGCGGTCGCGGACTCGGGCACGGTGGCGTTCGTCGTCGCGTCGGGCCCGTACCGCAGATCCTCGGCCAAGGCCGTGGTGACGACGCGGTGCACATCGGGGACGTCGAGACCGTGATCGGCCAGCGCCTTGGTGACCCACGGGGAGAATTCGCTCATGCCACACCCTCCAAAGCGATCGGATCGGCCAGCACCGGCTGCCCGGACGGGCTGAGCCGGATGAGCTGGCCGCGTTGCCAGACGTTGTCGTCGCGTTCGGGGAAATCGGTCCGCACGTGGCAGCCGCGGGACTCCGTCCGGCGCGCGGCCGCCGCGACCAAGGCCTCCGCCACCAAGGTGAGCGCCGCGTCCTCCACGATCCGAGGAGTCCACAAAGGACTCTCGATCACCGAAAGATCCAGCACCGAACCGACGACCGAAAGCCCTTCGGCGTCGCGGCCGATCGCGGCGTAGCGGCTCATCGCGCGCTGCAGCGCGTCACGGTCGGCCACCGCGACCTTCGACGGGGGCAAAAGCACACCGCGGCGCGGGTCGGCCAGCAAGCCGGCGGCGAGATCGATGGCGACCGCTTCCGCCACCCGCTGCCCGACGACGAGTCCTTCGAGCAAACTGTTGGAGGCCAGGCGATTCGCGCCGTGCAGGCCGGTCCTCGCGACCTCGCCCGCCGCGTAGAGACCACGGACGCTCGACCGTCCGTCCACAGTGGTCACCACACCACCGCAGGCGAAATGCGCCGCCGGCGTGACCGGGATCGGGTCCTTCGCCGGATCCAGCCCGATCGCCGTGCACGCGGCGTGCACGGTCGGGAATCGCTTGGCGAACCCGGAGATCCCTGTCGCATCGAGGAAAACGTGGTCGTCGATACCGCCGGGCGCCCGCACCATACGGCGCGTGATCGCCGCCGACACGACGTCGCGGGGCGCGAGATCGCCGAGCGGATGCACTCCGCGCATGACGGAGGCGCCCGTCGCGTCGTGCAGGGTCGCGCCCTCCCCGCGCACCGCCTCGGTGACCAGCGGGAGGCGGCCGCGCGCGCCGGGCGTGAACAGGACCGTCGGGTGGAACTGGACGAACTCGACGTCCGCGACCTGCGCCCCCGCGCGCAACGCGAGCGCGAGCCCGTCCCCGGTGGCGATCTCCGGATTCGACGTCGCCTGGTAGAGCTGCCCCAGCCCGCCGCTGGCCAGCAGCACCGCCTGCGCCCGGACGACACCGGGCACACCGTTGTGGTCCAGGACGGTCACGCCGACGACCTCGCCCGCGGGTGTCCGGATCGCGTCGACGGCGATGTGGTGCTCCAGCACCGGGATCCGCCGGTCACCGGCCTTCGCGACCAGCGTCCGCTCGACCTCCGCGCCGGTCGCGTCGCCACCGGCGTGGATGACGCGGAACGCGCTGTGGCCACCTTCGCGCGTGCGCGCCAGTTCGTCACGGCCTTCGACGACCGGGTCGAAGCGGGCGCCCTCCGCCCGCAACCTGGCCACCGCGGCCGGGCCATCGGCGATGATCGAACGGACCGCGCTCTCGTCGCAGAGCCCGGCGCCCGCGGTGAGCGTGTCGGCAGCGTGTTCGCCGACCGAGTCGCCTCGCTCGTGCTCACCCTCCAGCACGACCGCGATCCCGCCCTGCGCCCAGCGGGTGTTCCCGTCGGAGACCGCCGCCTTGGTGACCACCAGGACGTGCAGCCCGAGCTCCCGTGCGCGCAGCGCGGCGGCGAGCCCGGCGACCCCGCTGCCGATCACCACGAGATCGGCGGCGGCCTCCCACGCCGGGTGGGTTTTCGCCTGAAGGGCGGTAACCGGGTCGGTCATTCTCCGCCGCCAGGCTGCCCGATCTCGATCATGCGCCGCACGGAAGCGCGGGCACGGGCGGCGGTCTCGACGTCGACGTGGACCTCGTCGGCGCCCTCGCGCAGCGACCGCAGCAGGGCGGCGGGCGTGATCATCTTCATGTACCGGCAGGACGCCCGGTCGTTCACGGCGCGGAAGTCGATCTCCGGCGCGGCCTTGCGCAGCTGGTGGATCATCCCGATCTCGGTGGCCACGAGCACCGACTTCGCCTTGGTGTCACGGGCGGCGTGGACCATGTCGCCGGTCGAGAGGATCTTGACCCGCTCGGGGGCGACCGCGCCCTCGCCCGCCAGGTACAGCGCCGACGTCGCGCAGCCGCATTCCGGGTGGATGAACAGGTCTGCGTCCGGGTTCTCCGCGGCCCGCTCGGCCAGCTCCGCGCCGTTGATCCCGGCGTGCACGTGGCACTCGCCCGCCCAGATGTGCATGTTCTCCCGGCCGGTCACCCGCTTGACGTGTGCGCCGAGAAACTGGTCCGGCAGGAACAGAACCTCCTGGTCGGCGGGGATGGAGGCGACCACGTCGACGGCGTTCGACGAGGTGCAGCAGATGTCGGTCTCCGCCTTGACCTCGGCCGTGGTGTTCACGTACGAGACGACGACGGCGCCGGGGTGCTCGGCCTTCCAGGCGCGCAGCTGGTCTCCGGTGATCGAGTCCGCGAGCGAGCAGCCCGCTCGCGCGTCCGGGATCAGGACCGTCTTCTCCGGCGCCAGGATCTTCGCCGTCTCGGCCATGAAGTGCACGCCGCAGAAGACGATGGTGGACGCGTCGCTGCTCGCCGCGATACGGCTGAGCGCGAGGGAATCGCCGGTGAAGTCGGCGATGTCCTGGATCTCGGGGACCTGGTAGTTGTGCGCGAGCAGGACGGCGTCGCGCTTGCGAGCGAGGCTCCGCACCTCCTCCGCCCAAGCGGCGTCGGCGACAACTCCGCCGTACGGGGTCAGGTCGTTGTGCAGGGTGCTCGTCATCGTTCTGGCCCTCCTGGACCTGTCTCCGGTTTTCGCCTTATAATCGAAAACCGTGCGAAGTCATCTTAACACCCAGACCCCCCTCGCCCACGAGGTTTTGGGAGCGGTCCTGCAAGTGCGCTCGGACACACTCCGGGTCCTGCTGTGGCGGCGCGCGCTCGATCCCCATCTGGGCCGCTGGTCTCTTCCCGGTGGAAGGCTTCGCCCGGATGAAGACGTCGAGGCGTCCATCCGGCGGCAGCTCGCGGAGAAGGTCGACGTACGCCAGTTGAAGCATGTGGAGCAACTGGCGGTCTTCAGCGCGCCGGACCGGGTGCCGGGCCCGCGCGTCGTCGCGACGGCGTTCCTCGGCCTCGTACCGTCCGATGTGGACCCCGAGATCCCGGAAGACACCGAATGGCACGACGTCTCCGCGCTGCCGCGGACGGCGTTCGACCACGAGTCCATCGTGCTGCGCGCGCGGGACCGGCTCCGCTCGAAGCTCTGCTACACGAATCTCGGGTTCGCGCTCGCCCCGGAAGAGTTCACCGTATCGGCGTTGCGGGGGCTGTACTCGGCTGCGCTGGGTTACCGGGTGTCCGCGACGAACCTGCAGCGTGTGCTGTCCCGGCGCGGACTGCTCCTGCCCACCGGGCACACCGCCCCGCCGGGTCGCAGCGGCGGCCGCCCGGCGGCGCTCTTCTCCTTCGCGGGCAAGGGGATGCAGATCACCGACCCGTTCGCGGTGTTCCGCCCGCCCGCCCGGAAGTGACCGTCCTGCGAAGTCCTCGCGGTCCCCGTACCTTGAACGGGTGACCGAGCCGAGCGAGGAGTCCACCGGGAAGGCGATCTTGCCGCTGTTCCCGCTACAGACCGTGCTTCTGCCCGGAACACACCTCCCGTTGCACATCTTCGAACCGCGGTACCGGCAGCTGATGGCGGACCTCGTCGGCGAGGTCGTCCCGGACCGCGAGTTCGGGGTGGTCGCGCTGCGTTCGGCGATGGTCCGGGAGGTCAGCGGGCCGGAGCACGTCCACGAAGTCGGCTGCAGCACGGTGCTGCGCGAGGCGAAACGGCTGCCGGACGGCAGATTCGACGTCGTCACCACCGCGCGGCGCCGGTTCCGGCTGCTCGAGATCGACCGCGTTTCCGCGCCGTACCTGATCGGCTCGGTCGAATGGGTGCCCGACGACCAGGTCGCGACGGTGCCCGGCGACACCGTGAACAGGCTCGCCGACGTCGCGAAGGCCGCGCACCGGCGCTACTGCGAATCCGCCTGGGACGCCGACGACTGGACCACCCCGCCCGAGGACGGCGACATCGCGGCCCTCGCCTACCGGCTCACCGCGGACTGTCTGCTCCCGCTGGAGGACCGGCAGCGCCTGCTGGAGGAGACCAACCCGCTGCGACGGCTGCGGATCGCGTGCCGGCTGCTGACGCGGGAGGCCGGGTTCCTCAGCACCCTCGGCGCGGTCCCGATGCCGCCGGGGGAACTCGGCGAGTACACCCGCCCGTCGAACCTGAACTGAGCCCCCTCAAGCGCTATGAAAGGTCCCTTCATTGCAAAATTTGCAATGAAGGGGCCTTTCATAGCACGCGCGAGACGCTACTTACCCGACTCCGGCGCCGACTCCTCGTCCGGACCGTTGCCCCCGCCGAACTTGCTCCATACCTTGCCCGCCGCACCGGACACCGCCTCGCCGACGTCACTGAACACCTTCGTCAGCGGGTCGGCCGAGCTGTTCCAGGAATCCTTGTACGACTTCGCGGCCGATTTCAGGTCGTCGGTCCAGGTGGACGACGGCGCGTCCGCGTCGCGGCGCGGGTACTCGCCGGCCAGGATCCCCCGGTAGTCCTCCGACGCGGCCCACTTCTGCAGTTGCGCGGCGCGCACGACGGCCAGCGGATGCGACATCGTCTCGACGTAGCGCAGCTTCAGGTAGCTGTCGCGGATGTCCTCGACCGACTCGTATTCCGCCGCCTGCTTCAGGAAGGCCGGGATGTCGATCTTCGACGGGTCGATCCCGCCCGCGACGAGGATCTGCGAGCGCAGCGCCGCCGTCGGGTCCTGCGAGCACAGCAGTCCGGCGCGGTCGCAGGACAGTTCGGCCTTGCGGTACCACTCGCGCAGCGCGGCGATGACGACGCGGATGCCGATCGCGCTCACCGGCGTCCACGACATCGACATCTGGAGATTGATCAGCCGCAGCAGGATCGTGCGGTACACCGCGTGCCCGGACAGCACGTGCCCCATCTCGTGCCCGATCACGAATCGCAGCGACGCGAGGTCCATCGCCTCGACGGCCGCGGTGTTGAGCACGATGAACGGCTCGTCCATGCCGATCGTCTGCGCGTTGACCTCGGGGCTGCGGGCGACGAACAGGTTCGGCACGCGGTCGAGGTCGAGTGTCTCGGCGCATTCGTTGCGCAGCTTGTCCAGCTCCGGATACTGCGTCGGCCCGACCCGGATTCCGGACGCGAGCGCCATGAGCCGCTCGCCGCGTTCGGCGTAGAAACCGGAAACCGCCTTCACGACCTGCGCGAATCCGGGAACCGCGCGCAAGGTGGCCAAGGCGCCACGGTCGACGGGGTGTTCGTAGGCGCGCGGGCTGATGCCCGGGAAGCGGACGGCGTTGTGCCGGGAAACCTCGATGTCGTCGGTCAAGAGTAAGCCCCCTAGAGAAGTTGCCGCCCACCCTAGAGGAAATTCGTCAGCCGAGACGGCGACCCAGGTCTTCCCGGCCGTTCCACGCGGTCAGCAGCGTGTAGACCAGCGTGGTCATCAGCGGCGCGGCGAGCATGATCCACGGGGATTCGATCTGCGGCGCCTTCGCGATGACGTCGCCGACGGCGGGCGTCGAGGCGATCTCGTAGCGGCCGTTGGCGAACGCGACCCCCATCGTCGTCCCCAGCCAGCCCGCGAGGGTCGCGCCGCCGGTCGCGGCGATCAGCACGACCGGGCCGCGGCGCTCCCGCAGCATCCAGGTCACGATGCCGATCAGCAGCCCGACGCCGAGCGCCAGGAAACCGTAGACGGCCAGGTCGTCGAAGCGGTGCCAGCTCTCCAGTTCCAGCGGGGCGAGGCCGCCGCGGTCGTTGATCACCCGCATCCGCTGGGGTGGCGCGAGCCGCGCCCACAGCCAGGCCAGCGGGAAGCCGAGCAGTCCCGCCGTGGACAGGACGCTCACCGCCGGCAGCAGGTCGGCCTTGACGACGACCTTGGGGAACGGGCGGCGCGGCCTCGGCAGCACGGGCACCGACCAGGGGTCGGGCACGCTGGAAGACAGGTGCGCCGGTTTACCGGTCGTCTCGCCCAACCCCGGACTCCTCCCTCGAACTGCTTGTGCAGAGCGTAACCAATGACGCCCCCAGCGCACGCGACCCGCCGCGCATCTCCCGCTATTCGTCATCCGGTTGCGGTAGTTGCGCGTGCAACTACCGCAACCGGATGACGAATAGCGGGCGGGTGGTCAGCCGGCGAGTTCACCATGACGGCTGCACTTGGCCGTCCAGCCCACCGGGGTGATCTGGACGACCATCCGCCGCGCGCAGTACGTGCAGTAGCGCGGCGGTTCGAGTGCCGTTCTCGGGTTGTGACAAGCGGGGTGTTCCGCGCCACCGTCGGACGGCTGTCCACAGTGGACGCAGAACGCGGGCGGGTCAGAGGACGTCACTGATCGCCTTCACCGGCATCTTCAGCTCGTCGAGCATCTCCAGGTCCGCGGTGGCCGGACGGCCGAGGTTGGTCAGGTAGTTGCCGACGATGATCGCGTTGATGCCGCCGAGCATGCCCTGCTTGGTGCCGAGGTCGCCGAAGGTCAGCTCACGGCCGCCGGAGAAGCGGAGCAGCGGGCGGGGCATCGCCAGCCGGAACGCGGCCACGGTGCGCAGCGCGTCCTTGCCCTCGACGATCTCGTATCCCTCGTACGGCGTACCCGGCTGCGGGATGAGGAAGTTCATCGTGCACTCGTCGGGGTTCAGCTCGGCCAGCTGCGCGGCGAACTCGGCGCGCTGCTCGATGCTCTCCCCCATGCCGATGATGCCGCCGCAGCAGACCTCCATGCCCGCCTCGCGGATCATGCGCAGGGTCTCCCAGCGCTCTTCCCACGTGTGCGTGGTGACGACGTTCGCGAAATGCGAGCGCGCGGTCTCCAGGTTGTGGTTGTAGCGGTGCACGCCCATCTCGACGAGCTCGTCGACCTGCTCCTGGGTGAGCATGCCGAGCGAGCAGGCGATCTGGATGTCGTTGCCGTCCTCGCGGATGGCCTTGATCCCCTCGCGGACCTGCGAGAGCAGCCGCTTGTCGGGGCCGCGGACGGCGGCGACGATGCAGAACTCGGTCGCGCCGGTCTCCGCGGTCTGGCGGGCGGCCTTGACCAGGCCGGGGATGTCCAGCCACGCCGAACGCACCGGCGTCGGGAACCGACCGGACTGCGAGCAGAAGTGGCAGTCCTCGGGGCAGCCGCCGGTCTTGAGGCTGATGATGCCCTCGACCTCGACCTCGGGGCCGCACCAGCGCATCCGGACCTCGTGGGCCAGCGCCAGCAGGTCGGTCAGGTGGTCGTCGTCGAGCCGCAGGACTTCGAGGATCTGCTCTTCGGCGAGTCCGACACCACGCTCGAGGACCTGGTCGCGCGCCACGGCGAGGATGTCGACGGTCTCCGGGGCTGTGGTCACGGGGCGGCTCCTGTTCGGGGTGGGGCGGTGAAGCAAAGGCACATCATCGTGCACGACCGGGCGCCTCGGCCACAGCGACGCAGGTCACTTCTGGGCCGACGCCTGGCCGACGAAGCATTCCGGGTCGAACTCCCCGCCGAACCACGGCGAGAGGCCTGCCCTGGCCTGGTCCGCGAACTCCTCGGGAGTGGCCGTGCCCAGCCCGGCGGGCAGCACGCCCAGCAGCGGGGCACCGGCGGCGACCGGCAGGTCACGCAGGTTCGACACCGCCGCCAGATCCGGCTCCTCCGGCCACGAGCCGATGATCACCCCGGCCACGGTGAGTCCGCGTTTGGTCGCGACCTCGGCGGTCAGCGCGGTCGCGTTGAGCGTGCCCAGCCCGGCCTCGGCCACGAGGATGACCAGCGCACCGAGTGACCACGCGACGTCGGCCAGCGTGGCCCCGGCGGCGTCGAACCGGACCAGCAGGCCGCCCGCGCCCTCGATCAGGGTGAGGTCGTGTTCGCCGTCGAGGTCGCTCGCCGCGGCGGCGATCTCACTCGGGCCGAGCGTCGGCAGTCCCGAGAGCCTGGCCGCCGCCTCCGGCGACAGCGGATCCGGGTATCTCCGCAGCTCACGGGTGGTGACCGGACCGGCGAGCCGGAGCACGTCGTCGAGATCACCCGGCTCGTCCGGGCCGACCCCGGTCTGCGCCGGTTTCAGCACGGCGACGCGTTGGCCCTGACCGGCGGCCAGCGCGGCGATGGCGGCGGTGGAGATCGTCTTGCCGACACCCGTACCGGTGCCGGTCATGACCAGCATGCTCACGTGCGATGAATGTAGTGGGTCGGTCTACAGGGAGGCTGAACGGGACCGTCAGCTCCCCTGTTCGGGTACGGCGGCGACGGCGCCGACCGGCGTGAACGCCGGGCTCTCGTCGTCCGACAGGTAGACCTGCGCCGCCCCGACGTCGAAGTACATCCCGGTCAGGTGCAGTTCGCCGCGTGCCTCCGCCTCGGCGATCAGCGGATAGTGGCGCAGGTGCTCCAGCTGCTGAAGCACGTTCTGTAGCGCCAGCCGGTCGACGTGCCTGTCCGGGCGTTCGCCGTCGAGGGTCACCGGGACGTCGCGACGCGCGCTCGGCTCGGCGTGCCGCAACCAGGACGCCAGCATCGGCGCGCCGTCGGGGGCGCCGGTGGCCAGCGCCTGCATCGCGCCGCAGCCGGAGTGCCCGCAGACCACGATCTCGCGCACCTTCAGCACGCCGACGGCGAACTCGACCGTGGCACCCATCGACGGGTCGGCCCGGCGAGCGGGCACCAGGTTGCCGATGTTGCGGACGGTGAACAGGTCACCGGGGCCGCTCGTGGTGATCATGTTCGGCACGATCCGCGCGTCGCCGCAGGTGATGAACAGGGTGTGCGGCGACTGGCCGCCTGCCAGCTTGCTGAGCGCGGGTTGCATGAGCGCGGCCGTGCGCCGCTGGAACTCGGTCGCCCCGCGCAGTGTCGGCCCGCCGCGCTGTCCGGGCACCTCGACGTCCTTCGCCTGCCAGTCGGACCACGGCGCGAGGAACCGCGGCACCGAACGCATCGCGGCCGTCCTGGTCAGCGTGGGATCGCCGGATTTGCCGTTGGCGAACCACGGATGCCCGATCTCGTCGACGGTCACCTGCCCACCGGAGCGTTCGTGCGCCTGCTGCCAGTTCGAAAGACTCTCGAAAGCGGCATGGTCGAGGTAGTCGACGACCAACTCCAGGGTCACCTTCGCGCCGTCGGGCACGGTCGCGAGCACGCGGCTGAGCCTCGGCACCGAGAGGAACGTCAGGACACCTTCGACGACGACGCGCCATTCGCCACCGTCGCGTTCGGCGTGAATCCCGGACCACACGGTGCGCCGCAGCATCAGCAGCACCGAAAGCGCGATACCGAGCAGCACGCCGGTGAGCAGGTCGAAGACGACGACACCGGCGAGTGTCACCACGTACAGCCCCAGATCACCGTGTTTGAGGACCTGCTTCATATGGCCGGGGTTGACCAGTTTCGCGCCGACGTGGACGAGCAAGCCCGCCAGCGCCGCGAGCGGGATGTTCTGGATCAGCCCGGCGAACACGGCGACGAACACCAGGATCCAGACGCCGTGCAGGATCGCGGACACCCGGGTGCGGGCGCCGGCGACGACGTTGGTGGAGCTGCGGACGATCACGCCGGTGACCGGGAGCCCGCCCAGCGCGCCGGAGGTCATGTTCGCGGCGCCTTGTCCGATCAGTTCGCGGTCGAGGTTCGACCGCGGTCCGGTGTGCATCTTGTCGACGGCGACGGCCGACAGGAGGCTTTCCACGCTGGCGATCAGCGCGATGGTGATGACCGCGACAGCGAACGCGCCCCAGCCCGCGTCCGGGAATTCGGGCGCGAAGCGGATGTTGAGCAGGTCACCCGGCAGGTCGACGCGGGGCAGGGTCATCCCGGTGGCGACGGACAGCACGGTCACCAGCGCGATCGCGGCGAGCGGACCGGGCACCTTGCGGACGGACGCGGGAAGCCGAGGCCACAGCAGCAGGATCCCGATGGTGAGCACGCCGATCAACGCGGCGGTGTCGTGGTGGCCGACGATCTGCGCCGGCAGTTCGGCGATGTTCTTGAGCGCCGAGCTCTGGGCCGTTCCGCCCAGTACGACATGGAGCTGGCCGAGGACGATCGTGACGCCGATACCGGCGAGCATGCCGTGGACGATGGCAGGCGAGATCGCGAGCGCCGCGCGGGCGATGCGGCTCAGCCCGAGCAGGATCTGGAGCGCGCCCGCGGCGACGGTGATCGCGCAGGTGGTCGCCCAGCCGAAGGTCGCGATGGTTTCGGCCATGATCACCGTCAACCCGGCCGCCGGACCACTGACCTGAAGCGGGGAGCCGCCGAGGGCTCCGGCGACCACACCTCCCACCACGGCGGCGATCAACCCCGCGACGATCGGCGCCCCCGACGCGAGAGCGATCCCGAGTGAAAGCGGCACGGCGACGAGGAACACCACCAGCGAGGCGGGCAGGTCGTGCCGGAGCACGGCGAGAGGTTTTTTGATGATCACCATCATGATCACCAGGTAACTGGTGAATTGTCCGATATGCACCACCTGATCGAGTGAATATCACCCTACCGTCGGGTGGCGTGGCCCACTTTCGGTCCGGCTTGTTGCCCGGAGATGTCCTCCGCGTTGCGAAAAGCCTTACGTACTCCCGAATCCTGGGATGTATCGGTCGGCCGCCCGGCCAACTCGACCGATGTCCGTGAAGGCCTCCTTGAGGGACCCTGGGTCCCTCAAGGAGGCCTTCACGGACTTCCGGAGGCTAAGAGCCGACCGGGGTCGTGGCCGAGGTGAACGACCGCGGCACCTCGTCGAGCAGGGACACGTTCGCCTCGCCGACGTCGAAGTACATACCCGTGAGCCGGAGTTCGCCACGCGCCAGCGCCGCGTCGACGACCGGATACGAGCGCAGGTTTTCCAGTTGCTGCACCACGTTGTGCAGGGCGAGCTGATCACTTTCGTGCGCGGGACGGGCACCGTCGAGCAGCACCGGTCCCTCCCTTTCCCTGCGCCGCAAGGTTTCCTCGCCGTGGCGTAGCCAGCCGGCGAGCTGCGTGAGCCCAGCGGGCGCGTCCCCGAGCAGCGCCTTCATCGCGCCGCAGCCGGAATGCCCGCACACCACCACTTCCCGCACCCGCAGCAGCCCGACGGCGTACTCGATCGCCGCCCCCACGGAGAAATCCGCGTCGGCACCGGCGTGCGGGACGAGGTTTCCGATGTTCCGCACGGTGAACAGGTCTCCCGGACCGCTGGTGGTGATCAGGTTCGGCACGATCCGCGCGTCGCCGCAGGTGATGAACAGGGTGTGCGGCCGCTGCCCGTTCGCCAGCCCGTCCCAGGTGCTCCGCAGCAGCGGCGCCGTCCGCCGCTGGAACTCCGAAGCACCACGGCACAACGGGACACTTCCGCCACGCTGACTCGGCAGTTCGAGGTGTTCGGCCTGCCATTGCGACCACGGCGCGAGCCAGCGCGGCACCACCCGTGACGCGACGCCGCGGCGCACGGTCGGCACGCCCGCCTTGCCGCGTCCGAACCACGGATGCCCGATCTCGTCGACGACCACGGTGCCCCCGGCGCGTTCGTATGCGCGCTGCCAGCCGCGCAGGCAGTCGAAAGCGGCGTGGTCGAGGTAGTCGACGAACAGTTCCAGCGTCACCTCGGAACGCCCGGGGACCGCGGCCAGCACGCTCGTGAGCCTTGGCACGGAAAGGAAAGTGAGCGCGCCTTCGATGACGACGCGGGTCCGCGGACCGTCCGGTTCGACGTGGATCCCGGAGAACAGCGTCCGGCGCAGCATCAGCGCGAGCGCCACCACGATCCCCGCGGCGACGCCGGTGAGCAGGTTGACGGCGACCGCGCCGAGCAGGGTCGCGAGGTAGACCGGCAGGTCGCCGTGGCGGCGGACCTCACGAAGATTGGTGAGGTTGACCAGTTTGGCGCCGACGTAGACGAGGAGACCGGCGAGCGCGGCGAGCGGGATCACCCGCAGCGCGCCCGCCAGGAACAGGCAGCAGCCGAGGATCCAGGCGCTGTGCAGGATCGCCGACATCCTGGTCCGGGCGCCCGCTTCGAAGTTGGTCATGGTGCGCACGACGACGCCGGTGACCGGGAATCCGCCGAGCGAACCGGCCGCGGCGTTCGCCAGGCCCTGTCCGATCAGTTCACGATTGAGGTCGGTGCGCGGCCCTTCTCGCAGTTTGTCGATGGCGACGGCGGAAAGCAGGCTCTCCAAGCTGGCGATGAGCGCGATGGAGAGGACGGCGGCGATGATCGCCGCCAAGGATCCGGACGGCACCTCGGGGACGAAACCCAGCCCCGGCAAGCCGTTCGGGAGGTCGACGCGCGGCAGGTCCATCCCGGCCGCGACGGAAAGGCCGGTCGCGAGCGCGACGGCGGCGAGCGGACCGGGGACGCGGCGCACCGAAGCCGGCATCCTGGTCCACGCCAGCAGGACGCCGACGGTGACGACGCCGATCAGCGCGGCCTGGTCGTGGTGCCCGACGATCCGGCCCGGCAGCGCGAGGATGTTCGCGATCGTGGAGCCTTGCGCCGCTCCGCCGAGCACGACGTGCAACTGGCCGAGGACGAGGATCAACCCGATCCCGGCGAGCAGGCCGTGCACGATGGCAGGCGAGATCACCAGCGTGGCGCGTGCGACGCGGCAGACGCCGAACACGATCTGGACCACACCCGCCGCGGCGGTCATCGCGCAGGTGGCCGCCCAGCCGAAGGTCGAGATGGTCTCCGCGATGACGATGGTCAGCGCGGCGGAAGGACCGCTGACTTGCAGGGCGGAGGCGCCGAAGAGGCTCGCGACGACTCCGCCGACGACGGCGGAGATGAGTCCGGCGAGCAAGGGGGCTCCGGCGGCGTGTGCGACGCCGAGCGAGAGCGGGACCGCCACGAGGAAGACGACGACCGAAGCCGGGAGGTCGTGGCGAAGGTTCTTCAGGAGGGTCGATGCGGGATTGCGGCGGCCCGGGGGCCCGGTGTCGTGCTCGTCACCAACGAAGTCGATCATGGGGGCAGGAAACCCGATCGTCGCGCAAAAGTCCGCTACGCAAAGGTTTCTCAGGTTTGCTTGTGCACCAGGGAACTAGGACGTAACACCTTTTTGCGACAAAGCACCCGAGACGGGTCTCGATCGGACTCGCCCGTTCGCCTTACCAAGATCAACTCATGACCACGCTCTGTACCGAGCGTGGCCTTCCCGGTTTCCTGTGGCCACGGTCACACTCTTTGGGTTGAATTTCGCCGTTTTTACGCTTTTCGTGCGGCCGAGACCATTGCGGAAGTGATCGCGGCGAGGTCGTCCGCCTCGGAGATGTAGGGCGGCATCGTGTAGATCAGGTTCCGGAACGGACGCAGCCAGACCCCGTTCTCCGTGAGGACCTCGGTCGCCACCGCCATGTCCACGGGATGGTCCAGTTCCACCACGCCGATGGCGCCGAGCACCCGCACGTCGGCGACCGAGGACAGTTCACGAGCCGGTTCGAGCCCGGCCTTCAGCGCGGCCTCGATCCGAGGAACGTCGGACTTCCAGCCGCCTTCGGCCAGGATCCCCAGCGACGCGTTGGCGACGGCCGAGGAAAGCGGATTCGCCATGAACGTCGGGCCGTGCGCCAGCACCGGCAGCTCACCGCGCGAGATCCCGTCGGCGATCTCCGGCGTGCACAGCGCCGCCGCCATCGTGAGGTAACCACCGGTCAGCGCCTTGCCGAGGCATAGGACGTCCGGCGTGACACCGGCGTGTTCGGCGGCGAACATCGTGCCGGTGCGGCCGAAACCGGTGGCGATCTCGTCGAAGATGAGCAGGACGTCGTTGGCCTCGGTGAGCTCGCGCAGCGCGCGCAGATACGCGGGCGGGTGGAACCGCATGCCGCCGGCGCCCTGTACGACCGGCTCGACGATGATCGCGGCCAGTTCGCCCGCGTGCCGTTCGATCTCGGTCGCGAGCAGGTCGAGGTACGCCGGATCCGGTTCGTCGGCGAAACCACCCGGCGGCTTGGGCAGGAACAGCTGGTCCGGCAGGATCCCGCGCCACAGGGCGTGCATCCCGCCCTCGGGGTCGCAGACGCTCATCGGCGTGAACGTGTCGCCGTGATAGCCGCCGCGCCAGGTCATCAGGCGCCGCTTTTCCTTGCGCCCCACCGACTGCCAGTACTGCAGGCACATCTTGACGGCGACCTCGACCGACACCGACCCCGAATCGCACAGGAAGACGTGCCGCAACCCGTCCGGGGCGAGGTCGACCAGGGTCTTCGCCAGCCTGATGGCCGGTTCGTGGGTGAGCCCGCCGAACATCACGTGACTCATCCGGCCCGCCTGCTCGGCCAGCGCCGCGTCCAGCACCGGGTTCCGGTAGCCGTGGATCGCCGCCCACCAGGACGACATGCCGTCGATCAGTTCGCGGCCGTCGTCGAGGGTGAGCCGGACCCCGCTCGCCTCGCGTACGAGCAGGGAATCGATCGTGCTCGGCATCGGCCCGTACGGGTGCCAGACGTGTTCCGCGTCGAGCGCGAGGAGTTCGGCGGCGTCCATCCGGCGACCCTACGACACACCCCGCTCAGCACAGGCGGACAGGGAGGGTTTCCAGGCCGTGGACCAGGGTGCTTTCCCGCCACCGCAAGGCTTCCGGAGCGGCGTCCAGGCTCAGGGCCGGGAACCGCTCCAGCAGTCCTCGCAGGGCGATCTCGGCCTCCAGGCGGGCCAGCGGGGCGCCGACGCAGTAGTGGATCCCGTGCCCGAACGCGAGATGCCCCGACGCCGGCCTCGTGACGTCCAGCCGGTGCGGGTCCTCGAACTTCGCGGCGTCCCGGTTCGCACCGAGCAGGGAGACGAGCACGAATTCGCCCGCCGGGATCTCGACGTCACCGATCTGGACGGGCTCGCGGGTGAACCGGATGGTCGCCAGGTGGATCGCGCCGTCGTAGCGCAGGAACTCCTCGACCGCCCCGGGCAGCAGGGCGGGATCGGCCTGGAGCGCGGCCAGCTGTCCCGGTTCACGAAGCAGCGCGAAAACGCTGTTCGCGATCAGGTTGACCGTCGTCTCGAACCCCGCCACCAGCAGCAGGAAGGCCATGGCCAGCAATTCGTCCGCGGACAGCGAATCGCCTTCGTCGCTGGCGTGGATCAGACCCGAAAGCAGGTCGTCGGCGGGTTCGGCGCGCTTCTCCTCGATGAGTTCGACGAGATACGCGTGCATCTTCGCCGCCGCGGCCTGGAGTTCCTCCGGCGTCGACCAGGCGACCATCGTGTTCGACCACTTCGCGAACGCCGGCCGGTCACCCGCGTGCACGCCGAGCAGTTCACAGATCACCCGGATCGGCAACGGAACGGCGAAGGCGGGCAGGAGGTCGACGCGTTCGGCGTCGCCGATGCCGTCCAGCAGTTCCGCGGTGATCTGCTCGATCCTCGGCCGCAGCCGGGAAACGGTGCGTGCGGTGAAGGCCTGGTTGACCAGTTTGCGCAGCCGCGTGTGGTCCGGCGGATCCGTGTTGAGCATATGCCCGCCGAGCGCGCGGACCGCGCTGTCGGCCGCGGATTCGAAGCCGTCGCGTTCGAAAAGCCGCCGGATGGCCGCCGGATCCTTGCCGACGCGGGAATCCGAGAGGATCGCGCGGGCCTCGGCGTATCCGGTGACGATCCAGACGTCCAGGCCACGCGGCATCCGGACCTTGCGGGCCGGGCCTTCCGCACGCAACAGCGCGGAGATCCGGTGTGGTTCCTGGACGAGATCCCCGGCCAGGTCGTGCACGTCGGTCGACTGCATCGGTACGCCTCCCCCGGCGCGCCGGTCAGCGTTCGGCCAGCGCGGCCACCACTCGCTCGGTCACTTCGGTCCAGTATGCCCGCTGTTCTTCGCGCTCGTCGGCGCCCGCGAGCCATTCCTGGTGGAAACGGAGCGTGGTCTTCTGTTCGGTGCCGCTCACCGTGATCTGCAGGGTCGAGTCGTGGTCCCAGTCCTTCGGCCGCCAGGTCAGGCGGAGTTTGTCGCCTTCGGAACGGCCGCGGATCTCGCCGGTGGTCCCGTTGGCCGTCTCGTACGCCGCACCCAGCTCACGACCGAGTTCGGCACCCGGGCCGAGCCAGATCCCCACACCCTCACGTCCGACCAGGAAGTCCCACACCTGCGTGCTGGTGTACGGCACGGTCTGGGAAACGCCTACCTGCCAACCACTTCCGGCTGTTTTGGCCGTTGCTTTCGCCACCGGGCCATCATCCCATCGGGTGTACCGTGCGACAGTCACCGGTCCGGGTGGAGGATCTCTTTCCGTGCGCTACCGTCCGATTTCTCCCGCTCTGCTCGTCTCGGAACTGACCGAACGCATCACGGCGATCACAGGCCGCCGCCGGATCGCGGTCGCCGTCGACGGCGCGGCCGGTGCGACCAACACCACAGAACTCGCCGACGCCCTGGTCGATCCCCTGCGGATCGCCGGTCACGCGGCGTTGCGGATCTCGGCGAAAGACTTCCTCCGCCCCGCCTCGCTGCGTTTCGAACGCGGCAAACAGGATCCGGACTCGCGCTACAGCGACTGGCTCGACCTCGGCGCCCTGCGCCGCGAGGTGCTCGACCCGCTCGCCGAGGACGGCAGCGGACTGGTCCTCCCGTCGCTGTGGGATCCGGTCCGCGATCGCGCCACCCGCGCCGAACGTGTCGAGCTGCCCGAAGGCGGTGTCGTCCTGCTGGACGGTGAGTTCCTCTTCGGCGCGGGGCTCGCTTTCGACCTGAGCGTGCACCTGTGGCTCTCGCCCGCCGCGCTCAAGCGGCGGGTGCCGGACGCATGGGCGCTCCCCGCCTACGAGCGCTACGAACGGGAAGTCGACCCGGCGGCGCTGTCCGACGTGGTGGTCCGCGTCGACGATCCGAAGCACCCGGCGCGCTACGAACCCTGACTCCTCAGCGCACGGCCGCGACGGGATCGCCGTCGAGCAGCCCGGAAAGCCTGCCCGCCATGGTGTCCCATCGCCAGTTCTCGCCGACCCATTCACGACCGGCGGCCCCCATGCGCCGCGCCCGCACCGGATCCGCCAGCAACGCGGCCAGCGTCTCTCGCAGCTGCTGCTCGTCGCGGCCGTCGACGACGTGCCCGGTGACCTCGTCCAGCACCGTTTCCGGCGCGCCCCCGGAATTCCCGGCGACGACCGGCAGCCCGGACGCCGAAGCCTCCAGGTACACGATGCCCAGGCCCTCGACGTCGAGTCCCTTCCCGCGCGTCCGCGCCGGCATCGCGAAGACGTCACCCGCGTTGTAGTGCGCGGGCAACTCCTTCCACGGCACCGATCCGGTGATGACGACGCTGTCCTCGACCCCCATCGCCTCGACGAGCCCGGTGAGCGTCTTGCGGTACGGGCCGCCGCCGACGAGCAGCAGCGCCACGTCCGGGATCCGCTTGCGGAGTTCGGGCAGGATCTTGATCAGCATGTCCTGGCCCTTGCGCGGCACCAGCCGCGAAACGCAGACGATCGTCGGACGGTCGCCGAGGCCGTGCCGCTCGCGGATTTCCTTGCCCGCGGCCGGGTCCGGCCGGTAGAGCGCGGTGTCGACACCGCACGGGAGCATCTCCAGCCCCGCCATCGGGCCGAAGGCGGCCGAAAACCGGGAGCGTGTGTACTTGCTGACGTAGGTGATCACGTCGACGGTGTCGCCGATCCGGCGCAACGCCTGCCGCGAACCCGGAAGCATCGACCAGCCGACCTCGTGGCCGTGTGTCGACGCCAGCACCCGGCGGGCGCCCGCGGCCCGCAGCGGCTGTCCGAGCAACGCCAGCGGCGCGGCCGCGCCGAACCAGACGGCCTCGCAGTCGCGGGCCCGCATGATCTCCTTCGCCCGCTTGAGCACGTCCGGTGTCGGCAGCATCAGGGACGTCGGATGGCGCACCACCTCGAACGGGGCGGCGGCGTCGAACTCGCCGTGCGAACCGGTGCTCGATTCCCAGGACGGGGCGTAGACGACGAGGTCGTCCGCGGGCAAGCGGGTGGCCAGCGAGTTCAGGTAGTTCTGGATGCCGCCGGGCCGGGGCGGGAAGTCGTTGGTCACCAGCAGGGTCCTCAGCACCTCTGCAGGCTACTTGGCCCTCCGCATGCGAAAGGGGCGGCACCGCTCGCGCGGTACCGCCCCATCCGGGTGTTCGATCAAGCGGTCGGGCGACGAGCCCCGACGTAGTTGTTCTGCAGCGGCGACACCTTGACGACGTCACCGGTGGTCGGCGCGTGCACCATCATGCCGTTGCCGACGTACATGCCGACGTGCGAGACCGGCGAGTTGTAGAACACCAGGTCGCCCGGCTGGAGCTGCGCCCTCTGCACCGGAGCGCCGAAGGTGGACTGCTGACGGCTCGACCGCGGCAGGGTGAGCCCGGCCTGCTTGTACGCCCACAGCATCAGACCCGAGCAGTCGAACGACGAGGGGCCGACGTCGCCCCAGCCGTACGGGCTGCCGAGCTTGCTCTTCGCCGCCGAGAGGGCCGCCGCCGCGGCGGGACCCGGAGCGGGCAGGTTCGGGAACGCGCCGCCCTTGTCCTTCTGGGCGTTGCGGTCCGAGGTGCTCAGGTTGCCGCTGGCCCGCTGAATCTCCTTGAGCTGGTCGTTCAGCGTCTTCTGGCGCGCCTCGATGTCCGTGGTCAGCTTGGCGGCCGTGTCACGAGCGGCGGTCGCCGTGTTCTGGGCGTCAGCCGCTTGCTTCGCCGCGGCCGCGGCCTGGGCGACGGCACCGCTCAGGTTGGTCAGGGCGGTGTTCTTGTTCGCGGCGAGGACCTCGAGCGCCGAGGAGCGCTCCAGGAAGTCCTGGGTCGACGCGCCCGACAGCAGCGACGACAGCTTGTTCAGCTGCACACCGCTGGTGAAGGAGGCACCGGCGAACTTGTTCACCTCGGCCTGGAACGTCTTCTCGTCACCGGCCGCCTTGACACCGAGGTCCTTGGCGGCGGCGGCGTCTGCCGTGGCCTTGTCGAGTTCTGCCTGCTTCGCGGCGAGATCGTCCTTCGCCTTGAGGAGGTCTTCGTTTGCCTTCTCCGCCTGTGCCGCGAGGTCGCGGTACTTGGCGAGAGCGTCCGAACCGGACGGGGGCTGTTGGAGGGCGGGGGCTGGGGCAGCAGTGGCAGCAGGCTGGGCGACCGTTACGGCGGTGATCACCGCGGCCGCGGCCAAAGCTCCTGACACCACGCGCTTGACTGGATGCGACTGCACGGTCGCGCGTGTCTCCTTTGCTGTCGGCCACCGACTCAGAACCCGGGACGAAGAGGTCGGGGGCCCTCTTCCGCGAAGCCGCGACGCCGACCGTGAGGCCCGCGCGGTTCCCCGCGTTCCCGCCGTCCGCCTGGCCGAGTGCTATCGCAACAGGTTTGGCGTACGGCTGGTTCTGGCGCAACTCCCCGACAAAGCTGCTTCAGTGGCGATCCCGTGTCGCCGTCTGGCGACGACTTCCGGCCACGAGATCTCGGACAGGTTACGAAACCACAGGCACCACGTCCACCATGGCAGGCGCAAAAACTCTCCGTGATGCGCCGAAACACCTTCGGACCAGCATGAGCGGAAAGGTGTGACAGGCGTTACATCCTGGGGCTGGTCACGACTACCTACCGTTCACCCGATCGGATCGACCACTCGTCGAATGCCCCGGTCGTGGCGTGTCTCAGGCGGATTTCCGGCGCTCCTGCCCCACGATTTCGACCATCCGGAGACGCGGGACCATCCCGGCTTCCGCGAGCGCGTCCACCGCCCTCCGCTCGTCGGCGTCCCATTCGAGCGCGGGCGGCGCGCCGAGAAGGACGCTGACGACACAGTCATGACATGCGTCACCGCGGACCGCGCACCGGTCGCAATCGATGACGAAGGTCTCTATATCCGCTATATCGGCGATGGCCTTGCCGTCCATCTCGACTCCTCACTTTCAGTGGTGAGGTGCACATTAAGAGCGACCACCGACAGTTTCGGCCTCGTGAGTGGCAAGGACGGTCATTGAGGGGTAAGGCGAGTGTCGTGCCGTCGAGCGACATGATCGCCGGGCGAGGAACGCTCACCGGAGTCAAGGGTGGCTTAGGTACCTACCGCCGGTGCGCGGGTGGCGGTTTCCCGTGATCGAACGGACGACACACGTGTCAGGAGGGACGACACGCGTGATTGGACGGTCGGTCACGTGACATCGCCGGTCAAGACTCACGAGGCCACGCCCTACCGCATGTCAGACCCGGCTGAGCCGCGACACCAGTACCGCGGACGGCACCGGATGCGCGCCCTTGCGCCGCACCGAGTCCGCCACCGCGCGGTCCGTGCTCGCGACCACCATCGGCCGTCCCGGCGGCTCGGCCGCGACCAGGGACCGGATGACGTCGTCCGCGAGGACGCCGCGTTCGGAGAACAGCACCCGAACCCCGCGCGGCACGGCCGCGGGCACGGAGAGCACGCCGGCGCCGTCGAACACCACGGTGACCTCGGCCGAAGTCCGCGCGGCGAGCGCGGAAAGCTGGTGGATCAGCCGGTCGCGCTGATCGGAAAGCGCCAGTTCCGGGTAGCCGGTCTTCGTGACGTTGTAGCCGTCGACGATCAGGTGCACGTTGGGCAGCGCGAGATGCCGGTCGAGCGCGGTGACGTCCTGGATCTTGCCGCCCGCCCCGAGGCCCGACGTCGCGCCGCGGACCATGTCCGCCGGGCGCTGGCCCCGCGCGCTCACCGAAAGCTCCCGGCGGAGCCCGCCGACGGCGCCTTCGATGGTGTCCAGAAGCAGCCCGAGCCTGACCTCGTCGGCCTGACGCGCCTCGCGGGCGGACTGACGGGCGATCTCGGCGTCGGTGACGGCCTTCTCCGCGCGCGTCCGCTCGGCCGCGACCCGCTGCTTCTCGCGGTCCAGCTGGGCCTTCAGTGCCTTGATCTCCACGGCGCTCTCGGCGCCGCCGCTCTCCAGTTCGGCGCGAGCCTCGGCGACCGCGTCCTTGGCCTGACGCAGCTGGACACCTTGCTCTCGCAAGCGCTTCAACAGTTTTTCGACCTCGGCCTCGCGTTCGCCCCGCGCGCCGCCGGCGATCTCCTTGGCCTCGCGCAACTCTTCGCGCAGCTGCGCCAGTTCGGCCTCGAGCCGCTGGTTGCGGGCCAGCGCGGCATCGCGTTCGGCGCGCAACGCCGTCTCCTCGGCGTTCTTCGCCACCAGCCGGACCCGTCCGGCCGCACCGGCCTCGCCAAGGAGCACGGCGGCGGCCGCGGCAGCGACGGAATCGGGGGCGTTCGGGTCGAGAGCGTCCTTGCGGTGGTCGCGCAGCCATTCGGTGACCGCGACCCGGAACTGCGAAGACTCCCCCAGCGCGGCGAGCAACGCCGCCCCGCCGAGTTTCGCGCGTTTCGCCGGGGCGAACTTCGCGACCGGGCGCAGCTGCCTCGGCACGTCGGCGACCGGCAGTTTGCCGACGGCGGCGGCCGCCAGCTCGGCGATCCGCTCCCGCACGGTCTCCGGCAAGGACGTCCAGCCTTCGGCCGGTACCTCTTCGGACGGCTCCTCCGCGCCCGCCGACGCCACGACACCCGAAGGACCACCGGTGGCGTCCTCGGGTGATTCGGGCTCTGCGGGCTGCGGTTGCATCGCTCCAGCGTAGGCCCCATGGCCTCGGGGCGCGCTGGATGGGACGGCGTGCGGCGTTCCCGGGATTGTCGGTGCCCACCCCTACTGTGCCCGACCATGGACACCGGACGGCGGCCCGGCGCGGCGCAACTCGCCTTCGACGAGCTCGGAACCCCTTTGCGGGACACCACTTTCGTCGTATTCGATCTGGAGACCACCGGGACGAAACCCGGTCCGGACGGGATCACCGAGATCGGCGCCGTCAAGGTCCGCGCGGGCGAGATCGTCGGCGAGTTCGCCACCTTCGTCAATCCGGGGATGCCGATCCCGCCGCAGATCGTCGAGCTCACCGGCATCACGAGCGCGATGGTCTACGACGCTCCCCGCATCGAGCGTGTGCTGCCCGCGTTCCTCGAGTTCATCTCCGGTGCCGTGCTGGTGGCGCACAACGCCCCCTTCGACACCGGTTTCATGCGTGCGGCCTGCGAGGGCCACGGCTACCGCTGGCCCAAGGCGGCCGTCGTGTGCACGGTCCGGCTCGCCCGCCGGGTCATCTCCCGCGACGAGACCCCCAGCTACCGGCTTTCCGCGCTGGCCGCGCTGTTCGGGGCGCGCACGACACCGAACCACCGTGCGCTCGCGGACGCGCGCGCCACCGTCGACGTCCTGCACGCACTGCTCGAACGCGTGGGCAACCTCGGCGTCCACACCCTCGAGGAGCTGCTGGACTACCTGCCCGAGGTGACGGCGGCCCAGCGCCGCAAACGGTCGCTGGCCGAGCACCTGCCGTCGAGGCCCGGCGTCTACCTGTTCCGCGGCCCGAGCGACGAGGTCCTCTACGTCGGGACGTCGTCCGACCTCCGCCGCCGGGTCCGGCAGTACTTCACCGGATCGGAGAGCCGAGGACGGATCCGGGAGATGGTCGCGCTGGCCGAGCGGGTCGACGCGGTCGAATGCGCGCACGCGCTGGAGGCCGCTGTCCGGGAGCTCCGGCTGATCGCCGCCCACCGGCCCATGTACAACCGCCGTTCCAAGAACCCACGGCACGCCTGGTGGGTCGCGCTGACCGAGGAGGCGTTCCCCCGCCTCTCGGTGGTCCGCATGCCGCGAGACGGGATGCTGGGGCCCTTTCGCACCCAGACCGACGCCCGCTCGGCCGCGGACACCCTCGCCGGCGCCTCGGGGCTGCGGACGTGCACCCAGCGGATCTCGGCCACCGCGCCGAACGGAACGCCCTGTGTCCTCGCCGAACTCGGACGCTGCGGAGCGCCGTGCGCCGGGCAGCAGACGATCGAGGCGTACCGGCCGAGTGTGCTGGCGGTGTCCGGGCTCATCGCCGGGACGGACGGACGTCCGCTGCGAGCCGCCGCCGAGCAACTCGCCCGGCTTTCCGCGGCGGAGCACTACGAACAGGCCGCCCAGCATCGCGATCAGCTGGCCGGGCTGATCCGCGCGGTCGGCCGGGCGCACCGGCAGGCGGCTCTCGCGGGCATCCCGGAATTGATCGCCGCCGGGCCGGACGGGAAAGGCGGCTGGGAACTGGCCGTGATCCGGTACGGCAGGCTCGCGTCGGCGGGTGTCGCACGACGCGGGGTACCGCCGATGCCGGTGGTCGAGATGCTCGTGGCCTCGGCGGAGACGGTCATCCCCGGCCCCGGCCCGCTCTTCGGCGCGATCCCGGAGGAGATCCAGATCCTCCTGCGCTGGCTGACCCGACCGGGTGTCCGGCTCGTGCGCACGACGCAGCCCTGGGCGGAGCCCGCCGCCGTGGCGGGCGGCTGGCAGGAGTGGCTCGACCTGGCGTCGAGCGCGACGGCACTCGAACGCGTGGCGGGCTAGGATTCCGGCACCGGATTCATTGACGTAGGAGGCGCTGTAGTGATCACCGCGATCGTGCTGATCCAGGTCGAGGCCGATGCCATCCCCGAGGCGGCACAGGCGATCGCGGACATCGAGGGGGTCCGCGAGGTCTACTCCTGCGCGGGCGACGTCGATCTGATCGCCTCGGTCCGCGTCGCGGCCCACGAGGATCTCGCGGATCTGATCCCGGCGAAGATCGGCAAGGTCCCCGGCGTGCTGAGCACGGTCACGCACATCGCGTTCCGCTCGTACTCGAAGGCCGACAGCGAGTCGGCGTTCGACATCGGCGTCGAAGGCGCCTGAGCCTCTCTCCCTGAAGCGCGTGCCCCGAAGTACATGAAGGCCCCCTTCCTTGCGTCAGGCGCAAGGAAGGGGGCCTTCATGTACTTCTTCCCGGGCTAGTGCCCGGAGGTGATCTCCTTGCGCTCCTGCGAAGGCTCGCCACCGATGTCGTCGACCTTGCCGTTGCCGTGCCCGTTGGACCGGGCGCGCTCCAGCGCGATCGTCTCCTCGACCGGGTCCGGGGACCAGGTCGAACCGGCGACGGCGTGCCCCGCCGAGCCGAGCTTGTTCATCTTCTTCGGTACCGACGCGCCCTGGTACTCGAGCGGGATCGCGTGGCCGTGGTCGTCCACCGGGCCGAGCGGCTGGTGGATCTCGATGAACTCACCGTGCGGCAGGCGCTTGATGATGCCGGTTTCGACACCGTGTTCGAGCACCTCGCGGTCGGCCCGCTGGAGGCCGAGGCAGATCCGGTAAGTGATGTAGTACGCGATCGGCGGCAGCAGCAGGACACCGATCCGGCCCGCCCACGTCGTCGCGTTCAGCGAGATGTCGAAGGCGAACGCGATGATGTCGTTGAAGCCCGACAGCATGATGACCGCGAAGAACGTCAGGGCCATGATGCCCAGCGAGGTCCGCACCGGGACGTCGCGCGGACGCTGCAGCAGGTTGTGGTGCGCGGTGTCCTTGGACAGCTTTCGCTCGATCCACGGATACATCACCAGCAGGCCGATCAGCAGTGGCATCCCGACCGCGCCGGGGAAGAACACCGCCGGGACCGTGTAGTTCCCGAGGTAGAGCTCCCACGCGGGCCAGATCCGCAGCATGCCGTCGGCCCAGGCCATGTACCAGTCCGGCTGCGAACCCGCCGAGACCTGCGCCGCGTTGTACGGGCCGATGTTCCAGATCGGGTTGATCTGGAAGAGGCCCGACATCAGCGCGATGACGCCGGTGACCAGCGCGAAGAACGCACCGCCCTTGAGCGCGAAGACCGGCATGATGCGGACGCCGACGACGTTGGTCTCCTTGCGGCGCACGCCGGGGAACTGCGTGTGCTTCTGGTACCAGACCAGCGCGAGGTGCGCGGCCACCAGACCGAGCATGATGCCCGGCAGCAGCAGGATGTGGATCGTGTACAGGCGCGGGATGATCTCGTTGCCGGGGAACTCCCCGCCGAACAGCGCCCAGTGGATCCAGGTGCCCATGACCGGCACCGAGAGCACGATGCCCGACAGGGTCGCGCGGATACCGGTACCGGAGAGCAGGTCGTCCGGGAGCGAGTAGCCGAAGAAGCCTTCGAACATGCCCAGGACCAGCAGCAGCGCACCGATGACCCAGTTCGCCTCACGCGGGCGGCGGAACGCGCCGGTGAAGAAGATCCGGAACATGTGCACCATCATCGAAGCCACGAAGATCAGCGCGGCCCAGTGGTGCAGCTGGCGGACGAACAGACCACCGCGGACGTCGAACGAGATGTCCAGCGTGGTCGCGAAGGCCCGCGACATCTCGACGCCCTGCAGGCCGGTGTAGCTGCCGTTGTAGACGACCTCCTCCATGGAGGGGTCGAAGAACAGCGTGAGATAGACACCCGACAGCAACAGGATGATGAAGCTGTAGAGCGCGATCTCGCCGAGCAGGAACGACCAGTGCGTCGGGAACACCTTGTTGAGCTGGTGCCGCATGCCCTTGGCCAGGTGATACCGGTCGTCGGCCCACTTCGCACCAGCGCCCGCGGCCTTCTCGACCGGGTTCGTCCCCTTCGTCGGGGTGGTGAGTGAACTCATGACTTACGCTCCCAAAAGGCCGGTCCGACGGCCTCGTTGAAGTCTCCGCGCGCGATCAGGTAGCCCTCAGAGTCCACTGTAATCGGAAGCTGGGCCAAAGGCCGGGTCGCCGGCCCGAAAATCGGCTTGGCGTAGTGGAGCGCGTCGAACTGGGACTGGTGGCAGGGGCAGAGGATGCGGTTGGTCCGCTGCTCGTACAGGGAGGTCGGGCAGCCGACGTGGCTGCAGATCTTCGTGTACGCGTAGTAGTCGCCGAAGTTGTAGTCCTCCTGGTTCGCCCGCTTGACGACCTTGGCGGCGTCGGTCGGGCGGAGGCGGATCAGCATGACCGGGTTGTCGACGCGTTTGAAGGCGGCCGACAGCGCGTGCTCGTCGTGCTCTTCGGACTTGCGGTACGGGAACACCGTCTCCATCGCGCCCGCGTCGAGGTCCTCGGCCTTGACCAGGGAGATCTCGTGCGGACGGCCGGTGTTGCGGCGCAGGTAGACGACCTCGTCCGGGAAGTTCTTCTTCCAGCCCGAGTGCCACAGGGAGTCGCGGTTCTCGGTGTCCTTCCACGGGTCCTTGATGAAGGACGCGACCGGCAGCGCCGCGACGGCGAGGCCGAGCACACCGGCACCGGCACCCGCGGACCGCTTGATCATCGAACGGCGCGCGATGGTGCTGCGGCTGCCCGAGTCGGCCAGCTGGGCGAGGATGGTGGCCTTGTCGACCTCTTTCGACCCGCCGTCCCCGCGCTCCTGGATCGAGACCTCGGCCGGGATGAACTTCTTGGTGTAGAGGACGGCGCCGACGCCGATGGCGAGCACGGCGACGCCGAGCGTGACACCGAGCAGCGGCGTGTACAGCGTGTACATGGTGTAGCCGGTCTTGCCCGGCTCCTTGTACTCGAACCAGTGCGGCCACGCGAGGAGGACCACGAACGCGAGGCCGGACAGCGCGGCCAGCACGAACCAGAGGGCGACAGCGCGCTCGGCGCGCTTCTCCGCCTTCGTCCCCTCGACCGGCCAGGGCGTCGGGTATTCGACGATCTCGACCCCGTCGAGCGCGGTACCCAGCTTGACCAGCTGGTCGCGATCCATGTCCGCCAATTCCGCCTCTGTCGGCGGCTTCGGCCCTTCGGCGCTCATGCCTTCGATCCAATCCACAACGTCACGCCGATCAGCGCGGCGATCCCGACGATCCACGCGATCGCGCCCTCCGAGGCCGGGCCAAGACCGCCGAGCGAGCTACCGCCAGGGGAGTTCTTCCCGTCACTAACGGATTTCACGAACGCGATGATGTCCTTCTTCTCCTCCGGCGAGAGCTGCCGGTCGGAGAACTTGGGCATGTTCTGCGGCCCGGTGAGCATCGCGGTGTAGATCTGCTCTTCCGTGGCCGGGTCCAGGTTCGGGGCGAACTTGCCCGAGGAGAGCGCGCCGCCGCGGCCGGTGAAGCCGTGGCAGGAGGCGCAGTTGAGGCGGAAGAGTTCGCTGCCGCGCGCGACGTCCTCGCCGCGCAGCGCGTCACCCTTCTCGGTGGGGCGCTGCGCGCCACCGCCGTTGGCCTGGATGTAGGCGCCCAGGGCGTTGATCTCGGCCTCGGACAGCTTCGGCGGCTTCCGCTGCGCCTGGGCTTCCTGGCGGACCGCCGGCATACGGCCGGTGGAGGTCTGGAAGTACACGGCCGCGTCGCCGATGCCGATGAGGCTCGGGCCACGGTCGGTGACACCTTCGAGCTTCGGCCCGTGACATTCGATACACGTGTTGTTGTAGAGCTTCTCGCCCTCGCGCAGGAGGGCGGATTCGCCCTGCGCCTGCGCGGTCTGCGGCTCCGGGGCGAAAACGGCGTACAACCCGCCCACGCTCAGCAGCGCGATCCCGAGCGCCAGCGCGCCGGCGAACCGCCTGCGTGCCTTCGACCGCTTGCGAAAGCGGCGCTCCGTGTTGTTCTTGCTGGAGGTCATCTTGCGGCAACCCTTGCTGTCAGTTCAGGCCGATAGGTCGTGGTGGCGGCTTCGTTCACGGAAGGATGTAGATCACCGCGAACAGGCCCACCCACACGATGTCGACGAAGTGCCAGTAGTACGACACGACGATCGCCGAGGTGGCCTGAGCCGGGGTGAACTTGCTCAGCTTGGTGCGGATGAGCAAGTACACGAACGCGATGAGCCCGCCGATGACGTGCAGGCCGTGGAACCCGGTCGCGAGGTAGAAGACCGTGCCGTACGCGCCGGACGGGATCGTCAGCCCCTCGTGGATCAGGTTGATGTATTCGTAACCCTGGCCGCCGACGAAGATCGCGCCCATGATCAACGTGATGATGTACCAGCGGCGGAGGCCGAACACATCACCCTTTTCGGCGGCGAACACACCGAACTGGCAGGTGAACGACGACGCCACGAGGATCACGGTGAACGGGATCGCCAGCGCGATGTTCAGGTGGAAGGGCTCACCGTGCAGCGGCGGCGGCCATTGGCCGGACGCGTTCTGCGCCTTCACGGTGAAGAACATGGCGAACAGTCCGGCGAAGAACATCAGTTCGCTGGACAGCCACACGATGGTGCCGACACTGACCATGTTCGGCCGGTTCAGCGAGTGGACCCGCTGGCTGATGGTGGGAGCTGCCGTTGTCACGCGTCGCATTATGTCCTCTCACGCACGGGGCCCGCCGGGTGGGTCCACGGCAAGTCGCGTGCGTGTCGGGTCACATCTGAACGAAAGTGGGAACAGGGCTACTCATGGGTTTACTAGATCGGCTTCGTGACCTGGTCAAGAAGCCGAAACTCCCAGGTCTGACCGTCGACACGCCCGGTGTGGAGATCGTCGCGGAGGCTTTCGATCCGGCCGAGGCGGATTCTTCGGTGCTGGCGAGATCACCCGCTTGGGTCGCCGATGCGCCCGCGATCCTGCGCCACCACTTGAAACTGCCGCCCGAAAAGGTGGCGGAGGCGACATCGATCCTCGCCCAGGACGGCTGGGAGCTGCGGGAACACGGGTCCGACGGCGGTTTCACCCTGACGCACGCGGTGCGCGTCCAGACCCTCGACGCGCTGCACTGCGCGCAAGAACGGTCACGGATGGCGGGCCTCGCGCAGCGGCTCGGCGGCGATTCGCTGGGCTGGGACGCACTCCAGCCGTCGGGGGCGGCCACGTGATGTCGGTCATGGCGGATAACATCGCGGGGTCGACATGACTAGACGAGGCGGAGGCGCGCTCATGGGCGAGCAGGCGATGCGGATCCTGGTGTTCAGCCACAAGGCGGAGGTGCGCGAGGCGATCATCAACGCCGTCGGCCGCAAGCCCGCCGCCGACCTCGGCCGGGTGGACTACACCGAGGCCTCCGGCATTTCCGAGGTCCTCGTCGAGATGGACGCGGGCAACGTGGACCTGGCCATCCTCGACGGCGAGGCGCAGCCGACGGGCGGCATCGGGCTGACCCGCCAGCTGAAGAACGAGATCGAGGATTGCCCCCCGATCGTGGTTTCGGTCCGGCGCAAGGACGACCGCTGGCTCGCGACCTGGTCGCAGGCCGACGCGGTGCTGGTCCACCCGCTCGACCCGCTGACCGCCGCCGAAACCGTCGCCGACGTGCTGCGCGCCCGCCGGGTGCCGGCCGTGCACGGCTGAGCCGATGAGCGCGGCCGCCAAGTGGTTGCCATCGGAAGTCCTTCGCGGGTATTCGGCGGATCCAGGTTTCCGCCGGGCGTGCGGCCGCGAGGTCCTCGTACCGGTGCTGTACTCGGATCTCGCGGCCCGTGCGTCCAGCGGGAAGCTGGGCCGTCGAGACCCCCGGAGGACTTCCGATGGTGACCACTAAGACCTGGCCGTCCCTGCTCAACCAGCTCATCGCGCGCGCGGATCTGTCCGAGGAGGACACCGCGTGGGCGATGGACCAGATCATGAGCGGGGCGGCGACGCCCTCCCAGATCGCCGGGTTCGCCGTCGCGCTGCGCGCGAAGGGTGAAACACCGGCGGAGATCTCCGGCATGGCCGACGCCATGCTGGCGCACGCCAAACGGGTGACGATCGACAGGCCGTCGGTGGACATCGTCGGCACCGGCGGCGACCGGTCCAATTCGGTCAACATCTCCACCATGGCCACGGTGGTGACGGCCGCGGCAGGCGCCCCGGTGGCCAAGCACGGCAACCGGAGCGCCTCGTCGAAGTCCGGCGCGGCCGACGTGCTGGAGGAACTGGGCGTCACCATCGACCTGCCGCCCGAGACCGTCCAGCGCAGCGTGAACGAACTGGGCATCGGCTTCTGCTTCGCGCCGAAGTTCCACCCCGCCCTGCGCCACGCCGGCCCGACGCGCGGCGAACTCGGCGTGCCGACGACGTTCAACCTGCTGGGCCCGCTCACCAACCCCGCGCAACCGCGCAGTTCGCTGATCGGCTGCGCGTACGCGGACAAGACCCGCGTGCTCGCCGAGGTGTTCGCGCGGCGCGGGATGACCGTGCTGCTCGTGCGCGGCGACGACGGGCTGGACGAGATCACGACCACGACCACGAGTTCGGTGTGGGTGGTGTCCGGCGGCGAGATCACCGAGCGGAGCTTCGACCCTGCGTCGCTGGGCATCGCCCGCGCGACCGCGGAGGACCTGCGCGGCGGCGACGCGGCGCACAACGCCGAGGTGTTCCGGCAGGTGATGGCCGGGAAGACCGGGCCGGTGCGGGACGCGGTACTGCTCAACTCGGCGGCCGCGCTGGCGGCCTTCGCCGGGTTCTCCGGATCGCTGGAAGACGATCTGGCCGCCGGGCTCGCGCGGGCGGCCTCGGCCGTCGATTCGGGCGCGGCGGCCGACCTGCTGAACCGGTGGATCGCCTTCGCCTGACAGGCCTCTCGCTCGACGGGAGACCGCGGTCAGCGAAGATCCTTGCGTTGACCACTCACGACGTGCAATGAAAGGCTCCTTCATTGCAAATTTTGCAATGAAGGAGCCTTTCATTGCACAGGCGACCGACTACGAAGCGGTACTGAACCGCGCCCGGTAAGCCGTAGGCGTCAGTCCCGTAGCCCGCCGAAGCTGCGTACGCAGGTTCGCAGCGGTACCGAACCCCGACGCCCGCGCCACCCGGTCCAGCCGCTGCTCCCCGCGCTCGATGAGCCGGCACGCCAGTGCGATCCGTTCGGTGGTGAGCCACGCCAGCGGCGTGGTCCCCAGTTCGGCACGGAACCGCCGGTGCAGCGTCGCCTGGCTGGCGGCCGCCCGCGCGGCGAGGTCGGCGACGGTGAGCGGGTGGTCCAGCCGTTCGCGCGCCCAGGCGAGCACCGGCGCCAGCGAGGTGTCCGGCACCGGCGGCAGCGGACGTTCGATGAATTGCCGCTGGCCACCGTCGCGATGCCCGGCGAACACCAGCCGCCTGCTCACCGCGTTGGCGATCTCGGCGCCGTGGTCGCGGCTGATCAGATGCAGGCCCAGATCGAGCGCGGCCGCGCTGCCCGCGGCGGTCAGGACGTCGCCGTCGTCGACGAAGAGGACGTCCGGCTCCAGCAGCACTTCGGGATACAGCTCGCGGAAGAGTCCCGCCCACTTCCAGTGGGTCGTCGCACGCCGTCCGTCCAGCACGCCCGCCCGCGCGAGGGTGAAGGCGCCGGTGCAGAAGCTCACCAGCCGGGCTCCCCGCGCGGCCGCGTCGCGGATGGCCGTCAGCACCGGGTCCCGGACCGGGCTCTCCGGATCGGGCCGGTTGGGCACGATCACCGTGTCGGCGGCCTCCACGGCTTCGAGCCCGGCGATGCCGGTCAGCGTGAACATCCCCTGGTGCATGCGCACGGACGGCTCGGCGGCGCACAGCGTGAGGCCGTACCAGGGGCGATCCAGTTCCGGCCGCCGCAGGCCGAAGAGCTCGGTCGCGACCCCCATTTCGAAGGGGTTGGACCCCTCGTCCACCAGGACGGCGACCTTGTGCGAGAAATCATGCGACATATGCGATTCCTAGCACTCACCGCTCCGGCGGTCCAGCGGCCAGGATCGGATCATGAGCAAGCAACCGATCGATTTGAAGACCGCGCTGGCCGGATTCGACGAGATCTGGAGCCCGCGGATCGTCGCGCACGTCAACGACTACGACGTCCGCCTCGCCAAGGTCGCCGGCGAGCACGTCTGGCACGTCCACGAGAACACCGACGAGTTCTTTCTCGTCCTCGACGGCACTTTGGACATCTCGCTGCGCGAAAACACGGGTGAACGGGTCGTCACGCTCCCCCGCGGCTCCGTGTTCGTCGTCCCGCGCGGCACTTTCCACAAACCGTCCTCAGTGGACGGTGCGTCGCTGTTGCTGTTCGAACCGACCGGAACACTCACCGTCGGCGACCAGCACGACGAGGTCCCCGACCACGTCCATGTCACCGTAGGGCAGGAGATCTCCTTCTCTTGAGGGGTAAGGCAAAGGCGGCGTGGTCGGTGCCGTGGGTCGTGAGTGGCGATTCGGGTTCTAACCCGAATCGCCACTCACGACCACCTCGCGCCTGACCTCCTCCTTCTAGCCCGCGGAAAACGTCCGGCGGTAAGCACTCGGGCTGGTCCCGCGCAGCTTGCCGAACTGATGCCGCAGTGCCGCCGCGGAGGCGTATCCACAGGCGACCGCGATGTCCTCAATGGACAGACGACCCTCCTCGAGAAGCGACTGCGCCCGATCGAGGCGGCGTTCGGTGAGCCACCGGTGCGGCGTCGTACCCGTGGCCGCCGAGAACCGGCGCAGGAACGTGCGCTCCCCCAATCCGCTGCGCCGGGCGAGTTCCGCGACGGTGAACGGCCGGTCCAGCCGCCGCTCGATCCATTCGAGCGCTTCGGCGAGCACGGTGTCGTCCGGCGCGGCGGTCTCGGGCACCGGCGCCTGCACGAACTGCGCCTGCCCGCCGACCCGGTGCGGCGCGGCGACCATCCGCCTGGCCAGCGTGGTGGCCGCGGCGACACCGCGCAGTTCCCGCACCAGATGCAGGCACAGATCGACGGCGGCGACGGTTCCCGCGCTGGTGAGGACGCCACCGTCGTCGACGTACAACGCCTTCGGGTCGACCTTCGCGGTCGGGAAGCGCGACCGGAACTCCTGCTCGTAGACCCAATGGACGGTGCAGTTACGCCCGTCGAGAAGCCCCGCGTAGCCGAGCGAGAAGACGCCCGCGCAGAAGCCCGCCACCCAGGCACCTCGGCTCGCCGCGTCGCGGAGGACCTCGAGCACCGGCTCCGGCGGGCTCGCGCTGCGCGGGGCGCAGGTCGGCACGATCAGCAGATCGGCCGACGCCGCGAAGTCCAGGCTCTCCAAGCCATCGAGCCCGAAGCCGGACCAGCTCAGGACGTTCTCGCCGCCGGGCGAGCAGACCGCGAAATCCCAGCCCTCGATGCCGTCGGCGCTGCGATCGGTGCCGAAGACCTCGCACGCGACGCCGAGTTCGAACGGTGAGACCTGGTCGGCGAGCACCACCGCGACCTTCTTCACATCCATCCGCGCAGTGTGTCACAAGTTTTGCGGTCGATGTCATCTCTGACACTGGTTGAACGCGGACGCGAGGGCGAAAGTGGTCGGCATGAACAAGAACAACCCCCTGCTGCAGTGGACGGCCGCGATGGCGCTGTCCGGCACGATCGGCGCCGTCGTCCTCGAAAGCGGCGCCGACGCGCCCGCCGTCGCGTTCGCCAGGAGCCTGGTCGGCGGCCTCCTGCTCCTGGTGTGGAGCGCCGCCCGGGGCTGGCTCCGCCCGTGGACACTCAGCCGCCGCGACCTGCTGCTCGCCGTCCTCGGCGGGCTGTTCCTGGTCGGGAACTGGGTGCTGCTGTTCGCCTCGTACGCGCTGTCGTCGATCTCGGTCAGCACCGTCGTGTACCACACGCAGCCGCTGATGCTGGTCGGTCTCGCCGCCGCGTTCCTCGGCGAGAAGATGGCGAAGAGTCAGCTGGTCCGGGCGCTGATCGCGTTCGGCGGGGTGGCGCTCATCTCCCTGTCGGCGCACGGTGCCGACGGCGAACCGGTACGACTGGCGGGGATCGCGCTCGCCCTCGGCGCGGCCGCCCTCTACGCCGGCGCCTCGTTCATCGCGAAGCAGCTCAAGCACCTGCGCCCGCACGTACTGGCGGCCGTCCAGCTGGTGACCGGGACGATCGTGCTCGCCCCCGCGCTGCTCGTCACGCCACTGCCAACGGACACCTCGGGGCTGCTGTGGCTGGTCCTGCTCGGAACCGTGCACACCGCGCTGATGTACGTCCTGATGTACGCGAGCATCGGCAAGCTGCCGACCACGACGGTGGCGCTGCTGTCCTACGTCTATCCGGTGGTCGCGGTGGTGGTGGACGTCCTCGCCTACGGGCACCGGCCGACGTGGCCGGAGATCGCGGGGATGCTGGCCGTCCTGGCGGCGGCGCTGGCGCCGAAGCGAGCGGCCAAGCCCGAAGCGAAGGAACCGCCGCTCCCCGCCCGCGTTTAGTCCTCTGAACGCGAAAACGGCGCCCAGCTCCACCAGGGAGCGGGCGCCGTTTCGGCGTCAGAAGGTCACTCGTGGTTCGGACCGGTGTGGTACTCGAACACCAGCCCGCCGATGGCGACGATCACCAGGCCCAGCGCGATGATGAGCAGCCAGATGTGGAAGAACGCGAGCGCGACACCGGTCAGCGCGGCGGCCGCCGCGAGACCGATCGGCCAGTAGCTGCCGGGGCTGAAGAAGCCCAGCTCGCCGGCGCCGTCGCTGATCTCGGCGTCTTCCCGGTCCTCCGGGCGCGGCTCGATGCGCCGCGCCACGAACTGCAGGTAGCTCCCGGCCAGGAAGGCCAGGCCACCGGTCAGGATCAGGGCCACCACACCGACCGGCTCGACGCCGTCCCGGGTCATCGTTCCGGTCATGTACGCGTAGATACCCGCCACGACGACGGAGAAGACCGCGACGAGGAAGAAAATCCGTCCTTCGACCTTCATGGACGTTGCCTCACTCCTGTTTCGGGCTCGAACAGCCGGGTCAGTTGGACGCGACCCGCGCGGTGCGGTCGGTGTTGAACGGGGTGGTGGTGACGGCGTAGGGCGAGCACAGGTCGCCGCAGTTCATCGCCGTCAGCGCCTCGGAAGCCGTGTTCGGCTTGCCGCTCTTCGGGTTCACCGTGCCGCGGAGCTGGATGTACTGCGCGTACTTGTCCGGCGACAGCGCCCTGACCTCGAAGTTCATCCCCGAGTGGTAGGTGCCGCACAGTTCCGCGCAGCGGCCGACGAACGAACCTTCCTTGTCGATCGAGTTCTGGAAGGTGAAGTCCTGGTTGTTCTTCTCCGGATCCGGCATGACGTCCCGCTTGAAGTGGAACTCCGGCACCCAGAAGGAGTGGATGACGTCGGCCGACCGCAGGTTGTACTGGATCGTCTTGTTCGTCGGCAGGACGAGCAGCGGGATCTCGGTCGAGCTGCCGACCGTGGTGATCTCGGGGTCGTCGTGGTTCTTGGAGTCGCTCTTGTACTTGAACTCCCAGTTCCACTGGAACGCGACGATGTCGACCGTGACGTCCGGGTTGTCCGTCTCGGCGAGCACGCGGTTCTCGGTGGTCGCGGTGAAGAAGAACAGCACGCAGACCATGATCGTCGGGACGACGACAGTGAAGAGCTCCAGCGGGATGTTGTACTGGAACTGACGGGGCAGTTCCTCTTCCGCGCCGTCGGCGGTCTTCTTCTTGCGGTGGAAGATCGCGGTCCAGAAGATCAGCGCCCAGACGATGACACCGACGACCAGCGCGGCGACGACCGTCCACGTCCACAGGGTGCGCATGTCGTGCGCCTGCGGGGTCACCCCGACAGGCCAGCCGAAGCGGAGGATCTCGTCCCCGGAACAGCCCGTCGCGGTCAGCATCACCAGCGCGGCCAGCGCTGCGACGCGACCAGCCCGCTTAACCGGGATGCGCTCTGGATTTCCCACTGCGCCTTGCCCTTTCACCCAGAGCCTCCTCGACCGATCTTCTTGTTCACGCGGAGCCTAGCCGAGTTACGGGGCCGCGCTGACCAAGGGGTGACCCCAACACGCGTATCCCCCACCACATCCGGGGGTACACGCCCACCGGCATACTGGGCCCTTCTCCCCGCTCGGCCAACAAGAGGTGTGTGAACTAGACGTGTGCGGCCTGCTTGGACTGATCTGTTCGACCGAAGCCGACGCTGCGAGCGCCCGTGACGCCGTCGACGCGGCCATGCGCTGCCAGCGGCACCGCGGCCCCGACGAGCACGACACCTGGGCCGACGCCGAGGTGGTCTACGGCTTCAACCGGCTGGCCTTCATCGACGTCGACCACGCCCACCAGCCGCTGATCTGGGGCCCGCCGGAGGCTCCCGAGCGCTACACGCTGAACTTCAACGGCGAGATCTACAACTACAAGGAGCTGCGCGACGAGCTGGCCGCCGAGCACGGTGCGAAGTTCGCCACAGAGGGCGACGGCGAGGCGATCGTCGCGGCGTACCACTACCTCGGCGACGACGCGGTGAAGAAGCTGCGCGGCATGTTCGCCTTCATGATCTGGGACTCCCAGGAGAAGGTCGTCTTCGGCGCGCGCGACCCGTTCGGCATCAAGCCGCTGTTCTACTCCGCCGGCCCCGGCAAGGTCGCCTTCTCAAGCGAGAAGAAGAGCCTGCTGGAGCTTTCGAGCGTGCTCGGCGTCGAGGAGAAGCTGGACAAGACGGCCCTGCAGCACTACCTGGTGCTGCAGTACGTGCCGGAGCCCGAGACTCTGCACACCGGGATCCGCCGCGTCGAGTCCGGCACGTCGTTCCGGCTGGTGCCGGGCGGCGACATCGAATTCACCCGCTACTTCCACCCGCAGTTCACCGCGAAGCCGGTCAACGGCCAGGCCGAAGCGGACGCGCTGTACGAGCGGATCGCCGACGTGATGCGCGACTCGGTCGGCAAGCACATGATCTCCGACCCGGACGTCACGGTCGGCGCGTTCCTCTCCGGCGGTATCGACTCGACCGCGACCGCGACGCTGGCGAAGGAGCACAACCCGAACCTCATCGCGTTCACCAGCGGCTTCGACCGCCAGGGCTACTCCGAGGTCGACGTCGCCGCCGAGACGGCCGCCGCGATCGGGGTGAAGCACGTGGTCCGGGTGGTGTCGGCCGAAGAGATGATGGAGGCGATGCCGCTGATCGTCTGGTATCTGGACGATCCGGTGGCCGACCCGGCGCTCGTACCGCTGTGGTTCATCGCCCGCGAAGCGCGTAAGCACGTCAAGGCCGTGCTGTCCGGCGAAGGCGCCGACGAGCTTTTCGGTGGCTACACCGTCTACAACGAGCCGATCTCGCTGGCGCCGTTCGAGAAGATCCCCGGCGGGGTGCGCAAGATCCTCGGAAAGGTCTCCACGAAGATCCCCGAGGGCACCCGCGGGAAAGATCTGCTGCGGCGGGGCGCGCTGCCGCTGGAGGACCGCTACTACGGCAACGCCCGCAACTTCCGCGACGAGCAGCTCCGGAAGGTGCTGCGCACCTACCAGGAAGGCGTCGGTTTCAAGGACGTCACCGCTCCCTGGTACCGGGTTTCCGAAGGCTGGGACCCGGTCGCTCGGATGCAGCACGTCGACCTGTTCACCTGGCTGCGCGGCGACATCCTGGTCAAGGCCGACAAGGTGACCATGGCGAACTCGCTGGAACTGCGCGTGCCGTTCCTCGACCCCGAGGTGTTCAAGGTCGCGGCGACCATCCCCGTCGACCAGAAGCTCACGCACGGGACCAGCAAGTACGCACTGCGCCAGGCGCTGGCGAAGATCATTCCCGGGCACGTGCTCAACCGGCGCAAGCTCGGCTTCCCGGTGCCGATCCGGCTGTGGCTGCGCGACGAGATGTACGACTGGGCCAAGGGCATCATCTCCGACTCCCGGACCGACGCGCTGATCGACAAGAAGGCCGCGCTGGCGCTGCTCGACGAGCACAAAGAGGGCCAGCACGACCGCAGCCGCCAGCTCTGGGCGCTGCTGATGTTCATGCTGTGGCACGGCATCTTCGTGGAGAACCGCATCAAGCCCGAGGTGCCGGAACCCGTCTACCCGGTGAAGCTCTAGTCACGACTTCGCGTGCCGGCCTTCACCGTTCGCGACGTGGAGGCCAGCATGGCGGGATGGACTTCGTCCTCGTTCATGGCACGTCGCAGAGCCCCGCGGGCTGGAACCGGGTGGCCAAGGTGCTCACCGCCGCCGGGCACCGCGCGATCGCCGTGGACCTGCTGACCCCGGCGGATCTGCCGATCGAGGGCTACGCGCAGCACGCGCGGGAGCAGTACGGCGGCGGACGGCCGGTCGTCGTGGCCCATTCCGGATCCGGCGTGCTGCTTCCCGCGATCGCCGAAGCGCTCGACGCGCGGGCGATGGTGTGGGTCGCCGCCTACATCCCCGATTTCGCGGGCGGGAAGAGCCTGCGAGACGAGGCCAGGACCGCACTCGAACCGGACTGGATCGGCGTCGACCCGACGGCCGACCCCGCGAAGGCGGCCGAGTTCCTCTTCCACGACTGCGATCCCGAGACCGAACGGCTGGCGCTGGAAAGCCTGCGACTGTTCAGCCCCGCCGTTCTCGCGACGCATCCCGCCGGGCCCGCGCCGGAGATCCCGTCGACGGTGATCGTCCCCACCCGGGACCGCACCCTGAAACCGGAGTGGATGCGCCGGGCCGCCCGGGACCGGCTCGGCGTGACCGCGATCGAGATCGACGCCGGGCACTGCCCCCACGTTTCGCGGCCCGCGGAAATCGCCGCCATCCTGACCCGACGCGTGTAGACCTCGGCCGCCTGCCAGGGCGAACACGCGTGACGGAAGACCGAACTCACGTGATCGGGGACGGAACTCGCCGCACCACGTGAGATCCGGCCTGAAACACACGAAATCCGGCTCCAGACACACGTGCCGCCGGATCCCGGCACGCTCACGAGCCTGGGAAGACACCCCAAGTGTATGAAGGGGCCCTTCGCTGCATCCGCTTGAGGGGTTATTGACGGGCAGGGCAAAGGTGACAGGTTGCGAAAGCCACTTTGGCAACGTTCAACGTTGCGAAAGTGGCTTTCGCAACGTTGGGGCAGGGGTGTGGTAGCGAAGAGGGGGTCTTCGCTACCACAGGTGCCGTCGCTGAAACCCATGGTCGAGATGCGTCGTGAAAGCCACTTTCGCGACGCCTGAGGTCCCGAAAGTGGCTTTCGCGATAGGCCAGCAGGTCCGTGAAGGCCTCCTTGAGGGACTCTGGGTCCCTCAAGGAGGCCTTCACGGACCTTCAAGCCAGGCTCAAGCTCACTCCGGCAGGATCGCCGCGATCTCCTCGGCGGACTCCGGGCCGAAGGCGTCCTTGAGGCGGCCCAGGACGTCAGCGCGGTCGAACGACCATTCCTGCGTGCCCACGGTTTCCAGCACCAGCACGGCGATCAGCGAGCCCAGCTGCGCCGAACGCTCCAGGCTGAGGCCGCCGTCGATACCGGCGATGAACCCGGCGCGGAAGCCGTCGCCGACGCCGGTCGGGTCGACCTTGCCGCGTTCCGGGACGGCGCCGATCTGCAGCGCGAGGCCGTCCTTGCCGATGATCTCGACGCCCTTCTCCCCGAGCGTCGTGATCCGCATGCCGACTCGGTCGAGGACGTCGGCCTCGGACCAGCCGGTCTTCTGGAGCAGCAGTTCCCATTCGTAGTCGTTGCTGAACAGGTACTTCGCGCCCTCGACGAAGGAACGCACCTGCGCGCCGTCCATCCGCGCCAGCTGTTGCGAGGGGTCGACGGCGAAGGTGTAGCCGCGCTGGCGGCATTCCTCGGCGTGCCGGACCATGCCTTCTGGGTCGTCCGGGCTGATCAGCACGAGCGACAGTTCACCGGCGTGCGCGGCGACGGGCGCCAGTTCGATGTTGCGGGATTCGGACATCGCACCGGCGTAGAAGGTGGCGATCTGGCAGAGGTCCTCGTCGGTGGTGCAGACGAAGCGGGCGGTGTGCGCGACCTCGGAGACCAGCACGCCGGCGGTGTCGACGCCGTGCCGTTCGAGCCACGAGCGGTAGTCGGCGAAGTCGGAGCCCACCGCGCCGACCAGGATGGGGCGCTTGCCGAGCACGCCGAGACCGAAGGCGATGTTCGCGCCGATCCCACCCCGCCGGACGACGAGATCATCGGCCAGGAAGCTCAGGGACACCCGGTGCAGCTGCTCGGCGATGAGCTGCTCGGCGAACCTGCCCGGGAAGTGCATGAGGTGATCGGTTGCGATACTGCCGGATACTGCGATCCTGGCGCTGTCTGCCACCGGTTCTCCTTGATCGGTCGGCCTCGCCGAGGCGAGGACGGCTAAGTTACCCGCAGGTCATGCCCCATACGGGTTGCTTCGAGCACGGCCATCAACACTACCGGTTGGTAGTGGTGTCCTACTCCACCATGAGTCATTAACTTGTCGTTCGTGACCACTTCCGCGTATCAGCTCGAGCCCGAATCGATCGGCGAACTCATCGCCGACTGTGCCGGTATCCCGTCGTCCCTCCAGGCCGAGAACCTGCCGCTGCCCCGGCAGATCGCCCCGCCGTGGACCGTGGACGAGCGGTGCCTCGCCCAGGTCGCCGATCTGGACGCCTACGTCTGATCCCGCTGCGGCATGAAGAGCCGCGGGCATGAAGAAGGGCCGCGACCTGGGTGAGGTTCGCGGCCCTTCTTCATGCCCGACGTGCGTCAGTGGAAGCTGTCGCCGCAGGCGCAGCTGCCGGTCGCGTTGGGGTTGTCGATCGTGAAGCCCTGCTTCTCGATCGAGTCGACGAAGTCGATCACGGCGCTCGTCACGTACGGCGCGCTCATCCGGTCGACGGCGACGCGGAGCCCGTCGAAGTCACGGAACAGGTCGCCGTCGAGCGTGCGCTCGTCGAAGAACAGCTGGTAACGGAGGCCGGCGCACCCACCGGGCTGGACGGCGATGCGCAGGTGCATGTCGTCGCGGCCCTCCTGCTCGAGCAGGGCCTTCGCCTTGACAGCGGCGGAGTCGGTCAACGTGACGCCGTGGGTCTCCTCGGCGGTTTCGGCCTGAGCTGCGGCTGCCTGCTCAGCGGTCGTCATGGTTCTCCCTCTGGTCGAACTCGCTGCGGGTACTCGTCTTGCACATGGTCCAACACGTCGGAGTCCCGATCTGTTCCCCTCCATGGTGACATATCGCTCGGCCTGGTGCGTGGCACCGTGACGCCCGCGACTACCCTGGTGGGGTGAGGTTCCTGCGCCGTAGCACCACAGACTCCGCCACGACGGACACCGAGACGCCCGGTAACGAGGCCGTCGAGGTCCAGGCCAAGGCGTACACGCCCGGAAAGGGCAAGGCCACACCCAAGCGGCGTGAGGCCGAGGCCAAGCGCCGCGGCCCGGTGGCGCCCCCGCCGACCACCATGCGGGAGGCGATGAAGCGGAACAAGGAACTCCGCAAGTCCGCGAAGGCCGACCCGGAGTACAAGGCGAAGCAGCGCAACGCCGCCAAGGAACGCCGCGAGCGGATGATGGCGGGCGAGGACAAGTACCTGCTCCCGCGCGACCGCGGCCCGGTCAAGGCGTACATCCGCGACCTGGTCGACTCGCGGCGCAACCTGCTCGGCCTGTTCATGCCGCTGGCGATCCTGGTGTTCGTCGCGCTGATCCTGCCGTACCCCGAGGTGCAGCGGTACGCGACGCTGCTGTGCACCGTGATGCTGCTCGGCATGATCGTCGAGGGTTTCCTGAGCGGGCGCCGGATCGCGAAGATGGTCCGCCTGAAGTTCCCGGACGAGACGGTCAAGGGCACCTCCGTCGGCTGGTACTCGTTCATCCGGGCCAGCCAGATCCGCAAGCTGCGGGTCCCCAAGCCGCGCGTGAAGCCCGGCGACAAGGTCTGATCAGGCGAAACCCAGGTCGTTAGCCTGCCTAACGGCCTGGGGTAGAGTCGCGCCCATGGAGTTTCGACGACTGGGCCGCAGCGGCCTCAATGTCAGTGAGATCTCGTACGGCAACTGGCTCACCCACGGGTCCCAGGTGGAGGAGGACCAGGCCCAGTCCTGCATCAAGGCGGCGCTCGACGTCGGCATCACGACCTTCGACACGGCCGACGCGTATGCGAACACGGCCGCCGAATCGGTGCTCGGCCGCGGACTGAAGGGCCTGCGCCGCGAAAGCCTGGAGATCTTCACCAAGGTCTACTGGCCGACCGGCCCGAAGGGTCCCAACGACCAGGGCCTCGGCCGCAAGCACATCATCGAGTCGGCGAACGCTTCGCTGAAGCGCCTCGACACCGACTACGTCGACCTCTACCAGGCGCACCGGTTCGACCGGACCGTCCCGCTCGAAGAGACCTTCCTCGCCTTCGCCGACCTGGTCCGCCAGGGCAAGGTGCTCTACGTCGGCGTCTCCGAGTGGACCGCCGAGCAGATCACCCAGGGCGCGGCGATCGCCCGCGAGCTGAAGGTGCCCCTCATCTCGAACCAGCCGCAGTACAACGCGCTGTGGCGGGTCATCGAGGCCCAGGTCATCCCGGCTTCCGAGCGTGAGGGCCTCAGCCAGATCGTCTGGTCGCCGATCGCGCAGGGCGTGCTCACCGGCAAGTACAAGCCCGGTCAGCCGCTGCCCGAGGGCTCCCGCGCGACCGACGACAAGGGCGGCGCCAACATGGTCGCCCGTTTCCTCAACGACGACGTCCTCGAGCGCGTCCAGCGGCTTCAGCCGATCGCGGACAAGGCGGGCCTGACGATGGCACAGCTGTCCGTGGCGTGGGTGCTGCAGAACCCGAACGTCGCCTCGGCCATCATCGGGGCCTCGCGGCCGGAGCAGGTGCACGAGAACGTCAAGGCGGCCGGCGTGAAGCTGGACGCGGATCTGCTCGCCGCGATCGACGAGGCCCTCGACGGCGTCACCGAGACCGACCCGACGCTGACCCGCTCCCCCTGATCCCCCCGCAATTAGTCACCTACTTGCGCACGCTTTTCCGCGCAAGTAGGTGACTAATTGCGTCAGTCGCCGTGCACCCGGGACTGGTACGCGATCTGACCGTCGAGGTCGAGGGCGTCGCCGGGGGCGCGCAAGGGATCGATTCCCAAGCCCCGCAACAACCTGCTCGCGCCGGCGACCCGGTCACCGGTCCGGCCGTCGAGCCGCTCCGGCCGGTGGCCGCGCTGGATCAGCAGGCCCTCGACGTCGTCGATCAGCCGGTACGGGTCGTAGACCTGCTGTTCAGGCATGACCACCACCGGGAATCCAGGTCTTCCCGGTGATCCGTTCGTAGACCTCGGTGTAGCGCTTGCGGGTCGCCTCGACGATCTCGTCCGGGATGGCGGGACCGGGCGGTGTCTTGTCCCAGCCGGTGGTCGTGGACCAGTCGCGGACGAACTGCTTGTCGAACGCGTGCTGCGTCCGTCCGGGCTCGTAGTCGTCGGCGGGCCAGAAACGCGACGAGTCCGAAGTGAGGACCTCGTCCCCGAGTGTCAGTACGCCGTCGGCGTCGAAGCCGAATTCGATCTTGGTGTCGGCGATGATGATGCCGTTCTTCGCCGCGTGCTCCGCGCCCTTGGTATAGACCTCGAGTGTCAGGTCGCGGATGCGGTCCGCGGTCTCCCTGCCGATGTCGTTCACGACGTCGGCAAAGGTCATGAACTCGTCGTGGCCGGTGTCGGAGATCTTCGTGGTGGGCGTGAAGATCGGCTCGGGCAGCTTGTCGGCCTCGACGAGACCGGCGGGCAGTTCGACCCCGGAGACCTTGCCGTCACGCTGGTATTCGCGCATTCCGAGACCGGTGAGATAGCCGCGCGCGATGCATTCGACCTGGATCATCTTCAGTGGCTTGCAGCGCGTGGCGCGCCCGGCGAATTCGGCGGGGACGTCGGTCGTGGAGAGGACGTGGTTCGGCACCACGTCGGCCAGCTTTTCGAACCACCAGGCGGAAAGCTGGTTCAGCAGGGCGCCCTTGTCCGGGATCGGGGTCGGCAGCGAGACGTCGTAGACCGAAACGCGATCCGACGCGACGAGCAGAATGTCGCCGTCGATTTCGTAAAGGTCCCGGACCTTACCCGCGTGAATGTGCTTCATGCCCCGTCCTCGATGTTGTATTCGTAAAAAATCCAGTGGTCCGGCAAGGCCGCCGATTCGCCGTACTCGAGTACGTCACCCTCGGCGGACAAGAACCTGTTGCGACTCAACAGAATCGCCGAACCTTCGGCCACGCCGAGTTCCGCCGCCTCCTCGGCACCCGCCAGCCCCGCGGCGTGCTGAGAATGAGTCGAAGCCAGAACGCGACCTGTCCGGTCCGCCACGTATTTGACCGTGCCTTCGACGATCCGCACCGGCTCGAACAGCAAAGGAGCCTTCGCCGCGACAGCGCCGTCGAACCACGAGACCGACGTCGACACCGGCCGGCCTTCGCCCGCATACGTGGTCCGTCGCCGACGGATCACCGGAGTACCTTCATCGATTCCGAGCGCGCCCGCCACCCGGTCCGGTGCGGGCAGAAGGCCTGCTTCGCGGATTTTCGCGTAGTGGCCCGATGGATAGACCTTGCCGGTTCGCGCGATCGAGATCGTCCGATCGTGCGCGGAGTGGTGCAGCGCCCTGGTCTGCACCACTGTCCCGATGCCGCGTTTCGCGCGGACCAGACCTTCGGCGCGGAGCGTCGAGAGCACCTTCATCGCCGTCGCCATCGCGACGTTCCAGTTCCTGGCGATCTCTCGCGCGGACGGGACCGTGTCGCCTTCCTTGAGCCTGCCCGAAACGATGTCGTCGCGAATGCTTCCCGCGATCTGGAGATACGGCGGTTCGGGTCGATCGACGGCGGGCAAGGTGACTCCTCACAAGGTCGCGCGGTGCGCACAAGCGTTCTAGCACACCAATGGGCGAGCACCAAGGATCCTGCTCACACCCCATTATTACGTACTAGTACACATTCTGGACGGTGCTCTAGTACACCTGTTACTCTCCGCAGAGTTCCCGAAACCCGTTAGGGGGCTCGATGAACCACCTGAGCATCGACGAACTGCTCGAAGAGCTTCGAAGACGCCGGTGGGTCGTCTACATCTTCGGTCCCCGGGAGGAACCGGAGGTCTGTGCCGCGGTGTTCCAGTGGGACACCTGCGCCGACGTCCTCATCCTCCGCGGCGAGGAACGGGCGAGCGCCTTCCGCGTCACCACCCTCGCCGACACGGACGTCTTCCGGCCTGCACTCGTCTCCTGGCAGTACCACTCGACGGCCGACTGGACCCTGCGCGCGGTGCTCACGATCCCGGCTCCCGGCGACGCCGCCGCGCCGATCCAGTTGCTGCAACCACATCCGGACTGCGTGATCCCGATGGAGGCGCGCCGGCCGGTCGCCGTCCTGCCCGCCATACCGACCAAGGCCGACCAGGGAGATCCCTAACCTCGGCCGATCACCTGCTCGGCGACAACGAGGTCGTGCGGGTAGGTGATCTTGAGGTTCTCCGCGCTGCCCGGAACCCACCGCACCGGCAGCGCGGAGAACCTTTCCATGCACGAAGACGTGTCCGTGCCGACGAAACCCTCACGCTCGGCCGTTTCGTACGCCTCGAGCAACGGGGCGGCGCGGAAACCCTGCGGTGTCTGCACGCGGATCGCGCCGGGCAGCGCGCCGGAAACGGTGTCGCCGTCCACGCGCACGATGTCGTCGGCCGCGATCCCGGGCACCGCTCCCCCGTACCGCCGGGTGTCGGCGAGGACGTCCGCGATCAGTTCCGGGGTGACGAGCGGACGAGCCGCGTCGTGCAGCAGTACCGCGTCGATCTCGCCGCTCTCGATACGGGAAGTCAAGTGGCGCAAGGCGTTCAGCTCCGAACCCTGGCGCGTCGCGCCGCCGTGGACGAGTTCGACCTCGCCCGGATGCGCGGCGAGCACCTCCCGCGCGAGTTCGGTGTCCTGCGGCCGGATGACCAGTACGAGCACGTCGATACCGGGCACGCGGGCGAAGGCGTCGAGAGACCACGCGACGACCCGTTTGCCCGCAACCGGCAGGTACACCTTGTTGAGCTTGGCGCCGACCCGGGTGCCCGCTCCGCTCGCGAGCACCACCCCGGCGGCCTTCGTTTGAGCCACAGGCAACTCTGGCACAGGCGGGTGGGTAGGTTGGGCGCGGCCACCGAAGCGATCCGAAGGGGCAGGGCGTTGGACGACGATATCCTCGAGTTCGCCGAAGTCGAGCAGCCTGATGAACACGCGCGCTCGGCGGCGATCGCCCTGCACTCGAAACTGATCAAACCGGCCGGGTCACTGGGCAGGCTCGAAGACCTGGGCGTGTGGGTCGCGGCCTGCCAGGGGCAGTCGCCGCCGCGTCCGTTCACCCGGCCACGGGTCGTGGTGTTCGCCGGAGACCACGGCATCGCCGCGAAGGGCGTCTCGGCGTACCCGGGCGAGGTCACCGCGCAGCTCGTCGGCAGCATGCTGACCGGAGGCGCGGCCATCAACGTGCTGGCGGCCTCGGCGGGCGCGAGCGTCCGCGTCGTCGACATGGCCGTCGACAGCGACGCCCCCGCCACGCGGTCGATCGGCGAGTTCAAGGTGCGGCGCGGGTCCGGCTCGATCGACGTCGAGGACGCGCTGACCGACGAGGAGGCGCGTGCCGCCGTCCGCGCGGGCCGGGCGATCGCCGACGCCGAGGTCGACGGCGGGGCCGATCTGCTCATCGCGGGCGACCTCGGGATCGGGAACAGCACCCCCGCCTCGGTACTGGTCGCGGCGCTGACCGGCAGCGAACCGGTGGCCGTCGTCGGCCGCGGCTCTGGTATCGACGACAACGCCTGGATGCGCAAGGCCGCGGCCGTCCGCGACGCGCTGCGGCGGGCGCGGACCGTGCTGGCCGACCCGGTCGCGCTGCTCCGCACCGCCGCCGGCGCCGACATCGCCGCGATGGCGGGATTCCTCGCGCAGGCTTCGCTCCGGAAGACGCCCGTGATCCTGGACGGCCTGGTGGCCTCCGCGGCCGCGCTGGTCGCCGAGGAACTCGTCCCCGGCGCCCGGCAGTGGTGGGCCGCCGGTCAGCGCGGCGGCGAACCCGCGCACGCGCTGGCGCTGGAGCACCTCGACCTGGAGCCGATCCTCGATCTGGACGTGCGCCTCGGCGAGGGGACGGGCGCGGTCGCGGCGCTGCCGCTGGTGTTCATGGCGACGCGGGTGCTCGCGGAGATGGCCACGCACGAGCAGGCCGGGGTGAGCGGGCCGCTGATCGAGGCCCCCGCCACCTGACGCTCTTCACGCCGCCGGGCCCACTCCGGGCTGCAATGAAGGACGCTTTCATAGCAAAATTTGCAATGAAAGCGTCCTTCATAGCATCGGCCGGGGCCGGGCGTGGCACAGGAAGGCATAAGTCCGTGAAGGAGGCCTTCACGGACTCGCCGGCCGGGCGGATCAGCCCAGCGGGTACATCCAGCCTTCCGGAGCGGGCCGGGTGCCCTCCTGGATCCCGGTCAGGGCGCCGCGCAGCTTCATCGTCAGCTCGCCGGGCTGCCCGCCCGCGACGGAAAACTCGCCGCTCGCGTGCTTCACGTGCCCGACCGGGGTGATGACCGCCGCGGTCCCGCAGGCGAACACCTCGGTCAGCTCGCCGGAAGCCGCCGCCTTCTCCCACTCGTCGGTGGAGACGCGCCGCTCCTCGACCTGGTGCCCGAAGGACTTCGCCAGCTCCAGCAGCGACTTGCGGGTCACGCCCGGCAGCAGCGAGCCGGTCAGTTCCGGGGTCACTACGCGGGCCTCGTCGCCGGAGCCGAAGACGAAGAACAGGTTCATCCCGCCCATCTCCTCGACCCAGCGCCGCTCGACGGCGTCGAGCCACACGACCTGGTCGCAGCCCTTCTCCACGGCCTGCGCCTGCGCGACGAAGGACGCCGCGTAGTTGCCGGCGCACTTCGCCTCACCGGTGCCGCCGGGGACGGCGCGCACGTACTCGGTCGAGAGCCACACGCTCACCGGCTTCACGCCACCGGAGAAGTACGAGCCCGCGGGCGAGCCGATCAGCGCGTAGAGGTACTCGTTCGCGGGCCGGTTGACGCCGAGCCCGGCTTCGGTGGAGATCATGAACGGCCGCAGGTACAGCGACTCGCCCGGCTTGGTCGGGACCCAGCGGGAGTCGACCGCGACGAGCTCGCGGATCGAGTCGAGGAAGACCTCCACCGGCAGCTGCGGCATGGCGAGGCGCTCGGCCGAGTTGCGGAACCGGATCGCGTTCGCGTCGGGCCGGAACGCGGCGATCGTGCCGTCCGGCTGGCGGTAGGCTTTGAGCCCCTCGAAGATGGCCTGGCCGTAGTGCAGCACGGAGGTCGCCGGGTCGAGCGTCAAGGGCGCGTACGGCCCGACTGTGGCGTCGTGCCAGCCCTGCTCGGCACTCCATTTCACGGTCACCATGTGGTCGGTGAAGTGCAGGCCGAAGCCGGGTGCGGCCAATACGTCCGCGACGCGTTCCGGGCTCGCGGGGCTCGGGTGCGGGAGGTGGGTGAACTGCGTCGAGGTCGTCATGACTAAGACGATAACGCTTGGTCGGACCCACGTTAGTCGGACGTCCGCATATCTTTACCTTCCGCGATCTGTCCGTCGGGACGAACACGCGGGGCCTCGCGCCCCTAGGATGGCGGCGTGACGCTAAACCCCATGCAGCCCACCCAGCCTGCCAAACCTGCCACCTCCGGCGCGGGGCCCGACATCAAGACGTTCGCGACCGCGGTACTGCTGACCTTCGGCACCGGCGTGCTGATGATGGACGGCTGGGCCCTGCTCGACAGCGGCTTCGGCGCGTTCCTCGGCCTGGTCGCCGGCGGTTTCGGCATCTTCTGGTGGAAAAGCATCCACGGCAAGGTGTTCCCGCGCGAGCTGTCCACCAAGTCGGTGGTCATCCTCACGGTGATCAACGTCGTGCTGGTGCTGCTCCTGCTCCTCCAGGTGAGCTAGAGCAACCCCTCGGGCAGGGCGGGCGCCGGCCAGTCCGGTTCCGGCCGGAAGTCGGTCCACGTCCCGTCGAAGGGGAAACGCCCGGCGTCCGCCAGTGCCCCGATCCGCTCGCCCTCGGCGCGCAGCCGCTCGAGCTGACCGGCGGTGATGCGGCCGGCGAGGACGGCCTCTTCCGCCTCGTCCTCGTCCTTCCACTGCCAGCGTCCGCCGGGCTGGACGGCGACGTCGAGGATGCCGTCGATCCGGTCGGGTCCGGACGGTGTGCGCCCCAGCGGGACCTCGAGGTTGACGTACCAGTTCAGGAAGCGGCCCTCGGCGTCGAAGAACCACCAGACCGACGACCATTCGTCGTCGGCGATGCGGCGCAGCGTCGAGGTGTCGCGCCAGAAGTCGGCCACCCGCACCCTCGGCACCCGGAACCGCTCCGCCAAGGGCGCCTCGCGGAAGAGCCGTCCGTCGGCGAGCCTGCTTCCGATGATCGGGGTGTCCGCGGGCAGCCAGCCGAGCAGCACGGTGCCGTCGTCGGCGAGGACGCGCAGCGGGTGGTGCTGGCCGATCGAGCCGTCCGGTCGCAGGAAGCGTTCGACGACCGTGTCGCCCGGGGTCCAGTGAGGATCACGCACGCCTTGCACGGTACCGACGGGCGCGGACCCGCAGAACCAGTTCGGCGAGCGTTCCCACTCCCGCGAGCCCGAGGGCCACGACCGGCCCAGCGAAGGCGGCCGCGACGGCCACGATCAGTCCACAAGCGAGTGTCGCCTTCGGACGTTCCGGGGAAAGCCGCTCCCGGCCGTCGGTGAAGGCGTCCACCGCGACGGGCACGGTCGCCACGGCGACCACCACGGTCAGCACCGGCAGCAGCGAGACCGCGTCGGCCGCGGCGAGGAGCTCGCGGAACGACGTCGCGGAGAGCCCCAGCCGGATCGGTCCGAGCTGGTAGAGGGCGACGGCGGTGATCGACACGGCCACGGCGCCCACCGCGGCCGCGCGGCCCGCGCCGGGACGGCGGGGCAGCAGGAACGGCAGCAACACCAGCACGGCGAGGCCGAGTCCTGGCACGGACGGCGGGTCCGGCGCGATGAACTGCGCCAGCGGCGGGATGCCGACGCAGATCGCGATCAGGGACACGGCCGCGGCCAGCGACAGGCCGGTGACCCAGCGGGCGGCGTAGTCACCGAGGCGGACACCCGCCAGGTCGGCGACGGCCACGACGACGGCGAACACCGCGGCGGCGGCTCCCGGCGCGGACGGGAAGAGGTACTGACCGAACGTCGTCGCGAGGACCAAGACCAGGCCCAGCCGCGAAACGGAGCTCGCGATCCGCTCGGGCCGGGTGTCGCCCACCGGTGGCAGCAGCGCCTCGGCCGCGACGGCGACCACGGCCGCGAACACGGCGGCGACGAGTACCCAGTAGTCCGCTCCGGAGGTGCCCACCGCCAGTGCGATGAGCAGCCCGCCCGCCAGCCGCACGCCGTCTCCCTTCCTTTACACCGAGTGACCCGGTCGGCCCCGCTGTTACCCCAGGTCCCGCTGTCATTAGCATGGCTCACGATCCAACCGGGCGACCGCCCGGTACCACCGCGAACGCGCGAGGAGCCAGAAGTGACCGTGCCGAAGCTTGCCCTGACCGAGAACGCCGAAGCGGCGCTTGCCAAGACGCGCGCCGACGTCGTCGTCATCGGAACCCTGCAGGGTGAGGACGGCCTGGCGCTCGCCGCCGGCGCCTCTGTCGCCGATGCCGCCTTCGACGGCAAGCTCGCCGAAGTCCTCGGCAGCCTCGGCGCGTCCGGCAAGGCCGACGAGGTCGTCAAGGTACCGACGCTGGGCAAGCTGCCCGCCGGTGTCGTACTGGCGGTCGGCCTCGGCAAGGCAGGCGCCGACGGCGTCACCGCCGAGCAGGTCCGCCGGGGCGCGGGTGCCGCCGCGCGGGCGCTGAACGGAACCGACCGCGCGTTCGTCACGCTGTCGGCGATCGACCTCCAGGCCGCCGTCGAGGGCACCGCGCTCGGCGCGTACTCCTTCACCGAGTACCGCTCCGAGAAGGGCGACGGCCCGCTCGCCAAGGCGGACTTCGTGAGCCCCGAAGAGGGCACCGCCAAGGACCACAAGGCGACGCTGAAGGCCGCCGGCCTGATCGCGGAGTCGGTGATCATCGCCCGCGACCTGATCAACACCCCGCCGAACGACCTGTTCCCGGCCTCCTTCGCCGACCGCGCGAAGACGCTGGCCGAGGCGAACAACCTCGACTTCGAGGTCCTCGACGAGAAGGCCCTCAAGCGCAAGGGCTTCGGCGGCATCCTCGGCGTCGGCGGCGGCTCGGCCCGCCAGCCGCGCCTGCTGCGCGTCGCCTACAAACCCGCGAAGGCGGCGAAGAAGGTCGCGCTGGTCGGCAAGGGCATCACCTTCGACTCGGGCGGCATCTCGATCAAGCCCGCCGCGAACATGGACCACATGACCTCGGACATGTCGGGCGCGGCCGCCGTGCTCGCCTCCGTGGTGCTGGCCGCGAAGCTGAAGTACCCGCTCGAGGTGGTCGCGCACATCCCGCTGGCGGAGAACCTGCCCTCGGCCACCTCGTACCGGCCGGGCGACGTGCTCAGCATGTACGGCGGCAAGACCGTCGAGGTGCTCAACACCGACGCCGAAGGCCGTCTCGTGCTGGCCGACGCGATCGTGCGCGCGGGCGAGGAGAACCCCGACTACCTGATCGAGACCTCGACCCTGACCGGCGCGCAGGTCGTCGCCCTCGGCAACCGTACCGCCGGCGTCATGGGCTCGGACGAGTTCCGCGACCGGATCGCCTCGATCGCGCAGGCGACCGGTGAAGGCGGCTGGGCGATGCCGCTGCCGGAGGAACTGCGCGCCGAGCTCGACTCGCGCCTCGCCGACCTGGCCAACGTCACCGGGCACCGCTGGGGCGGCATGCTCGCCGCGGGCATCTTCCTGCGCGAGTTCGTCACCGAGGGCCTGCCCTGGGCGCACATCGACATCGCGGGCCCGTCGTTCAACACCGCCGGGCCGTGGGGCTACACCGGCAAGGGCGGCACCGGCGTCCCGGTCCGCACCATCGCCGCGGTCCTCGCGGACATCGCCGCGAACGGCTGACCCTTTCCTGAAGTACATGAAGGACCCCTTCCTTGCGCCTAGGTACAGGAAGGGGTCCTTCATGTACTTCACGGCGCGGGCGGGAGCGGGAGCGGCGTGTCCACCGCCAGGTCGAACGCCAGCCCGCTGGAGCCCTCGCCCCTCCCGGCACCTCGCCGCGCGCTGAGCCAGACGACGGCGCGCCCGTCGTGCCAGCGTGTCCGGTTGTAGGCCAGGGTGACTCGCGTGCCCGCGCGGGTCACCTCCTCCTCGTGGACGAAGTACTGCGGTTTCCCACCGGCCGGGAGCTCGTCGAGCCCCACCCGGAGCAGGCTCGTGCGCGGCCGCACGGGTGTCGCGTCGACGACGCTCGGCATGGCCGCCCGCTGCAACCGGACCTCGCGGTTGTCTCCCGGTTCGTGCACCGCGATGAACGGGATCCAGTGCCCCGGCACGGAGTTCATCGCGACGTACGAGATCGGCGCGCGCGGCGGGTCTTCGGCGGCCTCGGCGGGAGCGGCGTCGTGCCGCCGCTGCCGGAACGTGGTGACCTCCGCGGCCGCCTCGCTTCCCCGGCGCGGTTCGCCGGCGGGCGTGCTCACGGTCTGTTCGATACCCCAGACGAGGTTCGCGTTCTCGTCGCGGATCAGCAGGACCTCTTCCAGCGCGGGCCCTTCGGTCACCTTCGGCACGCTCGGCGGGAGGAAGAGATCAGTGTCCGCCCGGACGTCCTCGGGGCCGAGGGTGTCCAGGGTGAACATCGACCAGCGTTTCCACTCCTCGTCGCGCCCGTCGCCCGCCGGGGTGATCCACTGCTTCTCCCCGAACACGTCGGTGACGAACAGTCCCTGGATCCTGGACAACGTGCCCGCCGGGAGGTCGCACGGCACCTGGTACCAGTCGTTGGAGAACACCAGGGCGAATTCGAGGAAGACCAGCCGCGCCAGGTCGGTGCTGTCCGGGCGGACGGCGGCGAAGTTGGTCTTCCCGTCCTCCTGCGCCCACCAGCGCGGCAACGGCATCCCGGAATAGCGGACCGGGGCGGGGAACACCGTCCGCGTGAGCGTCGGCTCCGGCGGTTTCGTCCCGCCGAGCGGATTCTTCGGGTCGACCGAAAAGGCGTGCCACTCCAGGGTTCCGCCGGGATATTCGGGGGCGGCCAGCTTCTTCTCCCCGCCCGGCGTCGAAGCGGCCACCGAGAACCGGTGCTCGAGCCTGCCCGGATCCCAGGTCGCGTCGGCCGCCGCCGGCTGGTCGATCAGTTTCTCGTACCAGATCACCAGGCGCTTTCCCAGTTTCCGCAGCGTCTGGCGGTGCAGGATCGCGCCGAGACCGAGCCCTTCGTCGGCGTCCCGTCCGGCTTTGAGGTGCTGGTAGAACAGGTAGCCGTCCATCCGGCGCCCGGAGATCGCCTGCATGGTCGCCCAGACCTCGGGATGCGCCAGCTTCGCGACGTCGTCCGCCCGCGCGGCGTCGGGCAGCGCGATGGGATACCGCTCGACGTAGAACTTCTTGAACCCCAGCACCTGGCCGAGCAGGCCCCCGGCGGAGTCCAGCAGCTTCAGCCAGTGGCGGCCGATCGCGAGCCGCAGATCGAACGCGACCTTCTCGCTCCCGGGGGTGCCGTACGCGAGCGGCAGCCGTCGCCGCTCCGCGACAGTCTCAAGTGGACGGTCGCCGGCCAGGTCCTGTGGTTGCCCCTGCGGTGCCCGGAACCGCGTGGGACGTGACGGTGAGACGGCGTAGGTCACGGTGACCGGGCTCCCCGCGTTCGCGCCGCGGAACTCGCCGAGCTGCCACTGCCGCGTGAGCATCCACAGAGGATCCCGGACCTCGGCGCGCAGCGCCCGGTCGAAGCCGACGGTGCGGGGCCTGCCCTCCAGCCTGGTGAACGACGGCGGTTCGGTCATGACGTGGCCTTCCGATGCGCGACGGCGGGGAGCAGCTGCCCCAGTTCGGTGTCCGCGAGGTGGTCCGGTTCGACCGCGCGGATCTTCGCCAGGCCGAAGGTTTCGGTGATCGCCTCGAGGAGCAGTTCCGGCGTCCAGTTCCCGCCAGGCTCCGGTTTCGGCGGGACGACGAGCAGCATGGTCTGCGGCGGTTCGGAATCCGGGCCGTCGTAGTGCAGCGCGATCCCGGTGGTCTCGCGGGCGGCGGGGATCACTTCGGTCCATTCGTCGAGCAGGAGCCCGCATTGGCTGTCGTTGCCCAGCGATGCCTTGTAGTGCGCGGTGTACAGCAGCCTGTCCTGGTCGAGTTGCTCGTCCACCTTGGCCGGGTCGAAGAATTCCATGGCCAGCCAGTGGTCGTTCTCGACGTACGGGAGCTGGACAGGGGTGAGTACCGGTTCCTCCCAGCCGAGGATCTCGGTGCCGAGCAGCCCGCCCGGGGCGAGCAACGCACCGGCCAGCTGCACCGTTTTCTCCCACAGCCGCGGCTTTTCACGGACCCGGGCCATGCCGTGCAGCCAGTCGTCCACCGGGAAGTCGCGGCCGTTCGGGTCGTCGATGTCGCCGGGCTTGAGGTGAGCGACCAGCTCCCGGCTGTCGGCGCGCGCGTCACGCCAGCGGTCGAGGACCTCTTCGGACGGCGTGAATTCGGGCACGACCAGGACGTCCTCGCCGAGCAACGCCTTGAGGACGTCGATGCCGGCCCGCACCCGGTCCGGCCCGGTCACGGCCTTGTCGCGGACCGCCAGCAGCTTCTCGGCGGTCTGCTTCCGGCCGCCCTCACCGATGAGCTCGGTTTCGAGCTTTCCCGCTCGTGCCAGCAGTTCCCGGCCGTAGGCGACGACCTGGTCTTCGAACGGCTTCAGCGAAAGGCCTGCCGGGTCGATGTCGGTGAGCGGCAGCTGCCGCGTCACAGCGGCGAGCAGTCCGCTCAAGGTCGGTTCCGACGTCTCCTTGAACTCGGCCAAGCGGTCGAGGCGGATCTCGAACCTCGTCCGCGCCTGACGCACCCGCACCCGCATCCGGAACGGCGTCAGCTCACGCGGTTCCGGCTTGGTGACGAGCAACCGCTCCGCCTGTTCGAGGATCCTGAACCGTTCACCGTCCGATGTGGACGAAGGCAGGGCTTCGTACCGGTCGAGCAGGAGGTTCGCGGCCGTGAGCGCGCGGCCCATCCTGGCCGCCACCCCGGCGACCGCGTCGAGAACGGCGGTGAACACACCACCACGCCACAGCGAAAGCTCACCCCAGCCGCTGACCACCACACCGAAGTCGCCCGCGGCCTTGGCCAGTTTCGCGTACCTGGCGAGGAAGTCGTCGATCTCGTCGAGGATTTCGCCGCCGTCCGGATAGTGCGCGCCGAGGTCGGTCAGGAATTCGGTCACATCGCCACCCAGGTCCGTCAGTGACTCCAGTACCGCGACCTGGCGTTCCCGGCTCAGCGACACGGCCTCGTCGGCGATGCTCTCGACCTTCGCGGTACCGGAGGCGGGGACGAAGTCGGTCGGCCGCAGCGGCCTGGCCGTCGTCAGCAGCGACCGCAGGGCACCGATGAGCGGGGACAGCTCGAAGAAGCCGACCTTGCGGGGAACCCTTCGCGTGTAGTGGATTTCGAGTTTCGCGTCCGGACGCGGACGCGACTTCTCGATGACCACGCCGAGGATCCGGTCGTCGAGGTCGGTCGCCTCCGCGTTCTCCGCCGGCGGAACCGCCCACAGCAGGTCGAGCCGCTGCAATCCGGCCTCGGCCTGGGTCACCACACGGCTCTCCGGCTCGGCCTCGTCCGGACGGGCGGGATCCTTCCAGGTGACCAGCGCGGCCACCTCGGACGGCGAGGGCAGCACGTCGTCGAGCCACTGGTCGACCGCCGGTTCCGCCCTGGCCCGCGGGTTGTTCCGCCCCAGCGGTGGCGCGCCGTGGTCGGGACCGAGGCCGGGGGTGAACTGCAACCCGAGCCGGTGGGTGAGCGTGGTCCCGCTGCGCGGCGTTTCGACCACCGCGGGCTCGGGCAGGACACCGCCCTTCGCGTAGGAGTCCAGCGTGGCGGCCGCGCGTTCGGTGTTGCCTTGCAGCACCTGGTGCGCGCCCTCGGCGACGACGAGGTCCGCCAGCGCGTCGTGCGCGTTCATCAGGGCGTCGACCTCGATGCCGATGTCCGCGAGTTCGCCGGGGTCGGTGACCTCGGGCAGACCTTTGATCTTGTACGGGTAGACCCGTTCGTCCTTCTTCAGGGTCTCCAGGTGGCGGATCAGGGCGAGACCGTCGACGACGTTGCCCGCGTCGACCTGTTCGATGCTCGTCGGCGCTCCCGGCCCCTCCGGCGGCGGAGCCGTTTCGGTGATCTTGTTCGCCGTCAAGGGAAAGTTCAGCCGGAGCCCGGCGATGATCTTGTCGAGCCCGATCCGCCGGTCGTGCAGCCCGCGTTCGAAGCGGTATCCCAGCAACGCGCCGGGCGACTGGCCCTGCCGCATCCCGTCCAGCAGCGACACCGCGACGCGGACCCGGTCCGAGCTCAGGTTCACCGCGAACGTGCTGTCCACGCGTTGCTTGCCGTTGGCGAGGAAACCCGCCCGCAGCACGGCCGCCGTCCGGGCGTGGGCGGGCGACGGCGCGTGGACGTAACCGCCGTTGTTCTCGTCGTACGGCAACGGCTCCGAGCCGAAGATCGCGGGCAGGCCGGGGGGAAGCGATTTCGTGGCCGGCGCCGGGCCGCGCGTGATGTTCTCCAGCCAGCCGTACGCCCCGAGGTGCAGGCCTCGTTTCGGCGCGCCACCGGCGGGGTCGCGGCGCAGCTCCGCCAGCCGCTCGTTGACCAGCCCGAGGCGCCAGGCGTCGAGCCGGTAGGTGGCGCAGTCGAGGTGCTCGGCGAACACCCGTTCCAGCCTGGCCGTCGGCAGGTCCGCGAGCAGGTCGACGGCGGCGAGTTGCTCGGACCGGTCGGCGGCGGGGCCCAGGAGCACGGCGTGCCGCGCGAGCAGGTACAGCAACGCGGCCGGCAGGACGTTGTCGGTGAAGCCCTCCTGTTCGCGCACCGTTTCGAGGTCGGTTCCGCCGTAGTGGGCCAGCCAGTCCAAGTAGTTTCCTTCCGGCGCGTACGACCGGATCTTGTCCACTTCGGACAGTGGCCGGTCGTCGACGACCGGGAGGCGCAGGAGCTCCGCTTCCTCCTCGAACACCTGCTTCAGGAGGTCGGGGTCGCCGTCGTGGTGCCCGAACCGGGCCAGCGTCGTGGTCAGTTCGGCGACCCATCGCGGATCTTCGAAGCTCTGGGTGTCGCGGCTGTGGTACTCGGCCGACGTCGGGTGCAGCGCGAGGATGTCGAGGAGCTTCTGGTGCGGGTCGCCGCCGGGCGAGTCGAGGTACTGGACCCGCCCGAGCGCGGCCTCCCAGTGCGCCGACACCTGCTTCAGCACCTCGTTCAGCGCCGCACGATGCGGTGCGGTGGCGGGAAAGGCGAGTTTGGTGAACACCGTCGTGGGCAAGATCCCGTACGGCTGCCTGCCGATCTTGACCACGGGTAGCGGGCCACGTCCGGAAACGTGTTCCAGGAAGAACTTCCGTGTCTGCGCGAGCTGTTCCTCGGTGAGCACGCCGTTGAGCAGCGCCGTGAGGTAGTGGCCCCAGGTGGCGGGCCACAGCGCGGTGTGCGCCGCCCGGGCGTCACGGCGGTCGGCGGCCTCGGCGTTCGGCACTCCGGCCAGTACCGCCGGGTCGATGCCGAGCAGTTCCGCGAACCACTCGCCGTCGGTCTTGGTCGTCCAGTCCTCGGCGGCCGCCGCGAACCCGGTCGCCGTCGCGAGCGCGGATTCGGCCTCGGTCTTCGGATCCTGACCCGCCGGCGCCTGCTCGGAGTTGTTCGTCGGCGTGCCCTGCGGGAGGAAGGCGAACCCGGCGGGCGTGCGGATCTGGTCGGCGAGCAGCCCACCCCAGTCCGACGCCGACTTCTCCGGGGTCGCCTGCTCACGGAGGCCGAGCACGACGAGCCTGTCGAGACCTTGTTCGAAGGACGTTTCCAGGCCGATCCGGATACCCATCCCGACGTCTTCGGCCGCCTTGAAGTCGGTCAGCCAGGCCAGCGCGTCCGGGATCCGCAGCGCACCGGTCACCTCGGTGACCTTGAGCTGCTTGTCCTTGTCGGTTCCCGGATCGGGGCTGACCGCGAGTTCGGCTTCGACCGGCCCACCGCTCGCGGCGAACACGCGGGTGCCGCCGACGTAACCGTATGCGGTGAACTTGTCCGGCAGCAGTTTCGCCGTCGCGGCCACGGTCCAGGACTCCTCCGCGATCTCGCCCGGTGGCAGCGGGGGGAGTTCCAGGAACGCCACAACCACCTTGCTGCCCGTCGTCGACGGCGCACTGTCCATACCGGACGGACGACGATCGCGGATCGTTTTCGCCCGCGCGGCCCCGACGGCGGCGATCAGCGCGATGTCGGCGTCCCGGACCTTCTCCTGGTCGCCGTGCGCACTCCAGACAGCGGTCCAGTACGTCACCGTCGGCGGGCGGTCTTCCGCCACGACAGGCCGCGGCGTGACGACGACGAGCACCGCCGTGCCGACGGGGACCCCGGTCGGCCGGTCGGCCGGATTGGCGGGTTCGTAGGTCCGCGCCAGCCAGGCCGCCCGTCCGGCGGGCACACGCGCGACGAATTGCCGCCACGCCGCCTGCTCGCCGGCCGGGGCGCCGCCGGAAGCCCAGAGGGTGGTCCGGTACGCGTCCAGCGCGGCGAGTTCGGCGCGGGTCGGTTTGGGCTCGAACTTGTCGACGGACCACTCGTCGGGGAACACCCGAACGAGCAGTTCTCGCCCCACGTACCGGGTTTCGACCCGCACCGGTCCGAGCAGCACCGGGAAATCAAGGTTGAGGTCGGGCATCCCGCAACATCTCCTGTGCGTGCACGGCCACCAGGACCGGTGCCTGGAAAAGGATGTAGGCGACGTCGGCGGCACTGACGCCGGGCGCCCACTCGGTGATGAACTCGTCGTCCTCTCGCTGCCGGATCTTTTCCTGGTCCTCTGTTTCGAGGAGCTCGTCGAGGTGGACCACGACCCCTCGATCGAACCGCACGAATCCGCTGCCGGGGTTCCCCGGATCGAGGTGCCCCCAGGTGGCGTCGTTCCAGACCTCGACTTCGGGCAGTTCGCCGGGCGGTGGTTCGTCCAGGCCGAATCGCGGGTCGCCGGGCCGTTCCTTGAGCACGAAGAACCAGCCGAGCCCGTCCGCACCGCCGGAACGGGCCTCTCGCTCGCTCAGTGGGAAGCCGAGCAGGTAGAGATCCGGGGAGACTTTGGCTTCGTAGACCGGAAGGCGTACCAGGTCGTCGCTCAGCGGGACGTTCGCCGGGACGGGCGCGATGGTGCGCTCGCCGGACATGTCCGGAGTGCCGTCCCGCTTCAGCGGCCAGACGGCCTTGTGCGCGTAGATCGAGACGTTGGGGTACTTCTTGAGCAGTTCGCCGCGGATCACCAGGACGAGGTCCTTCTCCTGCTTCTCACCCGGCTTCGGCGGCAGACGGCGGTGGTTGTTCTCGCCGAGCTTCGCGGTTTTGCCCCAGCGATGCAGCGGCGGGATGTCGTAGAGCCTTTCCCGCCACGCCTCCCGTGACTCGCCTGGCTGCAACACCACCGGCCGCGGGTCCCAGAACTGCCGGAACGGTGTCCCGCGCTGGTCGGTCGGGAACTCTCGCCAAAGCATTTCCCGCGCCATTTCGTGGTTGAGCCCGATCAGGTAGGACTCGATGAACTGACGGTTGTTCTCCAGCAGGGTGATCGAGTTCTCCGGCAGCAGCCCGATGTTGGGCACGAAGGTCTCGACCGAGAACTTGAGCAATTCCTCGTACATCGGCATGTCGAACACCGGGTAGGCGAGGATCTCGACCAGGTCCTTGCCGGTGTCCGCACCGATGGCGAGCCTCAGCCGCTCCGGCAGGTTCATCGACGCCACCAGGTTCTCCAGCACGGTCTTCTCCGCACGCAGACCGTCGAGCATGTCGTCGATCGTCTCGATCACGCCGAGCGCCTCATCGACGGGTTCGGCGGCCACGCGCCGGGCCATGCCGAACGAAGCGGTGGTGACCGGCGGCGCGACCTTGGGCCGCGCGGCGAAGACCTCCTCGCGGTCGATCCGGTCCACCAGCAGGTCGAACCGGTTCCCGTCCGTCAGCAACCGTTTGCGCAGCCTCGAACCCGGCCGGGTGATCCGGCGCATCGGCGCGGACATCGGCGCGGCGGCGACCCGGCTTCTGTCCACTTTGTACCCGACGGCGAACAGCTCCGGCTCGGCGTCTTCCGCCGCGGCCCTGGCGAACGCGGTCGTGGCTCGTTCGAGCACCCGCCCGTGCGCCGGTGCCGTCAGCGTCAGCGCCTTCGCAGGCACGGGCCCGTCGTCAAGCGCCGCCGTGCTGGGGGCGTACGGCTTGACATGCTTGCCGTGCAACGCGTTCCCGATCTGACGGCCCAGCTGCGCGGCCCGGATGAGCGCGTTCGCCCGCTGGATGTCGCCGAGCTGGTTCCACGCGGCGGCCATGAACTCCTCTTGCCGGGCCTGGACGACCTTCGTGCCGAACTGGGCGGCGACGCGGTGGCGCGGGTCGAGATTGAGCCGGTGCACCCAGTTGCGCAGTCGCTCGGCCTCCACCGGCTGCCCGTTCTCGGTCAGCAGGGTCTGGGTCAGCGCGGGCCAGCAGCCGTACAACGGCGGGGTGATCACCGGATCGGGCTCGTTCTCCACCGCGGAGACCCCAGCTTCGGCGTTCGCCTCCTGCGGCGGCTTCTTCCGGTACGCGTCGGCCAGATTGATGAATCCGGCCATCGCCCGCTGCCACTGGTTCGGGTACGGCGAGGCCTGTTCGGTGTGGTAGCCGTCCCAGTTCTCGTAGTCGTCGGGATGACCGTCGGTCTTGGGGAGCTGGAGTGCTCCACCGAGTTTCAGCACCCCGGACGGCCGGGTCGGGGTGGTGAGCTCGGGAAGGTCGTAGATCTTGCGGTGCGCGTCGAGGTCACGCCTGCCGACCGGGTCGTCGGCCTCGTAGGGCTTCAGCAGCCGTACGAGGAATTCGAAGTCGCCGACGGTGCTCGTCGTGAAGGACCAGCGGTGGTAGTACGGCAGCACGACATCGCCGGATCCGGTGCCCCAGCTCGGTTTCGTCGCGGACAGGTCGTCGGGAACAGGTTCACCGAGCCCGGCGAGCCTGCCCGCTTCGAACGCGGGCACCAGGAAGGCGTGGTAGGTCGTGCCGGGCTTCAGATGCCGCGGGCAGAGCACTCGCGAGCAGGCGCTGTCCGGTGCCTCGCGTAGCACCCGGGCCAGGTTTCCCAGCGTCCGCGCCATGTCCTCGCCTTCGACGGCGATCCTGCCGTCGAGTTCCCCGTTGACGTGGACGTGTGCCCAGGCGCCGAGTTCGCCCGGCGGTTGGAGCGCTTGCGGGTTCTTCACGGTGATGAACGGCAACGGCTTGTCCGGGACGAGGCCGTCCGCGAATTCGGCCGGGGTCTCGGACAGCACGACCAGCGCGAGCCACGGTGCCAGCCGTTTCGTCGTGTCGTCCGGTTTCGCGGGGCTGTAGCGCCAGGGGAAGTCCTCGTCATAGAACTCGATGTGGGCCAGGAAGTTCGGCTCGAAATTGGTGATGCCCGGCCTCGGCTCGGTGCGGGAGACGGCTCGCGGATCGACGCCGACGACGTCACCCGGCCCGTAGAGCTGCAGCGATTGGGTGAATTCGCGGAGCAGCGCGGGCTTTCCGTCCTCGATCGCGTCGCCGGTCAGTCTCAGTCCGATCGGGATGCTCGCGCGCGGCCCGACGGCGTCACCTGAGATCCGGGTGGTCAGCCCGGTCCGCAACCACGGCAGGAAGGAGTAGGCGTTCGCGCTCACGAACCGCCTCCGAACTTCTCGGAACTCTTCGTCAGCTCGGTCTTCTGCCCGGCCGCCGCCTGCCCGGACCGCGCGACGCCGCCGACGACGAGGACGGTGTTCCCGGCGGCGACGGCGGCGAAGCCCCACCGTCCTTCGACCAGCCCTGGCAACGGTTTCCACTCACCGGCCGCGTATCGCAGGGCGCTGCGGTAGCCGGCCTCGTTCGCGAGGTCGTCGGCGCCCCCGATGACGACGACGGCTCCCCCGTCGACCGCGACGGCCCGATGGAAGGCCAGGCCACCGGGCAGTGGTTTGGCGTCCTTCCACGAACCCGCCGCGCCGATCAGGTCGAACACTTCGGCGGTAGCACGCGCGAACGGGTCGAACGCGCCGTCTCCGGTCACTCCCGGCGCCTTGCCACCGGTGACCAGCACGGAGGTGGCGGACAGCGCCGTCGCCGTGTGGCCGCTGCGGGGATGGCGCATGGTCGCCGCGGGCGACCATCGCGAAGTGCCCGCCGCGGCTTCGGACTCGTAGAGCTCGCAAAAGGCCAGCGCCGGGTCTTCCGTCGTGCCGACCGGCACACTTCCGCCGCACACCAGGACTTTCTTGCCGAGGACCACCGCGATGTGGCCCGTGCGCGCGTCGGTCATCTCCCCCGCCGTCGCCCAGGATCCCGTGCCCGCCGGGTCGAACAGTTCGGCCGAGCGCAGCGCCACGGCCTTCCCGTCCGGCCGGAGCGTGCTGCCCCCGGCCACCAGTACCTTCCCGCCGACGAGCACCGCGCTGTGTCCCCAACGCGCCGTCTTCATCGGGGTCGCGACCGGCGTCCACTTGCCCGTCCCCGGGTCGAACAGCTCGGCCGTCGCGAGCGCGGGACCGCCGTCGGCGCTGATCCCGCCCGTGACGAGCGCTTTCCCGCCGGGCAACGGGGTCAGCGCGTGCAGTTGCCGCGCGGTGCCGAGGGTGAGGGGGTCCGACCACTTGGTCGTGTCGAAGTCGAAGACGGCGCTTTGTTTGACCCCTGCCGACAGCGCGTCCGAGCCTCCGGCGAAGAGCGCCTTCTTGCCGCCTTCGAGCAGAATCGGGCCGTCATGTTGACCCGCCCAGGTCACGGCCGCGAGATATTCGGGCGCGGTCGGTTCGGCCGCGAGCGTCGGACTGGTCATGGAAGCGGTCCCTTCCCTGGTCATGACAGGTAGATCTCGGCCGTCGCGGAAAGTTCGGCGGGTTCCGGCCCCGGCGCGGAGGCCCCGGCGCGGGTCAGGCCGCCCGCGACGAACACGCGGCCGTCGGCCAGGTCGACGGCCGCGAAGTCCCAGCGGCCGTCGGCGGGTGCGCCGGTCGCCCGCCAGGCGCCGGAGCCGGGGTCGAAGGCCACCGTGGCCCGGTAGCCCGCGGTCGCGCCGGGACGCCCGACGCCCCCGATCACGACCGCGCCGATCGGTGTGGCGACGCAGCGGTGCCCGCTCCGGCCGCCGCCGGGCAGATCGGCGACCCTGGCCCAGGTTCGGTCGACCGGGTGGTAGATCTCCGCCGTGGCAACACTTTCCGGCCGATACGGGAGCCCTCCGACGGCGTCGCCGCCGGTGACGAGCACGCGCCCGTCCGGCAACACGGTCGCCTGGTGTCCCTTGCGGGGAACGGCGAGGCCGCCGGTCGGGAGCCATTCCTTCGTGGCGAGGTCGTAGATCTCGCAGGTGGCCAGTGCCCGCTCGCCCTGCCCCGTCGGCACCGCACCACCGACGACGAGCACGCCCGTCACCTTCTTGGTCTTCTCGTCGGTGAGGAGGACGGCCCGATGGCCGGTGCGGGCGTCGGTCATCGGCAGGATCGGCGTCCACTGGAGGGTCCGGGGGTCCAGCAGCTCGGCCGAGGCCAGCGCCGCGCCCCGCGCCGAAACGCCCCCGGTGACGAGCACCTGGGCGCCGACCTGCGTCGCGGTGTGGCCGGACCGGGCGGTGGTCAGGTTCCCCGCGTCCGCCCAGGTCTTCGTGGCCGGGTCGAACACCTCGGCCGAGGCCAGCGGCGTGCCGTCCGCGCCTTGTCCGCCCGCCGCCACGACCCTTCCGTCGGCGAATCGCGCGGTGCCGTGCCGCAACCTGGCCGACTTCAACCGCGAGACCCCGGCTTCCCAGCTCACCGAGACCGGATCGAACAACGCCGTGGTGGTCACCGGTTTCCCGGCCGCGTCGGCGCCGCCGACGACGAGCACCTTGCCCGCGACGAGGCGAACCGCGTCGGCACCGGAAGCCGAAGACGGCGGCTCACCCGCGGACGACCACGTGCCCGGCTCGGTCACGCCCGCGCCTCCGGCCTCGGTGCGGCGCAGGACGTGCAGCTGCCCGGCGAGGCTCGCGTCGGCGACGATCCAGTCCGCCATCGCGTCGGCCGCGCTCGCCTCGCTCCGGAAGTTCGCCAGCGTCGACCCGGCCTTCGACGGCGGGAACGCCTGCAGGTTGTTACGGCGGTACGCGACGACGAAACGATCGCCGGTGACGAGCACCGTCTCGTCCGGCGTGAACGGCTGACGCAACCGGGTTTCGTGCTGGGACAACGGCGAACGCGCGGTGCTGCTGCCGTCGAGCAGCGTCCGGAACACCGCGGGCGGCGGGCTGTACAGCTTCGGCGCGGCGGGCGCCTTGGCCGCCATCCGGACCCGGCGACGGCGCATACCCAGCGTGGTCACCGTTTCCGGCCGCTCATTGTCCACTATGTACAGTTCGTACCTGGCGCTACGGCGGACCGCCCTCGGCGAGGCGATGGCGCCCTTTTCCGCGACCAGCTCCAGTCCGGCGTTCTGATCCTCGTAGGCGGCGCGGGAAAGCTTCGCCGCGTCGTCGGAATCCTGGAACTGCCCCATGGCGAACTTGTCACCGGTGATCGACGCCCGTTCCATCCCGCTGCCGGGGATCGGGACGACACCGAACCGTTTGCCGTCACTGGGCCGCTGCGCGCCGACGCGATCGATCCGGACGTCGAGCGGGATCGCGCGCTGATGGATGAACAGCGAGCCCAGCGGGTGCAGTACCGGATCGCCGGTCCCCGGCAGCTGCCGCAGGGTGACCAGTGGGTTGAACCCGCCGGCGGGCAGCCGGGTCCGCCAGCCCTCGGTTTTGCGGACCTCGTTCTCCAGCAGCCCGAGCACCGCCACCGGCGGCAGCGCCGTGTCGCGTTCCTCGCCCCAGGTGATGTCGAAGTCCGCCGAGATCTCGAAGAACAGCAACGAGATCGACCCGCGGCCGTGCGCGCGCCACGGCGTCGGCCCTTCCAGCTGGAAGTCGAGATCGATGCCGAACACGCCGACCCCGAACGCCTTCAGCGAGACACCCGCGGAAATCTGGATGATGAACGAGAACGGCGAGAACCGGAACAGCGCGTCGAAGGCGAGATGCCCCTCGATGCCGAACCCGCCGAAACCGAGGCGGAGTTCGGCCTTGGCGCCGAACTGGGCGGTGTTGCTGGTGACCGCGAAATAGCCGGAGACGCGGATCAGCCGTCCTGGTGCGTTGAGGATGTCGATGGACAGCCTCGGCGGTACCGGGAACGGTAGCGGCGGTGGCTTGAACGACGGGTGGAATCCGCCGACGCTGAGCACGAAGTCCGGGTTGTCGCTCCAGTCGACGAGCAGGCCCATCCCGCCCTCGATGGTCATCCACAGGATGCGCGAATCGAAGAGCTGGGCGTAGAACCACAGTCTCGACTTGTCGACCTGAAGCGCGCCGATGAAGTTGACCTGCAGTTTCAGCAGGGCGACGTCTTCACTGGGCAGCACGCATTTCAGCACCCCGAGGATCGCGACGTTACCCGGCGGGATCTCCACGATCACCCCGAGCGAGACGGTGACCAGCGCCGGTGTCCCCCAGCCGATCTTCGCCATCGGCCCGATCAGGAACCGGCCTTCCTCCGGCGGGAAGAACCGCCGGAGGTCGCTGATGATCCGCGGCGCGTTCGCGATGACGTCCTTGGGGAACATCACCGATTCGACGCCGCCGTTGACCACGCCGTCGAGCAGCGCGGCGAAGTCCATCCGCCGGTTGAGCCCGAGCACCCCGCCGACGCCGAGCAGCGTGAACCCGAACCCGAGCTGGATCCCGCCGCCCCCGAACTCGGTGGCGATCACGATCAGCAGCGAGAATCCCTCGGAACCGTCCGGCATCCGCGTGGTGATCAGCCCGATGGCCTTGAGCTCGACCAGCCCGGCGAACTCCAGCTCCAGCGCGCCCGCGTACTCCCCGCGATCCGGGTCGTAGTACAGGTATCCGCCGCCGGAGACGATCCCGGCGTCGACCGACAGCCCGACCCCCTTGGGCGGTTTGAACCCCAGCGACAGGTCGACCGGCCCGAGGTTGCCGTCGTTGCCGGGTTTGAAGGCGAGGTCGGCGGTGAGCCCGATCTGCTCCACCACCGCCGTGATCGGGCCGAGTCCGGCCTTGAACGTCGTCCCGAGACCGATCGGGATCCCGTCCCCCGACGGCGACGCGGAGATCGTGAATCCCTGGATCTCGAGCGGCCCCAGTTTGAGGTGCGCCGCGAAGTTCGCCTCGAGATTCGCCGAACCCCGGAAGTAGAACCCGTGCGCGTGCGAGATCCCGACGACGAGGTCGCCGCCGACGGTGAATCCGTCGCCCGGCAGGAGCTTCGCGATGAAGCCGTCGGCCCCGCCCGGTTTGAAGACGAACTCGAGCCCCTTGATCTCGAACTCGGCGAAAACGTCCACGCCGTCACTGATCCGGACGCCCCCGGTCGCGGCGATCTTGTGGAACTGCAGCCTCGTGCCGCCCTTCGAGCCGATCAGGAGAGTGGGCTCGGCCGCCTTGTCCCCGCGCTCGACGGTCACCTCGATGGCGCCGTCGACCTTGCCGGGTGAGTCCTTTTCGAAACCGACGACGGTCTCGATCCCTTGACCGGGACGGATCCGGAGGGCGATGCCGCCTTCGAAATCGAGCTCGCTCCGGATGAGAAGGGTGAGATCGTCGGTCAAGGGCAGTTCGGCCCCCAGGGTGCCGGTGAAGTACGGCAGCAGCGCCAATCCCGGCGGGACGCCGCCGGCTCCCGGTAGTTCGATCAGCCGGATTTCGGCCGCCAGCCGCCGGTTCTGGGCGAGGAGCCGTTCGAAAACGGTGCCCGTGACCGCCCTGACCAACGGTGCCGTCTGATCGTGCTCGACGTCCCGCAGTACCGCGGCGGTCTTCGACGGCAACGTCCGCACGTCGACGTCCACCCCGAGGCTCATCAGAAGGTTGTCGACCTGCGAAGCCAGCGCGGCGAAGTCGAAGTTCGCTTCCCCCCAGGCGAAAGCGTCCTTGAGCACCTGCCCCGGCTCGCCGAGCAACCGGGGAAGTGCGGCCGGATCGAAGGTGATGTGCGCGTACGGCGGGCGATTACCGGCCGCCGGCGCGTACTTTCCCTTGATCACACCGACACTGTGCAGCCCGAAACCGAGGGCGGGATGGTGGCGCCGCAGGTACGTGACGATCAGGAAGTCGAGCAGCTGCCCGGGGAACTTCTCCCGGAACCCGTCCACCCGCAAGGACTCCGGGATCGCCGAATCCGGCGCGGCGGCGATCCCGTTGACACCGGCGATGACGGCCTGCACCGCGCTGAGCACCCGGGCCACGGCATCGGGGTCGAACTCGGCTTCGACCCCGGAGGACGGGCTTCCACCGACGGTAAGGCCTCCGTCGCCGAGCAGGCCGCGCAGGGAATCCATGAGGGTGTCGAGCCCCGCCGTGAGTCCGGACAGCGCGGGTGGAACGGCATCCACCCGCCAGCCCAGCTTCTGCATGAAGACGATGAACGCCTCCGGCGAGCGCACGGCGTCACGCAGCGGGAGGGTGGCCTGCCCTATCTCGACGAGGACCTTCTCGAACATGCCCGGCCCGGCCATTTCACAGCTCCCCTGGATAGAAGGCGGCACTGAGAATCGCGTGATAGCCCGGGTCCACCCGGTTGACGATCAGCCATTTACAGACGTAACAGAAGGCACCGGCGTCTTGGCCGACCTCCGTCCAGAAGTTCCCCTCACCGATGTGGTTGCGCATCTTGCACGACCCGGAAGGCCGGTAGAAGCCACCGGAGAACTCGTTCCCGCCTTCGAAGAAGCCGATGGTCCTTGTCGAGTTGCAAGGTGGCGCGAACCCTTCGATGTCCTGGGGCTTGTCGTCCTTGTCCCGGACGTGCTCGTGGTCCTCGTCCAGGTTGATCGGGCCCTTCACCACGAAGATCCGCTCCTTCACCTTCGGGTGCACGATGGGAACCACCGCACCGTCCTGGTTCTTGAGCGGCACGTAGACCACGGACCCACGCGCGTACACGGGCAGCGGTGAGGCCGCCCCTGTCAGGACGAAGGTGCCTTTCGTCCGATCGACCGCGCTCACCTTCAGCCCGGCGAGGTGCTGACCGGTGGCGCTCGCCAAGGGAAGCTGCCGCCCCTGGAGGGTGATCGAGAAATTGCGCAGATGGACTTCGAGCCCGTCCTTTTCCGCCTGCTCCCATTTGCCGATGTAGCGAGGATCGATCGTCACCTTGATCCCGCCCGCGACATTCTCCGAAGGCACCTGAAGCTTCGCCGACAGGACCGCTCTCGGCAGTTCGAGCCATTTGATCTTCGTCGGATCGACCAGCCTGCCGGGGGCGGGCGAACTCGGGTCACGCAGGAATCCCAGCACCGTGAGGTTGTCGAAATCGGCATCGGTCGTCTGCGTGGCCGCCCGGCCGTCGCCGTTCGCCGACTCGTATTCGTCACCGAGGTTGAAACTGTGCCCGAACTCGTGTGCCACGACATTCGCGACGCCCGCGATGTCCGGCACCACCCCGGCCAGCGGGTCGCGGCGCCGCATCTCCCGTTTGTCGACGGTGTCCGCGTAGACGATCTGCAGCGTGCGCGCGCTGCCCATCGTCTGCGCGGCGGTGGTACGGGCGTCGATGTTCGACCCGCCCTGCAGGTCGTCGTAGCAGATCATGGCGACCAGGCCCCGGCTCGGTTTGAACTTCGTGGCGTCGGGCACCCAGTTCGGGCCGATGGGATGGAACGGCGCGAACCCGTATCGCAGACCGCCGAGGTACCGCATGAGCGAGCCGCCGGGATTCTCCCGGTTGCCCCCGTGGCGTTCCGGCGGGTGACGTCGCGGATCGAGGGTCAGCCCGCGGGTGTTGCCGAAGTCGTAGAACTCGTAGACCCTCGCGACGAAAGCGCTGAGCGCCGGTGACGGGGTGTCCGCGGGCGGCGGGGTCACCTGAGGGGTCGAAGACCCGAACGGCCGATCGCCGGCACGCCTGCCGAGATACATACCGAAGACCGTGTCGCGCGCGTGCAGGATCCCCGCCGCGTCGTGGGTCTTCCACCGGGCGATCAGCTGGCTGTCCACCAGGTTCGGGTCGAAATCCTTGAGGCTCTGCGTGATCCAGATCGACAGCGGGTCGAACCGGCTTTCGTTGTGCATCGGCAGGCCGACCCTGGCCACCAGTTGCTGCATCGTGTAGCTGGTTTCCTTCTCACCCGCTTTCCCGTTGAAAGGAATGGGGATCGCCTTGGAGAAATTCTCGTCCGTGACCCGGAAACCCGTGGTGAGATAATGCTCGCGCGAGGGCAGGAAAGCCTTGAAGATGTTGAAGCTCCCTTCGAGCATCGCGTACGGCTCATGCCTCGGCTTGTCGAAGATGTCCTGCACGGTCTTGGTGACGACTTCGTCGAACAGGGCGCGGTCGGCGGGGTCGTCGATGAACCCTTCCGGGATGAAGACGATGTCGGCCAGGTCATCCGCGTGCGCCACGTCGGGCGTCTGCACCGGGATCAGGTCCTGGCGGGTCTTCGCGTAGTCGACCACCCGCACCGGCAAGCCGTTCGTCACGCCGAGAAAAGCGCCTTTGATCCCCGTCGGCAGGGTGGGATCCACTGTTTCGGCGAGCCCGCGCAGACGGCCCTGCGGTGTTATCGCGAGCTTCGCCGCGTCGTCGGGAGTCAGCGTCACGTAGCCGTGCCCGGTGATGTCCCCGATTCGATCGGCGCCCGTGGCGTCGTCGCTGAACTTCGCGTAGAGCGACGGCTGCGCGTGCGCCACCCCCGGATTTCCCGGCCGATCCGGTTCGAACGCCGTGGTGATGGAGTCGTTGCCGAACCACCAGGACTCGGCGCGATCATGTACCTGCAGGCGACCGACCAGGTAGATCTCCCGCCAGCGCACCTGGAACAGGAAGACGCCCAGTTCCCTCGCGGTCACCAAGCCGGTCAGCGGGTCGACGGACGGGAGACCTTCCAGCCGCTTCCCGACCTCTTTGTGGGGCGCGAAGAAATCGAAGGCGCATTCCTTGGTGATGTCCGCGAGCGCGTAGCGATCGGGTTTGCCGTCGTCGAAGGTCAGTGCCTGGAAGGACACCCGGAGCGGAGGTGTTCCGGTCCGCGCGACGTGCAGGTCGCAGTGCGGGAAGAACACCATGCCGATGGAAGTGACGGCCATTCCCCACCCCTTTTGTCATCCACGCGCGGAGAACAACCGGATTCGGCGTCGCGGGAAATCCGGCGCGACGCCGTCCGGTCGATCCGGTCGATGCGGATGTCACCAGCGTGGCTGCCGAATGGAGCAGCCGTCAACGCATGGCACGATGAACTGCCCCATGAGGCGGCGGGCAGGGCGAACCCCGTTGTGGCAAGGTCGTTTCCGTGGACAGGGACGCGTATCTCGAAGGTGCGATAAACGATGTGCTGAGCGGTGAGGACGCGACGCTCGACGACCGGATCGCGCACGCGGCGCTGTTGTTCGCCGCGTCCGGGGCGATGGCGGAAGCCGACCGGCTGATCACGCATTGGCACGCGCTCACCGAACGTCCCGTCACCGCGCTCGTCCCGGGCGCCGTGCAGGCCCGCGCGTGGGCGATGCTCTTCGAGGCGTACGGCGCGCGGCCGGAATGGGCGGCCGCGCTGACTCCGCTCGATCTCGACGCCGAGGAACGCGCCCACGACGAGTACCTCGCCCGGCGAGTGTCCGATCTCGACGGTCTGCTCGGCGGCTCCCCGATCGGCGAGGTCGTCTCGCACCTCGGGCCATCGCGTCCGGACCGGTTACGCGACGCCGTCTCGCGCGGCGACCTCGACGCCTGGGCCGGGATCGCCTCGCGCCAGGGCCGCCCGGACGTCGCCGTGCTCGCCGCGACACGACGGCTCGCGCCGCGTCTAGCCGCCGGAGCCGACCCGCTCGGACTCGGCGAGTGGACGGGGCTGTGCGCAGGAGCGCTGGTCGCGGCGCTGTACGAGCGCTACCCGCCGGACACCGGATCGTGGCGCGAGATGATCGCGGGCATCCTCCGGCTGCGCGGCGGCGGCACCGTGCCCCCGGCGGCCTCGGCCAGGAACATCGACTCGGCCGAAGCACGCCTCGGACTCCGGCTGCCCGCTGATTACAGAGAGTTCCTGCTGACCTGCGACGGCCTGCCCGCCGACGTCGTCTTCCCCCGGCTTCTCGGGACGGCGGAACTCCGCGCGGAAGGCGGCGTCGTCGTGATCGCGGACCCGGCCGTCGTGCTGCTCACCGCCGCCGGGGAGCAGTGGCGGACGGTCGAGATCGACCCGGCTTTGGGCACGACCGTGCACCCGACGTTCCGGGCGCTGCTCGAGCGGCACCTGCTGTTGCTGGCACAGGCCTCGTGAGTGGTAAGGCAAAGGTGGCGTGGTCGGTACAGCTGGTCGTGAGTGGCGATTCGGGTTCTAACCCGAATCGCCACTCACGACCACTCAGGCTTCGCCGCGCTTCTTACGCTCGGTGTACTCCCGCATCCGCTTCGGGTAGCCGACCCGGGCGACCTCGTACACGGGGATGGACCGTTTGCGGCCGAACTGCTGCGCCGCGTCCAGGCTCTCGATCCGGCGCCTGGTCCACTCGCCGTCATGGGCGATGAGGACGACGGTGGTCTCCGTGACGTTGGTCTTGGGCTCCACATAGGCCTCGACACCGGTCCTCGAAGAGGCCCACTCCTCGAGATGCTTGAAGTCGTTTGAAGAGGCTTTCCGCAGCGTACCGGGCTTTTGCCCGCCTTTGGAGCGCCGGCGCAGCGAGTCGAACAGACCCACTCCGACCACCTCACTTCCCACTCGTGTCCGATGTCCATTATCCCGACTCGGGCGTGTGCTCCCCGTGGTGACCCACGCGGGCCGTGTCCCGTGGGTCACAGGACGCGGCCTAGGTCGCAGGCTCTCCACACGTAGTGACAAGATGGCAAGTGTCCGCGCGCGCGTATACCGCGCGAAGCGGCGCCAGAGCTCCACCCCTACCGCTTGCCGAGGAGTTATTGAAGTGACCGACACCTCCGCCGACCTTGTGATCCTGGGTGGCGGATCGGGCGGCTACGCCGCCGCGTTCCGCGCGGCCGAGCTGGGCCTTTCCGTCACCCTGATCGAAAAGGACAAGCTTGGCGGGACGTGCCTCCACCGAGGCTGCATCCCGACCAAGGCCCTCCTGCACGCGGCGGAGGTCGCCGACGAGACCCGCGACGCCGAGACCTTCGGTGTCAAGGCCGTGCTGGAAGGCATCGACATCGCCGGGGTCAACAAGTACAAGGACGGGATCGTCTCCCGCCTGTACAAGGGCCTCCAGGGCCTGGCCAAGGCGCACAAGGTGAACCTCGTCGAGGGCACCGGAACGTTCGTCGGCGGCACGACCGTCGAGGTCGAAGGCACCCGCTACACCGGCAAGAACGTCATCCTCGCCACCGGCTCGTACTCGAAGACGCTGCCCGGCCTCGAGCTGGGCGGCCGCATCATCGCGAGCGAGCAGGCGCTTTCGCTGGACTACATCCCGAAGAAGGTCATCGTCCTCGGCGGTGGTGTCATCGGTGTCGAATTCGCGTCCGTCTGGGCGTCCTTCGGCGTCGACGTCACCATCGTGGAGGCGCTGCCCCGCCTGGTCCCGAACGAGGACGAGTACGCGTCCAAGCAGCTCGAGCGCGCTTTCCGTCGTCGCAAGATCGGCTTCAAGACCGGTGTCCGGTTCACCGGCGCCAAGCAGGACGACAACGGTGTGAGCGTGTCGCTGGAGTCCGGCGAGACGCTGGAAGCCGACCTGCTGCTGGTCGCCGTCGGCCGCGGCCCGAACTCGGCCGGGCACGGGTACGAGGAGGCCGGCGTCAAGATGGAGCGCGGCTTCGTCCTCACCGACGACCGCCTGCGCACCAACCTGCCGAACGTCTACGCCGTCGGTGACATCGTCCCCGGCCTGCAGCTCGCGCACCGCGGGTTCCAGCAGGGCATCTTCGTCGCGGAAGAGATCGCCGGCCAGGAGCCGCGCGTGATCGACGAGAGCGGCATCCCGCGCGTCACCTACTCGCACCCCGAGGTCGCTTCGGTCGGGCTCACCGAGTCGCAGGCGAAGGAGAAGTACGGCTCCGAGGTCACCACCTTCACCTACGACCTCGGCGGCAACGGCAAGAGCCAGATCCTCAAGACCTCCGGTGGGGTCAAGCTGATCAAGGCTCCGGAAGGGCCGGTCGTCGGCGTGCACATGGTGGGCGACCGCGTCGGCGAGCTGATCGGCGAAGCACAGCTGATCTACAGCTGGGAGGCGTTCCCCGAGGACGTGGCTCCCCTCATCCACGCGCACCCCACCCAGACCGAGGCCCTCGGTGAAGCGTTCCTCGCCCTCGCGGGCAAGCCGCTGCACGTCCACAGCTGACGTCTCACCGTCGAAGAATCAGACCAAGCAAGACATATCAAGGGAGTCAGCGAACGATGGCCTACTCCGTCACGTTGCCGGAGCTCGGTGAGAGCGTCACCGAGGGCACCGTCACCCGGTGGTTGAAGCAGGAGGGCGACACCGTCGAGGTCGACGAGCCGTTGCTCGAGATCTCCACGGACAAGGTTGACACCGAGGTCCCGTCCCCGGTCGCCGGCAAGGTCGTGAAGATCAGCGCGCAGGAAGACGAGACCGTCGAGGTCGGCGGCGAGCTCGCCGTCATCGACGACGGGACCGGCGGGGTGCCGGAGTCCTCCGGTTCCGCCGAGCCCGCCGCCGAAGAGGCGCAGCCCGAGCCCGAGCCGGAGCCCGCGCAGGAGGAGGCCTCCGCGCCGTCCCAGCCGGACACCGCGCCGGCTTCGGGTGGTGAAGGCACCGAGGTGAAGCTGCCCGAGCTGGGCGAGAGCGTCACCGAGGGCACCGTCACCCGGTGGCTCAAGCAGGTCGGCGAGAGCGTCGAGGTCGACGAGCCGCTGCTCGAGATCTCCACGGACAAGGTCGACACCGAGGTCCCGTCCCCGGTCGCCGGCACCGTGCTGGAGATCCGCGCCGGTGAGGACGAGACCGTCGAGGTCGGCGGGGTGCTCGCGGTGATCGGTGCCGCCGGTTCCGCCCCGGCTCCGAAGGCCGAGCCCAAGCCGGAACCCAAGCCCGAGCCGAAGCCGGAACCCAAACCGGAACCGAAGCCCGAACCCAAGGCCGAAGCGGCTCCCGCGCCGAAGCCCGCCCCGGCTCCTCAGGCCGCCCCGGCTCCCAAGGCCGAGGCCCCGAAGCCGGCGGCGAGCAGCGACAACGGCTCGGACAACGCGCCGTACGTGACGCCGCTGGTCCGCAAGCTCGCTACGGAGCACGGCATCGACCTGTCGTCGCTGACCGGCAGCGGTGTCGGTGGCCGCATCCGCAAGCAGGACGTGCTCGCGGCCGCCGAGGCCAAGCAGAAGGCCGCCCAGGCTCCCGCCGCGCAGCCCGCTGCCGCCGCCCCGGCTCCCGCCGCCGCCCCGTCGGCTCCGCGCAAGGCCGCGGTTTCGCCGGAGCTCGCCGCTCTGCGCGGCACCGTGCAGAAGGCCAGCCGGATCCGTCAGATCACCGCCACGAAGACCCGCGAGTCGCTGCAGATCTCCGCGCAGCTCACGCAGGTCCACGAGGTGGACGTCACGAAGGTCGCCAAGCTGCGTCAGCGGGCGAAGGCTGCCTTCAAGGAGCGCGAGGGCGTCAACCTGACGTTCCTGCCGTTCTTCGCGAAGGCCACCGTCGAGGCGCTCAAGCAGCACCCGAACGTCAACGCGTCCTACAACGAGGACACGAAGGAGATCACCTACCACGGTGCGGTGCACCTGGGGATCGCGGTGGACACCGAAAAGGGTCTGCTGTCGGTGGTCATCCACGACGCGGGTGAGCTCAGCCTCGCCGGTCTCGCGCACCGCATCGCGGACCTCGCGGGCCGCGCGCGTTCGGGCCAGATCAAGCCGGACGAGCTGTCGGGCGGCACCTTCACGATCACGAACATCGGCTCCAACGGCGCCCTGTTCGACACGCCGATCATCGTGCAGCCGCAGTCCGGCATGCTCGGTACCGGCGCGGTCGTGAAGCGCCCGGTCGTGATCGCGGACGCCGACGGCAACGACACGATCGCCGTCCGGTCGATGGCGTTCCTGCCGCTGACCTACGACCACCGCCTGGTGGACGGGGCCGACGCGGGCCGCTTCGTCACGACGATCAAGCAGCGTCTGGAAGAGGGCAACTTCGAGGACGAGCTCGGTCTCTGATCCTCGGGTAGCCGATCAAGGCCCTCGTCCCGCTTCGGCGGGGCGGGGGCCTTCTTCTTTCTCTCCGCAATTCGTCACCTACTTGCGAGGGTTTGACAGGCCACCGGAACTCTAGTATTCCGGAATTACGGAAAACTAGAGGAAGGATGTCACCCATGCTGACGAGACGCCATCTGCTGGCCGGTGCCGCCGCGGGATCGGCGGCGTTGCTGCTGCCGGGAACCGCGAGCGCGGCCCAGCCGGACACGACGACCGCACAGGGCTGGCTCGACTGGATCGCCGCCCACCGCGGCGATGTCTCCGTCCTGATCGACGACGGCGCGGGACGCCGTACCGCGCGCGACGCCGACGCCCGGTGTGTGCTGGCCTCGTCCATCAAGGTCGTGCATCTCAGCGCGTACGCCGTCGCGGTCACCGAGGGCAGGCTCGACCCGAAGGAACAGATCCGGATGGGCGACTGGGACGCTCACCACCCCTTCGTCGCCGACGGCCGCGCGCATTTCCAGGCGCTCAATTGGCTGGGCGTCCCCTGCGACGACTTCGGTATCGCCAAGGACCCCGAACAGCGCGTCCCCCTGGCGAGGCTCGCCGAAGCGATGATCCTCTTCAGCGACAACGCAGCGACCGACTATCTCCGCATCCGCCTCGGCGATCCCGCCCTCCGGCGGGCGGCGGCGCGGGGCGGTTGGCCGAGGCCGGACACCCGTTCGCTGGGCGGCGAGGTCCTGATGCTGATGATGCCGGAGTACGCGCCCCCGCCCGGCAGCCCGGTCGGCGTCCGGCGGGCGATGGGCGACGCGGTCGCACGACGGTTCGTCCGCGAGCCGCGGTTCCGCGCCGAAGCCTTCGAGCGCTGGCCGGACATGCCGGGCACCTCCGATGCCCAGTGGCCGTGGATCAAAGGGCACGGCCAAGGCTCGGCGTCGGAACTGTTCTCGCTTCACCGCAGTATCGCGAAGGGCCTCTACACACCCGCGCGCGAGATCCTCGCGAAGCCGCTGGCGGACCGCGTACCGCCCGGAGCGAGCGAAGTGCTCTTCAAGGGCGGAAGCCTGCCGCGTTCGCTGACCATCGGTCTTTCCGTCCGTTGGCCGGGCGGACGATCGGGTACGGCCGCCGTCCTGCTCACCGGCGTGAGCGACCAGGATATGCAGAACGCCGTGCCGCTCATCGATCTCGTGCTCGCGGCGCTGTCCGACCCGGCGCGGTTCACCGCCCTGGAACGAGCGCTCCGCTGAGGCGACGGTATAGATAACCGGTATGAACGCTGAGTTCGCCGACCGGATCGCCGCACTGGAAGCACGGGTCGCCGCGCTCGAAAACCAGCACAGCGAGCACCAGGCCGAGCCCGCGGCGAGCCCCGGCGGCCTGGTCGGCTACCACGGCGAACTCACCGAGCCCCTCGAATTGAGCTGGGCGATCAACGTCACGCCCGGCCCGATGCTGGCGTTCGCGGACGGGCCGCGGGTCGAAGTGCTCGCGGCCCTGTCCAGCACCGCGCGAGTGGCGCTCGTGCGGACGCTGGCCGAGAAGGGCGCGCAGACCGCGCCCGCCCTGCAGGAAGCCGCCGAACTCGGGTCTCCCGGCCAGCTGTACCACCACCTCAAGGCGCTGACCGGCGCCGGAATCGTCGAGCAGGACAAACGCGGCAGTTACCGGCTCCGCCCCGCCGCGACGATCCCGGTGCTGGTGCTGCTCACCGCCGCCTCCGACGTCGCCGGGCAACTGAAGAACCTGAGCGTGCGACCGGATCGCGGATAGGACACGATCGGATCATGCGAGTTCTGATCGCGGGCGCGAGCGGACTGATCGGCACCTCCCTGACGACCCGGTTACGCCGATCCGGGCACGAAGTGGTCCGCCTTGTGCGCCGGGAGGAGCGGGCGGCCGACGAGCGCCGCTGGGATCCCCCGGCCGGGGAGATCGCCGACGGCGCGCTCGACGGGGTCGACGCCGTGGTGAACCTCGCGGGCGCGCCCCTGCTGCCGGGGCGCTGGAGCGCGGCCCGCAAACAGGTACTCCTCGACAGTCGGGTCGAACCGACCGAGGTACTCGCGGAAGCCGTCGCCGAGCACGGGATCCCCGTGCTGGTCAACGCCTCCGCCGTCGGCTATTACGGCGATCCCGGTCCCTCCATTGTGGACGAATCGAGTCCGGTCGGGCGCGGTTTCCTCGCCGGGCTCTGCACCGCGTGGGAGGGCGCCACCGAGAGCGCGGCCACCGCGGGTGCCCGGGTCGTCCGCGTCCGCACCGGGCTGGTGCTCGCGCGCGATGGCGGGCTCCTGGACGTCCTGCGGCCACTGTTCCGCTTGGGGCTCGGCGGGAAACTCGGCGGCGGCAAGCAGTACATGCCCTGGATCTCGCTCGACGACGAGGTCGGCGCGATCGTTTTCGCGCTGGAGAACGAATCTCTGTCCGGTCCCGTGAACCTCTGCGGACCGCAGCCCGCCACGAACGCCGCCTTCACGAAGACCTTGGCCCGCGCCGTGCACCGGCCGGCGATCTGGCAGGTGCCGGGTTTCGCCATGAAGATCGCCCTCGGGCAGGCGGCCGAGGAGATGGCGCTGTTCGGGCAGCGCGCCCTGCCCCGGGTACTGGAGGAGGCGGGTTACGCGTTCCGCCATCCGACCCTCGAGGACGCGCTGGCCGCCGCGACATGACCGTGCGGCGTGGCCTGTACACCCTCGCCGGAACGCTGCTGCTGATCGGTTTCGTCACCCTCGGGTTGTACGTCGACCAGCGGCCGCCGCCGGTGGACGTCGCCCTCGCCGACGCGTTCCGCGGCCAGCACACCCAGGCCTCCGGGCACGTGGCGGGTCTGGTCACGAACGTCCTCGGCCCGGTCCTCCCGTTCGCGCTCGGCGCGGTGCTGGCGGTGCTCGCCTGGCGCCGCCGGGACCTGACCGTGTTGTGCGTCAAACTGGCCGTCGTCCTGCTGTTGTGCCGGATGACCAGCTTGATCGCGAAACCGGTCTTCTACCGGGAACGGCCTCGCGAATTCCCCGATCTGAGCTATCCGAGCGGACACGTGGTCGCCGTCGCGTGCACCGGGTTCGTCGCGGTGCTGCTGTGCGCGTGGACCCGTCCGCATCTGGCGCGGCTCGCGATGACGATCGCCGCCGCGGCGACGGCGGTCGGTGCGCTCTGTCGCATCGTGCTGGGCGTGCATTGGCTGACCGACACCGCGGGATCCGTACTCGCCGTGGGCGGCGTCGGCCTGATTTCGGCGGCCGGGCTGGGCCTGCTCCCCCTGCCGGAAGACCCGGCGTAGTGTCGCTGACGTGAGCTCTTCGACCACGTCATGCCGCGCCTCCGCCGAGCCCGTCGACGTCCGCGAGATCGGGACGATCGACTACACCGAAGCCTGGGAACTCCAGCGAAAGCACGTGACAGCGCGTGCCGACGGTGATGGCCCGGACACCATGCTGCTGCTGGAGCACCCGTCGGTGTACACGGCGGGCAAGCGCACCGAAGCCGAGGACAGGCCGACTGACGGCACCCCGGTGATCGACGTCGACCGCGGCGGCAAGATCACCTGGCACGGGCCAGGTCAGCTGGTCGGGTACCCGATCATCAAACTCGCCGACCCGATCGACGTCGTGCACTACGTCCGGCGTCTCGAAGAGGCCCTGATCACCGTCTGCGATCAGCTCGGCGTGCACACCGGCCGGGTCGAGGGCCGCAGCGGCGTCTGGATCCCGGCCGACGACCGCGGCGTCGAGCGGAAGATCGCCGCGATCGGCATCCGCGTCCAGCGCGGCGTGACCATGCACGGTTTCGAGCTGAACTGCGACCCCGACCTCGGCGCCTTCGACAAGATCGTCCCGTGCGGCATCCGGGACGCGGGCGTCACTTCGCTTTCCTACGAGCTTGACCGCGAGGTCACCGTGGCTTCCGTGCTGCCGATGGCGCGCGAAGCCGTGCTCGCCGCGCTGGATGGCGACCTCCCGGTGAACGACGAGCGCTGGCTGCCGCGTCCCGAGGCACCCGCCGCCCCCGGCGTCACTTTCGCCCTGCAGAACTGACCCAAGTACATGAAGGCCCCCTTCACCGCGTCTAGCGCAATGAAGGGGGCCTTCACGTACTTCAGTCCAGCTGAGGAGCGACCTCGGAAGCGATCAGCTCGATCTGGTCCAGATCCGAAAGGTCCAGCAGCTGCAGGTAGAGCCGGGTGATCCCGGTCTTCTCGCGCCACTGCCCGATCTTCTCGACGACCTCCGACGGCGTCCCCGCGAGCCCGTTCTCCCGCAGCTCCGAAACCTCACGGCCGATCACGCCGGCGCGCTTGGCGACCTCGGCCTCGTCACGGCCGACGGCGACGACGAGCGCGGCCGAACGGAGGATCTCCTTGGGATCGCGGCCGATCTGGCGTGCGGCGTCGTCGACGCGGCCGAACTGCTCGGCGGCGAAGTCGGGCCCCACGAACGGCAGGTTGAACTCGTCGGCGTAGCGGGCGGCGAGCGCCGGGGTGCGCTTCTTGCCGCCACCGCCGATGATCACCGGCGGCCGGGGCCGCTGCGCGGGCTTGGGCAGGCCTGGCGAGCCGACGAGCTTGTAGTGCTCGCCGTCGAAGGAGAACGTCTCCCCCTCCGGCGTTTCCCACAGCCCGGTGACGACGGCGAGCTGCTCGGCGTACCGGTCGAAGCGCTCCTTGATCGGCGGCAGGTCGAGGCCGTACGCGGTGTGCTCGTCGTCGTACCAGCCCGATCCGAGGCCGAGCTCGACGCGGCCGCCGGACATCTGGTCCACCTGCGCGACCGAGATCGCCAGCACCGACGGATGCCGGAAGGTGGCGGCGGTGACGAGGGTGCCCAGCCGGACACGGCTGGTCTCACGGGCGAGACCCGCGAGGGTGATCCACGCGTCGGTCGGCCCGGGCAGGCCGGTCGCCGAACCCATCTTCAAGTAGTGATCGCTGCGGAAGAAGGCGTCGTAGCCCGCGTCCTCGGTGGCCTTGGCCACCCGGAGCAGGTCTTCGTAGCTGGCCCCCTGCTGGGGCTCGGTAAAGATCCTGAGGTCCACGAAGCCACCCTATAGACGGCTTCGTCAGCTCGCTTTCCCGTGCTCGGCGGGCGGAACCCGGCGGAATCCGACGAGCAGCCGCACCAGGACCTCCTCGACCTGGGCGCTGACCTTCTTCGGCTCCGGTGAACTCGCGATCTCGATGGCGGCGCTCGACAGCGCGCCGAACAGCAGCCGCGCGGTGACGTCCACCGGGACGTCGTCGACCTCGCCGACCTCGATGAGCGCCTGGATCCCGGTGCGGACCAGGCCGAAACTGCACCGTTCTTCCGCCTCGCGCCAGCGCTCCCAGCCCATCACCACCGGCGCCTCGTGGATCGCGATGCGCTGGTACGCCGGGTCGAGGCAGCTCTGCAGGAAGCCGCGAAGCCCCGACAGCGCCCGCTCCCACGGCGAGGCCGGGCCGTTCATGATCTTTTCGAGCCGGTCGAAGACCTGGCTCTCGACCGTGTCGAAGGCAGCCTCGAACAGCGCCTGCTTCCCACTGAAATGGTGGTAGAGCGCGCCCTTCGTCACCCTGGCCCGTTTGGCGATCTCGTCGAGAGACGTGCCGGCGTACCCGCGTTTGGTGAACAGCTCCACAGCACTCTCGACGAGTGCCGACCGGGTGGACTCGGAATAGTCCAGCCGCCTTGACCTCATTGTCGCCACCTTCACAACTTTACGCCGCCGGTCCCACTCCATACCCATGGTATGTTGGCTCCTGTCAGGTCCGTACCGGGAGTATGCCGCAAACCTGCGGTATGAACCGGGTCACGGAGGGGAGCCCATAATCATGAGCTGGAACGACTTCTACCAGCGGCGCGACATCCTCGAAGCCGCACTGCGCCAGGCGGGTCACCACCCGTCCGACGCGATCTCACTCGAAGCAATCCCTGGCGCCACCAAGTACTTCGCCACCGAGGACGAGCTCCTGCTCGCGCTTCGGTACAAGTGGAACCAGGTGTTCGCCGGTCACCTCCGCGCCGAGATGACCGATCCGGACTACGCCGACCAGGACCTCGCGCTCGACAGGGTCGAAGCCGTCACCCGCGCCTGGAACAGCGCCACCGCCGAGCACGAGACCCTCCGCGCCGTTCTCGACGCGGCCCTCGAACGGCGCCCCGCGCTGATCCCGTCGCACGAAGCCGAACTGCGCACTCTCGCGCTGACGGCGGGACTGGCCGACGGCAACGAACCGGCCGAAGAGATCACCAAGGTCGGCAGCGCGTTCGCCACCCTGCTCCGGCACGGACGGCACGCGAAACCCGCCCGCCGCCGCAGCCCCATGGGTCACCTGCTCCGGTTGCTCGCGCCGAGCGCCTGATCCGGCGTGGCGACGCTGCCGACGATGTAGTTAGGTACCGACATGGCTGCTCACGCGCGCTGGACCGAAGCCGACATCCCTGATCAGACCGGCCGGACCGTGTTCGTCACGGGGGCGAACTCGGGGCTCGGACTGCGCATGTCCGAGGTGCTCGCGGGCAAGGGGGCCCGCGTGCTGCTCGGCTGCCGGTCGCCGGAGCGCGGCGCCAAGGCGCTGGAGCAGGTTCGCGCGGCCGCGACCGGGGAAGCGCCCGAACTCGTCCGGCTGGACCTCGCCGATCTCGACTCGGTCCGCGAAGCCGTGAAGAAGGTCCAGGAACTGACTGGCGGCAAGCTCGACGTCCTGGTCAACAACGCGGGCGTGATGGCGACGCCGCGCGGTCACACCAAAGACGGCTTCGAGACCCAGTTCGGCACGAACCATCTCGGGCACGCGGTGCTGACCTGGCTGCTGATGCCGTCGCTGCGCGACGGCTCGGGAGCGCGTGTCGTGACCTTGTCGAGTGTCGCGGCGACAGGTGCGCGCATCGACGTCGCCGACCCGAACTTCGAACGCCGGATGTACAACCCGGGTTCGGCCTACGGCCAGTCGAAACTCTCCAATCAGGTGTTCGCGCTCGAACTCGACCGCAGGCTGCGCGCCGCGGGCGAGGACGTCGTCAGCGTCGCGGCACACCCCGGCTACACATGGACCGGACTCGGTTCGGGGATGGCCCGCTCCTACCGCAACCCGGTGGTGCGCGCGCTCGTCGGCGCGGGCAACCGGATCGGCGAGATCTTCATCGCGCAGAACGCCCGCCAGGGCACGCTGCCGCAGCTGTTCGCGGCGACCTCCCCCGAGGTCGAAGGCGGCGACTACATCGGCCCTCGCGGGCTCGGCGGACTTCGCGGCGCCCCGGTCAAGGTGCGTCCTCTGACGGCCGCGAGGAGCGAATCGCTCGGCGCCGCGTTGTGGGACGTGACCACCAAGTTGACGGGCGTCACCCCCGACCCCGCGTGAGCGGCGACCACTGCTCCGGCGGGCGTAGGGTGACGGAGTGAGTGCTGCCCCAGATGGCCGCAAGCTGTTGCGGCTCGAGGTCCGGAATTCCCAGACTCCCATCGAAAAGAAGCCGCCGTGGATCAAGACGCGCGCGCGGATGGGTCCGGAGTTCACCGAACTCAAAGGCCTGGTGCGCCGAGAAGGCCTGCACACCGTCTGCGAAGAAGCCGGTTGCCCCAACATCTACGAATGCTGGGAAGACCGTGAGGCGACGTTCCTGATCGGTGGCGACCAGTGCACTCGGCGCTGTGACTTCTGCCAGATCGACACCGGCAAGCCTGCCGAGCTGGACCGCACCGAGCCGCGCAAGGTCGCCGAAAGCGTCCAGGCGATGGGCCTGCGCTATTCGACCGTCACCGGTGTCGCGCGTGACGACCTCGAAGACGGCGGCGCGTGGCTGTACGCGGAGACCGTGCGCCAGATCCACGCGCTGAACCCGGGTACCGGCGTCGAGCTGTTGATCCCGGACTTCAACGCCGACCCCGACCAGCTGGCCGAAGTCTTCGGCTCCCGCCCCGAGGTGCTCGCGCACAACGTGGAGACGGTGCCCCGCATCTTCAAGCGGATCCGGCCTGGTTTCCGCTACGCGCGATCGCTCGAAGTGATCACGCGAGCTCGTGAGGCCGGTCTGGTGACGAAGTCGAACCTGATCCTCGGCATGGGCGAGACCCCCGAAGAGGTCGCGCCCGCGATGAAGGACCTGGTCGACGCCGGCTGCGAGATCCTGACGATCACCCAGTACCTGCGCCCCTCGCCTCGTCACCACCCGGTGGACCGGTGGGTGAAGCCCGAGGAGTTCGTCGAGCACTCGAACGCCGCCGAGGCGATGGGCTTCGCCGGCGTCATGGCCGGGCCGCTGGTCCGCTCGTCGTACCGCGCCGGTCGCCTTTTCGCCCAGACGAAGGCCCACCGCGGCGAGCCGCTGTCGGAGAACTTGGCCCATCTCGCCGCCGCAGGACCCGCCGCACAGGAAGCCAGCTCGCTGCTGGCACGGTGACTCCGGTCACCCTCTCCGCGACATCGCCACCCACCAGGTCACGAATCAGTAAAGTGACCTGGTGGCGTTGGTAACTGATCTTCTCAATTGGCTGCAGAGTCTCCCGGAACCGGGACTGGTCGCGGCGACCGGCGGACTGGTGTTCGCCGAATGCACCATCGGGCTCGGCTTCATCGCGCCCGGCGAGTCCGGGCTGCTGGTCGCGGCCACGACGGCGACGTCGGTCTCCCGGTTCCTGACCCTGTGGGCCGTCGTGACGGTCTGCGCCGCACTCGGCGACTCGCTCGGCTACGCGATCGGCAAACGCTTCGGCCCGCGCCTGCGTGAGACGAAGCTGATCCGCAAGTACGGCCTCGACGCCTGGGACAAGGCGACCGGCGTGCTCGAACGGCGAGGCGCGTGGGCGGTGTTCTTCGCGCGGTTCCTCCCGGTGATCCGCACGCTGACCCCGGCGGCGTCCGGGACATCGGGGCTGCCGTTCCGCAAGTTCCTGCTCGCCGGGGCGGCGGGCGCGGCCTGCTGGTCGGCCATCCACATCGGCATCGGCGCCGCCCTCGGCGAGGCCGCCAAGAAGGTCGAAGGCGTGCTCAACACCGGCGGCCTGGTGATCGTCGGGGTGCTGGTGGGTGTCGCCGTGTTCTTCCTGCTGCGCTACAAGAAGAAGAAGGCGCTCGCCGCCGTCACGGTCGAAGACGCCACTCCGGCGAAGGTCGGCGCGGAGGACTAGATTCCGGGCATGGCCGCCTTGAACCTGCCCCAGCCGATCGGTTTCGTCCTCGGCGGTGGAGGCAGTCTCGGCGCCATGCAGGTCGGGATGCTGCGGGCGCTCACCGAAAGAGGGATCGCGCCCGACCTCGTCGTCGGCACCTCGGTGGGTTCGCTGAACGCCGCCGTCCTCGCGCTCGAGGGTGAGGCAGGCGCCCGGCTCGATCGGATCTGGTCGCGGATGACGCGGCACGAGGCGTTCCCCGGCGGCGTGCTCAGCCAGGTGCGGACCCTGCGGCACAGCAAGACCAACCTGTTCCCCAACACCGGGCTCGCCGCGATCATCGACGAGCACATCGGCGAGGGCGTCCGGTTCGAGGATCTCGCGCTGCCGCTGGGCGTCGTCGCGACCGACGTCGACACCGCCGAACCGCTGCTCATCCGTTCCGGTCCCGTACTGGCGCCTCTGCTGGCCAGCTGCGCGATCCCGGGGATCTATCCGCCGGTGCCGTTCGGGGAGCGCATGCTCTACGACGGCGGCCTGGTCGCCAACGTGCCGATGCGCCAGGCACTCGCCATGGGCGCGAAGTCGCTCGTCGTCCTCGACTGTGCCTTCCCCGGCAAGATGCCCGGCACCCCGCAAACCTTCGCCGAGGTGATGATGTTCACCGCGATGATCAGCATGCGGAACCAGGCCGTACTGGAGGCGCCCATCGCCGCGGCCGAGGTACCCGTGGTCTACGTGCCGGGGCCGAAGCCGGTGCGCGTCAGTCCCCTGGACTTCAGCCACACCACGACACTCACCGCCGAGGCTTATGAGGCCGCGAAGACCTACTTGGGCGAATTGAGCGTCGATGGCCCCGGACTTTATGGTGCCCCGGGTCTCGTCGTGGCCTGACAGGCAACCATCCGGCATCGATCACGTCTTCTTCGTCGCGTAGTTTTGAAAGAGAACTTTCCGCTGATCGAGCGACGTAAAAAGAGAATCACATGTTTCCCAAGAAGACATTACTTTCGACGGCCGGAATACTCGCCGCAGTAGTGCTGTTCTCGGCCTGCTCACCCGCCGGCGACACTCCGAATTCAGCAGGCAGCAGTGCCGGATCGGAGGAAAGCCCGGTTTCGGTGACCATCGACCCGGCGGGCGGGACGAACGTCAATCCGGCGATCCCGGTGGTGGTCAAGGCCGAACACGGCAAGCTGATCGACGTCACCGTCAGCAACGCCGACAAGGGCAACCAGGTGAAGGGCGAACTGGCGGGCGACGGGCTCAGCTGGAAGACCACCGAGCCGCTCGGCTACGGCGGCACCTACAAGATCGTGGCGCACGCCCAGGGCACTGACGGGAAGCCCGTCGAGCAGCAGAGCAGGGTCTCCACGCTGAGCCCGAAGCAGCAGGCGAACCCGAACCTGATCCCGGCACCCGCCGCGGTCACGTCCGGTGGTGTCGGCGTCGGGCAGCCGATCGTGTTCGCCTTCGGCCAGCCGGTGAAGAACAAGGCCGAGGTGGAGAAGAAGCTGTCGGTGGAGTCCACGCCGAAGCAGGAGGGCTCCTGGTACTGGATCGACGACAAGAACGTCCACTACCGCCCCAAGGTGTACTGGCAGCCGGGGACGACGCTCAAGGTTTCGGCGATGATCTACGGCGTAGATTTCGGCAATGGCGTCTACGGCGCGACCGACCGCACGGAAACGTACAAAGTGCACGATTCCTGGGTCGCGAAAGCCGACGGCAACACCGAGCAGATGCAGATCTTCCACAACGGCACACTGGCGAAATCGATGCCCATTTCCATGGGCAAGGACGCTACGCCCACACATTTGGGCGCCCACGTCATTTCGGACAAACACGAGAACTACACGATGGACTCGTGCACCTATGGCGTCTGCCAGGGCCAGCCGGGGTACTACAAGGCGAACGAGAAGTGGTCGCTGCGGATCTCCAACGACGGCGAGTTCGTCCACGAGAACCCGAACAGCGTCGGCGCGCAGGGCAGCTCGAACGTGTCGCACGGCTGTATCAACCTCAACGCCGCGAACGCCCAGTGGTTCTACCAGAACATGGGGCTCGGCGACGTCGTCGAGGTGACCAACTCCGGCGGCCCGCAGCTGCCGGTCTGGGACCTCTACGGCGACTGGTCGAAGTCGTGGGCGGACTGGCAAGCGGGCAGCGCGCTCAACTAGAGGCATGATGAGCGGGTGACCAGCACCCTGAGCACCGCCCGCTCCCTCGTGGCCGGCGCCGGCCGGGTCGTCGCACTGACCGGCGCCGGGATCTCCACGGATTCGGGGATCCCCGACTTCCGCGGCCCGCAGGGCCTGTGGACCCGCGACCCGACCGCGGAGAAGATGTCGAACCTCCAGGCGTACCGAGAAAGTCGCGAGGTACGCGAACGCACGTGGCAGGCGCGGCTGGTGCACCCCGGCTGGGACGCGGCACCGAATGCCGCCCACTACGCGCTCGTGCGCCTGGCGCCGACGCATGTCGTCACCCAGAACATCGACCGGCTGCACCAGAAGGCGGGCTTCGCGCCGGAGCGGGTGCTGGAACTGCACGGCACGATGTTCGAGTCCGTCTGCCTGTCCTGTGACGATCACCAGGACATGCGCTCGACGCTGGAGCGGGTCCGAGCGGGCGAGGCCGACCCGCCCTGCCTGCTGTGCGGCGGCATCCTGAAGTCGGCCACCGTGTCGTTCGGCCAGCACCTGGACCAGAACCTGCTCCGAGCCGCGCGGACCGCCGTCTCCGAGAGCGACCTCCTGCTGGTGGCCGGGTCCTCGCTGAGCGTGCAGCCTGCCGCCTCACTGGTGAGCGTCGCTTCCCGGGCCGGCGCCGACGTGGTGATCTGCAACGGCTCCGAAACGCCCTACGACTCCATGGCTTCCGCCGTCGTCCGCGGCCCCCTCAGCGAAACCCTCCCCGCCCTAACCCCTTAACCCCCGCCGCGCTCCCCTCCACTCCCACCCCTCCACTCCCGCCCCTCCCCTCGCGTGTCCAGCCCCGTAACTCGCGTGATCAGGGCCGTAACTCATGTGTCCAACCCCGTGACTCCTCTATTCACGCGAGTTACGTTTCTACTCACGCGAGTTACGTCTCTGATCACGTGAGTTACGGGTTCAGTCACGGGTGTTCCGGTGTGGTCGCCTGTGTCCAGTCGCGTAACTCGCGTGATCAGGGCCGTAACTCGCGTGTCTGGACCCGACACTCGCGTGATTGAAGCCGGAACTCGTGTGATCCGGTGGACGGCACGTGTGATCAGGGGGACGACACGAGGTCGCGGAGGCCGCCATGCCGTGTCGTCCGCTGGATCACGTGTGTCGTCTGTCTGGTCACGGGTGTCCCGGGTTTCGGGTATGAAAAAAAGGTCTGGGACCTGGGAGAACTCGGGGTTCTCGACCAGGTCCCAGACCTTGTTCAATGTTAGTCCGGCGGTGTCCTACTCTCCCACAACCCTTCGGTTGCAGTACCATCGGCGCTGTCAGGCTTAGCTTCCGGGTTCGGAATGGGACCGGGCGTTTCCCTGACGCTATGACCACCGAAACACTG
>NZ_QHHX01000017.1:0-145550 GCF_003947485.1 Amycolatopsis sp. WAC 01416 | reverse complement strand
AGGCACCTACTCGCGACCTGCGACGCCCTCATCGCACGACAGAAAGCTCACGAGCGCCACGCTGGAGCAGGCGACCCTCCCGAGCGAGGCCCACCTTCGCCTGCTTGAAGTACATGAAGGACCCCTTGAGGGACCCTGGGTCCCTCAAGGGGTCCTTCACGGAACGACGGCCCAACCTTCGACCGCAGTGAATGCGAAGACCTTAAGCCTGATGACGCCGCGCGAGCGCCTCCGAACCTTGAGCGAGCAGGGTGACATCGGCACCGACCAGCACGAACGAAGCACCGGCCTCGAGGTAGCGCTGGGCCTGTGCGGGATCGAACGCGTTGACCCCCACCGGTTTCCCCTGAGCACGGACGGCCTCGAAGGTGCTCAGCACGGCTGCTGTGACGTCGGGGTGGGTCTGCTGCCCGAGCAGACCCATCGAGGCGGCCAGATCGGACGGGCCGACGAACGCCCCGTCGACGCCGTCGACAGCGGCGATCTCGGCGGCTGCCGCGACACCTGCCGTCGACTCGATCTGGACGAACAGTGACGTGAACTCCTCGGCCTTCAGGAGGTAGTCCTCGACCCGGTTCCAGCGCGCCGACCGCGACAAAGCACTGCCGACACCGCGTACGCCACGCGGCGGATAGCGGACGGCCCGCACGACGGCCTCCGCCTCCACCGCGCTGTCGACCATGGGCACCAGCAGGTTCTGCGCGCCCAGGTCGAGCAGCTGCTTGAGCGCGACCGCGTCACCGGACGGGGCGCGCACCATCGGCGTGATGGGATACGCGGCGATCGTTTGAAGCAACGCTTGCACCGTTTCGAGTCCGGCGGGGGAGTGCTCGGTGTCGATGAGCAGCCAGTCGAGTCCGGAGCCCGCGCAGATCTCCGCGACGACCGGGCTTCCCGACGTGACCCACATGCCGATCCGCGGTCGCTCGGCCAACTGATCCCGGAACGGCGGGTCTAGACGAAGCGGCATGTGATCGCCCCCAGGTCCCGGTAGTCGGCGGTCACGGTGTCGCCGGGGTGCACCCACATCGGCCGCGTGAACGAGCCTGCCAGCACGATGTCGCCCGGATCGAGCTGGTCACCGTGCTGGGCGAGTTTGTTCGCCAGCCAGGCGACACCGTTCGCGGGATGGTTCAGCACCGCGGCGGCGACGCCGGATTCCTCGATGGTTTCGTTGCGGTACAACAGCGCCGAAACCCACCGCAGGTCGACGGCGTCCACGGCGACCGGGTTGCCGCCGTAGACCATCCCGCCCATGGCCGCGTTGTCGCTGATCGTGTCCACGATGGTCCGTCCCGCCATTTCGATGCGCGACGACAGGATCTCCAGCGCGGGCACGACGTACTCGGTCGCGCGCAGTACGTCGAACACCGTGGTGCCCGGTCCAGCGAGGGAGTCACGAAGGACGAAGGCCAGTTCGACCTCGATGCGCACGTTCGAGAACCGGCTGTGCTCGATCACGGAACCGTTCTCGAACACCATGTCCGCGAAGATGGCTCCGTAGTCGGGTTCCGTGATCCCGGTGGCGGCCTGCATGACCTTCGACGTGAGCCCGATCTTGCGCCCGACCGGACGGCGCCCCGCCGCGATGCCCCGGCGCCGCCATTCGTTCTGCACGGCGTACGAGTCCTCGACGGTCATGTCCGGATAGCGCGCTGTCAGCAGCGGGATCGTCTCCCGGGCCTCCTCCGCGGCCGCCAGTTCGTCGGCGATCGCGGTGATCTTCTCCTGTTCGAGCATGTCCCCGCCTTATTGTCTGCTGGTGAACCCGCCACTGCGATCGAGCGGGTTCACGCGTTCGGTCGCCTTTCAGATACATCCGCAGCTCCGCCAACCGGCACTCAGAGCTGGTTGCCGAGTTTGTACTCGCCCTGTTTCCAGGCCGGCAGTTCGCCTTCGTCGTCACCTTTGCGGGTGTAGGAGAAGCCGTCGGCGCCGATGGTGACTTCCAGTTCGGTTTCCTCGGTCCTCGCGGCCACCGGCTGCGGTTTGCCGTCGAGGTCGAGTACGAGGGAGGCGTCGGTGTACCAGGACGGGACCACCGGCGTGCCCCACCAGTCGCGGCGCTGGTTGTCGTGCACGTCCCAGGTGACGACCGGGTTGTCGGGGTCGCCGGTGTAGTAGTCCTGGGTGTAGATCTCGACGCGGTGCCCGTCCGGGTCGCGCAGGTACAGGTAGAACGCGTTCGAGACGCCGTGCCTGCCGGGGCCGCGTTCGATGTGGTCCGACATCCGCAGCGAGCCGAGTTTGTCGCAAATGGACAGGATGTTGTGTTTCTCGTGCGTGGCGAAGGCGACGTGGTGCATCCGCGGCCCGTCGCCGCCGGTCATCGCGGTGTCGTGCACGGTGGGCTTGCGCCGCATCCAGGCCGCGTAAGTGACGCCTTGGTCGTCTTGGATGTCTTCGGTGACACGGAAGTTGAGGTCTTCCATGTGCTTCACCGCGAGCGGGACGTCCGGGGTGACCTGGTTGAAGTGGTCGAGCCGGACCAGCGCGCCCGGAACGTGCAGGTCGTAGCGCCAGCTGAGCCTGTCGACGTGCTGCACGTCGTGGAAGAACTCGAGCGGGAAGCCGAGCGGGTCCTGCACCCGCACCGAATCGCCGATGCCTTTGGTGAACCCGCTTTCGTTGCGCTCGACCCGGCAGCCCAGTTCCGTGTAGAACGCGACGGCCTTGTCCAGGTCCTCCGGTGACCGCACCCGGTAGGAGAACGCCGCGACCGCGGCGACCGGACCCTCGCGCAGCACGAGGTTGTGATGGATGAACTCGTCGATCGTGCGGAGGCTGACCGTCGTGTCGTCCTCTTCGGTCACCGTCAGTCCGAGGATGTCGGCGTAGAAGGCGCGCGAACGCGCCAGATCGGTGACGACGAGTTCCATGTACGCGCAGCGCAGGACGTCCGGCGGCGGCGATTTCGGGGTGGGGATCGGCTTCATTGCGTCATCCTTTGTGGACGGGGAACGGGGTCAGCCCTTGCCGAAGGCGGGGTTGTGCACCTCGCCGAGATTGATGTGCACCGCCTGCTGGTCGGTGTAGAAGTCGATCGAGCGGTAACCGCCCTCGTGCCCCAGCCCGGACGCCTTGACCCCGCCGAAGGGGGTTCGCAGGTCACGGACGTTGTTCGAGTTGAGCCACACCATGCCCGCCTCGACGGACTGCGCGAAGTTGTGCGCCCGCTTGAGATCGTTGGTCCAGACGTAGGCCGCGAGCCCGTACTTCGTGTTGTTCGCGAGCTCCAGCGCCTCTTCTTCGGTGTCGAACGGCGTGATCGCGACGACCGGGCCGAAGATCTCCTCCTGGAAGATCCGGGCGTCCGGTTTGACGTCGGCGAACACCGTGGGAGCCACGTAGTTCCCGGTCGGGAAGCCATCGGGGCGGCCGCCGCCGGCGACCAGCCTGGCCTCGGTCTTCCCGATCTCGATGTACTTCATGACCTTTTCGTAGTGCTCGGGGTGCACCAGCGCGCCGACCTCGGTCTCGGGCTCGCGCGGGTGGCCCACCACGACACGTTCGGCCTGCGCGGCGTAGCGCTCGACGAACTCGTCGTAGATCGCGCGCTCGACCAGGATCCGGCTGCCCGCAGTGCAGCGTTCGCCGTTGAGGGAGAACACGCCGAAGATCGTCGCGTCGATCGCGGTCTCCAGATCGGCGTCGGCGAAGACGATGGCGGGGGACTTGCCGCCCAGCTCCATCGACAGTCCTTTGAGGAACGGCGCGGCGTTGCCGAAGATCAGGCTGCCGGTGCCGCTCTCGCCGGTGAACGAGATCAGCGGGACGTCCGGGTGCTTCACCAGCGCGTCGCCGGCGTCCTCACCGAAGCCGTTGACGAGGTTGAACACGCCCTGCGGGAGCCCGGCCTCCTCGAAGATCTCTGCCCACAGCGACGCGGAGAGCGGCGTGAACTCGGCGGGTTTGAGCACGACGGTGTTGCCGGTCGCCAGCGCGGGGGCGAGTTTCCACGACTCCAGCATGAACGGGGTGTTCCACGGCGTGATCAGTCCGGCGACACCGATCGGCTTGCGGTTGACGTAGTTGATCTGGCGGCCGGGCACCTTGTAGGTGTCGTCGGCCTGCGCGACGATCAGGTCGGCGAAGAACCGGAAGTTCTCCGCGGCCCGGCGAGCCTGCCCCAGCGCCTGTGAGATCGGCAGGCCCGAGTCGAAGCTCTCCAGTGCCGCGAGCCGCTTGTCCCGCGACTCGACGAGATCCGCGATGCGGTTCAGCACTCGGGAACGCTCGCGCGGCAGCAGCTTCGGCCAAGGGCCCTCGGTGAACGCCTTCCGTGCGGCGGCGACGGCGCGGTCGATGTCGGCCTTCTTGCCGGCGGCGGCCTGGACGTAGACCTCGTTGGTCACCGGGTCGAGTACGTCGAAAACGGCACCGTCGGCCGAGTCGGCGAGTTCGCCGCCGATGTAGTGCCGGATCCGCTCCGGGACGCCGTCCGGGATCAGCCGGGGAGTCGTGCTGGTCAAGAGTCCTCCTCAGTCAGCGTTTCGCGCGCTCTCGCGCGTCCAAAAAGGCCTGCATGGTGGCCCAGCGGTGATTGCGCGCGGCGAATTCGATGTCGAGCGGGTCGGCTTTCTCGGAGATCAGCCGGAGGATCTGTTCGTGTTCTTCGACCGACCGGTGCGCGCGGTCGGGAACGAACGCGAAGGTCGAGTCGCGCAGTCCGGACAGCCGGGTCCAGCCCTGGTGCACGAGGTCGAGGATCTGCGGGTTGGGGCAGCATTCGAACAGGAGCGAGTGGAACTGCTGGTTCAACGCGGTGAACTCGTGCGCGTCGAAGTGGTCCAGCAGCGCGATCATGCGCTCGTTCACCCGGCGGGCCCGCGCGAGGTTCTCTTCGGAGAGTTGCGGCGCGGACAGCGCGGTGGCGACCCCTTCGACCACGCCGAGGGTCTGCATCGCGTGGACGTACTCGTTCTGGTCCACCATCGCCACGCGCGCGCCGACGTTGCGCTCGAAGGTCACCAGCCGTTCGGCCTCCAGCCGCCGGATCGCCTCGCGCACCGGGACTACGCTCATGTCGAGCGCGCCGGCGATCTCGGCGAGGACGAGCCGGTAACCGGGGCCGTACTCGTGCCGGGCGATCCGCTCACGCAGCCACTCGTAGGCGAGTTCGGATTTGCTGGTCGTCTTCACTGCTTCTTCTGCCATGCCTCATACCTTTCCCGCCACAACGGGTTCAGCGGGAAGAGCCCCTCGATCGGGCGGCCCTGGCCGACCTGCTCGGCGATCCACGCGTCTTCGTGCTCCTGGACGAGCGTCGCGTCGACGACCTCCTCGGCCAGTGACGGCGGGATGACGACCACGCCGACGTCGTCGCCGACGATGATGTCGCCGGGCAGCACGGTGGCGCCGCCGCAGGCGACCGCGACGTCGGTGTCCCACGGCACGTGCTTGCGGCCGAGGACGGCCGGATGCGGGCCCTGCGAGAACACCGGAAGGCCGGTGGCGGCGACGGCCTCGAAGTCGCGGACCCCGCCGTCGGTGATCACGCCTGCCGCTCCGAGGTAGCGCGCCCGCAACGCCAGGACGTCCCCGAGTGTCCCGGAACCCTTGTCGCCGCGGGCTTCGATGACGATCACCTCGCCGTCGCCGACCGAGTCGAAGAGGCGTTTCTGTGCGTTGTAACCGCCGCCGTGGGATTTGAAGAGGTCTTCACGGTTCGGGACGAAGCGCAAGGTCCTCGCCGTGCCGACGACCTTCGAGCCGGGCAGATTGGGGCGCACGCCATCGATCGCGATGTTGTTCAGCCCGCGTTTGCGCAGCTGGGCGGACAAGCCCGCGACAGGCGCGCGCAGCAGTTTGGCGCGCAGGGCTTCGCTGAGCGCCTGCGTTTCCTGTTCCGGTGACTCCTCTGCGGGAGTGCCCCAAGCCTCGGCACGCTGCTTGTCGTCGACCTCGGGCAGGCTGCCGATGTCCGAAAAGGACCGGATCCCCTGGGTGACCGTGGTGTGCAGCCGTCCGCTGCTGGCGGAGGTGCCGGGGACGTCCACTTCGACCACGACGACGTCGCCGGGGGAGACCACCGTCGATCCCGCGGGGGTGCCGGTGAGGATGACGTCGCCCGGTTCGAGCGTGAAGTGCTGGGAGAGGTCGGAAACGAACTGTCGCAACGGGAACAGCAGTCCGGCCGTGGTGTCCTCCTGCACCAGGTCGCCGTTCACCCAGGTGCGGATGCGCAGCGACGAGGGATCGATGTCGCGCGCGTCGATGAGGCCGGGACCGAGCGGGGTGTAGCCGTCACCGCCCTTGGACCGGACGTTGGAGCCCTTGTCCGCCGCGCGCAGGTCGTAGAGGCCGAAGTCGTTCGCGGCGGTGACCGCGGCGACGTGGTGCCACGCCTTGTCGGGCTTGACCCACCGGGCCGTGGTGCCGATGACCAGCGCGATCTCGCCCTCGAAGGCCAGCAGCTCGGTCCCCGCGGGACGTTCGACGGTGCCGCCTGACGTACCGATCGAACTCGACGGCTTGAAGAAGTACGACGGGGTCGCCGGATGCCGCCCGCGCTGTGCGGCCCGTGACGTGTAGCTGAGATGGACGGCGATGATCTTGCCCGGCCGGGTGTCCAGCGGACCGGACGCGCGGCCGGAAGGCGCTGATGCCTCGTAAGTGCCCATGTTCCCCTGAATCCTCGACCCTTGCTTCGTATCTAATAACGTATATGATTCCGTGCCACAGTGGCAAGGCGGGCACCGAGTGGCCTTCGCCTCGCCCGGGGATCCCAGCGGGCCGCCACTCGCGTCAGGCCTATGTCAAAGGAGTCAAGGTGTCGAATCCAGCGCAGGATGAACGCACGCCCGGCCGGACCGTCCCACCGTCTTCCGATCGACGTCGGGTCGCCTTCGCGACCGTCGTCGGCACCACGGTCGAGTGGTACGACTTCTTCGTTTACGCGTCCGCCGCCGGTCTCGTCTTCGGCAAGCTGTTCTTCTCCGGCCTCGGCGCGAACAGCACCCTCGTTTCCTTCGCCACGGTGGGCGTGAGCTTCCTGTTCCGCCCGCTCGGCGCCTTCCTCGCCGGACACTTCGGGGACAAGTACGGCCGTCGCGTGGTCCTGGTGCTCACCCTGATCCTGATGGGTGTCGCGACCACGCTGATCGGCGTGCTCCCGACCTTCGACCAGATCGGTGTCGCCGCGCCGGTGCTGCTGATCCTGCTGCGGATCCTGCAGGGCGTTTCGGCGGGCGGTGAATGGGGCGGTGCCGTCCTGATGGCCGTCGAGCACGCGCCGTCGAAGCGCCGGGGACTTTTCGGTGCCTCGCCGCAGATCGGCGTCCCGCTCGGCCTGCTGCTGGCTTCCGGTGTCCTGGCGCTGACCAGTCTGCTCGTCCCCGGCCAGGCGTTCCTCGACTGGGGCTGGCGGATCCCGTTCCTGCTCAGTGTCGGGCTGATCCTGGTCGGCCACTACGTGCGGCGTCGTGTCGAGGAGAGCCCGGTCTTCCGTGAGATCGCCGAACGCCGCGAGCAGACCCGGACCCCGATCATCCAGCTGTTCCGCAAGCACTCCGTGCTCGTCCTGGTGGCCGCGCTGGTGTTCGCGGGCAACAACGCCGTCGGCTACATGACCACCGGCGGCTACATCCAGAACTACGCGACCAATCCGAAGGGCCCGATCGGCCTCGATCGCGGGCCGGTGCTGTGGGCGGTGACCGCGTCTGCGGCGACCTGGCTGCTCTCGACGTGGGCGGCGGGCGCGGTCTCCGACCGGATCGGCAGGCGTCGCACGTATGTGCTGGGCTGGATCGCGCAACTTGCCGGCGTCGCGGTGCTCTTTCCCTTGGTGGACACCGGGAACATCGTGTTGCTGGCGCTCGGGTTGATCATCCTCAGCGTCGGGCTCGGGTTCACCTACGGCCAGCAGGCGGCGTTCTACGCGGAGCTGTTCCCCGCCTCGATCCGGTTCTCCGGCGTTTCGATCTCCTACGCGCTCGGCGCGATCCTCGGTGGCGCTTTCGCGCCGACGATCGCCACCGCTCTGGTCGGCGCGACCGGCACGTCGGTGTCCGTGGCCGTCTACCTGGCCGGGATGACCGTCGTCGGCCTCATCGCCACTTTGCTGCTGCGGGACCGGTCGGGGATCCCGCTCGGACCGGACCATGAGGCCGAGCAGGCGGTGAGCCCGCTCCGATTCGGCAAGTGATCAGGTCGTCCGTGACGCTCACCCGCCTAGAGCGTCACGGACGGCCTTCGCCGCCGCCTTGAGCCGCTCCGCGAGCTCGGCGGGGGCCCGTGTGCTCGACAGATAGACGACGGCGAGTGCCGCCGGGTTGTGGCCGCGAAGGGGGAGAGGCACCGCCACCGAGCTGAGGTTCTCGATCACTTCGCCATGGCTGTCCGCGTAGCCGCGGGCGGCCACTTCCCGTACCTCCTCGGGCCACTCTTCCGACGGCAGCTGGGAAAGAATCGCGCGGCCGGGGGCGCCCGCGGTGAACGGATGCCTGGACCCCGGGCGCTGCGCGACGGACGCGACGGCGTGCCGGGGTTCCACGCTGACCAGGGTCACGCATTCCTCGCGGTCCATCACCGTCACGAAACACGTCATGCCGAGTTCGTTCGCGACCGCGGTCAATTCGGGCAGCGCGGCGGCCTGCAGGTCGTGCTTGATCCCCGCCGCGAGCGCGGCCAGACGCGTACCGAGTTCGAATTTCCCCGCGGGTTCCCGCGTGAGAAGCCCGTGGTCTTCGAGCGTCCGGATGAGCCGGTACGCGATCGACCGATGGACGCCGAGGCGTTCGGCGATCTGGTCGACGCTGAGCGCTTCTTGGGCGTCGGCAAGGACTTCGAGCACGCGGATGCCACGGCTGAGCGTCTGGGATGTGCTCGCGGTCTTGCGGGAGTCCGAAACCATCGTATACGATCCATTTCGATAGTTGAACTGGCTGTTCGATTATAGAACAGGAACAGACGATGATGTCACGCGAAACCAGTTTCTCGCCGGGTTCGAGCCTGTATCGGCCGCCCGCGCAGTTCTTCCGCGGCTGTCTCGGCCGCTTCGCGACGGGTGTCGCGGTGGTGACCTTCGACGCCGCGACGAAACGGCACGGTCTGACGGTGAACTCCTTCACCGCGGTCTCGATGGATCCGCCGCTCGTGCTCGTCTCGATCCAGCGCACGGTCAAAAGTCACGACCTGCTGGCAGACCGCCCGTTCGCGGTCAACGTCCTGGGCGCAGAACAGGAGGCGCTCGCGATGAACTTCGCCGGCCGTCCGACTCCCGAAGGCGCGCCGACCTGGGTCGAAGGCGGACACGCGCCGCGACTCGGCGGCGTCCTCAGCTGGTTCGACTGCACGCCGTGGGCCGCGTACGACGGCGGCGACCACACCCTGTTCCTCGGCGAAGTGCAGGAGTTCGACTATCGCTCCGGCAACGCGCTCGGCTTCGTCAACGGGCAGTTCTCGACCATCCACGAATCCGCGCAAGGCCACGAATCCCTGTTCTGACAACGACGTCCACCCCGAGAAGGAGCACGACATGGGAGCCCGTACCGGACAGCAGTACCTCGACAAGCTCAACGGGATGACGCCGGAGTTGTACGTCGACGGCGAGAAGGTGACCTCGAAGGTCGCCGAACACCCGGCGTTCCGCAACAACGCGCTGACCTACGCGAAGCTGTTCGACCTCCAGCACGACCCGGCGCACCGTGACGTCCTGACCTACGAATCGCCGACCACGGGGGAGCGCGTCGGAACGTCGTTCCTGGTGCCTCGCACCGAAGAAGACCTCAAGCTACGCCGCGCCGCCTTCTCCGTGTGGGCGCAGTACTCCAACGGTTTCCTCGGCCGCACCGGCGACTACATGAACTCGTCGCTCACCGCGCTGTCGACCGCGAAGAAGTTCTTTTCCCAGGCCGATCCCGTCTTCGGCGAGCGCATCGAGAAGTACTACGAGATGGCGCGCGAGAACGACCTCCTCGCGACGCACACCCTGATCCCGCCGCAGGTCAACCGTTCGGTGTCGGGGAGTCAGCAGGGTGGCGGCAACCTGTCGGCGAAGGTGGTCGAAGAGCGGGAGGACGGCATCGTCGTCCGCGGCGCCCGGATGCTCGCCACCATCGCGCCGATCGCGGACGAACTCCTGGTGTTCCCGTCGACAGTTCTGCGCGGCACCCCGGAGGACGCACCGTACTCCTACGCTTTCGCCGTCCCGAACGACGCACCCGGGCTGAAGTACTTCTGCCGCGCCGGACTCGACCACGGCCGCTCGCGTTTCGACGAGCCGCTCGCCTCGCGGTTCGAGGAGATGGACGCGGTCGTGGTGTTCGACGACGTCTTCGTCCCGAACGAGCGGGTCTTCCTGCTGGGGCATCCGGAACTGTGCAACGCGTGGTATTCCGAGACCGGCGCCGGCGCGCTCATGACCCACCAGGTCGTCACGCGCACGCTGGCGAAGACGGAGTTCTACCTCGGCCTCGCCAGTGAGATCGCCGCCGCGATCGGCATCGGCGGCTTCCAGCACATCCAGCAGGACCTGTCGGAGCTGATTTCCTATGTCGAGATCGAGAAGGCCGTGCTGCGCGCGGCGGAGGCCGACGGGAAACTCAGCGAGGATGGCGTCTTCCTGCCCAAATGGGAGGTCCTCAACGCCGCCCGGAACTGGTACCCCACCAAGGTCTCGCCGCGGCTGACCGAGATCATCCGCAAGTTCTCCGCGTCCGGCCTCATGGCTCTGCCGGGTGAAGCGGACTTCGAGGCGGAAGGCCGCCCCGACATCGACACCTACCTCCAGTCGGCCACACTGCCCGCGAAGGACCGCGCGCGGCTGTTCAAGCTCGCGTTCGACGCGTCGGTCTCGAGCTTCGCCGGGCGTGAGTCGCTGTACGAGTACTTCTTCTTCGGCGACCCGGTGCGGATGGCGGGGGCCCAGGTGAACGCGTACCCGCGGGAGGCGCTGCAGGAACGGGTCCGGGAACTGCTGGCGCGAGGAGGCCGGTGAGTGCGGATTTCGCCGATGAATGGATATTCGTGCGCGATTTCGTTGAGATCGCCGTAAATGTGAGCGGATCGCGATAGCGGAAAGCGTCCGTCGCCCACCGGGTGGCGGGCGCTTTTCGTGCGATCGGGTGAGTGGCCAGGTATCGGCCATGATGTGTCCTGCTTTTGTCCAAAGTTCGCGTTCACGAATCCGTGATCAGGTTACGACGTTCGAGTTAACCTCCGCATTGACCGTTCAAGTCCGCCATATCCGTGCGCAAAAATCCAGGATGGTCCGATCGACGGAGACCAGGCGAGGCGGCAGGGGGCGACATGATCGAAACCATGCAGTGCGCGGGTGCGGATTTCTGTGAAGAGCTTTCAGGTGCTGGCGACACCTCCTTCGCTCGTTTCTACGAAGGTGACCCACCGTCCCGGCTAATATATTCAACAGAAAATTTGACCCTGCTGGCAGATATGTCACCGCTCGTCCTCGGGCATCTCCTACTCCTTCCGTCGAACCACTACATGTCGTTCGCTCAGGTACTTTCCCTCCATGAGGCGGAGGTGTCAGGCTTTCTCGCCGAGATCGTGCCGCTGTATCGCGAGGCCTTCGGTGAGCCGCTGATTCTGGAGCACGGGTCGAGTGCCGGACAGGAGAGCCACGCCTGTATCACGCACGCGCATCTGCACTTTCTCCCCATCGATGGGGACGCCGTGGACGATCATCTCATCGCGGACGCCCTCGCCTACCGGGATCTGGGCTCTCTCGGGGAACTCGCGCTCTCGCCGTGGCCGTCTTCAGCCTATTTCCTCCGCGTGTACCGGGAAAGGGTCCGGGTCTATCGGCCGACGGGGGAGCAGAAAAGGCAGTATCTGCGTTCGGTCGCCGGCGCCGTGCTGGCGATCGAGGACCCGGAATGGGATTACGCGGTGGTGATGCGGAAGGGGGAGCTTCGCCGGACCATGCGAATGGTGGACTACTGGCCGGGAAAATTGAGTGGCAACGTCACGACCGTCGATGCGGAGCTGTCCTGTGGTGAGTGAGAAATTCTCGGACGAACCGACCAGACTGGCACAGACGATCGTTCCGTTGTTCGCTCGCCAGGCAGGTGCGTTCGCTCCGGTTTCGTTTCCGGACGGCGGCCGCGTGGAGCTGACCACGGGAGCCGATGCGCAAGACGACTGCGCGGTCTTCCGGCTGGCCGGGAGCCATGACCTCGTGGTGGGCACCGACTACGTCCGTGGCCCCAAATTCAGGCTGTACGAGATGGGGCACCTGGACGAATACGACCTGGGGTACTACCTGGTCGCGGCGAACTTGAGCGATATCGCTGCGATGGGCGCGAAGCCGATCGGGCTACTTTCGGTCGTACGGTACCCGGCCGAAATGGACGACGTCCTGTTCGGCCTCGTCATGCGAGGCATCCGTGACGCGTGTGCCGCGTTCGGTTGCTTCAACGTGGGTGGTGACATCGGTGGCGCGGAACGTCTGATCCTCTCCGCCTCGGCCCTGGGGGTTTGCCCGGCAGGCAAGGCGTTGTTGCGGTCCGGCGCGAAACCCGGCGACGCCGTATGCCTCACGGCCCCGACCGGCCTCGCCGGGGCCGCGATGGCGTATCTGCGCTCCGGCGTCCCGGACCTGGTCATCGACAGCCTGCTTCCCTCGTTGCTCGTTAACTGGAAGCGGCCGGTGGCCAGGGTGGGCGAGGGACTCGTGCTCGGGGCCAGCGGAGTGGTTACGAGCTGCCAGGACACCTCGGACGGCCTGAAGGCCACCTTGCTGGGCATCGCCGAGTCGAGTGGCGTCGGAATCGACGTCGACGAGCGGTCCATTCCCGTCCCCAAAGCGGTGGCCGCCGTCGCTGCCCATGTGAACGTGGAGCCGTTGAGCCTGGTCATGGGGGATTCGGTCGATTTCGAGCTCGTCTTCACCATATCTCCAGGCCAGGTAGACGATCTCGCCGAAGCGTTGAGCTTCCACAGGATCGGGGTGGTCACCGAGAAGCGCGAGGTGGTGCTGACCGGTGAGAACGGCGAGCGTACGGACCTTCCAGGCAAGGCGTGGCGGCACCAGGGCGACGGAAAGGCATGAGCCGGAAGACGGCCAAGGCCGCGGACAAGGCGATTCTGCTGACGGCGACCCTGTTCCTGGCGGGCAAGGCCTACAACGTACCTTCAAAGCTCTTCTGGGATGACCTCCTGACCGGCCGCCCTTACCTGTTGCTGGTCGTTCTCGTCGTGGCCGGTGTTTTCGGCGCTTTCACACCCTTCGAAAGCTGGCAGCGACGCTCCTTTGTGGACCGGAACGTCATGATGCGTCGCCGTGTCCTGTCCACGTTCGGCAGACTGCTCGATATCAGTGCGAAAATCGATCCGCCACTGGACACCGGCGATCTGGCGCTCCATGTGTGGCGGAAGACGCGCACGCTGCGACATCCGGTACAAGGTGTGCTGAAACGACTTTCCTCCTATCGGATGTCATCCTTTCCAGCGACGCGGAGCTTTGCCCCGGCGCGAGGCATCGGGGCTGTGGGATTGTGCTGGCAACACGATCGTGAGGTGCGGTTCGACGTCGCGCCCTTGGTGGAGCACCTCACCGACCCGGCGAAATACGAAGACCACGTCACAAGGTACGGACCGGAATCGGTGATGAACCTGACGTGGGAGGAGTTCCAGGCCCTCCGGCATCGAACGGCGCTCTTCGTCACGCCGATCAGGAGCGGGCGCAACAAGTTCGTCGGCTGCGTGAGCGTCGACGCCGGCCGGGGTTACGACGTGCTCAACAGGCGGGAGTTGCTCGAGGAGATGACGAACCTGGGCATGGCCATCGGCCGTGAGGACTTCGAATGCACCTGAACGACGAAGACTTGCGTGCCCTCGTGTCACGTAACCGCTCGGCCTACGACGAGAGCGCCGCCGCCTTCATCCGGGCCACGGACACACTCGACAAATTTCCCGGTCTCGACCGTGAGTTGAATCGGTTCTTCGAGTCCTTGCCGGGTGCTCTCGTACTGGACCTCGGCAGTGGCGCCGGCCGCGATTCCGAGTACCTGATCGAGCGAGGTACGGCCGTCGTCGCGACCGACCTCAGCGAAGAGTTGCTCCGGCACACCCGGTGTCGGTGTGCGGTCTTCGGCGCGGTGCAGTGCGATCTCCAGGCCCTGCCGTTCGCCGCCGGAGTGTTCGACGGCGTCTGGGCGTGTGCGAGCGTCCTGCATCTCCCGAGCGAGGTACATCCTCACGTCTTCTCCGAGCTCCATCGAGTGCTCGCGCCCCGCGGTGTCACCGCGATCAGCCTCAAGGAAGGGGAAGGCGAAGGATGGATGCGAAGCGCGCATATGTCATCCTCGCGCTGGTTCTCGTTACGCAGGCCCGAAGCCGTTGTGGCTGAGCTGGCCGCTTCCGGCTTCGTATCGGTCCGGGTCTTGCCGAGCGGGCGTGGCAACTGGTTCGTGGTGGAGGCGCGGAAGGCTCAAGCAAGCCATTCGTCGGGATTGGTCCCCGGCAGGACGTGACGGATACCGCCTCGAGGGTCCGGCACGTCGCCCTCGTAGCGTGGGATCAGGTGGATGTGCAGGTGGTCGATCGTCCTGCCCGCGGCCTGCCCCTCGTTCACGCCGATGGTGTATCCGTCCGGTTGGAACTGTTCTTCGATCTTGTGCCATGCCCGCTTGATCAGGGCATAGACTTCGGCGTGCTCACTCGCTGTGAGAGCGAAGTAGGACTCCACATGTCTTTTCGGGACAACTTCGACATGCCCCTTTGCCGCCGGGAAGTTGTCCCAGCGGACATAGATCTCGCGTCCTTCGAACAGTACGTCATTGACCGAGGCGTCATCGAAATGGCAGAAGAGACATTCGGCTGTCACCGGTTCGGCTTCGTTTTCCTTCGCCATCGCCGGTCTCATAACCCGATACTCCTCGTCATTGATCGATCACTTGAAGTCATACTCGTGGTCAACTTAGCTTCGTCGCAGACAAAGCAGAAGCGTACTCGCACTATCGGTTGATCTCTAAGCCTCTGTTACGACACGCCGACGACATGCGGTTCAGCACCTGCACGAGCGTGAGTTCGGAGGTGTCGATTCTGATGGCGTCCTCCGCGGCGACCAGCGGTGACGACGTTCGGGACATATCGGCGGCATCTCGGCGGATCACGTCACTGAGAACGTTCTCGTAAGAGGCTGCCCGCTCTTGACGTACTCGCCGCATCGCCCTGATTTCGGGCCTGGCGGTCAAGTAGAACTTCACGGTGGCCGCGGGAAAGATGGCGGTGCCGATGTCTCGTCCTTCGATGACGCACCGTGTCTGTGCTCTGGCCCAAAGCCTGATGAGGCTGGTGACACGCTGGCGGACCTCCGCGATCTTGGCCACGGTCGAGACGGCGACGTTGACGGGGGCCGCGCGTAGTTTGTCCGGCGCGTAGCGCTCGGAAGTCAGTAGGCCCACCGAACGACTCTCCGTTATCAAGTCGTCACACAGTCCGGTGATCTTCCCGGCGTTGTCGACCGGAATTTCCCGTTGAAGTGCTTCGAAAGCGATGATGCGGTAAGTCCTGCCGCTTTCGAGATAGCGAAGGTCGAATGATCTCGCCAGTTCAAGGCAGGTGGTGGTCTTGCCCGCCGCCGCAGGACCATCCACCGCCACGACGACGTTGAAGCCTTGTTCGGGCATGATTATTCCTTGACGGTGTGCGCTGGATGAGGCCGGACTGTGGGGAGCAGGGCGCAGACGCTACCACGGGGGAAGTGAGTCGTGGTCACGTGTGCGTGTGGCCCCGGAGCAGCGGATCTGCGGGGAATCATGCTCTGCCAACGAATTGTGGGTCCTGGCCGAGAGGCGTGTGCGGGTCGGCCGGCGACGCTCCGGCGTGCTCACTCACTCGTCCAGGTGTCCTGTGATGCCACTTTTGTGTTGATGTGCACCAAAAGCCTCTGGTGACAGTGGGGGTTCCTTGCCTCGGGAGCAAGTTTCGTTCGATTTTCGCACCTTCGTGTGGTCATCGCTACGCGGTCCAGACCAGTGACCGGAGGCGCTTCGTGGATATCGAAAATCGTCGATCAATGCGTTTTCGGCCAGTTGTTTGTCCGGAGTGAAATTCTTGAAGAGAATCTGTAACGAAAGCCACAAAAGCGGCGTCGATATGGGTAACCGCCCTTGCCGTGCCGGGCGGCCGAATCGTCCCAATGGCCTCAAACTCACCGTCACGGCGCGTGAAGGGCTCGGGGCGCTCGGTCTTCGTGTCCTCGGTGCGTGCGGACTTGGGGCAGGAGAGACACGCCCGGGATGCAAGAACTTGATTCATTCCAGAAAATGGGCCAGACTGCGCTCGTGCCCACGACCCCGGAGTTCGAGCGGATGCTGCGCGGGGCCGCCCTGCGCGTGACGCGTCCGAGGGTGGCCGTGCTGACAGCGGTCCGCGACCACCCGCACGCCGACACCGACTCGATCATCGGTGCCGTGCGTTCCGAGCTGGGAGAGGTCTCTCACCAGGCCATCTACGACGTGTTGCGGGCACTGACCGCCGCGGGTCTCGTCCGGCGGATCCAGCCGTCGGGATCCGTGGCACGCTATGAGTCCCGGGTCGGGGACAACCACCACCACGTCGTGTGCCGATCATGTGGAGCCATCGCCGACGTCGACTGCGCCGTCGGTCCCGCCCCCTGTTTGACCGCGTCGAACGATCAAGGCTTTCTGATCGAAGAGGCCGAGGTCATCTACTGGGGCCGGTGCCCCGACTGTGCGATCGAACCCCGTTCCTGAACCCCGCTAGTTCTGATTCCCGGAAGGATCCCCGTGTCTGACAGCCCGGACGCCGTCGTCGGCGAAATGAACGAAGAGAGCGCGGGCGGCTGCCCCGTCTCGTCGGGCCGCCGCAATCACCCCACCGAAGGCGCGGGCAACCGCGACTGGTGGCCGAACCAGCTCAACCTGAAGATCCTCCGGAAGCACTCCGCCGCTTCCGACCCGATGGACGCCGGGTTCGACTACGCCGCCGAGTTCAAGACCCTCGACCTCGACGAGCTCGCCAAGGACGTCGACGCCGTCCTCACGACTTCGCAGGACTGGTGGCCCGCGGACTTCGGGCACTACGGCGGCTTCATGATCCGCATGGCGTGGCACAGCGCGGGCACGTACCGGATCGAGGACGGCCGCGGCGGCGCAGGCGCGGGCATGCAGCGCTTCGCCCCGCTCAACAGCTGGCCGGACAACGGCAACCTGGACAAGGCCCGCCGTCTGCTGTGGCCGGTCAAGAAGAAGTACGGCCGCAAGATCTCGTGGGCCGACCTGATGATCTTCACCGGCAACCGAGCCCTGGAGACCATGGGCTTCAACACCTTCGGCTTCGCCGGTGGCCGCGCGGACGTGTGGGAGCCGGACGAGGACGTGTACTGGGGTCCCGAGCGCACGTGGCTCGGCGACGAGCGCTACACCGGTGACCGTCAGCTCGAGGGCCCGCTGGCCGCCGTGCAGATGGGTCTCATCTACGTGAACCCGGAAGGCCCGAACGGCAACCCGGACCCGCTGGCCGCCGCCCGCGACATCCGCGAGACCTTCGGCCGCATGGCGATGAACGACGAGGAGACCGTCGCGCTGATCGCCGGCGGGCACACCTTCGGCAAGACCCACGGCGCGGCGGACCCGGACAAGTACGTCGGTGCCGAGCCCGAGGGCGCTTCGATCGAGGAACAGGGCCTCGGCTGGAAGAACACCTTCGGCAGCGGTAAGGGCCGGGACGCGATCACCAGTGGCCTCGAGGTCACCTGGACGCCGACCCCGACCCAGTGGAGCAACTGGTTCTTCCACAACCTGTTCGAGTACGACTGGGAGCTGACCAAGAGCCCGGCGGGCGCCCACCAGTGGACGCCGAAGGACGGCAAGGCGAAGAACACCGTGCCGGACCCCGAGGACGGCAAGCTCAACCGCGCGCCCGGCATGCTCACCACCGACCTGGCGCTGCGTTTCGACCCGGTCTACGAGCAGATCTCGCGCCGGTTCTACGAGAACCCGGACCAGTTCGCGGACGCCTTCGCCCGCGCCTGGTTCAAGCTGACCCACCGCGACATGGGCCCGGTCCAGCGCTACCTCGGCCCGCTGGTGCCGCAGGAGACGCTGATCTGGCAGGACCCGGTGCCCGCCGTCGACCACGAGCTGATCGACGACGCGGACATCGCCTCCCTCAAGGAGAAGCTGCTCGCTTCGGGGCTGTCGGTCTCGCAGCTGGTCTCCACCGCGTGGGCGTCGGCCTCGACCTTCCGCGGCAGCGACAAGCGCGGCGGCGCGAACGGTGCCCGCATCCGGCTCGAGCCCCAGCGTGACTGGGAGGTCAACGACCCGCAGACGCTGGGTCAGGTCCTGCGGACCCTGGAAGGGGTCCAGGAGGCGTTCAACAGCGCCCAGACCGGTGGCAAGAAGGTCTCGCTGGCCGACCTGATCGTGCTCGGTGGCGTCGCCGCCGTCGAGCAGGCCGCCAAGGACGGCGGCGTCGAGGTCGACGTGCCGTTCACCCCGGGCCGCACCGACGCGACGCCGGAGCAGACCGACGTCGAGTCGTTCGCCCCGTTGGAGCCGACCGTCGACGGCTTCCGCAACTACCGCGGCAAGGGCCACCGTCTCCCGACGGAGTACCTGCTCCTCGACCGCGCGAACCTGCTGAACCTGAGCGCGCCCGAGCTGACCGTCCTCGTCGGCGGCCTGCGTGTGCTCGGCGCCAACGCCCAGCAGTCCCCGCACGGCGTGTTCACCCGGAAGGTGGGGTCACTGACCAACGACTTCTTCGTGAACCTGCTCGACATGGGCGTCCAGTGGACCGCCACGTCCGCTGACGCGGAGACCTTCGAAGGCCGCGCCTGGGCGACCGGCGAGGTCAAGTGGACCGGCAGCCGTGCCGACCTCGTGTTCGGGTCGAACTCCGAGCTTCGCGCGGTGGCGGAGGTCTACGCCAGCGACGACGCCAAGGAGAAGTTCGTCCGCGACTTCGTGTCGGCGTGGGACAAGGTCATGAACCTCGACCGCTACGACCTGGTCTGAGCCTGACCCGAGCGTCCGGGCCCGTCGCTTCCGCGGCGGGCCCGGACGTTTTCATTGGTGCTGTATATCGGGCTCCGGGTAGTCGCCCGCCTTGCGTTCGAGCGCGGTCGTGAGGAGACCCAGCGCGATCATGCCGAGGCCGAGGCCCAGATGCAGCCAGTTGTCGGCGACGTTGAACGGCAGGAAGTTCCCCGGGCTGCTCTGCGGGATCACCAGTCCGATGATCCACAGGAGCAGATAGCTCCCGCCGCCGACCATCAGGAAGACACGGGAAGCGGAGCGTTTGCGGGCGGCGAGCACACCCACCACGCCGAACAGCAGATGCACCAGGTTGTGCAGGATCGACACGGCGAAGACACCGAACAGGCGGGCTTCGGAATGGTGCCCGGCGAACTCCAGCCCCTCGTAGCCGGTCGTGATACCTGGGATGAAACCGAGCACGCCGACCGCGAGAAAGGCCACGGCGACGATCAGGGCGGCCACCTGCGGCGGATGCCGTCGGCTGTCGCGTGTCACGCCTTCTTGTTCCATACCGGTCGAGTACCCCGCGTTCTCCGGGGCAATCCTCCCGCCGCGCGTCCGGCCACCAGGTCGGACAGACTGAGCGACGGGTTTCGGAATGCTAGGAGGAGATCGGGTGCCGGAACTACTGGCCGCGGGCGGCTGGGGCCTACTGGCCGGGTCGGCCTTGCTGCTCGGCGCGGTGGCGGGCTTCCTGGTCCGGATCCCGGGCAAGGCCGTGGCCGGTGTGATGGCCTTCGGCAGCGGCGTGCTGATCTCCGCCGTCTCCTTCGAACTGATCGCCGAGGCGCACGAAAAAGGCGGTTTCCTGCCGACCGCGCTCGGCGCTCTCGGCGGTGCGCTCGTCTATACCCTCGCCAACGTCGCGCTAGCCCGGCGAGGCGCCCGCCATCGCAAACGCTCCGGTGACCAGCAGCCGTCCGAAACCGAGCAAGCGGGCTCCGGGACCGCCATCGCGCTCGGTGCCCTGCTGGACGGCGTCCCCGAATCGATGGTGATCGGCACGAGCCTGCTCGGCGGCGGAAGCGTCAGTGTCGTGACCGTGGCCGCCGTGTTCATCAGCAACGTTCCGGAAGGGCTGTCCAGCGCCGCGGGGATGAAGCGGGCGGGCCGGAGTCGGCGCTACGTTTTCCTCCTGTGGAGTGGTATCGCCGTGATCAGCGGTGTGGCGGCCATGCTCGGCTACGGCGTTCTCGGTGGTGCTTCCGGTGCCACCCTGGCGGTGATCACCGCGATTGCCGGCGGGGCGATCCTCGCCATGATCGCCGACACGATGATCCCCGAGGCCTTCGACGACGCGCAGCTGTGGACCGGGCTGATCACGGTCGCCGGTTTCCTCACCGCGTTCGGCCTTTCGCACGTCGGCGGCTGAGCCAGGGTGGCCCCGGACGTCACCTGGTTCAGACTTCGCCCGACGCCAGCAGGGTCAGCAGTTCGGCGTGCCCGGCCTGGGTGATCAGGCTGGCGGCGTCGAAGTAGATGCGCTCGTTGGTGATCCGGTCCTCGTCGAAGAAGAACACCGCGATGATCGGCACCCGGAACGCCTTGCCGGTGGGCGGACGGCCGTAGAACTCGCCGAGGTTGGTGCCGAGCAGGTCGAACTCGACGATGACCGACTCGTCGGCGAAGTGGTACCGGACGTTGTCGTGCCGCTGGTCCGGGAAGGCCGTCCGGGTCATGCGGTAGTACGCCATGACCTCTTCGTCGCCGTCGAAGATCTGCCCCGTCGCCATGATCTCGTAGTGCGGATGGCCGTCGAAGGTGCCCAGTGTGCGCTCGAACTCGTGGGCCACCTCGGTGTCCATATGCTCTTCGATGATCTTGTGGCGGCGTTCACGCAGGTCTTCGCTGATCACTGGTCCTCCGGGTCGTTCCTGGTCGAGATCCGGAGCCTACCGCCCGCGGCCTCGTCGTCGGTTCCGTAGAGCAGGCTGCCGCACGAGCGCGAAAGGCAGGTCATGGCCTCGATCTTGTGCCCGGGGAAGTCGCCGATCTTCGCCGGGACGGGGGAGAGGGCGATCGAGCCGTCGGAGCGGAGGACGCCCGCGTCGTACACGGCCGAGTCGAACGGGCCCTCGTCTCCGGGATCGGAGGCGGCCGAGACCAGGACGCGGTCGTCCGCGGTGATCTCGACGTCCGAGGTGTGCCGGACGTCGGCGACCGGGTACGGGACCCGGAACGGGATCGACTTCGGCTTCTTGAAGGACAGCTTCGAGACGGAGAACTCCGCGGAGTAGAGCGTGGCGGGCCGGGCATCCTGACCGCGGTCCGCCCAGATCGCGAACAATCGGTCATTCACCTTTTTCAGCGCGAAACCCTCGTAATTGTCGTCCGGGTCTCCTTCGGGGGCCTGGAAAGCGCCGAGCACTTTCAGTCGCCGGTCTTTCAGCTTGATGTGGAAACCTTTTCCGTCGCTGGCGAGCGCAATGAATTCGCCTGCTTTTCCCGGCACGCCTTCCGCCGCTTCCAGATCGACCGGGGGTTCGCCGGGCCAGTCGATCGAGTACACTTTGGACACTTTGCCGTGCTCGAGCCGAACCTGAACGGCCCGATTCTCGCCGGATTTCTTGTTGTCCCGCAGGACGAGCGCGTCGATGCGGTCGCCGTCGCGGGCGAGGACGGCGACGCCGCTGGCGCCGGAGGTCATCCCGGTGCCGATGGATTCCCAGCCGTCGCCCGCGAGTGCGGCGGACGGCAGGAGCAGGGGGATGGCCAACGCCGGAAGAATCGCCAGGGAGATGAATTTCATGCCGACAAACTAGTTCAGGAACGGGCCGGGAGAAAGGCCGGAATCGATGCACTCCATTCCGACGCGGATCCGCGCCGGAATGGAGTGGTTGCTCAGCCGCAGGAGAGGGTGCCGGCGCGGAGCGCGTGACCGCCTTCGTTCCCGTCGTCCGCCCAGACCACCTGCTTGCTCCCCGACGCGCAGGCGGCCGCGATGGCGAAGCCTTCGTTGTTGTAGTCCGGCATCCCGCTCGGACGGTCGTACGTGGCGGTCACGGCGAACTTGCCCTGCGCGCCGACGGCGAGCGTCGTCGAGGCGCCGCCGCAATTGTTGTCGCAGACCGCCCACAGCTTGCCGGTCGAAGCCTCGTACTCGAGCTCCATGATGGAGTCGAGCCCGCTCGCGAAGCTCGCGACGCGGGTGTACTTGCCGCCCGCCTGGTCGAGCGCGTAGGCGTAGATCATCCCGTTGCTCTCCAGGCCGACGAGGTAGAGGCCGGTGCCATGACCGGGGTAGCTGCCCGGGTTGTACGGCGCCTTCGTGCGCTCGTCCACGAATCCCTTTGCGGTGAGGGCGCTGTCCGGGACCCACGAGACGGCTTCGAGGCCGTCGTTGGCCGAAACCTTCGGCAGATCCGCGGTCAGATCCCATTCGGCCTTGGCGGTGAGGGTCTTGGCCGAGCCGGAGACGTCGTATCGGAGCACCTTGAGCGCGCTCGTCTTGCTGTTGTCGCCGTCCCGTTCGGTGGCCGCGACCACGCCGTCCGGGGTGGCCACGACCGCTTCGGCGTCCGGATCTCCCTTGCCGCCGCGGTAGCGCAGCGCCTTGCCCGACGACCAGCCGTTGGCGGTGTCCGGCTGCCACTTCGTGCCGTTGCGCACGAGGCGGTACAGCGTGCCGGGCCCGTTCTTCACCGCCCAGAGGACGTCGGGTCCGCCGAAGGACAGGCCGCTCATGTTGCCGCCGAGGACGTTCGAGCCGTCGGCGTTCGCGACGGCGGAAGCGCCCGGCCAGGGGCTGCTCGCCGCGGTGCTCGCGGTGGCGGTCGTGGCGGGCAGCGCCAGCAGGGCCGCGGCGACGGCGGTCACGGCGGCGGGTCGGATCCGACGAGATGATCGGGGCATTCGCGCTCCTTCGGGGCGGACGAAGTGGGTCGCGGCGTGTTTCACAAGTTAAGTAAGTTTCCTTACGAACACAAGATATCGCCAAGTTCTCACCAAATGAAGCAACGGTGGATTTACAAAAGGTGACCACTTGTCAAACCTGGTGTACATCACCTAAAGTTTTGTAAACCCAGCCAACGGAGGAGGGTGCGATGAGCGAGATGACGGGCACGATCCCGGCGGGCTCGACCGAACGGTGGACCGACCGCAAGCGATACCTGTGGCTGATCGGCCTGGTCGTCCCCTCGCTCGCGTTCCTGGCCATCGGTCTGCACGCGGCCACCGGCTGGGGTGTGTGGTTCTGGATCGGGCCGATCGTGATCCTGGTGATCGTGCCGCTGATCGACCTGCTGGCCGGGCTGGACCGCGGTAATCCGCCTGATGACGTGATCGAACGGTTGGAGCGGGACCGCTATTACCGGTGGATCACCTTCGCGTTCCTGCCGATCCAGTACGCGGGTTTCGTGGTCGCGTTCTGGCTGATCGCCCGCGGTGACCTGTCCGTCGCGGACAAGATCGGCCTGGCGATCTCGATCGGCTGCATCGGTGGCATCGGCATCAACACCGCACACGAACTGGGGCACAAGAAGGAAAGCCACGAACGCTGGCTGTCGAAGATCGCGCTGGCGCAGAGCTTCTACGGCCACTTCTACATCGAGCACAACCGCGGCCACCACGTCCGCGTGGCGACCCCGGAGGACCCGGCCAGCAGCCGCGTGGGGGAGAGCTTCTACCGGTTCTGGCCGCGCACGGTGTTCGGCTCGCTGAAATCGGCGTGGGGCCTTGAGCGCAAGCGGTACGCCCGGCGCGACCGGCATCCGTTCCGGATCGGCAACGACGTGCTCAACGCCTGGCTGATGTCGGCCGTGCTGTGGGCGGCGATGACCGTGTGGCTGGGCCCGGGAATCCTGCCGTACCTGGCGATCCAGGCCGTGATCGGCTTCTCGCTGCTGGAGGTCGTGAACTACATGGAGCACTACGGCATGCGGCGGCAGAAGGTCGGCCCGCCGAACCGGCGACGCTACGAACGGGTGGATCCCAGCCACAGCTGGAATTCCAACAACATCGCCACGAACGTCCTGCTCTACCACCTGCAGCGGCACAGCGACCACCACGCCAACCCGACCCGCCGCTACCAGACACTGCGCGATTTCGCGGAATCGCCGGTCTTGCCGACGGGCTACGCCGGGATGATCGTGCTGGCACTGGTCCCGCCGGTGTGGCGGCGCGTGATGGATCCGCGCGTGCTCGCGCATTTCGACGGCGACATCGCCCGCGCCAACATCCAGCCGTCGAAACGGGCCAAGATCCTGGCGCGCCACGGAACGCGCGTCACCGCGCCGTCCCGGGTCGTCACCGACACGCACGGCGACGCGACCGAAGGCGGGATGTGCCCCGGCTGCGGTTACGTCTACGACGAGAAACTCGGCGACCCGCGTGAGGGTTTCCCCGCCGGAACGCCGTGGTCGGGGATCCCCGATTCGTGGTGCTGCCCGGACTGCGGCGTGCGGGAGAAGGTCGATTTCGTGGCACCGGGAAGGGTCGGAGCATGATGAAGATCGAGGCGGACCGCGCGAAATGCGACGGGCTGGGCATGTGCGAGGCGATGGCGCCCGACTTCTTCGAGGTCGGCGACGACGGCACGGTCGTCGTGCTCGACGAACGGCCCGGTGAGGAATACCGGCAGGACCTGTCGGCCGCCGTCGACGCCTGCCCTGTCCTCGCCCTGAAACTGCGGGACTGATCATGGCGCTGGTCGTCGTGGGAGCCTCGCTGGCCGGACTGCGCGCGGTGGAGGCCGCGCGCCGGGACGGGTACCGCGGGCGGATCGTGCTGATCGGCGCGGAGGACCACCCGCCGTACGACCGGCTCCCGCTGTCGAAAGCATTCCTCGACGCGGAAGGCCCCGGGCGGATCGAGCCGTTCCACGGTGAGGCTGCGCTGCGCGACGAATTCGGCGTCGAACTGATGCTCGGCGCCCCCGCGGACGGGCTCGACACCACCACTCGCGAGGTGTCGGTGGCGGGGACCACGGTTCCCTACGACGCGCTGGTGATCGCGACCGGCGCCACCGCGCGGCGGCTGCCCGGAAGCGAGGGAATCACCGGGGTCCACACGCTGAGGACCGCCGAGGACGCCCTGGCCGTCCGCGCCGCGCTCGACCGCGGGGCGCGCACGGTCGTGATCGGGGCCGGTTTCATCGGTTCGGAAGTCGCCGCCGCGGCCAGGAAACGCGGGCTGCCCGCGACGATCGTCGAAGCGCTCGATGTCCCGCTCACCCGGTCCGTCGGGGCAGAGGCGGGCGCCGTCTGCGCTTCGCTCCACCGAGAGGCGGGTACGGAACTGCGGCTGTCCACGACGGTCACCGGCCTGGAATCCGACGGCGGCGTGGTGACCGGCGTCCGGCTCGCGACCGGCGAGGTGCTGCCCGCGGACCTGGTGGTCGCCGGCATCGGCGTCGTCCCGGCCACCGGCTGGCTCGCCGGGAGTGGCGTCCCGCTGCACGAGCGCGACGGCGGCGTGGTGTGCGATGCCACGCTCGCGACCGGCGCCCCCGGCGTGTACGCCGCCGGGGACGTCGCACACGCCTCGAATCCGTTGTTCGACGGCGAACTGATGCGGCTGGAACACTGGACGAACGCCGCGGAGCAGGGAGCCGCGGCCGCTCGTCACGCGCTCGCCCCGGAGTCGGCCCGTGCGCTGGCGCCGGTGCCGTACTTCTGGTCGGACTGGTACGACCACCGGATCCAATTCGTCGGCACGCCACGTGCGGACGAGGTGGTGACCGCCGTTCCGGCTTCCGGCGGGTTCACCGCGCTGTACCGGCGCGGGGACCGGATCGTCGGCGCGCTGACGATCGACCGGCCGCGCGAGATCATGAAGTACCGGCGCCACATCGCCGGGCGGGCCCCGTGGCCGGAGGCGCTGGCGTTCGCCGCGGAATCGGCGGCCTAGAATGACGATCATGAGCGAGGCGCCCTCAGTCGCGGTCACGGGTGGCCCGTACCGTCAGCCGATCGTCGAGTCGGCGATCGAGCTGACCGTGCGTTCCGGCTGGTCCTCGGTGACGATGAGCAAACTCGCGGAGGTCGTCGGCGTGAGCCGTCAGACCGTCTACAACGAACTCGGCTCGAAGTCCCAGCTGGCCGAAGCGATGATCTCGCACGAACTCGCGCGGTTCCTCACGGTCGTCCGGGACGCCTTCGAACGGCACCCCGACGACCTCGTCGAGGCGATCCACGACGCCGTCCGCGGCGTCCTCGAACTCGCGGACGACAACCTCCTGCTGCGAGCCATCGTCTCGGCAACGCACGGCGCCGACACCGAGTTGCTGCCGCTGCTGACGTCGCGGGCCGGAAGCCTCCTCGGCGAAGCGACGGTCATGCTGCGCGGCCGTGTTCGCGCCTACGGTCCGCCGCTGGATGCGGAGCAGCTGGATGTGGCGATCGACGTCGTGGTCCGGACCGTGCTGAGCCACATCATGCAGCCGTCGGACACTCCGGCACGTACGGCCGACGCGCTGGCTTGGATGGCGTCGCGCGTGCTCGGCGCTACGACGACCCGGTCGCTGCGGCATCCTTCGCAGGGCTAGACCGCGGTTTCCGCTGGGCTCGAACGGGCGTTGCCGATGCGCTGACCTGAACGCGACGATGGAGGATTCGGGACGTTGAGTGTCCCGAATCCTCCCCACTCGACCTACGCGACCACCTCATGACCGCGCGGAAACTGTCGGTCCCGTATGCGAAGCTCCACCGATGATCGTCGTATTCGATGCCGAACTCTGGGTCTGGGACGCCCGCCGCGAGGAGACCTGGACCTTCGTGAGCCTGCCCGAGGACATCTCCGAGGAGATCCGCGAGATCACCGACGGCCCCCGCCGCGGGTTCGGGGCGGTCCGGGTCCAGGTCGGTATCGGCGGCAGCAAATGGAAGACGTCGATCTTCCCGGACGCCAAGCGTGGCGCCTACGTGCTGCCGGTCAAGAAGGCGGTCCGCAAGGCCGAAGGGATCGAGGAGGGAGATGTAGCGAAGGTGACTGTCGAGCTGATCGACCTCTGATCGTCAAAGCAGCCGTTCACCGAGTGGGGTCGTCAGGTAGAGGACGCTGCGGCCGGACCGTTCGCGCGCGACCAGTCCGCTATCCCGCAGGGCCTTGAGGTGCTGGGAAACGGCGCTCGGCGTCACGCCAAGAGCACACGCCAGGTCGGTCGTGGTCGCGGGGGAGGACAGCGCCGAAAGGAGACCGGCCCGCGTCCGCCCCAGCAGCCGTACTGCGCTGGACCCGGCCGAACGGGCTCCGGCAGCCCACAGGGCGCCGGTTCCCCGCGCCGGATAGCGGATCGTGGTCGCTCAGGTCACCAGGCCACGGGCAGTTCGTACACCCCGTAAACCGAGCCGTCGTGCTTGAACTTGACCTCCGGCAGGCCGGTGGTGAGCCGCAGGGTGGGAACGCGCCGGTACAGCGTGCTGTAGACGACCTGCAGTTCCATGCGCGCCAGCGGCTGGCCGAGACACTGGTGCACGCCGAAGCCGAAGGCCACGTGACGGCGCGAGTCGCGGCGGAGGTCCAGCCGGTCCGGCTCGGGGAAGACGTCGGGATCGCGGTTGCCGATGTGGTTGGCCAGGATGATGCCTTCACCCGCCCGGATGACCTGACCGGCGATCTCGATGTCCTCGAGCGCGACCCGACGACGTCCGTTGTGTGTGATGTGCAGGTAGCGCAACAGTTCCTCGACGGCGGAGGCGACCAGCTTCGGGTCATCCGTCTCGCGGAGCAGGGCTAGCTGGTCCGGGTGTTCGAGCAGCGCCAGCGTACCCAGCGCGATCATGTTGGCGGTGGTCTCGTGCCCGGCGATCAGCATGAGGACGCCCATCTCGGCCGCCTCCTGCCGGGTCAGCTCACCCGCGTGGATCCGCTCGGTGAGACCGGACAGCAGGTCTTCGCCGGGTTTCTCGAGTTTCTCGCCGATCAGCTTGTCGAGGTACTCGCCCAGCGCGACGCCCGCGGTGGCCTTGGCCTCCGGGGTGGTCTCGCGGTTGATCAGGACGTTGCTGTTGTCCTGGAAGAAATCGTGATCGCCGTAAGGGACACCCAGCAGCCGGCAGATCACCAGCGAAGGCACCGGAAGCGCGAACGCCGTGACGAGATCGGCGGGGTTCGGCCCGGCGAGCATCTCGTCGATCAGGTCGTCCACGATCTTCTGCACGCCGGGCCGCATGGCCTCGACCCGCTTGATGGTGAACGGCGCGGTCACCATCCGGCGCAGACGGGCGTGTTCGGGATCGTCCATCAGGATGAAACTGATGGATCCGCCTCGCAGCGGCGTCGGGCTCGGATAGCCGGGCCGGGTGATATCGGCGCTGACGCGGGGATCCGAGAGCAGTTTCCGCTGGTCGGCGTAGCGGGTCGCGAGCCATGGCGTGCTGTCGTCCCAGAGCCGGACCCGGGCCAGCGGCGTCTCCTCTTGCAGCGACCGGATGGCGGGTGGCGGGTCGAACGGGCACCCCGCCGCTCGGGCGGCGGGGAACGACGGTGTGGTGGTCAAGGCTTTCCTCCAACGAGAACCCCGGTGAGTTCCGGGCGGCGCGACCGGGCTTGTTTGGGCATGTTCCAGCCCAGGACACCGGTCACCACGCCATTGCGCCGGTACTGCGCGACGAAGCGACTGCCTGCCACAGAGCCCTCCACAATGGACATCTCGGCGTCCGCGAACAGGGTTCCGTGCACGTGGATCTTGGTGTCGAACTGGTCGGTCCAGAAGTAGGGGACCGGGGTGTAGGGCCGGTCTTCGCCTAGCAAGACCGCGGCGACGTGGCCCGCCTGCTCGGTGGCGTTGGTCCGGTTCTCCAGCCGCATGGCCACATCGAGTGTTTCGTGATACCAGCGGGCCACATCGCCCACGGCGTAGACGCCCTCCGCCGCGCGGCATCGGGAGTCGCAGACGACGCCGTTCGCCAGCGCCAGTCCGCTGTCTTCGAGCCACTCCGTGGCCGGTGCGGCGCCGAACGCGACCACGACGACGTCCGCGGGGAGTACCTCGCCGGTTTCCAGCCGCACGCCGGTGACCCGCCCGTCGCGTGCATCCAGACCGGTGACCGCCGCGCCGAGCCGCAGGGCCACGCCGCGGGAGGTGTGCAGATCCGCCAGCAGTTCCGAGACGACCGGGCCGAACTGGGCGGCCAGCGGCGCCGGTTGCGGACCCGCCAGGGTGACGGGGACGCCCATGACGGCGGCGCTCGCCGCGATCTCGGTACCGAGGACGCCGTCGCCGACGACCACCGCACGCGAGGAGGAGAGCAGAGCCGTCCGGATGGCCAGCGCGTCTTCGACGGTGCGGAGAACGTGAACGCCGTCGAGACCGTCCTGGCCGGGGAGTGTGCGCGGCCGCAGGCCCGTGGCTATGACGACGTCGTCCGCGGTCAGGGTCCGGCCCGAGGCCGTGCGGACGGTCCGTTGCCGGACGTCCAGCGAGACCGCCGCGTCCCCGAGCAGGAACTCGGCGTCCAATGTGGACAGGCGTTCGGGCGGCCGCAGCCGGGTCCGCGAAGGCTCCCAGAGCCCGGAAAGGACCTGTTTGGACAAGGGCGGCCGGTCGTAGGGAAGGTGCGGCTCGGCGCCCGATACCGTGATGCGATCCGCGTAACCCTTGCGGCGCAGGGCTTCCACCGTTCCGAGGCCGGCGGCGGAGGCGCCGACCACGAGCAGGGTCACTCGATCACCGTGATGGCGGCGCCTGGACAGACGTCGGCGGCCTCGCGGACGATGTCGTGCGAGGCGGTGCCGGGGGAGTCCTCGAGGAGGACGACGATGCCGTCCTCCTCGCGCTGGTCGAAGACGTCGGGGGCGAGCAGTACGCAGGTTCCGGCGCCGCAGCATTTGTCCTGGTCGACGGTGATCTTCATGGTCCTTTTCCTTCGTCCGGGCCGGGAGTGACCGGTGCCAGCCAGATCCCGGCGAGTGCGTCGATGAGCCCGGTCGCGGCGTCGTGCCAGGTGGACCGGGGAGTGGGGGTGCCCTCGGCGAGGGCGCGTTCGCGTTCGGCGACCATGTGGACCAGCAGCTGGCGGGCCATGTCGCCGCGCTCGGCGCGGACCTCGGCCGGCAGTTCGGGCAGGCAGCGGTGGAGTCCTTCGACGATCCGAACCAGCGACGGCGAGGTCAGCGATTCCTCGACCATGATCGGGCGGAGCGAGGGATCGGTCATCACCTGCGCGCCGAAGCGCGCGAACCAGGTGGGACTCCCGAGGGCGGCCAGGTGTTCGGCCACCGGGGTGACCAGGCAGCCGATCCAGTCGCGCAGGTCCGTGCTGTCCCCGACACCGGCGAGCATCCGGCGGCGGATCTCCTCGATCTGCCCCGAATGCCTCCGTGCGATCGCGCGCACCAGATCGGCCTTGGTGCCGAAGTGGTAGCCGACCGCGGTGTTGTTGCCCTGTCCCGCCGCTTCGCTGACCTGGCGGTTGGACACCGCGAACACGCCGTGTTCGGCGAACAGCCGCTCCGCCGCGGTCAGGATCAGTTCCCGCGTCGCGTGCGCCCGTTCGGCGCGGGCCCCGGTGATCTCACTCGTCATGCGCATCACCATCGCACGGGCAGTTCCCGCAGTCCGCCGACGGCGAGCCCTTCGACCTTGCGCAGCTCCGCCGCCGCGACGGCGAGTTCCAGCGTGGGCAGTTTGTCCAGCAGGACACCGAGGACGACCTGCAGTTCGGTACGGGCGAGTGGCTGTCCCAGGCACGCGTGCGCGCCGGCGCCGAACGCCAGATGCGGATTCGGGCTCCGGTCGAGCGTCATGTCGGCCGCGGCCTCGAACGCGCTCTCGTCGCGGTTCGCGGAAGCCATGCTGCACATCGCCGTGGTGCCCGACGACAGGATCGTCCCGCCGACCTCGAAATCCTCGGTGAGGTAACGCGACATGCCGATCCCCGCGTTGGCGTCCATGCGCAGGGATTCCTCGACGGCGGTGCGGATCAGCGACCGGTCCGCGAGCAGCGCTTCCCAGCGGCCGCGGTCTTCCAGCAGCATCGCCACCATCTTCGCGATCATGTTCGCGGTGGTCTCGTGCCCGGCGATGAGCAGGCCGATCCCGGTCGCGACGAGCAGCGCGTCGGACCAGCGCTCGCCGTCGGCGTCGGTGTCGGTGATGAGCGCGCTCAGGATGTCCTCGCCCGGTTCCGCGCGCTTGGCCGCGATGTGCCCGCCCATGTAACGGCCGAATTCCGCCTGCGCGACGTCGAACTCCGCCTGGGTGTAGCGGGTCATGCTGAGCATGACGTCGGACCAGTGGGCGAACCGTTCCCGGTCGCTGTCCGGGACGCCGAGCATGTCGCAGATGACCCACACCGGCAGCGGGAAGGCCACGCCCGCCTTGAGGTCCGCGGGTCCGCCCTTCGCGACCATCTCGTCGATCAGCTGGACGGCCATCGCCTCCATCCGCGGCCGCAGCGCGTTCATCCGCTTGGCGGTGAACCACTTTCCGAGCATCCGGCGCCACTTCAGATGCGCTTCGCCGTGCTGAGGGATCACGCCCGCCATCTCGCTGTTGAAGACGCCGCCCGATTCGGTGTCCGCGACCCGCGCCGCGTTGTCCGCAGGGGTCGGCCTGGTGAACCGTGAGTCGGACAGGACGCGTTTGACGTCCGCGTAACGAGTGATCAACGCCGCCTCGTCGCCGCTGGCGAGAGCGACCTTGGCGACCGGGCACTTCGCGCGGAACTCGGCCCATTCGGCGGGCGGCGCCAGTGCCTCGTCGGTGGGGAACGGGAAGCTCGGCAGCCGATCCGGATCGCTCTGTGTCGTCAACGGCTCCGTCATCAAGGGCTCCTTCGGCGTGGTGGTCCGGTGATTCACACAGTGCCCGGGTTGTTGGCATAAGTCAATCAACTGACTTAAGTTGGAGTCGTTCACTCCCGCTCCCCTCCGGAGGCTTCGAATGACTCAGCCCGTGCCGCGTCCACAAGTGGTCGTGGTGGTGCTAGCGCTGGGCGGGATCGTGGTCTCGCTGATGCAGACCCTGGTCATCCCGCTGATCCCGAAGCTGCCGGAGCTCCTGGACGCTTCGCCCGCCGACGCGGCCTGGGTGATCACGGCGACGCTGCTCGCGAGCGCGGTCGCGACACCGATGGTCGGCAGGCTCGGCGACATGTACGGCAAACGGCGGATGCTGCTGCTCAGCCTCGGCATGCTGATCGCGGGTTCGGTGGTCGCCGGGCTGAGCGACACGTTGGTGCCGATGGTCGCCGGTCGGGTGCTGCAAGGTTTCGCGGCCGGGGTGATCCCGCTCGGGATCAGCATCATGCGTGACGAACTCCCGCCCGAAAGGCTCGCTTCGGCGACGGCGACGATGAGCGCCTCACTGGGCGTCGGCGGCGCCCTCGGCCTGCCCGCGGCCGCGTTGCTCGCCGAGAACGCCGACTGGCATCTTCTGTTCTGGACGGCGGCGGGACTCGGCGCCGTCGTGACCGCGCTCGTGCTGGCGTTCGTTCCCGAATCGAACGTGCGCACCGGCGGCAGGTTCGATTTCGTCGGCGCCGCAGGACTTTCGACGGCCTTGGTCTGCCTGCTGCTGGCGATCTCCAAAGGCGCGCAATGGGGCTGGGCGAGCGGGCGGACCCTGAGTCTGTTCGGGGCCGCCGCGCTCGTCCTGCTGCTGTGGGGCGGCTGGGAACTGCGGGCGGCCCGGCCGCTGGTGGACCTGCGGACGACCGTCCGGCGGCAGGTCCTGCTGACGAATCTGACGTCGATCGTGTTCGCGTTCGCCATGTTCGCGCAGTCGCTGGTGCTGCCGCAGATCCTGCAGCTGCCCGCGGCGACCGGCTACGGACTCGGGCAGACCATGCTCGTCACCGGTCTTGTGCTGGTGCCGTCCGGTGTGGTGATGATGCTGACCGCGCCGCTGTCCGCGCGGATCACGAAAGCCCGCGGCCCCAAGGTGACGCTGATGCTCGGCGCGCTCGTGGTCGCCGCCGGCTACGGCCTCGGCACCGTCCTGATGGCGAGCGAATGGCATCTGGTCCTGGTGTCCGCCACGATCGGCGCGGGGATCGGGCTCGCGTACGGCGCCATGCCGGCGCTCATCATGGGCGCAGTCCCGGTTTCGGAGACGGCGGCCGCGAACAGCCTCAACACCCTCATGCGTGCGATCGGCACGTCGGTCTCCAGTGCCGTCGCTGGCGTGATCCTCGCGCAGCTGACCGTCTCTTTCGGGCCGGTGCGGGTGCCGTCCCATGACGGATTCCGGCTGATCATGGGACTCGGCTCGGCGACCGCGCTCGTCGCGCTCGTGATCGCCGCTTTCATTCCCGGCCGGTCTTCGCCAGCTTCGACGGCCACCAGATCTTCCGTCCGACGTCCACCGACAGCGCCGGTACCAGCAGCGAGCGCACCAGAAGTGTATCGAGCAGAACGCCGAACGCGACGATGAAAGCCAGCTGCGCCAGGAAAAGGATCGGCAGGACGGCCAACGCGGCGAACGTCGCGGCGAGCACGACACCCGCGGAGGTGATCACGCCGCCGGTGACACGCAGGCCGCGCAGCGTCCCGTCCCGGGTGCCGATTCTGCCGGCCTCCTCGCGGACCCTGGTCATCAGGAAGATGTTGTAGTCGATCCCCAGCGCCACAAGGAAGACGAAGCCGAACAGCGGGACGACCGGGTCGGCGCCCGGGAAGTCGAAGACGTGGTTGAACACCAGCGCCGAGACGCCCATCGTCGCGGCGAACGACAGCACCACCGTGCCGATCAGCAGCAGCGGCGCGAGCAGCGACCGCAGCAGCAGGGCGAGTACGAGGAAGATCACGACCAGGACGATCGGGATGATCAGCAACCGGTCGTGCTCCGAGGTCTCCCTGGTGTCGAGCAGGGTCGCCGTCGGCCCGCCGACCTTGGTGCCGTCGACGGTGTGCACGGCTTCGCGGATCCGTTGGACGGCCGCGACGGCCGCGTCGGAGTCGGGCGGATCGGCCAGTACCGCGTCGATCTTCGCGAGCCCGCCCGCTTCGCCGCTTTGACGGACGTCCGAGACGCCGGGGACACGCGCCAGCTCGGTCACCGTCTTGGCTTGTCCGGCAGGGGCGATGATCACGGTCGGAGAGCCTGAGCCGCCGGGGAAGTAGCGGGAAAGGACTTCCTGTCCCGCCACGGAATCGACCGGCGTGAGGAAGACGTCGGACTGCGCGGTGCCGGAAGCCTTGAGCTGCGGGAGGAACGCGCCGCCCGCGAGGAGGACGACGGTCGTGACGATCCAGATCGTGCGCGGCGCGCGGGAGATCCAGCCCGCGACGCGTCCCCAAAGTCCGCCGGTCTCTTCCTTCGGCGGGGCGACCGCCGGCCGGAAGGGCCAGAAGGCGTTGCGCCCGCACAAGGCCAGGACGGCGGGCAGGAACGTGATGGTCGTCAGGAAGGCCGCGCCGATGCCGATGGCGGCGACCGGCCCGAGTCCCTTGTTGGAGTTCAGGTCGCTGAAGAGCAGGCAGAGGACGCCGAGGATCACGGTCCCGGCGGAGGCCGCGATCGGCTCGATGGTCGAGCGCCAGGCCGTGCGGAGCGCGGAGCGGGCGTCGTCGGACGTCCTGAGTTCCTCGCGATAGCGCGAGATCATCAGGAGCGCGTAGTCGGTGGCGGCGCCGAAGACGAGGATGAACAGGATGCCCTGACTCTGCCCGTTCAACGCCAGCACGTCGTGATCCGCGAGCAGGTACACCGCGAGGCTCGCCGTTCCCAGCGCGAACACCGCCGACAACAGGACGAGCAGGGGCAGCAGTGGGCTTCGGTAGACGATGATCAGGATGAGCGCGACCACCGCGCCCGCGACCAGGAGCAGCAGCCCGTCGATCCCGCCGAACGCCTCCTTGAGATCGGCGACCTGCGCGGCCGGACCGGTCACCAGCACTTTCAGCCCATCCGGTGTGTCACGGGCGAGCGCGTCACGCAGTGCCTCGACCCCGTCCCCGGGGTCGGTCGTGGCGTCGAGGAGCACGACGACCTGCGCGCCCGCGTTGCTCTCCGGAGCCGGGACGAGCCGTGCGTTCGACGTCCGGTCGGCGAGGAACCGCTTGTCGCCCTCGGTCAGGCCCGACGGCCGTTCGGCGACGACGATCGCCGGGATGACGGCGGCACTGGAGAACTGCTTCTGGAGTTCACCGACCTCGGTCGCTTCGGCCGAAGCGGGCAGGAAGCTGCTGCTGTCGTTCTCCGTGACCTGGCTCAGCTTGCCCGCATACGGGCCGCTGAATCCGCCGAAGATCAGCCAGGCCACCGCGACGAGGGCGGGGAGCAGCCAGCGCAGACGTGACCGCGTGCGGGCGGGGTGTTCGACTTCGGAGATCATGAGCGGATGGCTCCCGTGGCAGTACTACTTCGACGAGTGAATAGTTCGACCATCGAAATAGTAGAGTGGTCACCCGGACGGGGCAGCGTGAGGGGAGGTTTCGGGCATGACCAAGGGCGCTGAAGACACCGAGGAGGTCACGGACGCCCTGCTCGTCCTCCTGCTGCGGCAGCTGACCGTCGAATCGGACCGGTTCGCCGAGATGTTCGGCGAGGCGCACGGCCTGCACCGGACCGACCTCAACGCGCTCGCGGTGATCATGGACGCGGCCAGGATGGGGGACCCGATGAGCCCGAGCAGGCTCGCGGGCGCGCTGCATCTGAGCGCGTCGGCGACGACGTCGGTGCTGGATCGGCTGGAGCGGGCCGGGCACCTCTACCGGGACCGGAGCGCGACCGACCGCCGCAAGGTCGAGTTGCGGATGCACGACAAGGCGCGGGAAATCGGCGCCGAGTTCTTTCTGCCCCTCGGCGAGCGCTTCTCCGCCGCATGGCGCGACCTTGGGGACGATGAGCGGCGGACGGTCGCCCGGTTCCTCCGAAGCAGTATCGCCGCGACCGTGGAGGTGCGAGCACGCCTGGCACCGTGAACACTCGGGGAATGCGATGTGTGGTGCTCGGAGCGACGGGATATGTCGGCGGGCGGCTGGTGCCGCAACTGCTCGAAGCGGGTCACGAGGTCCGCGTGGTGGCTCGCTCGCCGGAGAAGGTCGCCGAAGAGCCCTGGCGTGACCGGGTCGAGGTCGAACGCGGCGACGTCACCGATCCGGCTTCGATCGAGACGGCGCTGGCCGACGGCGAGGTCGTCTACTACCTCGTGCATTCCCTGGCGCGAAAGGACTTCGTCGCGATCGACCGCGAGGCGGCGAAGACGGTCGCCGAGGCCGCGAAGAAGGCGGGCGCACGGCGGCTGGTGTATCTGGGCGGCATCGTGCCGGACGACGAGGAGTTGTCGCCGCATCTGGCTTCCCGCGCCGAAGTCGGCAGGGTCCTGCTGGACTCCGGGGTGCCCGCCGTCGTCCTGCAGGCCGCGGTGATCATCGGCTCGGGTTCGGCGAGTTTCGAGATGCTGCGCTACCTGACCGAACGCCTTCCCGCGATTATCACCCCGCGGTGGGTGCACAACCGCATCCAGCCGATCGCGATCCGTGACGTGCTGCACTACCTGGTACACGCCGCAGACCAGCCACCGGAAGTGAACGGCGCGTTCGACATCGGCGGCCCAGACGTCCTGACCTATTTGGACATGATGCGCCGCTACGCCGTCGTCGCGGGTCTGCCAAGGCGAGCCGTCGTGCCCGTTCCGGTGCTGACTCCGTGGCTTTCCGCGCAGTGGGTCAACCTGGTCACGCCCGTGCCGAAGTCGATCGCCGTACCGTTGATCGAGTCGCTGGTGCACGAAGTGGTCTGTCACGACCACGCCATCGCCGAGCACATCCCCGACCCGGAAGCGGGGCTGACCCACTACGAACACGCCGTCGAACTGGCGCTGACCCGGATCCGGAACGCCGACGTGCCGACCCGCTGGTCGGACGCGTCGACCGCGCCGTCGGACCCCCTGCCGAGTGATCCGGAGTGGGCGGGAGGCACGGTCTACGAGGACAAACGCGAGCAGCGGACGGACGCCTCGCCGGAAGCGCTGTGGGACGTCATCGAGTCGATCGGCGGGGAACACGGCTGGTACTCGTTCCCGCTGGCCTGGTCGGTCCGCGGCTGGGCGGACCGGCTCGTCGGCGGGGTCGGGTTGCGGCGCGGGAGGCGGGATCCGCGACGGCTGCATCTCGGAGAGGCACTGGACTGGTGGCGCGTCGAATACCTCGACCGGCCGCGCCTGTTGAGGCTGCGGGCGGAGATGAAGCTCCCGGGCCGCGCCTGGCTCGAACTCGGCGTCGAGTCCGATGAGGACGGTGGGACGATCTACCGGCAGCGGGCGGTGTTCGAGCCGCACGGGCTCGCCGGGCACGCGTACTGGAAGGGGATCGCGCCGTTCCATGGCGTGGTCTTCGGCGGCATGGTCCGCAACATCACCGGCGCCGCGCAGAAAGCGGCCGGCGTGCTCGAAGGCTGAAGGGGACTTTCCCCTCGTTACGTGCGGTGAAGCGCCCTTCAGTCCTTCCTCGACCGTGACCGCGGCGGCGCGGTGCTGGACCGGACGACGAGTTCCGTCGGCACGCTGATCGCACCCGCCGCGGCGCCGTCGGAGATCTCGGCGAGCAACGCGGCGACGGCCCGGTTCCCGACCGCGTCGAACGACTGCCGGACGGTGGTGAGCGGCGGCCAGAAGTGGGCGGCCTCGTCCATGTCGTCGAAGCCGACCACGCTCACGTCATCAGGGACGGACCGGCCCTTTTCGTGCATCGCACGCAGCAGGCCGAGCGCCATCTGGTCGTTCGCGACGAAGACGGCGGTGACCGCGGGATCGCCCGCCAGCCGGACGCCGTGTTCGTACCCGGACCGCGAAGACCAGTCACCGGTGAGCGGTGGCGGCACTTCCCGGCCCTCCGCCTCGAGCGTCTCCTGCCAAGACTTCCGGCGGCGTTCGGCCGCGTAGGACTCGGGCGGGCCGGCGACGTGCCACACGGTCTCGTGCCCGAGATCGAGCAGATGCCGGGTCGCGGCGATGGCGCCGGACGCCTGATCGAAGTCGACGACCGGATGGTCGCGCCTGCCGCCCGCGTCGATGACGACGACCGGAAGCCCGTGGGGCAGCTCGATCTCGCTCTGGTCCAGCTCGTGCTGCTCGATGAGGATGATGACGCCGTCGACGGCCTGTTCGTCGAGTCTGCTGAAGGCGCCCGACACCTCGCCTTGGGACGGTCTGGTCACCGGCATGAGGATGATCGAGAACCCTTCGCCCGCGGCCGCGGACGCGACCGCGTCGAGGGTGCGGCTGTTACCGAAGGTCGCGAGCGCCGAGATGATCACGCCGATACTGCGGAACCGGCCGTTGCGCAGTGCGCGGGCCGCGCTGTTGGGCCGGTAGCCCACCCGGCGCATCGCCGCGAGCACACGTTCTCGGGTCGCCTCGTCGACGTTCGTCCGACCGTTCGCGACCCGGGAGACGGTCTGGCCGGACACGCCGGCTTCCCTGGCGACGTCGGCCATCGACGGTCCGCGGCCGTTCCTGGACATGTTCACGTCAACACGATAGCCTCCGCCGGTCTGATGTTGACGTAAACATCTCGCGAGCCGCGCTTTCGCTCGGAGAATCCGGAGGGACGATGACGTCCACAGCGGTCGCGCCCGCACCGGCGCCGCCCCGCCGTGCGGGCACCACGCGACGAGTCCGTCGCAACTGGCGCGGCTGGCTTTTCGTCGCCCCGTTCATGCTGGTGTTCGCACTGACGTTCCTGGCGCCGATCGTGTACGCGTTCGTGCTGAGTCTCTTCCGCGACCAGGCTTTCTTCGGCGGGACGACGTTCGTCGGGGTGGACAACTACGCGCAGGTGCTCGCCGATCCGAAGTTCTGGGACTCCTTCCAGCGGGTGCTGGTGTTCCTCGCCGTGCAGGTGCCGATCATGCTGGTGCTCGCGCTGATCGCGGCACTCGCCATCGACAGCGCCCGCCTGCACGCGTCCGGCTTCTTCCGGGTCGTGATCTTCTTGCCCTACGCAGTGCCCGCCGTGGTCGCCGCGCTGATGTGGGGCTTCATCTATGGCGACCACTTCGGACTGGCGGCCGACCTGAACCACCTGCTCGGCCGCGACGTGGTCAAACCGTTGTCGGACAACTGGATGCTCGCCTCCATCGGCAACGTCGTCACGTGGGAGTTCGTCGGCTACAACATGCTGATCTTCTACTCCGCGCTGAAGGTGATCCCGAAGGAACAGTTCGAGGCCGCGGCGATCGACGGCGCCGGCGCGTTCCGCACCATCCTGAGCGTGAAGCTGCCCGCACTACGCGGGGCGATCGTCATCGCCACGATCTTCTCGATCATCGGCAGTTTCCAGCTCTTCAACGAGCCGAACATCATGCGCACCTTGGCGCCCAACGTGATCGGCACCTTCTACACGCCGAACATGTACGCCTACAACCTTTCCTTCGGCGCGCAGCAGTACAACTACTCCGCCACCGTCGCGATCGTGATGGGCGTGATCACCGCGATCATCGCCTATGTCGTGCAGCTGCGCGGCTCCCGGAAGGGGATGTGATGGCCACGTTCTCGGTGACGCGGCCCCGGAAGTCACGCGTCCTCACCGCCGTCATGGCGTTGTACCTGATCTACACGCTCGTGCCGCTGGTGTGGCTGGTGATCAACGCGACCAAGACGCAGTCCGCCCTGTTCACCACCTCGGGACTGTCGTTCGGCGGACCGTTCGCGCTGTTCGAGAACATCGGCGAGACCTTCACCTACGACAACGGGATCTTCCTGCGCTGGCTGGGGAACACGCTGCTCTACGTCGTGGTCGGCGCCGGGGGAGCGACCATTCTCGCCACCGCCGCGGGATACGGCCTGGCCAAGTACCGCTTTCCCGGCCGCCGCGCGGTGTTCGCGGTCGTGCTCGGCGCGGTCGCCGTCCCGGGTACGGCGCTCGCGGTGCCGACCTTCCTGATGTTCAGCGAACTCGGCCTCACCAACACGCCGCTGGCGATCATCATCCCGTCGCTCATCAGCCCGTTCGGTCTCTACCTGATCTGGGTGTATGCCTCCGAAGCGATCCCGGACGAGCTGCTGGAGGCGGCGCGGATCGACGGCGCGGGGGAGATCAGGATCTTCCTCACCGTGACGCTGCGCCAGCTCGCGCCCGGGATCGTCACGGTGGCGCTGTTCACCGTGGTATCCACCTGGAACAACTACTTCCTGCCGTTGATCATGCTCAGCGAACCGAAGTGGTACCCGCTCACCGTCGGGCTCAACCAGTGGAGCGCGCAGGCCTCCGGTGCCGGCGCCCAGCCGGTGTACCACCTGGTGCTGACCGGCTCGCTGCTCACCATCGTCCCGCTCGTCATCGCCTTCCTGCTCATGCAGCGCTACTGGCAGTCCGGCCTGAGCGCGGGCAGCGTCAAGCAATGAACATCGTCCCGAAAGGACACTCGATGTCGCGAATCCGTAGAGGCGTCAAGGCCGCCGTCGCCATGACACTGGCCGCGGCGCTGGCCGTCGGCTGTTCGTCCGGCGCGGACGGTCCGGTCGCCGGGAACCAGGACTCGGTCGACGCCGCGCTCAAGGCGGGCGGCACGATCACCTACTGGAGCTGGACGCCGTCGGCGAAGGACCAGGTCGCCGCGTTCGAGAAGGAGTTCCCGAACGTCAAGGTCAACTACGTCAACGCCGGTACCAACAAGGAGCAGTACACCAAGCTGCAGAACGCGATCAAAGCAGGCTCCGGGGCACCGGACGTCGCCCAGATCGAGTACTACGCGTTGCCGCAGTTCGCACTGACCGACTCGCTGGCCAATCTCGATCAGTACGGCTTCGGTTCCTTCGAAAAGGACTACGCGCCCTCGACCTGGTCCAGTGTCCGGGTGAATAACGGCCTATACGGCTTGCCGCAGGACTCCGGTCCGATGGCGCTGTTCTACAACAAGGAAGTCTTCGACGCCCACGGTATCGCCGTGCCGAAGACCTGGGACGAGTACGTCGCCGCGGCCAAGAAGCTGCACACGGCCGACCCCGGCAAGTACCTCACCTCCGACACGGGCGACCCCGGCTTCGCCACCAGCATGATCTGGCAGGCTGGCGGGAAGCCGTTCACCGCCGACGGGCGGAACGTCAAGGTCGACCTCGCCGACGCCGGCACCAAGAAGTGGACGGCCACCTGGAACCAGCTGGTCGAGGGCAAACTGCTCGCCCCGATCAAGGAGTGGTCCGACGACTGGTTCCGCGCGCTCGGCGACGGCACCATCGCCTCGCTGGTCACCGGCGCCTGGATGCCGGGCAACTTCAAGTCCTCGGTTCCCGGCGGCGCCGGCAAGTGGGCGGTGGCGCCGATGCCGACGTACGACGGTCAGCCGGTCACCGCGGAGAACGGCGGCAGCACGCAGTCGGTGCTGAAGCAGAGCGGCAACCCGGCGCTGGCGGCGGCGTTCGTCCGCTGGCTCAACCACGGCAACGGGGTCAAGCCGTTCATCGCCAGCGGCGGATTCCCGGCGACCACGGCCGACCTGAACTCGCCCGCCTTCCTCGACCAGGCCGATCCCTACTTCGGCGGGCAGAAGATCAACCAGGTGCTCAACGACGCGTCGAAGAGCGTCGCGAAGGGCTGGACGTACTTGCCGTACCAGACCTACGCCAACAGCGTCTTCAGCGACACCGTCGGCAAGGCCTACCTCAACGGCACCTCGCTCGACGCCGGACTGAACGCCTGGCAACAGGCGATCGTCGACTACGGCAACCAGCAGGGCTTCACCGTCAGCGCGGGGTGAGGCGTGGGCATCCAGATCGAAGCCGACGTTTCCGAGGTGATCGGCGCGGTGCCGCGACGGCTGTTCGGCTCGTTCGTCGAGCATATGGGCCGTTCCGTCCACACCGGAATCTTCGAGCCAGGACACTCCACTTCGGACGATCGCGGATTCCGGGGTGACGTCCTCGGCCTGGTTCGTGAACTCGGGCCGTCGGTCGTCCGTTATCCCGGCGGGAACTTCGTTTCCGCGTACCGCTGGGAGGACGGCGTCGGACCGGTGGAACGGCGTCCCGTCCGGCTGGATCCCGCGTGGCACAGTGTCGAGTCGAACCGCTTCGGCCTGCACGAATTCGCCGCGTGGACCGAGGCCGCGGACGTCGAGGTGATGTACGCGGTCAACCTCGGCACCCGCGGTGTCCAGGAGGCCGCCGACGTCCTCGAGTACTGCAACCACCCCGGTGGCACGGAACTGAGCGAACGGCGGCGCGCGAACGGCGCCGATCGGCCGTTCGGCTTCCGGCTCTGGTGTCTCGGCAACGAGATGGACGGGCCGTGGCAGGTCGGGCACAAGACCGCCGAAGAGTACGGCCGCCTCGCCGCCGAGACGGCCCGGCTCATGCGGATGATCGACCCGGGTGTCGAACTCGTCGTCGCGGGGAGTTCGAGCCGCGAGATGCCGACGTTCGGGCACTGGGAACGCACCGTCCTGGAGCACACCGCGGCGCTCGTCGACCACCTCTCCCTGCACGCCTACTACCAGGAGCACGACGGTGACGTTTCGAGCTACCTGGCCAGCGCCGCCGCTCTCGACGGCTTCGTCCGCACCACCGCCGGGATCATCGACGACGTCCTCGCGAAAGCCGGACTGGACAAGAAGATCGGCATCAGCGTCGACGAGTGGAACGTCTGGGACCAGCGCCACTGGAACGACGTCGAACAGCACGAGCTGGCCGCCGGCGGCTGGCGGGAACACCCACGGATCATCGAGCAGGACTACACCGTCACCGACGCGGTCGTCGTCGGCTCGCTGCTCGGATCCCTGCTGCGCAACGTCGACCGCGTCACGATGGCCAACCAGGCGCAACTGGTGAACGTCATCGCGCCGATCCGCGCCGAACCCGGCGGTCGGGCGTGGCGGCAGACGACGTTCCACCCGTTCAGCCTGGTTTCGTCGCTGGCCGAAGGGAACAGCCTGCGGCTCACCGTCACGGGCGAAACCATCCACACAGGACTGCACGGCCGGGTGGACGTCGTCGACGCCGCGGCGACCTTCGACGAGAACGGTCGTTGCGCGGTGTTCCTGACCAACCGGTCGACCGAGTCCGAGACCGAAGTGCGGTTGCGTGTCCGCGGCGCCCGGCTGACGCCCGACGGGACCTGGACCGTCGCCGTCCCGGACGGGCACCACCGGCACGTCACGAATTCCGTCCACACAGCACCAGTCCGGCCCGTCCCGTTGTCAGGGGTGACGGCCGAGCACGACCCGGAAGGAACCACCATCACCGCCACGCTTCCGCCCCTTTCCTGGACCGCGCTCCGGCTGGCCACGGTGGTGGTCCGCGATGTCTGAGTTCAGCATCGGGGAGACCGACTTCCTGCTCGACGGCAAGCCGTTCCAGATCATTTCCGGGGCACTGCACTACTTCCGCGTGCACCCCGACCTATGGGCCGACCGCATCGACAAGGCCCGCCGGATGGGCCTCAACACCATCGAGACCTACGTCGCCTGGAACGCGCACTCGCCGGAACAGGGCGAGTTCGACGTCTCCGGCGGCCTCGACCTCGACCGGTTCCTCCGGCTGATCGCCGAGGCCGGGATGTACGCGATCGTCCGGCCGGGGCCGTACATCTGCGCGGAATGGGACAACGGCGGCCTCCCGACCTGGCTGCTACGCGACACCGAACTCCGGGTCCGAGAGTTCGAACCGCGCTACCTCGCCGCCGTCCGCGGCTATCTGGACGACGTGTTCCGCGTCGTCACGCCGCATCAGATCGATCGCGGCGGGCCCGTCCTGCTCGTCCAGGTCGAGAACGAGTACGGCGCCTTCGGCGGCGACAAGCGTTATCTGGCCGCGCTGACCCACTACACCCGCGCCGCGGGCATCACCGTTCCCCTGACCACGGTGGACCAGCCCACCCACGAGATGCTGGCGAACGGCGGTCTCGACGGGGTGCTCCACCGGACGGCGTCGTTCGGTTCGCAGAGCACCGCGCGGCTGAAGACCCTGCGCGAGCACCAGCCGACCGGTCCCTTGATGTGCAGTGAGTTCTGGAACGGCTGGTTCGACCACTGGGGCGCGCACCACCACACCACCACGGTCGCCGAGTCCGCGGCGGATCTCGAAGCGCTGCTCGCCGCGGGCGCCTCGGTCAACCTGTACATGTTCCACGGCGGCACCAACTTCGGGCTCACCAACGGTGCCAACGACAAGGGCGTCTACCAGCCGCTGGTCACCTCCTACGACTACGACGCGCCGCTCGACGAAGCGGGTGACCCGACACCGAAGTACCACGCGTTCCGCGAGGTGATCGCGCGCTACCACAAGGTTCCGGACACCGTTCCACCCGAGGCCCGGCCGGCGCCGACGCCGGTCGGGGCGCTGCGCGACCCCGCCTGGCTGCTCGATTCACCGCGTCGCTGGGGAACCGCGCAGGTCCACGAAAGCCTGCCCACGTTCGACGAACTGACCCCGACCCCGCGTCTGGCGTTCCTGCGGACGACCATCGACTCCGAAGGGCCGAGTGTCCTGACCTTCGGTGAGGTGCGCGACCGGGCGACGGTGTTCTTCGACGGCGACCGTGTCGGCACCTTGCTTCGCGAGCACCGGGACCGCGCGATCCGCTTGCCCCGTGCGCGCGGCGAACTGCTGGTGCTGGTGGAAGACCTGGGGCGGGTCAACTACGGGGAGCGGATCGGCGAGGCCAAGGGGCTCATCGGTGGTGCGTGCCTGCACGGTGAACCGCTGACCGGCTGGGAGGTCGTCCCGATCGACGTGGCCGCGTTGCCGGATCTCCTTCCGGAGGTCTCCGCGGACGAGGGCCCGGCGGGGCCGTTGTCCGGTCCGGTGATGGTCCGGGGCGGCTTCGAACTCGACGAACCCGCGGACCTCTTCCTCGACACGGCGCACTGGGGCAAGGGCCTGGTCTGGATCAACGGGTTCCTGCTCGGCCGGTACTGGCGCCGTGGTCCACAAAGGACGTTGTACGTGCCGCGGCCGGTGGTCCGGTCCGGGACCAACGATCTCGTGGTGCTGGAGCTGGACACGATGCTCGAGACCGAGGCGCGGTTCGTGCCCCGGCCGCTCCTGGGGCACACCGAAGCCTGATCGGCAAACGGATCCGAACGAAGGGCAGTTCACCGATGAGCCGCAGAACCACGTTCCGCCGTCTGTTCACCGTCCTCTGTGTACCTTTGACCGCGGCCGCGCTGACCGTCGCGACGGCCTCGGCCGCCGACGCGGTCACCGTCCGGCCCGACCCCACCTACCGCCATCAGGCCTTCGAGGGCTGGGGCGCCAGCCTCGCGTGGATGGCCGAGGCCACCGGGCGCTATCCGGACCCGATCCGCACGAAACTGGCCGACATGGTGTTCGGCGAGGAGGGGCTGAACTTCACCATCGCCCGGTTCAACATCGGCGGCGGCAACGCGCCGGACGTCCCGCCGTATCTGCGTCCGGGTGGCGCGATCCCCGGCTGGTGGAAGGCGCCCGCGGGGACGACCCGCGTGGACAAGGACTGGTGGACTCCGAGCGATCCCGCGGAGTTCGATCCCGCCGCCGACCCGAGCCAGCGCTGGTGGGTGGACCGGATCAAGAACCGGGTCACGCGCTGGGAGGCGTTCAGCAACTCGCCGCCGTACTTCCACACGGTGTCGGGGTACGTCTCCGGTGGGTTCAACGCCACCGACGAGCAACTGCGGACCGAGAAGACGGGCGACTTCACCGCCTACCTGGCCAAGGTCGCCAAGACGCTCGAACGCGCGCACGGTATCAAGTTCGCGTCGGTCAACCCGCTGAACGAGCCCAACACGAACTACTGGAAGACCACGCTGGGGCCGGACGGGAACCCGACCGGCGGCAGGCAGGAAGGCGCGCACATCGGGCCGTCGGTCCAGTCCCGGCTGATCCCCGAGATGGCCAAGGCACTGGCCGCGACCGGTTCGCGGGCGATCGTCTCCGCTCCCGACGAGACCAATCCGGACATTTTCGCCGCGGACTGGAACGGCTGGTCGCCCGAAGCGCGCGCGGCCGCCGGACGGCTCAACGTGCACACCTACGGCACCGGGAACCGGCCGATCCCGCGGGATCTGGCCAAAGGCGCGGCGAAACCGCTGTGGATGAGCGAGGTCGGCGGGAGCTGGAAGGACGGGCAGGACTTCACGAGTATGGATCCCGGCCTCGGTCTCGCCCGGCAGATCACCGGCGACCTGCGTGAACTGGAGCCGAGCGCGTGGATCGGCTGGCAGCCGATCGAGGACTACAACGCGATGAAGCCGGGCGGCGAGCGGCCGGAGGGGATGAACTGGGGCGAGATCCAGATCCCGTTCGACTGTCCGGCGAACGCGACCCTGGCGAACTGTCCGATCAGGACGAACACGAAGTACCACACGATGCGGAACTTCACCCATTTCATCAAGCCGGGTGACCGCGTGATCGGGACGAACGACCCGTCGAGCACCGCCGCGCTGCGCGGCGAGAACCTGGCGACGGTGGTCCATGTCAACGCGGGGGACACCGAACGGGACGTCACCCTGGACCTGTCCGGCTTCGCCCGGATCCAGCCCGGTGCGAAGGTGACCCCGGTGGTGACCGACGTCGGTGGCGCGCTTCGGAAGGGCGAAGCGGTGAAGGTGTCGGGCCAGAAGGCGACCTTGCGGGTGCCGGCCCGGTCGGTGACCAGCTTCGTGGTCGACGGTGTCGGTTCGGTCGCCTCCGGGACCGGCCTCGGTTCCGGGAAGGCGTTCTCGTTCACCGGCGTGCAGAGCGGGAAGTCGTTGAGCGCCGAGAACGGTTCGCTCGTGCAGCGCACGACGGACGACTCGGCCGCCGCCCAGCGTTGGACGCTGGCCGATCGCACCGGCCGGTACGGCAACCGGGATCAGTTCACGATCTCGAACGCCGGGAGCGGGCAGGTGCTCAGTACGGCCGGTGGTGCGGTGAACCTGGTTCCGGCGGGCACGGACGGACCGGCTTCGCGCTGGACCTTGTCGAGCACCGGTGACGGGACCTGGGCGTTCGTCAACGTCGCAACGGGACGGCTGCTCGACGTGACCGGCGAATCCCGTGAGGACGGTGCGCGGATCGGGAGCTACCAGCCCACCAACGGCCCGAACCAGCGGTGGCAGGCTACGGCGCGTCATTGAGGGGTAAGGCGAAGGTGGCGTGTCCCGGCGCGGGTCCGGACTGGCGAGTGGACGCCGGGACGGTTACCCGGGTGTCCACAAGGGACACTTTACTGAAGTAGAATGTCCAACTTGGGCAGTATGCGCGGTTTTGAGTGAGGGTCGTGAGCGATTAGGACGGTTAGAATCCTCTTTATCACTCACGACCCCCTTTGAAACCGTACATATAAACACTAATCTGTCACTGGGTCGTCGAGACGTGTCCCGTGTGGACAGTCGTGGTCGCGCCCGGCCACAGCGGGGAGTCCCTTGCCTGCCGTCAGCCCGCGAGAGTCCTCCGTCCTGCCTTAAGGGTGAGCAAGGGCCTTTACGGCAGTGAGCCGATCACGCCATATTTGCCTTACCCCTCAATAGAAGCTCGTGAGTGGCGATTCGGGTTATTGAGGGGCATGGCATAGGTGGCTGGTTGCGAAAGCCACTTTCGCAACCTTCAACGTTGCGAAAGTGGCTTTCGCAACGTCGGGTGCAGGGGTGAACCCATGGTCGAGATGCGTCGCCCCACGGCCGCGAGCGGATCACGCCTTCTTGCGGTACCCGTAGTTGGTGCTCTGCCGATAAGCGTTTCGACCGTGCTGTTCGAGGTGGCCGTGGAGGATTCGGGACGTTCACTGTCCCGAATCCTCCACGCTTGAGCCCCGCGGCACCCAACCACGCGCCAGTCCAGGCGCGGGCCCGCCGCTCGCGCACCGGCGGTGCCACTACCTACAGCGCCGGATACGCGTTCTTCAGGAGTTCCTGGAACTGTGCAGAGAACCAGTGCCCGGAAAGCGGCGCGTCGGGAAGCGCGCCGGACAGGTTGTTCTGGTTCCGCGGGTTACCGGTGTACGTCGGATCGCACATCCGATCGAACCCCTTGCCCTCGGTGTTCGGGATCTCCTTGCTGGCACCGTCGGACTCGCCCGGCGGCTTGATCCAGACGTAGGCGTCGATCCCGGCTTCCGGCGCGGCCTTCGGGCGCTCGCCCAGCCCGGCGCCGGACTGGTTGCACCAGTTGCCCAGGTGGATGCGGCGATCGGTCCGGCCGCCGTTCACGTAGGCGTCGACGGTGGTGGACGGCCCGGCACCGGTCGGCCGCGCGGTGCCGCCCCAGCCGTTGCGGGAAGTGTCGATGAGCATACCGACGTCCGCCGAGAACCCGGCTCGGACCGCTTCCTGCCGGAACGCCTGGGCGAAGGAAAGTTCGTCGACGTAGCGGTTCCAGTCGATCCACTTCGACGTCCGTACCGAAGTGCCGCCGACACTGTCGTTCACGGTGAAGTACGGCTCCTTGAGCGCACCGTAGTTCGCGGTGTTCGCGATGAAGCCGTGCACGTTGGCCGTCGTGCTCCCGGAGGTCCGTGCGGCCTCGGCCATGAGCGCGGCGGACGGGCCGAGGTTGTCGTCCCAGCCGAGCCAGCCGTGGTGCCCGGCGTCGATGTAGTTGTAGACGTTGGCGATCGGACCGAGTTTCGCCAGCGCGTAGCCGACGCCCTTGACGTAGTTCCCGTTGGCCTTCATGACGTCGCACTGGGGCGTGACCGTCGGGCGGGGCGTCACGTTGGTGACCAGGTTCGGCAGCGAGTCGATTTCGACCACGTTCACGATCCGCAACGTCGAGTACTTCGGATCGGCGACGATCGTGGCGATCGGGTCGATGTACTCGGTCTGGTAACGCGCGAGTTCGTCCGCCTTGAGTTCGCCGTTCGAAGCGAGCGCGGAGCAGTCCCTGCCGGGCAGGTTGTAGATCACCAGCTGGACGACCAACGGTTGCCCGGCGGCCTGCAGAAGTGCTTCGTCGAGGTGAGCGCGCAGGCCGCGGCTGGTGCTCGTGCCCGCGATGGCGGCGATCCGGTCGAGCCAGACGCCGGTCGGCTGGTTCGCGATCCGGGCGCCGCCGGGTTCCGCGGCGGCCTTCGCCGACCAATCCGGGTTCACGTACCCCCCGGCGCCGGCATAGGGGTTGTCCACCTTGGGGCCGCCGGGACCCGGAGTGGTGGTCGTGGTGGTGGGCGAGGTCGTGGTGGTGGGGACGGTGGAACCGGTGCAGGTGGTGCCGTTCAAGGTGAAGACCGCGGGTTTCCCGTTGGTGCCGGAGTGGCTTCCGTTGAACCCAGGGGAGGCGGTGGCGCCGGTACCGAGTGAGCCGTTCCACCCCGCGTCCTTGACCGTCACGCGCGTACCTTGCTGGCCGAAGGTCCCGTTCCAGCCCTGTTGCACCCGCTGGTCGCCGGGGAAGTCCCAGCTCAGCGTCCAGCCACCGCTGATCGGGTCGCCGAGATTGGTCACGGTCACGGTCGCCCCGAAACCGGTGTCCCATTGGTTGGTGATCGTGTAGTCGACCTTGCAGCCCGGCGCCGCTTCGGCACTCGAGCTCAGCACCACCGGCACCGCCACCATCGCGAGTACCGCGCTGATGGCCAGTGGTGCCGAAACACCCTTTCTGCGGAATCTCATACGTCGCCTCCTTGCGACCGGAATCCGAATTATGGGAGCGCTCCCATCGAGGACCGTAAAGGGACGGATCGGTCATGGCAAGGTCGATGAGTCCGGGGTATGGGATCGCTCCCATAAAGCTACGAAAGAACTAAGCCACCTGGTGTAAGGCTCCGCCTGATGGCCGCGAAGCCTTCACTCGGACAGTGGGATCGGGCTTCGGGAGTTCGGACCCGGCCGTATGGGATCGTGAGCCGATGAGGATCTTGCTCGTGGAAGACGAGCGGCGGCTGGCCGAATCGCTGCGCGCCGGGCTGAGCGCCGAAGGCTACGCCGTGGACGTCGCGCACAACGGCCGCGACGCGCTTTGGTACGCCGCCGAGCATCCCTACGCCGCGATGATCCTCGACATCATGCTGCCCGGACTCAACGGCTACCGCGTCTGCCGGAGGCTTCGCGAACGAGGTGACGACACCCCGATCCTCATGCTGACCGCGAAGGACGGGGAGGACGACGAGATCGAGGCGCTGGACACCGGCGCCGACGACTTCCTCCCGAAGCCGTTCTCGTACGGCGTCCTGCTCTCCCGGCTGCGAGCGCTGATCCGGCGCGGGGGAGCGACCCGGCCGGGCACGCTGCGGCTCGGCGACCTCGAGCTCGACCAGGCCAGTCACAGCTGCCGTCGCGGCGCGGCCGAGATCCCGTTGACCACCAAGGAGTTCGCGCTGCTGGCCTATCTGATGAAACGGCAGGGCGAAGTGGTCACCAAGGCGGAACTGCTGGAGAACCTCTGGGATTTCGCGGCGTCGGCGACCGCGAACCTCGTGGAGGTCCACGTGAGCGCGCTACGGCGCAAGATCGATCTGCCGTTCGGGGTGGAGACGATCCGGACGGTGCGCGGCGCCGGCTACCACGTGGTCGGCTCCAGTGCCTAAGGCATGGAGGTCGACCCGCTTCCGGGTCGCGCTGACGTCCTTCGTGACGTCGCTTCTCGCGCTCGGCGTGGTGTCGGCCTGGCTGGTGATCGACGCTCAGAACCGATTGGGCAACGGCGCCGCGCAGGTGGCGAGAGAGCGTGTCGCGGCGATCGTCCAGCTGCTCAACACCGGTGCCGCGCCGTCCGATCTGCCTCTGCTCGTGCGGGATTCGGCCTACGAGGTGATCGACCGGACAGCGAAGCGGGTCATCACCTGCCCTGGCCTGCGGCACGGCGCGTTCGCCCCGGCGGACGGGTACAAGGGCGGCGGCGACTCCGTGTCGGTCCTCCGGCCCGGTGATGTCGATCTGGCGATGCCGGAGTCGACCGGGTGTCAGCGGACGCTGGGCCGCGACGTCGAGATCACCGAGACGCGGGTACACGTCGCGACTGACACGAGCGGTGACAGCAAGTACCGGATCTTCGGCGCCGCCGTCGTCGACGAGTCCGGGCAGGCGGCGCTCGATTCGGTGCGCGTGACGCTGCTGGCCGGTGTCCCGGTGATCGCACTGCTGATCGGGGCGATCGCGTGGTTCGCGGTACGCCGGTCGCTGCGGCCGGTCGAGGCGATCCGCTCGGAGGTCGCGGAGATCGGCGCGCACGATCTCTCCCGCCGCGTCCCGGCCCCGGACAGTGCCGACGAGATCGCGAAGCTCGCGGAAACGATGAACACGATGCTCGCCCGCCTGGACGCCGCGGTCACCCGGCAGAGCCGGTTCACCTCGGACGCGTCGCACGAACTCCGCACCCCGCTGGCGTCCCTGCGGACCCAGCTGGAAGTGCTGCTCGCGCATCCGGACCGGCTGGACTGGCGCGACGCCTGCCGGAACGCGCTCCTCGACGTCACCCGGTTGCAGGACCTCGTCGGCGATCTCGTGCTGCTCGGCAAGCTGGACAATGCGGGACCGGAACGATTCACCCCGGTGCGACTGTCCGAAGTGGTCGAATCCTGTCTGTCCGGACGGCAGGGTGTGCGTGCGGGGATCGAGGGAGATCCGACAGTCCTCGGTGACCGCGGTAGGCTGGAACGGTTGCTGCGTAACCTCGTGGACAACGCGCAACGCCACACCCGCACCGGCGTCGAGGTGACGGTGTCCACAGTGGACGGTGTCGGGGTGCTGGCGGTCGCCGACGACGGTCCCGGCATTCCCGCCGCCGACCGCGAGCGGGTGTTCGACCGCTTCGTGCGGTTGGACGACGGACGCGCGCGTGACGACGGTGGCGCCGGACTCGGGCTGGCGGTCGTCGCCGAGATCGCCCGGGCGCACGGCGGCACCGTCGAGGTCGCCGACCACGACGGCGGAGCCCGCCTCGTCGTCCGCTTGCCGTTGGCGCGAAGCTGAAGACGTCTTCAGCTTCCTTAAGGTCCGGTTCAGCGTCCGAGCCCGAACCTTCGGGTCATGTTCGCTTCCTCGCGTCACCCCTGGTGGCGGCCGCTCGGCCACGCCGACTACCTGGCCTCGTCGTGGTTCCCCGGCCTCACCGGCGTGCGCGCGCTCGCCGCCGTGGCCGTCGTGTTCTTCCACTACGGCGGTCCCGTCGTCGACCGCCTGCAGGGCTGGATCGCCGTGCAGCTGTTTTTCGTGCTGTCCGGTTTCCTCATCACGACACTGGCATTGAGGGAGGAAGACCGTGACGGGCGGATCTCGCTGCGCGGGTTCTTCGTTCGCCGGGTCTTCCGGATCATGCCGGTGTACTTCCTGCTCCTGGCGCTGACCACGCTCGCGGTGGTGCTCGGCGGCACGTATCAGAGCAGCAGGCTCGCCGACGCCATGCCGTACTACCTCCTCTTCGGCAACGAACTCGTCGACTACAACACGCCCTACCCGACGTCGTGGTCGCTGGGGGTGGAGGAGAAGTTCTACCTCGTGTGGCCCGCGCTGCTGGTGCTCACGTCGTTCGCGCGGAGCGTGAAGACGGCGCTGCGCCTGCTGCTGGGCGCGTCGGCAGTCCTCGGTGTGGTGCTGTTCGCGCTTCCGCTGGCGCCGTCACACACCTGGGCGAGCCTTTCGGTGCACTACTGCTCGCTGGTCATCGGCTGTCTGCTGGCGATGACACTCCACCATCCGCGCGGGTTCGCCCTGTTCCGGCCGCTGACCAGGCCGGCCGTCGCCACGGCGATCGGGTGCGGATTCGTCGTCCTGCAGTTCTCCGTCGGCCCGCTGGCGAACGTACTCGGCGGACACTGGCAGTTCGTGGTCCCGGTCTACGCGGCGGGCTCGGCCTTGCTGCTCGTGGCCGTCGTTTCCCCTGGTCCGGTCCGGAAACTGCTTTCGAGCAGGCCGATGACCTACGTCGGCGATCGTTCCTACGCGCTCTACCTCGCCCAGACGGGCGCGGCAGGGGTCACGGGCTGGCTGTTGCCCAGCGGGCTCGCCAAGGCCGCGGCGACCACCGGTGTCGCGTTGCTGTTCGCGTGCGCGCTGCGCCGCTGGGTCGAACAGCCCGCCATCGCCTACGGCCGGAAAGTGGCCGAACGCCGCGCGCCCGCCGTGCCTCCGGTGGAGGCCTCGGCGGGCGCGAAGGGAACGAGTCCGGCGTCAGTGGTGCGCGGCCACCGCGGTGGCCCCGGCGCTCTTCTTGACGAACAGCGAACCGACGAACGCGGCCAGTCCGACACAACCGGCGACCATGAACGTGATGCGGATGCCCCCGGCGTCGGGGCTGGCCGCCCCGGCCGTGGTCGTGCTCGCCGTGGCCACCGCGATGAACATGGCGGTGCCGAGCGCGCCGGCAAGCTGCTGAAGGGTGGCGAGGATCGCGCTGCCGTGTGAATAGAGGTGCTCGGGCAGCGAACCGAGGGATTCGGTCATCAGCGGCGTCATCATGAGGCCGAGCCCGCCCATCAGGAGGACATGGATGGCGATGACCGCGACCAGTGGCGACCCCGGGCCGAGCAGGGCGAACAGCCACAGCGAGACCGCCATCGCGGCGGCGCCAGGGATGACCAGGGGCCGGGGGCCGAAGCGGTCGTACAGCGCGCCGACCGGGCGGCCGAGCAGCCCGAGGGCCAGGCCGCCGGGAAGCACCGCGAGCCCGCTGACGAACGTGCTGGTGTGCAGGACGGTCTGCAGGTACAGCGGCAGCAGGATCGCCGCGGCGCCGAGCAGGCACATGAACAGCAGCGCCGTCAGTACCAGCGCGACGACGAAACTGCGGTGGGTGAACGGGCGCAGGTCCAGCAGCGCGCGATCTTCCTTCTGCAGGCGCAACTGGCGCCAGGTGAACACCACGAGTGCCACGGCGCCGACGGCGATCGGCACCCACGGCGGCACCGGCTGATGCCCGCCCGCGGACTCACCGGACACCGACAGGCCGTACAGGACACCACCGAAACCGATGGCGGACAGGATCACCGACAGCACGTCCAGCGGCACCTTGCGGGTGTCGCTCTCCAACCTCAGCTGCAGCATGCCGACCACCAGGGCGGCGATCGAGAGCGGCAGCACGATCCAGAACATCCAGCGCCAGCCGAGCGAGGAGAGGACGGCACCGCCGATGGTCGGGCCGATGGCAGGGGCGACCGCGATGACGATCGTGATCGTGCCCATCGTGGCGCCGCGTTTCTCCACCGGCACCAGGCGCATCACCGTGGTCATCAGCAGCGGCAGCATCACCGCGGTACCGCAGGCCTGGATGACCCGGCCGGTCAGCAGGAGCGCGAAGCCCGGGGCGAGCGCGCTGACCAGCGTGCCGGTGCTGAACAGGGTCAGCGACGCGAGGTACACCTGGCGCGGGGTGAACCGTTCGAGCAGGAACCCGGTGGTCGGGATGACGACCGCCATGGTGAGCAGGAAGCCGCTCGTCAGCCACTGGACGGTGGTGGTCGGGACCTTGAGGTCGACGGTCAGGTCACGCAGCGCGACGCTCAGGATGGTCTCGTTGAGGATCATCACGAACGCGGACAGGACCAGGACCCCGATCAGGAGCCCGGCTTTCGCCGGTGCCCTTTCCTGGTCGTGGGCGGTTTCGGGCAGGGTCTCGGTCATCAGTGAAGGGCTCCTGGGAGGGCACAAGTCCGCGTTGGCCGCCTTCGGCGACGGCAATGGCAACAGCGAAGGCGAGGCTGATCTGCCGTCCAGTCTGCCTGGGCCGGTCGGTGCGTGTCACGTCGATTTCCGTAGTGAGTACGGTCACTGCGCCCGAAGACAGCACGAGAGCGGAAGAATTCGCCGTCCCACCAGGATAAAATCGGCCCGTGACCACAGCGATCACGGCGGATCGATGGCAGGCGGTGCGGCGCGCCTACCGGGTGACAGGGGCGCGTTTCGCGGAACTGGTGGCCCGCGTCCCGGATCCGGACGCGATGGTCACCGCGGACTGGACGGCGGCCGACACGGTGGCCCACGTCGCGATGATCGCGAAGATGTACACGTCACTGGCACGCCCGGACAGCACGCCGTTCTTGGACCCCCGCGGCCAGAGCCAGGTCGAAAAGACCACTGTGGACACCGTTTCCGTGCTGAACACTTTGGTGTTACGGGATTTTCCCGAACGTGACATCGGCGTGCTGGTGACGGGACTGCTCGCTGACATCGACGAGGTACTGCGGGTGACCGAGGACGCCGATCCGGCGACCCCGCTGGACTGGCTCGGCGATTCGAAGGTGCCGCTCGCGGGAGTCCTCGCGCACCTGGTCAACGAACTGCACATCCACGGCTGGGACATCGCCAAGGCACTGAAGCTGCCGTGGACGATGCCACCGGGTGACGCGGCGCTGTTCTTCGACCTCTTCATGGTGGGTGTGCTGACCCACGACACCGGTCACCTTCTCGACACCGGCGAACCGCCGAGGGAAAGACGGATCGCCGTGGCGTTCCGGTCGGCGTACACGTCCCCGGTCGTACTGGTGCTGCATCGGGGGCGGGTCACGGTGGAGCGGCCCGGAGGGCCGGTCGACGTGCGGATCTCGTTCGACCCGCCGACGCTGAACCTGATGCTGTTCCACCGGGTCGGCAAGGCGCGTGCCGCGCTGACGCGCAAGATCGTCGTCAGCGGTCCGCGACCGTGGCTGTTGCCTGCGTTCCTGCGGGTGGTTCGGTTGCCGTAGGGCCTGTCGGGTCGACAGGCGCGTCGAACCGGCGTCGTGAGTCTTCGATGTGGCCGAGGAACCGGTGGGTCCAGTCGCACATCCCGTCGACCGTCGCGCGCAGGCCGCGCCCGGCCTCGGTGAGGGTGTAGTCGACGCGCGGCGGGACGGTCGGATGCACCACCCGCTCGATCAGGCCGTTACGCTCCAGCATGCGCAGGTTCTGGGTGAGCATCTTGTGGCTGATGCCCTCGATGTCGTTCCGCAGTTCGGTGAACCGCCGGGTGCGTTCGCCGACCGTCTCGATGATCAGGAGCGCCCACTTGTTGGCGACGTCGGAGAAGATCTCCCGCGCCAGCGAGTCCGCCCGCATCAGGTCCGCGTCGTCCGCTGTGCCGCTGAGCTGCTTGGTCACCATGAGGTTCCCCAGTCACGAAAAAGTGCGTTCTTCCAGGTCGCTGCACACTCTCCTACAGTTCCTGGGTAACCACAAGTGACCAAGAGGAGTACTGATGAGCATCACCCTGGTGAATCCCGCGGGACTGCCGGAGATCCCCGCCTACCGGCAGGTGTCGATCGCGACCGGGTCGAAGCTGGTCTTCATCGCGGGGCAGGTTTCGTGGGACGCCGACGGTGCCGTTGTCGGCGAAGGTGACCTCGCCGCTCAAGTCGAACAGTGCTACCTGAACATCGGTACCGCTCTCGCCGCGGCCGGCGCCACCTTCGACGACGTCGCGAAAATGACCGTCTACGTCGTCGACTGGACGCCGGACAAACTCGCGCTGTTCCTCGAAGGTGTGGACAGGGCCGCCGCCAAACTGGGCGGCACCCCTGTCCCGCCGGGAACACTGATCGGCGTCGCGGCCCTCGACGTGCCCGAGCACCTCGTCGAGGTCGAGGCGACCGCGGTCATCGACTGACGCTCACCGGTCGCGCGCGGCACGCCAGATCGGGCTGTCGACGTAGTGGTTGTCGTACTGCTTCGAGGACGCGGCGATCTCCGAAGGGTCGGCCTCGCCACGCGCGACCCGGTCGAGGAGCCGGTAGTAGTCGAAGCGGGCCATGCCCGGCGTGAAGGTCACCAGAACGTCGGCGTCCGAGCCGTCGGCGGGCCCGAACGCGTGCGGCACCTTGGGCGGAACGGCGAGGAAGTCGCCCTTTTCCAGCGTGTGCAGGGTTTCCTCGACAAGGACCTGGAGTTTTCCTTCGAGCACGAAGAAGAACTCGGTCGCGCGAGTGTGGAAGTGGGCCGGGGTGCCGAAGACGCCGTCCTTCAAGGTCGCACGGTTCGCGGTGAAGCCTCCATCGGTGGTGGCCGAATCGGCCAGCAGCGTGATCTCGCTGCCCGGCGCGTCGCTGACGATCTCGGCGTCGGCGGCCCGGAGGAGGATGGGGTCGAACATGGTGGCGTCTCCTTGGTTTTCCCTGTTCAGCAGGCTCGCTGACAGGAACAGCTTCTCGCGGTGCCGGGCCTTGATCAACGCGGGAAGCCGACCCGATCGATAATATCGAGGTTATCGATCGGGTCGTGCTCGTGACCGCTCAGGCGGCGAAGACCTGCGAATCGTCGGCGAACGCCTTGAATTCCAGGGCGTTGCCCGCCGGGTCCAGCAGGAACATCGTCCACTGTTCCCCGGTCTGGCCCTCGAATCGCACGTAGGGCTCGATGACGAACGAGGTGTTCGCCGCGCGCAACCGGTCCGCCAATTTCCGGAATTCCGGCACGGTGAGGATCAGGCCGAAGTGGGGGACGGGCACGTCGTGACCGTCGACGGGGTTGTGGATCTGCCGCGGTCGCTCCGGGGCGAGGTGCGTGACGAACTGGTGGCCGTGGAGGTTCCAGTCGATCCAGGTGTCGGAGCTGCGGCCCTGTTCGAGCCCGAGGACATCGCCGTAGAAGGTGCGCGCGGCGGCGAGGTCGTCGACAGGCATGGCGAGATGGAAGCGCGGGATGGGGGAGTCGAGGACGGTCATACCCAGGGGATCCTTTCCGGCGGACGAACACTTGTCGTAATGTTAACATTAGGACAAAGTGCGGCGAGCCGCTACGATCGGCCGTTCCGGTGGGAGGGATGAGGATGAGCGAACCCGGCAGGGTGGTGCCGGCGCGTCGCCGCGGGCTGGCGGACGAGGTGGCCGACAGGGTCCGGGACGCCATCTTCGGCGGCGCCTATCCGCCTGGGGCGCAATTGCGCGAGGTCGAACTTTCGGCGGCGCTCGGCGTCAGCCGCGGTCCGGTGCGCGAAGCGCTGCTCAAACTCGAGCGGGAGGGGCTGGTCCGCAGCGAATGGCATCGCGGCGCGATCGTCACCACGCTGTCCGACGTGGACGTCGCCGAACTCGACAGCCTGCGGTCGGCGCTGGAGCAGTTGGCGGTCCAGCTGGTCGTCGCGAAGGCGTCGGACGCGGACCTGGCCACGATCGACGAGGTCGTCGAGCGGATGGACCGGGCGCGTGACGAGCACGAGATGGTCCGCTGCGACATCGACTTCCACGACAAGGTCTACGCGGCGTCCGGACATCGGCGGCTCATCGAGGCGTGGCAGGCCATCCGGTCGCAGGTGTACCTGTTCCTGCTGACCCGGATCGGCGTGAGCTCCGACGGCTACCTCGCGAGCATCCCGGCCGAGCACCGTCGGCTGGCGTCGGCTCTTCGTGCCCGCGACGGTGAGAAGGCGCTCGAACTGTTCGCCGTCCATCGAGGCGAGGCCTTCGACGTGCTGACGGGGAAGTGACCGTGCTCAACGTTCGCCTGAACGACCTGGCAGTGGAGGCGCTCGGCCCCTTGCCCGTCGCGATACGGCCCGACCGGTTGGCGCCGGGGCTGCGGGAGATGCTCGCCGGCGGCGTGGTTCTGACCGGTGAAGTGCTCGGTTTCGGGGCTGAACGGCCGCCGGGAACCCAGTCCGACCTGACCGGCTGGGAATGGTCCTTCAACAGTTTCCATCTCGAAGACCATCTGCCGGTCGAGGTGGGACGCCTGCCGGACGGCGAGCCGGTGATCTCCGAGGCGGATCAGGTCCTGATGTTGCGCCACGGCGTCGGGTTCGCGCTCGAAATCGCCAGGACGGCGCCGGTCCCGGTGCGGTGCGTCGTCAGTGCCGGCAGTACGAACGGGACGTGCGGGTTCCACCGGGCCCGGCCGGGAGAGAAAGTGCTCAACGAGGATCTCGACGGCTATCGTTTCGAGAAGATGATCACCGTCGATCGCGGCCCCGCGACCCTGGGTGGAACCCCCTGGTGAACGATACGGTGCCGAGGCGGACGAAATGGCGTTCAAGGTCTTGACGGCAAGGTTGGCCAAGGCTTAACTCAAGCCCTGAAATAAGACGTGTCCCGGGTCACAGGCTCCGGACGCGGCTTGGCCACTCACCCCGAGGACCATCGATGCGAATCGGAAAGATCGCTCCCGCGCTCGTCCTGGCGCTGGCGGCCGCCGCCACGACGGCATGCGGCGGCGGCGACACGTCGTCCAGTGCTCCCAAGGAGCTCGTGTACTGGGCGTCCAACCAGGGCACCAGTCTCGACAACGACAAGGCAGTCCTGCGGCCCGAACTCGACAAGTTCGAGAAGGCCTCCGGGATCAAGGTCAAGCTCGAGGTCGTCCCGTGGACGGATCTGCTCAACCGGATCCTCGCCGCCACCACCTCCGGCAAGGGACCGGACGTGCTCAACATCGGCAACACCTGGTCGGCCTCGTTGCAGGCGACCGGGGCGTTCCTGCCGTTCGACGACGCCGCGCTGGAGAAGGTCGGCGGCAAGGCGCGGTTCCTCGGCCCGTCGCTGGCGGCCACCGGGGCGAGCGGTCAACCGCCGGTCGGCGTACCGCTCTACGGCCAGGCGTACGGCCTGTATTACAACAAGAAGCTCTTCGCCGAGGCCGGGATCACCAAGCCGCCCGCCACCTGGGAGGAACTCGTCGAGGACGGCAAGAAGCTCACCAAACCCGACAAGGGGCAGTGGGGGCTCTCGCTCCAGGCGGGTCAGGTCACCGAGAACAGCCACCATGCGGCGATCCTCGGCGCCCAGCAGGGCGCCCAGTTCTTCACCCCGGAGGGCAAACCTCAGTTGGCTTCGGATCCGTCGGTCGCGGCGGTGCGGCAGTTCGTCGACCTGATGCAGAAGGACAAGATCGTCAATCCGGCCAACGCCGAGTACGCCGACACCGCCAAATCCCTCAAGGATCTGTCGGACGGCAAAGCCGCGATGTTCATGAACCAGGCCTCCGCGGGTTCGTTCAAGAACATCGGGATGGACATGGCGAACCTCGGTGTAGCGCCGATCCCGCTGCCCGCCGCCGCGCCGCCGAACGGCCGGAAAGTGACCAGCTTCGTCGCGGGCATCAACATGGCGGTCTTCAAGAACACCAAGAATCCGGACGCCGCGCTGGACTTCGTGAAGTTCATGGTCTCGGCGGAGGAACAGGCGTTGCTCAACAAGACCTACGGTTCGCTGCCGACCGTCCAGGACGCTTACGGCGACGCGGCCTTCCAGACCGAGGACGTCAAGGTCTTCCAGAACGTGCTCGCGAATTCGGCCGAGCCGATGCCACAGGTTCCGCAGGAGTCCCAGTTCGAGACCCTGATCGGCACCGCGATGAAGGCGATGTTCGCCGACGTCGCCGCGGGAAAGCCGGTGGACGGAGCCAAGATCCGGGACCAGCTGAACCAGGCGGACCAGCAGATCGCGGCCGGTAGTTGATGCCGACCGCTCTCGACAACGCCCCGGCCGTGAAGGCGGCCGGGGCGCCCGGGCCCCATCGCGTCCGGCGCAAACGGCGCCGGGTCGCGCTGCCGTATCTGCTCCTGCTGCCCGCGATCCTGCTCGAACTGCTCGTCCACGTGATCCCGATGATCGCCGGGCTCGTGATGAGCTTCTTCAAACTGACGCAGTTCTCCATCAGGGACTTCTCGTCCGCCCCGGCGGCGGGACTGGACAACTACAAGTTCGTCCTCGACTTCAACTCCGCGGCGGGGAAGTCGCTGCTCGGTTCGTTCTGGATCAGCGTCCTCTACACCGTCCTCTCGGTCGGGTTCTGCTGGCTCTTCGGCACCTCGGCCGCCGTGCTGATGCAGAAGAACTTCCGCGGACGTGGCTTGCTCCGGACGCTGTTCCTGGTGCCGTACGCGCTGCCGATGTACGCCGCCGTGATCACCTGGTCGTTCATGTTCCAGAAGGACACCGGCCTGGTGAACGACCTGCTGGGCACGGATTCGTTCTGGCTCATCGGGGACAACAGCTTCTGGTCGCTGGTGGTGGTGTCGGTCTGGCGGAACTGGCCGTTCGCCTTCCTGATCGTGATGGCCGGGCTGCAGAACATCCCCGGCGAACTGTACGAAGCGGCGGCCATCGACGGCGCGGGCTGGTGGCGCCAGTTCCAGTCGATCACCCAGCCGATGCTGCGGCCGGTCAACCAGGTGCTCCTGCTGGTGTTGTTCCTGTGGACCTTCAACGACTTCAACACGCCGTATGTCCTTTTCGGAGCGTCCGCACCGAAGGAGGCGTCGCTGATCTCGATCCACATCTACCAGAGTTCCTTCGTGACCTGGAACTTCGGCCTCGGCTCGGCGATGTCGGTGCTGTTGCTGCTGTTCCTGCTGATCGTCAGCACCGTCTACTTGGGACTGACCGCGCGGAGGAGGAACGCCGTTGTCTGAGCCTCGCTGGGTCCCTTGGGCCCGCCGATTCGTCCTCGGCTTCCTCGCCTTGTTCACCCTCGTTCCGTTGTACGCGATGGTTTCGTCGTCGCTGAAACCGCTCGGGGACGTGCAAGGCAAGTGGGAGTGGCTTCCGACGACGTTGACCATCCAGCCGTTCTTCGACATCTGGGAGACCATCCCGCTCGCCGAGTACTTCGTGAACAGCCTGATCATCTCCGGATCGGCGGCGATCCTCTCGGTGGTGATCGCGATCTTCGCGGCCTACGCGTTGAGCCGTTTCCGGTTCCGGGGCAAGAACTTCTTCAAGATGACCGTGCTCTCCACGCAGATGTTCCCCGGCATCCTGTTCTTGCTGCCGCTGTTCCTCATCTTCGTCAACATCGGCAACACCACCGGCATCGTCCTGTACGGCTCGCGCCTCGGACTGATCATCACCTACCTGACCTTCTCGCTGCCGTTCGCCATCTGGATGCTCGCCGGCTACATCGACTCGATCCCCAAAGAGCTCGACGAGGCCGCGATGGTCGACGGCACCGGGCCGCTCGGCGCGCTGATCCGGGTGGTCATCCCCGCGGCGATGCCAGGCATCGTGGCGGTGGGGATCTACTCGTTCATGACGGCTTGGGGCGAGGTCCTGTTCGCGTCGGTGATGACCGACTCGGGCACCCGGACCCTCGCCGTCGGACTCCAGGAGTACTCCACCCAGGTCCAGGTGTACTGGAACCAGGTCATGGCCGCGTCCCTGATCGTCTCCGTCCCGGTCGTCGCCGGATTCCTGCTGCTCCAGCGTTATCTCGTCGCCGGGCTCACCGCCGGTGCCGTGAAATGACCCGCCCGTCGCTCCGTACAGAGAGGTCCGCCTTGAATCTGCACCTGCCCGCCGATTTCCTGTGGGGTGCGGCCACCGCCGCGTACCAGGTCGAGGGCGCCGTCGACGCCGACGGCCGCCTCCCGTCCATCTGGGACGACTTCGTCCGGGTCCCGGGTGCCGTCCTGAACGGCGACACCGCCGACGTCGCGTGCGATCACTACCGGCGCTGGCCGGAGGATCTCGCGATCATGAAGGGACTGGGCCTGGACGCGTATCGCTTCTCGGTCGCTTGGCCTCGGGTGATCCCCACCGGCCGGGGCGAGGTCAACGCGCTCGGCCTCGACCATTACGACCGACTGGTCGACGCGTTGCTGGAAGCCGGGATCCGGCCGTTCGTCACGCTGTTCCACTGGGATCTGCCCTCGGCGTTGCAGTCGGACGGCGGCTGGCCCGAACGCGACACGGCGTACGCCTACGCGGATTACGCGGCGGTCGTGGCGGCTCGGCTGGGTGACCGGGTGAAGGACTGGAACACCGTCAACGAGCCGCTGTGCTCGGCCTGGCTCGGCTACCTCGAAGGCCGGTTCGCCCCCGGGATCAAGGATCTCGAACAGGCGATCCACGCGTCGCACCATCTTCTGCTCGCGCACGGTCTCGGGGTGCAGGCGATCACCGCGAACGCCGCCCTGCCCGCCAACGTAGGCCTGGTGGTAAACCTCAGCGGGATCGAGCCCGCGTCGGAGTCCACCGCGGACGTCGAGGCGGCGGCGCGGATGGACGGGCACGTCAACCGCTGGTGGCTCGACCCCTCGAACGGGCGTGGCTACCCGGCGGACATGATCGAGGTCTACGGCGTCGAACCGCCCGTGCTCGGGGACGACCTCGAGGTGATCTCGGCCCCGGTCGGTTTCCACGGGCTGAACTACTACTTCCGCCAGATCGTCGAGGACGACCCGGACGGTCCGGCGCCCCGCGCGCGGCAGGTGCCGGTCGAAGGAGCCGCCACGACCGCGATGGGCTGGGAGATCCACGGGCAGGGCCTCGCGGATCTGATCCACCGGCTCGCCAACGAGTACGGCGCCCGCGCCATCTACGTCACCGAGAGCGGGGCCGCCTTCGACGACAAGGTCGCCGAGGACGGTTCGATCGACGACGCCGACCGCATCGCCTACCTGGAAGAACATCTCGGGGCCGTGGCGGGCGCGGGCGAAGCGGGCGCGCCGGTGAAGGGGTACTTCGCCTGGTCGTTGCTCGACAACTTCGAATGGGACAGCGGGCTGAGCAAACGGTTCGGGCTCGTCCGGGTCGACTACGACACCCAGGTCCGCACGGTCAAGGCGAGCGGCCATCGGTACGCGGAGATCATCGCCGAACACCGGAACCGCTAGCCGGGCCGGTCCTGGCGGACACGCAAAGGCGATCTCGCGTGACTGGGGGCGAACGTCAGGACCGCTACCGAGCCGAAGGTTGCGTGTCGGTGGCTCGTAAGGTGCGCCCGATGCGGCATCGGAGGCGTTGACTGTCCCCAATGCCACATTGGGCGCACCCTGGGCCACCGACCGCTCGGTGCCGCCTGGAATACCGTCCGCCTCGCAGCGCAGGGATCACTCGTCGGGGTTCGTGCGCGCGGATGGACCGAGGGGGCCGGATTCGTCGCGCGGTACGAACGGACGTCCGCCGAAACCTCCTAGGGTCGCCATGAAGAGGCGATCCTAGGAGGCGAAGCATGCGGACAGTCTTGCGTGGCGGTCGTGTCATCGACCCGGCGACGGGCTTCGACGGCACGGCGGACGTGCTGGTGACGGACGGGGTGGTCACCGCCGTGGGGCAGGGCCTGCCTTCGGAAGCGGGCGACACGGAGATCGACGTCACCGGGCTCGTCGTCGGACCGGGTTTCATCGACCTGCACAGCCACGTGCACACCATCGCGGGCCAGCGGCTCCAGGCGATGGACGGCGTGACGACCGCGCTCGACCTCGAAGCCGGGCTGATGCCGATCGAGCGGGCCTACGCCGAGGCCGCCGCGGCGGGACGTCCGCTGCACTACGGGTTCTCCGCGTCCTGGGGTGCGGCGCGGGCGCAGGTACTGGCCGGGATCGAACCGGACGCGAATATCGACAGCGGGCTGGCGGTGCTCGGAAACCCGGCCTGGCAACGGACCTCGTCACCGAAGGAACTGGCGGCCTGGCTGTCCCTTGTGGACGGTGAGCTGGCCGCGGGTGCGCTCGGCGTCGGCGTGCTCCTCGGTTACGCGCCCGACACCGACCCCGCCGAGTTCCTCGCGCTGGCCCGCCTGGCCAAGGAGGCGGGCGCACCGACGTACACCCACGTCCGTGAACTGGTCGAGGTGAACCCGGCGACGCCGATCGACGGTTCGGCGGAGATCGCGATCGTCGCGGCCGAGACCGGGGCCGCGATGCACCACTGTCACGTGAACAGCACTTCCGGCCACCAGATCGAGCGCGTGCTCGCGGCGCTCGAAGCGGGCCGTGCGGCCGGCTCGCGGGTGACCGTCGAGGCCTATCCGTACGGGGCGGGCAGCACCGGGATCGGTGCGGCGTTCCTCTCGCCCGAACGGTTGAAGATGAAGGGGCTGTCCCCGTCCAGCGTGATCATGCTGGAGTCGGGGGAGCGCATCGCCGACGAGGGCCGCCTGCTCCAGGTTCGCGCCGAAGACCCTGGCGCGCCGTGCATCCTCGAGTTCCTCGACGAGAGCAGCGTGCACGACCTCGACCTGCTGCGTCAGGCGCTCGCGTTCCCCGACGCCATCGTCGCCAGCGACGCGCTGCCCGTGTACTGGAAGAACGGAACCAGCGAGAGCACCGAATGGCCGTTGCCGCCCGGTGGCGCGACGCATCCGCGCACGTCCGGGACGTACGCGAAGACGCTGCGTTTGATGGTGCGGGAAAGCAAGGCCTGGACCTGGCTGGAGGCGTTCCGGCGCTGCTCCTATCTGCCGGCGCGCGTGCTCGACGAGGTCGCCCCCGGAGCACTGACCAAGGGCAGGCTCGACGTGGGCGCCGACGCGGACATCGTCGTGATCGACCCGAACACCGTCACCGACGCGGCGACCTACTTCGACTCGACCAGGCCGTCGGTCGGCGTCCGGCACCTGTTCGTCTCGGGGGTCCCGGTCGTCACCGACGGGAACCTGCGCACGGACGCCTTCCCCGGCAAGCCGCTGCGCGGTGAGCCGCGATGAGCGACCTGCTCGCCGACATCGAAACCCTGGTCCGCTGCGAGTCGCCGTCCTCGGATCACGAGGCGGTGGCCCGCAGCGCCGAGGTGGTGGCCGGACTGGGCCGACGGCTACTCGGCGCGGAACCGGAGTGGATCGTCGTGGACGGCGTCACCCATCTGCGCTGGCGTTTCGGCGACGGGCCGACCCGGGTCCTCTTGCTCGGTCACCACGACACGGTGTGGCCGCACGGTTCGCTGGAGACGCATCCGTTTTCCATCCGGGACGGCGTGTTGCGCGGCCCCGGATGCTTCGACATGAAGGCGGGCGTGGTGATGGCGCTGCACGCCGCCGCGACCGTGCCCGACCGCGACGGACTGTCCATTCTGGTCACGGGCGACGAGGAGATCGGCTCGCCGTCGTCCCGCGCGCTGATCGAGGAGACCGCGGCGGGTTGCGACGCGGCGTTCGTACTGGAGGCTTCGGCCGACGGCGGCGCGTTGAAGTGCCGCCGGAAAGGCGTTTCCCACTATCGGGTCGAGGTGACGGGCCGGGCCGCGCACGCCGGGCTCGAACCGGAGAAGGGGATCAACGCGGGAATCGAGATCTCCCACCAGATCCTCGCGGTGGCCGCCCTCTCCGACCCCGGATCGGGGACCAGCGTGACACCCACCGTCGTCTCGGCGGGAACGACCGTCAACACCGTTCCCGCCGCCGCGAGTGTGGCCGTCGACGTCCGCGTGTGGAACGAGGCCGAGCAACTCCGCGTCGACAGGGCCATGCGGGACCTCCGTCCGGTACTGGAGAACGCCGTGGTCGGGGTGACCGGCGGGATCAACCGACCGCCGCTCGAAGCGGGTTCGTCGGCGGGATTGTTCGCGCTGGCACGGGAACTGGCGGACGATCTCGGTCTCGGGGAACTGAATTCCGCGTCGGTCGGCGGCGCCTCGGACGGCAACTACACCGCGGGGATGGGCGTCCCCACCCTGGACGGCCTCGGCGCCGTCGGCGGCGGGGCACACGCGGATCACGAACACGTCGTCGTCGCGGAGCTGCCGCGGCGCACCGCTTTGCTGGCCGCGCTCGTGGAAAACGTGCTCGCGAAGCGGGGTCCGTCCGGTGCGACGAATCCCGCGGGTGAATCTGGTACGGCACGACGGTGACTCCATCGCCGAGCCGGGAAAGGATCGTCCCGTGACGAATCTTGCGACGAACGCGGAAAGCCTGGTCACCCGGGAGGTGCGCGACGAAGCCGTCGCGGCCGCGCGGGCCGCGGCCGCGGCTTCGGGCGTCGAAATCCGCGAACTCACCGAAATCGCCGATCTGGCCGCGGTGGTCGGTCTCTTCGAGTCGATCTGGCAGACCGCGCCCGGCGCCCGGCCGGTGAGCACGGAGTTGCTGCGGGCGATGTCCTCGGCCGGGAACTACGTCGCGGGCGCTTTCGAACACGGCGAACTGCTGGGGGCCTGTTTCGGTTTCTTCGGGAATCCCGGGAAGGCGAGTCTGCACAGCCACATCGCCGGAGTCGCCAAGGCGGGCGCCGGCCGGGGGATCGGGCACGCGCTCAAACTGCACCAGCGCGGCTGGGCGTTGCTCCAGGACGTCTCGGTGATCACCTGGACCTTCGACCCGCTGGTGCGGCGCAACGCCTACTTCAACCTGGGGAAGCTCGGCGCGCGTCCGATCGGGTACCTGCCCGACTTCTACGGTCCGATGGAGGACAGCATCAACGGTTCGGGCGACACCGACCGGTTGATGGTCGGCTGGGAGCTGGCGAGCCCGGCGGTCCGCGCCGCCACTTTCGGTGAGCCGGTCCTGATCGACGCGGAAGCGCTGGGAGCGACGAAGGCACTGTCGGTCGGCTCCGACGGCGGTCCGAGCATCGGCTCCATCGACGCGCCGACCGTCCTCGTCGCCGTCCCGTCCGATATCGAACGGTTGCGCCGCACCGATCCCGGTCGCGGCAACGCGTGGCGTGTCGCCCTGCGCGAAGTCCTCGGTGGACTGATGGCGGACAACGCCGAGGTCGCCGGTTTCGATCGTGCCGGCTGGTACGTGATCTCGAAGGAGCAGTCGTGAAACTCAGCGGTGTGGAACTACGCCGGGTCCGGATGCCGCTCGTGGCCCCGTTCCGGACGTCGTTCGGAACGCAGGCCGAACGGGAACTGCTGCTCGTCCGCGCGGTGACCCCGGCGGGTGAGGGCTGGGGCGAATGTGTGGCGATGGAGGCGCCGCTCTACTCGTCGGAGTACAACGACGCCGCCGAGCACGTGCTGCGCAATCACCTGATCCCCGCCCTGCTGGCCGCCGAGGACGTGACCGCGTACAAGGTGACGCCGTTGCTGGCGAAGGTCAAGGGCCACCGGATGGCGAAGGGGGCGCTGGAGATGGCGGTCCTCGACGCCGAACTCCGTGCGCACGACCGGTCGTTCGCGGCCGAACTGGGGTCCACTCGCGACTCCGTGGCCTGTGGGGTCTCGGTCGGGATCATGGACTCGATCCCGCAGCTGCTCGACGTCGTCGGCGGCTACCTCGACGAGGGCTACGTCCGGATCAAGCTCAAGATCGAACCCGGCTGGGACGTCGAACCGGTCCGCCGGGTGCGGGAACGCTTCGGTGACGACGTGCTGCTGCAGGTCGACGCGAACACCGCGTACACCCTGGGCGACGCGCCCCTGCTCGCCCGGCTCGACCCGTTCGACCTGCTGCTGATCGAGCAGCCGCTCGAAGAAGAGGACGTGCTCGGCCACGCCGAGCTGGCGAAACGCATCCGGACCCCGATCTGCCTCGACGAGTCGATCGTCTCCGCCAGGGCGGCGGCGGACGCGATCAAGCTCGGCGCCTGCCAGATCGTCAACATCAAACCGGGCCGCGTCGGCGGCTACCTCGAAGCCCGCCGTGTGCACGACGTGTGCGCGGCGCACGGGATCGCGGTGTGGTGCGGCGGGATGATCGAGACCGGCCTCGGGCGGGCGGCCAACGTCGCGCTGGCCTCGCTGCCCGGCTTCACGCTGCCGGGTGACACCTCGGCGTCCGGCCGGTTCTACCGCACCGACATCACCGAGCCGTTCGTGCTCGAGGCCGGGCAGCTGCCGGTGCCGACCGGTCCTGGCCTCGGCGTGACTCCGATTCCCGAGCTGCTGGATGAGGTCACCGTGGAGAAAGCGTGGATCGGTTCGTAGCGTTCTACGAATTCCGGGGTTAGATTTGGTCGGCTCGGACCAATCGGTTCGGTGAGACCGGGTTTAACTTCGGGGGGTGCTGACACCGGTGCCCAGCAAGCCGCATACGAGTTTGGGGCGCGTCCTCGAAGACCTCGGGGACGTGCTCCTGGAGCCGGTCGCGGTCGGCCGGACCACCCGCAGGCACCTCGGCGGGGTGGTCATCCACGATCCGCACGACGAATCCGACATCCCTGGCGGAGCCGTCGTGCTCGGCGTCGGGGTGCGGGAGCAGGACGAGGTCGTCCGCCTTTTGCACGACGTGGGTGCGAGGGGTGCGGCGGCGCTCGTCGTCCGGTCTCCCGTCACCCCGGCGCCGGAACTCCGGCGTGCCGCGGAGTCGTCCGGCGTCGCCCTGCTCGGGCTGGCGCGCGGCGCGTCCTGGGCCCAGCTCGCCGCCATGCTCAGGACCTTGCTCGCCGAAGAGGACGTCGGCGAGGTATCGCCGCAGACGCTCGGCGGAATGCCGTCGGGCGATCTGTTCGCACTGGCCAACGCGATCGCCGCGCTCATCGACGCGCCGGTGACCATCGAGGATCGCAACAACCGGATCCTCGCCTTCTCCGGACGCCAGGACGAGGCGGACCCGTCCCGGGTGGAAACGATCCTCGGCAGGCAGGTGCCGGAGCGGTTCGCCCGCAACCTGGAACGGGACGGCATCTTCGAGAAGCTGTACCGCGACCAGGCGCCCGTGTACGTCGACCCGGAACGCTATGACGCCCACGAGATCGTGATCCCCCGCGTGGCGCTCGCCGTCCGCGCGGGTGACGAGGTGCTCGGGTCGATCTGGGCGGCGGTGCGGGAACCGCTCAGTGACGAGCGGACCCAGGCGCTGATCGACGCCGCGAAGCTCGTCGCGTTGCACATGCTCCGGCTGCGCGCGGGTGCCGACGTCGAACGGCGGCTGCGCGCGGATCTGGTGAGCACGGCACTCGAAGGCGGCGCCGGGGCTCCGGAGGCCATTGCCCGGCTGGGCTTGCTCGGCCAGCCGTCGATCGTGCTCGCCATGGGCCTGCTCGGTTCGCCCGCGCTCGAGGACGATCTCCGTCTGGTCGCGGACCGCCAGCGGGTCGCCGACGCACTGGCCATGCACCTGAGCGCCGTCCAGCCCCGCTCGGCCGTCGCGCTCGTCGGCGACGTCGCCTACGGCATCGTGCCGATGCCCGGCGGCCACTCCGACTGTCAGGAACGTTCGGTGCGGGTCGCCTCGACGTTCCTGGAACGCACCGGACGACGCGCGGCGGCCGCGATCGGCATCGGGCCGCTCGCGCTCGACGCCTCCGGACTCCACGCCTCCCGTGACGGCGCCGACCGGGCGTTGCGCGTGCTGCTGACCAACGGTGGAGCCAAACGCGTCGCGACCGCCGACGACGTCCACGTCGACGCGCTCATGCTGGATCTGGCCGACCTCGCCGCGGCCAGGGGAGACGTCGCGACAGGACCTGTCGCGCGCTTGCTCGCCTACGACGCCCAGCACCAGTCACAACTGGTGCACACCCTGCGTTGCTGGCTGGACGCCTTCGGGGACATCGGCGCCGCGTCCGCCTCGGCCTACGTCCATCCGAACACCTTCCGCTACCGGTTACGCCGGCTCGCCGAAGTCGGCGAGATCGACCTCGACGACGCGGGGGAGCGGTTCGCCGCGATGCTGCAACTGCGGCTGCTGCCCCACGACGCGAGGACCGGGCCGCCCGGCATCGAAGACTGACGTTGGTCTGACCGCCCCGAAACGACGGCCGATGTTCGTGTGATCGCACGAACTCCGCCCGCCGGACGCGTTTCAGAATGAGTGATCGGCGCCACGCTCGCGCCGTTCTCCTTCTCTCCCAAAGTTTCCCGCGGAGGCGCCATGACGGCAGTGGTCAACGAGGACACCTGGACAGCGCGGCGGATCAACCGGACGGCGCTCATCACCATGGTGGTGATGGTGTTCGCCTGGGCGGTCGACTACATCGACCGCTTCTCGATCGGGATGGCGCTGCCGATGATCGGCGCCGAATTCGAGCTCAGCAAGACCGAACAGGGCTGGCTCGTCACCGTGTTCGCGCTCGTCTACATGGTCTGCCAGATCCCGGCGGGATTCCTCGCCGACCGGTACGGCTCGCGGGGGCCGATGCTGGTCACGCTGTTGCTCTGGTCGGCGTTCACCGCGATGACCGGGATGGCGGGCACCTTCGGAATGCTGCTCGTCGTCCGCGGCCTTTTCGGTGTGTGCCAAGGGCTTTTCCCGGCGGCCTCGTTCAAGGCGATCGCCGAACGGACCACCCCCGGCAACCGCGCGACGGTGACCGGCGTGATGTTGTCCGCCGGCGGGATCGGCGCCGGGCTGGCGCCGCTGATCGTCGGCCCGCTGCTGATGGCGATCGGCTGGCGGCACACGTTCTTCTGGATGGCGGGGATCGGCGCGATCATCGGGGTGATCGTGTGGACGATGCTGCCCAAGGCACTGCCCGAGGCACTGAGCAGCCTTCCGCGCGACGAGGTGAAAACCCCCGAGGTATCCCGCAAACAGGTGCTGAAGTCGCCGGTGATCTGGAAGTTCACCCTGCTGTTCTGCGTCACCAACATGCTCAACTACGGGATGATCACCTGGGTGCCCAGCTACCTGCTGGAGTCGAGGGGTCTGTCGCTGAGCCAGACCGGGGTTCTGGCCGCGATCCCGATGCTGGTCAGCATCGGGACGACCATCCTCGGCGGCTGGCTGTTCGACCGGTACTTCCACGATCACGGCCGCTGGTACCTCGGTTCGATCGCGCTGGTGACCGTGGTGCTGCTGACCTTGATGGTGAACGCGGACAGCACGGCGGAGTTCACCGTCTACGAGACGCTCGCCCTCGCCGTCTTCGGCATGGCGACGATGGCCGTCTTCGGCCTACCGCTGCGGGTGCTCCCCACCGCGGTCACCGGGATCGGCATGGGAGTGATGAACTTCGGCGGCCAGGTGGCAGGCGCGGTCGCGCCGGTGGCGATGGGCTGGCTCGCCGACACCTTCTCCTACACCGCCGCGTTCGGTTTCCTCATCGGCACCACCTTCCTCACCGCCGTGATGGCGTTCTGGGTGCCGCAGAACCCGGGGCAGTTCTCGTTCGCACCGGCGAGTCCCAGCTCGGCGTCGTGAGTGGCGATTCGGGTTCTAACCCGAATCGCCACTCACGACCACCTGTACCGAACCCCAACGTGGCCCTCTCCCTCCAAAGTAGACAGGAGCCCCATGCCCACCGCGTCCGAAGTCATCGAAACGATCAACGACCGCGCGAAGGAGGTCGGTGTCCGGGTCCGGCTGCACGCGGCCGAAGTCGACGGCACCCGGCGGATCGGCGTCGATGAGCACACCCCCGTCGTGACGGCGTCGGTCTTCAAGGTCCCGATCGCCCTGGAGCTGGCGAGGCAGGCCGCCGAGGGCGGGCTCGACCTCGGTGAGCGGATCGCCGTCCCGCCGGGGCATCCGACTCCGAGCCCGTACGGCCTGGCCACCTTCCGGCACGAGATCACGATGTCGTGGTACGACCTCGCGATCCTGATGATCGGGATCAGCGACAACGTCGCGACCGACCTGATCCTCGACCGGGTCGGGAAGGAATCGACGGAAAAGTCGTTGCGGCGACTCGGTTTCGAGCAGACCACCGTGCCGCAGGACTGCGGGGAGGTGCTCGGCGGTATCGGGGAGGATCTCGGGATCTCCTACGAGGACGACGAAAGGCTGCTGGCGGATCTCCCGATGGAGCGGATCGCCGCGTTGCGCGCCCTGCGCCCGGAGCACACCTGCGCCACGACCGCCGAAGAGATCACCCGGCTGCTCGCGCTGATCTGGCGGGACGAGGCGGCCGCGCCGGTCGCGTGCGCGGACGTCCGGCGCTGGATGGAACTCCAGGTGTGGCCGCACCGGCTGCGGTCCGGGTTCCCGGACGACGGGATCCGCGTCAGCGGCAAGACCGGGACCCTGCCCTCGGTGCGCAACGAGGTCGGCGTGGTCGAGTACCCGGATGGCGGCCGTTACGCGGTAGGGATTTTCACCGAAGCGGTCGACGGGCGGTCGAGGGTGCCGGAGCGGGACGCGTTCATCGGGTTCGCCGCCGCGCAGGCCGTCGAATGGCTCAGGCTTCCCGAGGCCGGGAGCGAATGATTCGTCCGCCCGGATGAATTTTCCCGTCGCTCTCGTCGTTCCGCACGAACCGGTGACGCCTGTCACCGTCCTAGCATTCCGGGAACCGCCGGACCGCCCTTTCCACGGACAAGAGGTGCGCATGTCGAAACTTTCCGAAATCGAGACCTGGCTCGCGGAGAACTTTTCCGCCCTGTTGGAGAAGCATCAGGTGCCCGGCGCGGCCGTCGCGGTCTTCGCGGGCGGAGAGGTGATCGACCACGCGGCAGGTGTGCTGAACAAGAACATCGGGGTCGAGTCCACAGTGGACTCCGTCTTCCAGATCGGATCGATCACCAAGGTGTGGACGACCACCCTGGCGATGCAGCTCGTCGACGAGGGCAGGCTGGATCTCGACAAGCCGGTCCGTGACTACCTTCCCGAGTTCACCCTCGCGGACGACGACGCGGCGTCGCGGATCACCGTACGACAGCTGACCTGCCACACCTCCGGCTTCGAGGGCGACATCTTCACCGACACCGGGCAGGGCGACGACTGCGTCGCCAAGCTCGTGGCCACGCTCTCCGACGTGCCCCAGTTGTTCCCGCCAGGGGAGATGTTCTCCTACAACAACGCCGGGTACTGCGTGCTCGGCAGGATCGTCGAGGTCCTGCGCGGCAAGTCCTACGACGACTGCCTGCGCGACCACCTGTTCGTCCCGCTCGGCTTGACCCACGCCGCGGCCGGACCGTACGACGCGATCCGGTATCGCGCCGCGATCGGCCACGTCCAGCCGTCGCCGGACGAGGAGCCGGTGGCCGCACCCGTCTGGGCACTGACACGGTCGAACGTCCCGGCGGGTTCGCATCTCGCGATGCGCCCGCGCGACCTGCTGACCTTCGTGCGCATGCACCTCAACGAGGGCCGTGCCGACGACGGCACCCAGGTGCTCAAGCCGGAAACCGCGCGCGCCATGTGGGAACGCCAGGTCGAACTGCCCTACCTCGGCCTGATGGGCGGCGCGTGGGGGCTCGGCTGGATGATCTTCGACTGGGACGGCGGCCCGGTGATCGGCCACGACGGCGGCACCATCGGCCAGTCCGCGTTCCTCCGGGTGGTGCCGGGCAGCAATGTCGCGGTGGCGCTGCTGACCAACGGCGGCAAACCGCTGCACCTCTACCGGGACGTCTTCGGGAAGGTGCTGGGCGAGCTGGCCGGCGTCGAGGTCCCGCCGCTGCCGGAGCCCAACGCCGCGGAGGCCCCGGCGGATCCGTCGCGCTATGTGGGCGAGTACTCGTCGCAGGTCGCGGACATCGTCGTGAGCCAGGACGAGGACGGTGGCCTGTGGCTGGAACGGACGCCGAAGGGCGTGTTCGCCGACCTCGGTTCCGGGCCGGAGAAGAACCGGCTGCTGGGCTACCAGGGCGACACCCTGGTCGCCGAGCACGGTGAGCTCGGCCTGCACCTCCCGCACGCCTTCGTCGGCGACGACGGCAACGGACGGGCGCTGTACGTCCACACCGGACGGGCGGACCGGCGGGTGAGCCGGTGACCGGAATCGGCGCCGAGATCGAGGCCGTCTTCGCGAACGCGGGGGCGCGCGGATTCGTGCACGCGCGCGAGGTCGGCGTCCCCGATGGTCCCGAAGTCGGCGTCGGCGCCGACGATCCGGTCGTGCTCGCGTCCGTGTTCAAGATCCCGGTGGCGGTCGCCTTCGCCCGTGAGGTGGCCGCCGGACGGCTCGACGATACCGAGCGGACCCGCGTCACCGCGCGGTACCGGATCGGCGGGATCGGCACCGCCGGCTGTGCGGACGACGTCGAGATGAGCTGGCGCGACCTCGCGCATTTCATGTTGACGATGAGCGACAACGCCGCGACCGACGTCGTCTACCACCGGGTCGGGCAGGAAGCGGTGGACCGGGTCCTGACCGACCTCGGACTCACCAGGACCCGGCTGATCGGCTGCTGCGAGGACCTCTTCGCCTCGGTGATCGCCGACCTCGGCGCGAAACCGGACGACGATCTGGAAGCCGTCTTCGCCGCGGCGACGCCGGAACAGCTCTGGAAGCTTTCGGTGCTCGATCCGGAACGCACCACGGCGTCGACCGCGCGCGAGATCACCACGCTGCTCGACGCCATCTGGACCGACCGCGCGGGCGACCCGGCCGCCTGCGAACGCGTGCGGGCGATCATGGCCCAGCAGATCTGGCCGCATCGGATCTCGTCCGGGTTCCCGGCCGGGGTGACGATCGCGGCGAAAACCGGGACGCTGCCCGCCGTCCGCAACGAAGCGGGTGTGGTGACCGATGTGGACGGTCGCCGGTACGCCGTCGCGGTGTTCACCCGCGCCGAATCCCTCGCCGACCGCCTGCCCGCGGTCGATTCCGCCATCGGCGAGGCCGCCGGCCTCGCCGTCGCCCACCTCCGCGCGTAGAGCGTGACCCAGTAGGAGAACCGCATGAAGAAAGCCCGGCTCACCGCCGCGATCACGAGCGTGGTGGCCTTGACCGTGAGCGCGTGCGGGGGGACGTCGCAATCCGGACAGGACCGGACCGCGAACCAGAAACCGGTCGAAGGAAAGACCTTCACCATGGCGATCGGTACCGACCCTGGAGCTCTGGACCCGGCGATGACCGTGCTTTCGGTCGCGCTGGACATCGGCCGCTATCTCTACGACAGCCTGATCAACCTCGACGAGACCGGAAAACCGATCGCGGGGCTCGCCGAGAAATGGGAGGCCAGCACGACTACCGCCTCCTTCACCCTGCGCAACGGGATCACCTGTGACGACGGCACGCCGCTGACCGCGAGCGATGTGGCGGCGAACATCGGCTTCATCGGCGACCCCGCGAACAAGTCCCCGATGGCCGGACTCGCGATCGCGCCGGGTACCAAGGCGACCGCGGACGACGCGGCCCGGAAGGTCACCGTCACCAGCGGGGCACCGGACGCGTTCCTGCTGCGCAACGTGGGCGGGCTGCCGATCGTCTGCGGCAAGGGCGTCACCGATCGGCAGGCGCTGGCCAAGGGGAAATACGGCACCGGCATGTACACCATGACCGAAATCGTGCCGAACGACCACTACACCCTCACCCGGCGGAAGGACTACGCGTGGGGACCGGGGGAGTGGCAGCGTGAGCAGCCGGGGCTGCCGGAGAAGGTGGTCTTCCGGGTCATCCAGAACACCACGACGGCCGCGAACCTGCTGCTGTCCGGTGAACTCAACAGCGCCAGGATCACCGGTCAGGACCAGCAGCGTCTCCGCGCCCAGAAGCTGTATCACGGCGAACAGGTCGTGCCGATGGGCGAGATGTTCTTCAACCAGGGGCCCGGTCGCCCGGGAGCCGATCTCGCCGTGCGCCGCGCGCTGGTGCAGGCACTCGACCTGCCCCAGATCGGCAAGGTGCTCACCGGTGGTTCCGGGGCGCCCAGCCAGGGAATGGTCACCACCGAACCCAGGGCGTGCACCGGCGACGCGGTGAGCGGGAAGCTTCCCGCGTTCGACGTCGCCGCCGCCAAGGCGGGTCTCGACGCGGCGGGCTGGAAGCCGGGAGCGGACGGCGTGCGGGTGAAGGACGGCAAGCGGCTCGCGCTGACCGCCATCTACGGCACCCAGGTGGGGCCGACGATGGCGCCCTCCGCCGAACTGATGCAGCAGTCGTGGAAGGCCGCCGGCGCGGAGGTCACGCTCAAGGGCCTCGACAGCCCGGGGACCAGCCAGGTGCTGTTCAACACCGGTGAGTGGGACATCTCGCTCGCGCCGGTGACCCTGTTGCTGCCGAGCCAGGCCGTCCCGTTCGTCTCGGGGCCGAAACCGCCGGCCGGCACGAACTTCGCGCATATCGAGAACGAGCGGTACACGGCACAGGCCGCACAGGCGGCGCGGATGCCGGGTGATTCGGGCTGCGCGACCTGGCTCGCCGCGGAGACAGCGCTCATCGAGCGACTGGACGTCGTGCCCTACGTCAACTCAGTCATCCCGACCTTCGGCAGCAACGCGCGGTTCAAGGTCAGTTTCGGCTCGGTCGAGCCGTCGTCGATCCGGATGTACGGCTGATGGCGGTCGCGGTCGCCCCGTCCGGGTTGCGCGGCAGTCCCTGGCTGTCGTTCGCCGTGCGTCGCCTCGGCCGGTTCGTGGTCTCGCTGTGGGTCTTGATCACCACGGCGTTCCTGATGATCCAGCTGATCCCCGGCGACCCGGTCCGGGCGGCGCTCGGGCTGACCGCGCCGGTCGAGCTGGTGAACGCGCGACGGGCGGCACTCGGCCTCGACGATCCGCTGTGGCTGCAGTACGTCCACTACCTCGGCGGAGTGGTCACCGGTGACTTCGGGACGTCGATGACGAGCGGGCAGCCGGTCTCCGAGGTGATCGGCGACCGGCTGCCCGCCACCCTCCAGCTGGCCTTGCCCGCTTTCGCGGTGGTGATCGCGGTGGCGATCCCACTGGGCCTCCTGTTCGCCGTGCTGACCCGCGGCGGACGGCGGCGTGGCAGTGAGCTGGCGTTCACCTCGACGACCGTGCTGCTCGCGGCCATCCCGGAGTTCCTGCTCGCGGTCGCGCTGGTCGCGTTCTTCGCGGTCCGGCTCGGCTGGTTCCCGGTGGCCGGGAGCGACGGGGCGGGTTCGCTCGTGCTCCCGGTGATCGCGCTGGCGCTCGGTCCGGCCTCGGTGCTCTCCCGCATCGTCCGGGTGGAGACGCTTTCCGTGCTGGGCCACGACTTCATCCGCACCGCGCGGGCCAAACGGCTACCCGCGCGGCTGGTCTACCTGCGGCACGCGCTGCCGAACGCGCTGACCGCGACGCTGACCATGGGCGGGCTGATGCTGACCGGGATGGTCGCCGGGACGGTGCTGGTGGAGAACGTGTTCGCCTGGCCCGGTCTCGGTTCCACCATCGCGCAGTCGATCCTGCAGAAGGACTATCCGCTGGTGCAGGGCATCGTGCTCGTCTACGGCATCGGGGTCCTGCTGGTGAATCTGACGGTGGACGTGCTGCTGGCCGTCCTCGATCCGCGTTCGACGATCCGGGAGAACTAAGTGGTCACCATCGGAATGGCGAATCGGCGCGGAGCGAAATGGGCCGCGGCCCTGCGCACCCCGGTGGGCGGGTTCGCGGCGGCCCTGTTGCTGGTGGTGATCGCGCTCGCGGTGCTGGCCCCGATCCTGTGGCACGACAACGCCTTCGCGATCGACACGGACGCGATCGGCCAGGGCCCGTCCGCCGCGCATTGGCTGGGTACCGACGACCTCGGCCGCGACATCCTCTTCCGTGTCCTGGTGGCGACCCGGCTTTCGGTACTGCTGGCGCTGCTCGCGACGGTGATCGGGGTGGTGACCGGACTCGTCCTCGGCACCCTGCCTTCGCTGCTGCCCCGGCCGGCCGCCCGGCTGGTCACCTCGGCGGTGAACATCGCGGTCGCGTTCCCCGGGCTGCTGCTGGTGCTGTTCTTCTCGGTCATCTTCGGGGTCGGGACCCACGGCGCCGTGCTGGCGGTCGGTTTCGCGCTGGCCCCGGCGTTCGCGCGGTTGGCGCAGACGTTGTCGGCTTCCGTGGCGGGCCAGGACTTCGTGTCCGCCGCGCGGATCTCCGGCGTCGGCCGGATCCGGTTGCTGGTGCGGCACATCCTGCCCAACATCGGTGAACCGCTGGTGGTGAACGCGACCATCGGTGCGGGTGCCTGCCTGCTGGCGTTCTCCGGGCTGTCGTTCCTCGGCATCGGTGTGCAGGCACCGGATTACGACTGGGGACGGCTGCTCGGCGAAGGGCTCAACGGGATCTACGTCAACCCGGCGGCCGCGCTCGCGCCCGGCGTCGCGGTGGTGCTGGCCGGGCTCGCCTTCAACCTGGTCGGAGAGACCGTGGCAGGCGTGATCGGCGTCCGGACCGGGCTGCGCAAGCTCGCGCCACGGCCGGCCTCCCCGGCACGGGAGTCCTTCGAACGCGACGACGACGCCGTGCTGGTCGTGGAGAACCTCCAGGTGGCGTTCCCGCGTCCGTCGGGCTGGACCGTTCCGGTGCGCGGGGTGAGCTTCACCGTCCGCGCGGGCGAGGCGATCGGCGTCGTCGGTGAGTCGGGTTCGGGGAAGAGCCTGACCGGTCTGGCGGTGTCACGGCTGGTCGAAGCACCGGCCGTGGTCACCGCGGACCGGCTCGAATTCGCCGGGAAACCCCTGCTGACGACGCCGGAACGGGAGTTGCGCGGCCTGCTCGGTACGTCGCTGGCGATGGTGTTCCAAGATCCGATGACCTCCTTCAACCCGACCAGGCGGATCGGCCGCCAGCTGGCCGAGGTCGCCGAACAACATCAGGGACTTCCACGCGCCAAGGCCTTCGAACGCGCCGTGGACCGGTTACGCGCGGTGCGGATCCCGGCGGCCGAACGGCGTGCGCGGCAGTATCCGCACGAGTTCTCCGGCGGGATGCGGCAGCGCGCGATGATCGGCATGGGCCTGATGGGCGACCCGAAGCTGATCATCGCCGACGAACCGACCACGGCGCTGGACGTCACCGTGCAGCGGCAGCTGCTGCGGCTGCTGGCGCGCACCAGGAGCGAGCGGGACACGGCGATCATCCTGATCAGCCACGACATCGCGGTCGTTTCGCAGACGTGCGAGCGGATGCTGGTCATGTACGCGGGCCGGGTGGTGGAGGACCTGCCGTCGGCCGGGACGCCGCGGCATCCGTACACGCGGGCTCTGCTGGCCGCGACGGTCGACCTCGAGACCGATCGTGACGCGCCGCTCGCGGTGATCCCCGGCCGTCCGCCGGAACCGGATCGCGTGCCCACCGGCTGCGCCTTCGCCGATCGGTGTCCCGCGGTGACCGACCGGTGCCGTCTCGAAGACCCGGTGCTGGAGCGCGTGGAACCCGGGCATCGCGTCGCGTGCTGGTACCCGGCGCCGCTTTCCCGGCCCGCCAAGGAAACCGTGACCGCCGGAGGTGCGGAATGAGTGATCTCGTCTTCGAGACGGTGAGCGTGCGGTACGGCGGACGGCGTGGACTCACCGCTGTCGACCGGGTCGGGCTGACCGTCCCTTCCGGACAGGTCGTCGGACTCGTCGGCGAATCGGGTTCGGGGAAATCGACGCTGGCCCGTGCCGCGGTCGGGCTCTCGCCGATCAGCGAGGGACGGGTCCTGCTGGACGGCGTCGACGTCCGGAAGCTGCCCCGGCGACCTCCGCTGCAGATGGTGTTCCAGGATCCGTATTCCTCTTTGGATCCACGGATGAGCATCGGGGAGTCGATCACCGAGGCGATTCCGCGTGGCGTGCTTCCCGGTCGCGCGGCGCGCCGGGAGGAGGTGGCCCGGCTACTGGAGCTGGTCAACCTCGATCCCGAACGCGCGGGCCACTTGCCGGGGCAGCTTTCCGGCGGTCAGCGCCAGCGGGTGGCGCTCGCCCGTGCGCTGGCCGGGCGGCCCGACGTGCTGATCGCCGACGAGATCACCTCCGCACTCGACGTCTCGGTGCAGGGCGCGGTGCTCAACCTCGTCCGGTCCGTGCAACGGCGGCTGGGCCTGTCGATGCTGTTCATCTCGCACAACCTCGCGGTGATCCGCTATCTCAGCGACATCGTCGCCGTGATGTACCTCGGCCGGATCGTCGAGGTCGGCCCTGCCGAGCAGGTGCTCAGCGATCCGCAGCATCCGTACACGCGCGACCTGCTCGCCGCGGCGCCTTCCGCGCACACGTCGCTGTTCGACACCGGCGCGGACGAGGCGACCGCCGACACCGAGCCCGCCGACCCGCACCACCCGCCGTCCGGATGCCGCTACCACACCCGCTGCCCGGTCGGCCCGCTCGTCCGCGCCGACCGAGAACTCTGCCTCCAGGCGGACCCCGCCGACACGGTGCCCATCAAAAACGTGGCACACCGACGTCACTCGGCGGCCTGCCACTTCAGCGAAAACGAGAGCCGCCGGCTCACGATCCCCCGAGGAGCGACCGCATCATGACCCGACGTCTCGGTCTCGACGACCTGTACGGAATCGCCGTCCCCAGCCAGCCTTCGCTGTCGCCGGACGGCGACCGGATCGTCTACGTCCTGCGCACCGCGAACCGCGACGAGGACAGGAACGAGCACACGCTCTGGGAAGTCGGCGCGGCCGATGGCGAAGCGCGGCAGCTCACGCGCGGAACCGCCGACCTGGCGCCGATGTGGGCGCCGGACGGCACGCGGATCGCGTTCCTCCGTGCCGAGGAGGGCCCACCGCAGGTGTGGTTCCTGCCGTCGTCGGGCGGTGAGGCCGAACGGATCACCGAACTGCCGCTCGGGGCGGGTGCCCCGGTCTGGAGCCCCGACGGCGGCAAGATCGCGTTCTCGGCCGCGACCGACCTGGCGGGCGGCGATCCCGCGCCGAACGCCCCGGTGGTGGCGGACCGGCTGGACTTCAAGGCCGACGGCGCCGGGCTGATCAAGACCATCCGCAAGCATCTGCACGTCCTCGACGTCGCCACGCGTGAGGTCCGGCAGGTGACCTTCGGTGATTGGCACGCGGGCGATCCCGCCTGGTCACCCGACGGGACGCAGCTGGCCTTCTCGGCCGGACGGGACGCCGACGCGGACCTGACCTTCCGTTCCGGCGCCTATGTTCTCGACGTGACCACGAAGGCCGCCGAACCGCGACTGATCGGCTCCGGCGAGGGCATGGTTGGAACGGTCGCCTGGACCGCGGACGGGAGCGAGCTCCTGGTGGCGGGCCGGGTCGACACCGAAGTCGGCCACATCGGGTTGCTGCGGGTCCCGCTCGACGGCGGCGATCCTGTGGACCTGGCGTCCACTTTGGACCGGAACGTGATGGTCGGCGGCGCCGGCTATCCGGGCGCGTTGCCGAAGCTGACCGCGGACGGCGGGTCCGTGCTGTTCGGTCTCCGCGACCGCGGCTGCACCCATCTGTACCAAGTGGACACCGATGGCGGAAATCCGCGCGCGGTGTTGGCAGGCACGGACCGCGTCGTGTCCGGAATGGACACCGCGAACGGAAGAATCGTGGTGGCCCTTGCCACGGCCACCTCGTTCGGCGAGATCGCCGTCGTCGATCAGGCCACCGGCGCCGTCGACGTGCGGACGAAGCACGGTGTCTCGGTCGCCGAGGTGGAACTCTTCCGCCACGTGGAGCGGGAATTCACCATCGCGGACGGCACCGTCGTCCATGGCTGGCTGTTGCGTGACCCCGCCAGGCCGGAGGCCGCGCCGCTGTTGCTCGACATCCACGGCGGCCCGCACAACGCCTGGAACGGCGCGGCCGACTGGATCCACCTCTACCACCAGGCGCTCGTCGCGCGAGGCTGGGCGGTGCTGCTGCTCAACCCGCGCGGCAGCGACGGCTACGGCGAGGATTTCTACACGGGCGCCGTCGGCGGCTGGGGTGTCGCCGACGCCGCGGACTTCCTCGAACCGCTGGACGACCTGGTCGCCGAAGGGATCGCCGACGCCGACCGGCTCGCCGTGGCGGGGTACAGCTACGGCGGTTTCATGACCTGCTATCTGACCAGCCGCGACAACCGCTTCGCCGCTGCCGTCTCCGGGGGCGTGGTCAGCGACCTGACCAGTATGGAAGGCACCTCCGACGCCGGGCATTACCTGGCCGTCCGCGAGATCGGCGACCGGTCCCGGGGTTACGCGGAGTTCTCGCCGTTCGCCAAGGTCGACCAGGTGCGGACGCCGACCCTGGTCATCCAGGGCGCGGAAGACGAGCGCTGCCCGGTCGGCCAGGCCGAGCAGTGGTTCGGCGCGCTGCGTGCGCGGGGCGTCCCGACCCGGCTGGTGTTGTACCCGGGCGCCTCGCATCTGTTCATCCTCGACGGACCGCCCTCGCACCGCGTCGACTTCAACCGGCGCGTGCTCGAATGGGTCGAGCAGTACGCGGCCCCGGCGGACGGGGTGTCTCGTGTGCCGATCGAGGCGGCGCACTGGCAGCGGCGGCTGGCCGAACTCGCGCGCAAGTACCGCGTTCCCGGTGCGGCGCTGGGCATCACGCGGCTCGGGGACGACGCGGAGACCCACGTGTCCCACGGCGTGCTGAACACGGCGACCGGCGTCGAAGTCACCGAAGACTCGGTGTTCCAGATCGGCTCGGTGTCCAAGGTGTGGACCGCGACCGTGGTGATGCGACTGGTCGACGAAGGACTCCTCGACCTGGACGCGCCGATCTCCGACGTCGTCCCCGAACTGCGGCTGGCCGATCCGGACGTCGCCAAACAGGTGACCATGCGGCATCTGCTGACGCACACCAGCGGGATCGACGGAGACGTCTTCACCGACACCGGGCGCGGCGACGACACCCTCGAGCGCTACGTCGAGATCCTCGACCAGGCCGCGCAGAACCATCCGCTCGGCGAGACTTTCTCGTACTGCAACTCGGGTTTCGTGCTCATGGGCCGGGTGATCGAGAAGCTCACCGGGCAGACCTGGGACGCCGCGATGCGGGAGAAACTGTTCACCCCGCTCGGCCTCACCCACACCGTGACGCTGCCCGAGGAAGCGCTGATGTTCCGCGCCGCCGTCGGTCACGTCGCCGGTGAGGACGAGGAACCGCGGCCCGCACCGATTTGGGGCCTGCCGAGGAACATGGGCCCGGCCGGCTTGATCACCGCCACCACCAAGGACGTGCTCGGCTTCGCCCGCCTGCACCTGAGGGGCGGCCTGACGTCGTCCGGCGAGCGGATCCTGACCACGGCGTCCGTCGCCGCGATGGCCGAAAAGCAGGCCGACATCCCCGACAAGCACTCGCTCGGCGACTCCTGGGGTCTCGGCTGGATCCGCGACGACTGGAGCGGACGGCGGGTCATCGGCCACGACGGCAACACGATCGGACAGTCCGCGTTCCTGCGGCTGCTGCCCGACCAAGGGCTGGCCGTCACCCTGCTCACCAACGGCGGCAACACCCGCGACCTGTTCCAGGAGCTGTACCGCGAGATCTTCGCCGAACTCGCCGACGTGGCGATGCCGCGGCCGCTGGAGCCGCCCGCGACACCGGTCACCGTCGACGGTTCGAAGCACGTCGGTGTCTACGAACGAGCCGGCGTGACGATGGAGGTACTGTCCGAAGGCGACGGACTCCGGCTCCGGCAGACCGCCACCGGACCGCTCGCCGAACTCATGCCGGAGAAGACGCAGGAGTTCGACCTCGTCCCGGTGACCGACTCGCTCTACGTCTGTCGTGAGCCGGGCGCGCGGACCTGGATGCCGGTCACCTTCTACACGCTGCCGACAGGGGAGCCGTACATGCACCACGGAGTGCGTGCGACACCGAAGGTCTAGCTGCGGCGCCGTGCCACGTAACGGATGACCAGAAGCACGATGCAGACGACCGAGACGCCTCCCGCGATCATGCGGAGGGTCCAGTCCATGCCCGCGAACTGTCCGATCGAGTTGGCGGCGGCGCTGACGAGGAGGACGAGCCAGAGGGAAGCGGTGACCATCGTGCCGCCGGCGTTTTTGGTGTCGTTCATGGGAAAGACGTTATGGAACGGCGGGCCGGGCGAACAGGGGAGTGACCCCCGTCGCGGGGTGGTGCTGGCGCTACCCCGCCACCGGTCCGTGAACGCCTCCTTGGGGCACCGCATTTGCTTACCCACTACTCGGGGCTCGCGCTCTGAGATCCCCTTGGTCGACGTGTGGCCTTAGGCGTGACACGCGTGATTGGGTGGCGATCACGCGTGATTGGACGCGGAACTCGCGTGATTGGAAGCGGAACTCACGGCGGACCCGGTCACGGGCGAGATCGGCCTCCAATCACGCGAGTTCCGCGTTTAAACACGCGAGTTCCGCCTTCAATCACGCGCGACGTCCATCGACCTGGTGGTGACATCACCTCACGACCCACCCACCAACCCGCAGGTCAGACGTAGGTACACAAATGAAGGCCTCCTTTGAGGGACCCAGAGTCCCTCAAAGGAGGCCTTCACGGAACAGGCCGCCAGGCACGACACTGTGACGCTCAGCGCTTCCCGCTCAAGTAGGCGAGCACGGCCAGAACCCGCCGATGCCCGCTGTCCTCCGGCAACCCGAGTTTCGCGAAGATGTTCCGGATGTGCTTGTGCACGGCGCCATCGCTCACCACCAGCAGTTCGGCGATGGTCGTGTTGTTGTAGCCCTCCGCCATCAGCCCGAGCACCTCGCGCTCGCGCGCGGTCAGTCCTTCGAGGGGATCGGTCGCCCGACGGTGCGCCATCAGCTGGGTGATCACCTCGGGATCCATCGCCGTCCCGCCCTTGACGACCCGGTCCAGCGCGTCGAGGAACTTCTCGACCTTCCCGACCCGCTCCTTGAGCAGGTACCCGACCGCGCCTTTGCCGTCGGCCAGGAGTTCCGCCGCGTAGCCGGTTTCGACGTGTGCGGACAGCACGAGCACGGGCAGTCCCGGATGCATCTTCCGCGCCTTGACGGCGGCACGGAGACCTTCGTCGGTGTGGGTCGGCGGCAGCCGGACGTCGGTGATCACCGCGTCGGGACGGTCGTTGGTGACCAGTTCGAGGAACTCGTCCACATCGTCCACCGCCGCGGCGACGTCGATGCCGGACGTGTTCAGCAGCATCACCAGGCCTTCGCGCAGCAGCGCGTCGTCCTCGACGATCACGACCCGCATGGCAACTCCACTTTCAGTACGGTCGGCCCACCGGCGGGGCTGGACAAGTGCAAGGTCCCGTCGAACGCCTCGGCGCGTTTGCGGATCCCGGACAGGCCGGAGCCGCCGGATTCGTCGGCGCCGCCGTGGCCGTCGTCGCGGATTTCGATGAGCAGGGTGTCGGCGGTGCCGTCGAGAGTGATCCAGGCGTGTTCGGCGCCGGAGTGCTTGGTGATGTTGGTCAGCATCTCGGCGACGACGAAGTAGGCGGCCGCCTCCACGGCGGCAGGACGGCGGCTGCTGCTCAGGACGTCCACTGTGCACGGAACGGGGCAGCGATCGGCCAACGCCGTGACGGCGCCATCGAGGCCGCGGTCGGTCAGCAATGGCGGGTAGATGCTCCGTACGACGCTGCGAAGTTCGGCCAGCGCGCCGGTCGCGGTGTCCTGCGCCTTGCCCAGCAACTCCCGCGCCTTCCGGGGGTCCTTCTCGAAGATCGAGTCGGCGATCCCGAGCTGCAGCACCACCGCGGCGATCCTCGCCTGCGTCCCGTCGTGCAGATCGCGTTCCAGCCGCCGGAGTTCGGCGCCGTGCGCTTCCAGCGCGGCGGCACGCGACGCGGCCAGTTCGACGACGCGGTCGGTCAGCACGACACCGGGTGCGGGCGCGAGCAGCTTGCGCGCGATGGACGCCTGCCACCGGGCCAAGCGGGGGTAGAGGAAGACGAGCGCGATCATGCCGACACCGGTGATCAGGCTGAGGGCGGCCATCGGCCACGACGTCACCATGAAGCCGAGTGAACTTTGCACTCCGCCCGGCACCATCGGCCAGATGAACGCGGTGACCACCTGGCGGAGCCCGCCGAGCGGAAAGGCGATGGCGAAGATGCCGATGACGAAACCGGTCGCGGCATGGAAGGCGAGCCACCCGAGGTCCCGGCGCGAGGCCGGATCGGTCACCGGGTTCCCGGACCGGTACGGCTCGGGGATCGGCTCGTCGAGCAGGCGCGCGGCGCGACGGCGTTCGAAGTTGACCGGGTACCTGATCAGCTTGAGCGCGTGCGGCACCGCCGGGATCCCGACGCCGAACGGGCACATCAGCAGCACGAACAACATGCCGACGAGCACGAACCAGGAGACCATCGAAGAAGCCGCGCCGACCGCCAGGAACCGGATCGCGGACCAGCAGGACCGGAGCCGGGTGATCACCCGGACAGTCTCCCATCCGGGCCCGGGGTTCAGAACGCGGCGTGCCCCAGCGTCAGCACGCCACCGGCCGCCGAGAGGACGAGGACCGACCAGCGGACGGACCGGTCGCCGACGCGGCGGCTCAGCGCTCTTCCCAGCAGATCGCCGGCCAGCGCCGAGCCCGCGACCGCGAGGAGCACGCTCACGGGCACCTCCACCCAGCCGAGGCTCGGCAGCGCGACCAGGCCGAGCAGGAAGAAGTAGATCGACAGCGTTCCGCGCGTCTCGTCCGCGCCCCAGCCCGCGCTCGCCCCGTACACCGCCACGGCGGGGCCGGACAGCCCGGCGACGGAGTTCATCGCCGCGCTCAGCACGCCCGCGCCGATCGCACCCGTCCTCCCCGCCAGCCGTGTACTGGTCACGCCACTGGCCAGCACGCCGACGGCGAGGACACAGCAGCCGCCGGCGGCGAGCAGCAGTGGACGTTCGGGAGCGTTGCGCACCAGGAGCGCGACGACCGGCGTGCACACCACCGCGGGCACGGTCAGCCAGGCGACCTGCGCCCATCTGATCGACCGCCGATGCGTGATCGCGACCGCGAGATAGACCGGGAAACCGAGTAACAGGGTGAGCCGGACGGCATCGAGCGGGCCGAGTGTCAGCGCCAGGAACGGCACGCACATCAGGGAAAGGCCCATACCGGAAAGGCGCTGGGCGACGACCCCGGCCGCCGCCGCCAGCGAAGTGATGGCCAGGGTTCCCACCCGGCCATGGTGCGGCCGGTGCGCACGCGGCGGTAGCCGGTGCCTGACGAGGACCTCATAGCCCGAGGCTATGACCACGGACTGGACCCGTCGATCGCGCGGATTCTGGCTCTTCTGGCCGTTCCAGTCGTGCCGCACGCTCAGCGTCACTGCCTTTGGAACAGACGGGAGCGTGAGATGAAGATCGGTGTCCCTCGTGAAGTCAAGAACCACGAGTACCGGGTCGCGGTGACGCCTGCGGGCGTACACGAGTTCACTTCGGCCGGGCATGAGGTGTTCGTCGAACGCGGGGCGGGGGAAGGGTCGTCCCTCCGCGACGAGGACTACGCCGCGGCCGGGGCGAAGGTGCTCGACAGCGCCGACGACGTCTGGGCGACCGGTGAGCTGGTGCTCAAGGTCAAGGAACCGATCGCCGAGGAATACCACCGGCTGCGGCGCGACCAGCTCCTGTTCACCTACCTGCACCTCGCCGCGAGCGAGCCGTGCACACGGGCGCTGCTGGACGCGGGCACGACGTCGGTGGCGTATGAGACCGTGCAGCTGCCGAACGGCTCGCTGCCCCTGCTGTTCCCGATGAGCGAGGTCGCCGGGCGGCTGGCCCCGCAGGTCGGCGCGCAGACGCTGATGCGCGCCAACGGCGGACGCGGGGTACTCATCGGCGGCGTCTCCGGGGTGGCCCCGGCACGGGTGGTCGTCCTCGGGGCCGGTGTCGCGGGGATGAACGCGGTCGCCGGCGCGGCCGGGACCTGGGCCGATGTCGTCCTGTTCGACAAGAACGTCGACAAGCTCCGCGCCGCGGACCGCATGTACCAGGGCCGGATCCGCACCGCCGCGGCCAACGCGTACTCGATCGAAGAAGCCGTGCTCGAAGCGGACCTCGTGATCGGCGCGGTACTCGTGCCCGGCGCCAAGGCGCCGAGCCTGGTGTCGAACGAACTCGTGTCCCGCATGAAGCCGGGCAGCGTGCTGGTCGACATCTCCGTCGACCAGGGCGGTTGCTTCGAGGACACGCGGCCGACGACGCACGCGGAGCCGACGTTCCCGGTGCACAACTCGGTGTTCTACTGCGTCGCCAACATGCCCGGCGCCGTTCCGCACACCTCGACGTACGCGCTGACCAACGTCACGCTGCCCTACGCGCTGGAGCTGGCGAACAACGGCCTCGCCGGTGCTGTCGCGCGGTGCCCGGAGCTGCGTGGCGGGGTCAGCACGGTGGACGGGCGGCTGACGTCCGCGCCGGTCGGCGACGCACTCGGGATCGGATCGGTCGCGCTCGACGACGTGCTCGGTTAGGTGGTGTCGGCCGGGATCTGGAGCTAGGTTCAGATCCCGGCCGAGTCGCCGTGAGGGAGGTGCCGTTGCCGCGAACGTTGATCGAAATCGACCGGACGTCCACCGAGCCGCTCTACCGGCAGGTGCGACGCGCGATCGAGCACGGCATCGCGATCGGCACGTTCGACCCGGCCCACCGGCTGCCGAGCTCGCGTGAGCTGGCCGCCGAACTGAGCGTTTCCCGCAACACCATCAACCTCGCGTACCAGGAGCTGGTCGCCGAAGGGTTCGTGGAGAGCCGCGAGCGCAGCGGGCTGTTCATCAACGCGGAGATGCGCCCGCACTGCGCGGTACAGGAGCGGGGCACCAGCCCGGCCATCGACTGGAGCGCGCGGGTGCGCCGGTATCCGGACGCCGGCGTGCCGCACGTCGAGAAACGCGTGGACTGGCACACGTACCCGTACCCGTTCCTCGCCGGGCAGGTGGACGTCACGGCCTTCCCCGCGAGGTCGTGGACCCGCTGCCTGCGTGACGCGCTTTACCGGCCGCATGTGTTCCCGAGCCTGCAGGACAGCGTCGGTTCCGACGACCCGATGCTGGTCGACCTCATCTGCCGTCAGCTGCTCACCGCGCGGGGGATCGAGGCCGATCCGTCCGAGGTGCTGATCACCGTCGGTTCGCAGCAGGGCCTCGACCTGCTCGGCCGGGCGCTGCTCGGGCCGGACAGCGTCGTGGCGATGGAGAACCCGGGCTACCTCGACGCCCGGCACATCTTCCTGCGGACCGGCGCGGGGCTGCGCGGCCTCGACGTCGATCAGAGCGGCGTGCGCCCGCCGGAGACGCTCGACGGCGTCGATCTGCTCTACCTCACCCCGAGCCACCACCACCCGACGAACGCGACGTTGAGCATCGGTCGCCGCCGACGGCTGCTCGATCTCGCCGCGAATGCGGGCACGGTGCTCGTCGAAGATGACTACGACAGCGAATTCCGGTACCACGGCAGCCCCACACCCGCGCTCAAGGCGCTCGACGGCACCGGGGACGCGATCTATCTCGGCACCTTCTCCAAGTTCCTGTCACCGGGGCTGCGGCTGGGATACCTGGTCGGACCGCGCGAGCTGGTGAAGGAGCTGCGCGAGATCCGGCGATACGTGCTGCGCCATCCACCAGGACACCTTCAGCGAGCGCTCGCGTTGCTCATCGACAGCGGCGAGTACCACCGTTCCCTGCGGCGCTACCGCACGAAGCTGATGCGGAAATGGGAGGCGACCGGTGCCGCGGTCGCCGCGCATCTGCCGTGGGCGCAGACGGCGTATCCGCCGGGCGGGGTCAGCCTCTGGATGACCGGACCGTCCGAACTGGACTGCCGGGCGCTGATGGACCGTGCCGAGCGCGACGGCGTCCTGATCGAGCGCGGTGACATCTTCTTCGTCGGGGAAAGCCCGCCGCGCAACCACTTCCGGATCGGCTTCGCGGCCGTGCCATTGCGCGACATCGATCCTGGTATCCGCCTGCTCGGTGAGGCCTGCCGCGATCTTCTCGGCGGCTGAGTGTCTAACTGGTACCACCGCACCGGAGCGTTCTGGACCTGTTCAGGCGGCCAGACGTGCCGCACTGTCTGGGGATCCTTCGTGAGCCAGGACACGTCGCCAGGAGGTCCGTGTGGTGGAGTTCGTTCGAGAAGATCCCCGGGGTGCCGCCGATTTCGTCGCGCTCGGTGGCACCGTGCTCACCCTCGACCCGGCGGGGAGACGGGTCCGCGCGCTGGCCGCGAGCAGCGGGCGCGTCACCGCGCTGGGTTCCGAACGCGACGTGTCGAGGCTGATCGGGCCGGGAACCACCGTGCTCGATCTGGCCGAGCGCACGGTGATCCCCGGTTTCGTGGAGTCCCACAACCATCCGGCGTTCTTCGGGATGACGCTGGCCGCGCCGGTCGACGCCGGCAGCCCACCCAACGACACCATCGCCGACATCGTCGGCAGGGTCGCCCAGGCGGCCAAGGATCTCGGACCGGGGGAGTGGATCCGCGGTTTCCGGTATGACGACACGCTGCTCGCGGACGGCCGTCACCCGACGCGCGCGGACCTCGACCCCGTCTCCGGCCGCAATCCCGTGGTCCTGACCCACGTTTCGGGGCACTTCTGCACCGCGAACTCGCTCGCCCTGCGCGAAGTCGGGATCACCGCCGAGACACCGGATCCGCCCGGCGGGCTCATCGTGCGCGACGCCAGGGGCGAGCCGACCGGGGTGCTCGTCGAGACGGCGGCCTTCCTGGTCACGTCCCGGCTGCCCGGCCAGAGCGCCGGCGAACTCGCCGAAGCCCTGCTCCTGGCGGACGAGGAATACCTCGCCAACGGCGTGACGTCCGTGCACGACACCGGCATCGGGCTCATCGGCGGCGCCGCCGAGCTCGAGGCGTACGCGCTGCTGCGGCGGGCCGGAAAACTGCGTGTCCGGGTGCGTGGATACCTGTTCGACGGGCTGGTTCCCGGTCTGGACGAAGGCAGGCCGGACGCGCCGGACGACAGCGGCGCGGACGACAAGTTCGCGATGACGGGCGTGAAGATCGTCGCGGACGGGTCGATCCAGGGCAAGACCGGCTGTCTCGCGGAGGGCTACACCTGCGACCCGGACGAGCACGGCATGATGCTGCTCGAACCCGCCGACCTCGGCCACCGGATCGCCGCGCTCGACGCGGTGGGCTGGCAGGTCGCCGTGCACGGCAACGGAGACGCGGCGATCGACGCGATCATCGACGGCTACTCGCGGCTGGGCTCGCCACACGGAACCGGCAGGCGGCACCGGATCGAACACTGCCAGACGGTGCGCGAAGACCAGCTCGACCGGATGGCCGCCCACGACGTCCTCGCGTCGTTCTTCGTCAAACACGTCTACTACTGGGGCGACCGGCATCGTGACGTCTTCCTCGGGCCCGAACGGGCGCGCCGGATCAGCCCGCTGGTTTCGGCCCGCTCGCGGGGCATCCACTTCGGACTGCATTCGGACACGCCGGTGACCCCGGTGCCGCCGCTAGAAGGGATCTGGTGCGCCGTCCGCCGGATCACCAGGCAGGGCAAGGTGCTCGGCGCCGAGCAGGCGATCGACGTCGACGCCGCGTTGCGCGGCTACACGATCGACGCCGCGTACCTGGCGGGTGAGGAGGACATCAAGGGCAGCCTGGAGATCGGGAAGCTCGCCGATCTCGCGGTGCTGTCCGGCGACCCCACCACGATCGACCCCGACCGGATCCGCGAGCTGACCGTGGACGCCACCGTCAGCGGCGGCGAGGTCGTCTGGCGGCGCGAGACGACGGGAGCACGCCGATGATCCGGAGCTGGCCGAGTGTCCTTATAGGACTTTTCGCCCCCGCTTTCGCCCTGCTGGCCGGAATTCTCCTGCTGTCCGGATCGACGGCATCGGTGCTCGGTATCCCGGCGCTGTTCTTCTGGGTGTTCTGCTGCTGCCCGCTGACCACGCTGTGCCTGTGGATCAGCTGGCGTTTCTTCGACCGTGCCCACTACCCGGAGGACGACTGATGCTGATCGCGATCGTGGCGGTGGTGATGGCGGGTTCGATCGGGCTCGCGGTATGGGCCGGGCGGTCCAGTCGTGGCGGTGGGATCTCCGAGTTCCTCGTCGGCGGCCGGTCGTTCCCGGCGTGGCTCGTGTACTTCCTCGCGGTCGGCGAGGTGTACAGCATCGGGACGATGATCGGCTTCCCGAGCGGGATCTACGCGCACGGCGCGAGCTACGGGATCTGGTTCCTCGGCTACATCCTGCTCGCGTACTCACTGGGCTACTTCCTGGCCCCGCTGGTGTGGCGGGCGGCGAAACGGTACGACGCGATGACCGTGCCGGACGTGTTCGGACGGCATTTCGGCAGCAGGCGGCTCGAGCTGATCACCTGCGTCACGATGCTGATCGCGCTGATCCCGTGGGGGCAGTACCAGTTCATCGGTCTCCAGGTGGTGCTCAGCAATCTGGGACTGCGGCTGGATCCCCTGCAGTGCGTGGTGCTGGCGGGCATCGTGGCGTTCGTCTACATCGCCGTCTCCGGGGTGCGGTCACCCGCGTTCGTGTCGATCCTCAAGGACGTGTTCATGCTGGTCGGCGTGGTGCTCGTCGGGGTGGCGGTGGTACTCGCCGCCGGCGGCACCGCCAAGGTCAGCGGACCCGAGGTGCTCAGCGCGGCCCAGACCACCATGGGCGGTCCGGATCTGACGTTCGCGATGACGACGATCCTCTTCCAGAGCATCGTGTTCTACCTCGGATTCGGTGGCGCGTACGTGTTCCCGGCCCGTTCCGAACGCGCGGTGAAGAGCTCGACCGTATGGATGCCGATGTACATGCTGATCTACCCGTTCCTGGTGCTGGCCGCCTACTACGGCGTGCGCGCACATCCGGATCTGGACAACCCGAACACGGTGTTCATGGTGACCGCCAAGGGTTTGCTGCCCGACTGGCTGCTGGGCCTTGTCGCCGCCGGCGCCGCGCTGTCTGGCGTGCTCGTGCTCGCCGCGACCGCGCTCACCATCGGCGGGATGGTCTGCCGCAACCTCGCGCCGAACATCCCCGCCGCGGCGCAGCGCCGGTGGACCGTCGTCGCGGTGGCGAGTTTCCTGGTGCTGGCGGCGGTACTGACGCTCGTCGCCTCGACGTTGATGCTCACCATCCTGAACCTGACCTACAACCTGCTGGCGCAGGTCGTCCCCGGCTGGCTCGCGATCCTGTTCGTGCGCCGGGTGCGGACGGCCGCGGTCGCGGCGGGGATGGTCACCGGGGTGATCACCGCGATCGTCCTGTACGTCACCGGCGCGACGTTCGGTGGTGTCAACGCGGGTCTGGTTTCGCTCGGGCTGAACCTGGCAGTGGTGCTGATCTGGAGCCTGATGGCGCCGGATCAGGCGCGGACCCCGGTGGCACTTTCGGCCGAAAGCGCTCCGGCCGCCGAGACGGTGCCCTCCCTCAACCGGTGATGCGGCGTCCTGAAGGGTCCTTTTGAGACCTTCAACGTCTCAAAAGGACCCTTCAGGACATGCCACGTTCGCCTTACCCCTCAACAAAGCCACCTTTGCCACTCACGACCCCGGCGAGTGCCCGCCAAGCCCCGCGGCTAGCTCGACCGGGTCCGCCACGAGCGCAGGGTGAGGCGTCGCGGCGCGGGCTGAGCGGGCGCGGCCGCCTGGCGTCCGTACACCGCCTCCGCGACCGACAGTTTCAGGTCGCGGCACCGCCTGAGGACGTGGGGCGGGAACCCGGTCCCGGTCGGCCGGTCCGGTGTCCCGCCCGCCTCGGCGTCGAACGAGGTCCACCCGGAACCGAGGTCGATCAGGCTGCGGTGCTTGGTCGTGTAGTACCCGCGCGACACGCTGACCGCGAGACCGGTCGCTCCGGCGGCCGCGGCGGCGAGGTGCAGGTGGTAGCGGCTGGAGATCCAGGTCTGGCCGGGCGCCGACGGCAGCCCGGTGCGCCAGATGTCGCGGAACGGGTGGAACTCCGCACCGGCGATCTCGTGTTCCAGCAACGCCGGAACGGCACGGTCGATCCGGGGGATCCCTTCGACGATCGCGAGTTGTTCGGGATGGACCTCCCACGCCCGCAACAGACCCAGCACCTGGGCGGCCAGTGTGGACGGCTCGAAAGCGCCGATATCGGACTGGATGCACAGCACGAATTCGCGTGCCTGCGCGGAGGGCGTCGGCACGGGCGGATCGAGGAAGACGTCATCACACGTCCGGACGACTCCGGGGAGTAGTTCGGACGAAGGGTCGTCGCGCACGTCGACGACGTCGAAGCGGTCGGTGAGGGACCGGAGAAGGTCCACGGCACCGGGCGGGAACGGGGTCAGCCCCTGTCCGGTCATGGCCGTGCGGGCCCCCGAGCGCCGGGCGGCGGCCGCGGCGCCCGCGATCAGCCCGATATGCCGGGGCCACAGCGCGTTGAGGTAGCCGCCGCCGATCAGGTGGAGCACGTCGGTCCGGCCGAGCAGGTCGATGCCCGCGTCCCAGCGCGGCGCGAGCCCGGGGTCGTCGACCGCCGACTGCACCCAGCCCGCGACCTCCCACGGATCGTCCGACGGCGCCTCACCGCACAGCCGCCACAGGGTGTCCGTGCAACGCAGCCGCGGGTGCAGATCGTTCAGCAGCAGTTGCGCGGGGCCCGGCGAGTGGGTGTCGAGCCAGACGTCGGCCTCCGGATCCGTGCGAGCCAAGTAGCGCAGCCACGTCGCCGCGATCAGTTCGTCGCCGTAGTTGGGGAAACCGCTCGGGCCGATCAGATAGTGGCAAGCGCGGACGGGCGGATCGTTCCGCCCGTCCGCGCTTCCGTCGTGGGTCACTGTGCGACGGTGATCTGCGTGTTCAACGCCTGATCGCCCTGCGCCTTCTCGTTGCCGGTCGCTTCGGTCTTGACGCGATCCTTCGCCACGCCCGCTCCTTCGAGCGCGGCGGTGATCGCTTCCGCGCGCTTCTCGGAGAGAGCCTTGGACTTTTCCGCGTCGGGGTAACCGGCGTGGGTGGCGACGGTGATCTTGACGTCGTTGCCCTGCATGGCCTTGGCGATCTCGCCGAGTGCCGTTTTGCTCTTCTCGGACAGTTCGGCGCTTTCCGTGGTGAAGGTGATCGGTGACTGCTGCTGCGCCTGTTGGATCGCCGCTGTCACCTTCTGGGCCGCCTCCCCGCCCGCTTGCCCCGCGTCCCCGGTGCCCGCGCCCGAGGAAGCCGGGGCTCCGGCGCCGGGCGACGACGCGGCGGCCGCGCTTGAAGCGGTTCCATTCGCGCCAGATGCTCCATTCGCACCGTTCTCGCCCTCCGAGCCGCAAGCGGTCACCAGGCCGGCCACGATCGCCACACCCGTTACCGTCCGGACAATTGTCCTGCGCATGAAGTTCAAACTCCCTTGGCCGTCTCCGCTTTGGCTGACGTGACGGATACGAACACGAAAGGACTAAAAGCGCCAACCGTGATCGAGTGTGACTGACCTCTATCGTGCCGTGGTCATGATGTAGTAAATCGCGTCGACCAGGAGACCCCTTGTCCTGAGGGGCCCGGGGGCCGCATCCGCATGACCGCGATGGGACGGCAAGTCCACCCAAGTGAGCGACAACTGGTGCACGTCCGTGCCCTGGCCGGGGCTGTTTCCCTGACCGGAAAGGGGAACGCGCCGACTCACCCAACCGTCGCGTTCAAGTTGCCGCGCTGGGCGAATGGACTTTGATGGAGGTACGCGCCGGTCATCGGCGCATTCGAACCAGGTGAGGAGTTCTCGTGGGTATCGACTTCGAAGGAATGAAGGACAAGGTGAGCGGGGAGCACGTCGACAAGGCCGCCGATTTCGCGAAATCGCGATTCGGCGAACACTCCGACAAGATCGACTCGGCCGCTGACAAGGCGAAAGGCTTCCTCGGCGATTCCGGCGGCGAGCAGCAGAACGAAGAGCAGCAGCAGGGTGGCGGCTTCGGTAACGATGCCCCCGGCGGCCAGGCGGGTAATGAATACGAAGCCCCCGGCGGCCAGGCGGGCAATGAATACGGCGGCGATGAAGGACAGCGCGCCGAGTTCGGCGGGAACAGCGGTGAAGAGGGTGGCTACGGCCGCTGAACCCACCCACGGATCAGGGACGGGAACCGGCGACGTTCACCCCCGGGGAAAACAGCCCGAGAACGTCCCGGAACGGCGCGTACCCGGACGTCACCGAGGTGTCGAGAACCCGGGACCGGCGATAGAACGGGCTCAGGTCGAGCCCGACGCCGGCCCCGCGGATCTCGACGGTGTTTTCCTGTAGCAGCACCGTTTCCCGCAGATGCTCGTCCAGGTAGTGCGGATCGTTCGCCAGGCTCGTCGCGCTGTCCATGGGGCTGCCGTCGGAGAGGACGAGCAGGATCCGGCGCTCCTCCGCCCGCGCGCGCATCCGATCGCAGGCCCAGGCCACGGCCTCGCCGTCGATCCCTTCCCGGAACAGATCGGCTTTCAGCAGTGCCGCGAGATCGGGGCGCGCGCGGCGCCACGGGGTTTCGGCGTCCTTGAACACGACGTGAAGTCGTTCGTTGAGCCTGCCGGGATGCTGTGGCCGTCCCGCCCGGATCCACTCCCGCCTCGGCCTGCCGCCGTTCCAGGCGCCGGTGGTGAAGCCGAGGACTTCGCAGGCGGCACCGGCGAGTTCGAGCGAGCGCGCGAAGAGATCGACCAGTGCGGCGACGGGTTCCGCGTGCGCGGTCATCGAGCCCGAGCAGTCGATCAGGAACGTCACGAGTGTGTCCGCCACCGGTTCGACCCGCTCGGTGCGGAAGATGCGGCGCTCGGTGGGTGAGCTGATCAGCTGCGCCAGGGTGCGGCCGTCCAGGTGGCCTTCCTCCTGCCCGCCGTCCCAGCCGTCACGAGTGGGTACGGCGAGCACCGCCTTGAGGTCGCGCGCCAGCCGCCCCGGGCCGACGCCCTGCCTGCCGACGCGACGGTCGAGCCGTTCCCGGAGTTCGGTCAGCAGCGCGGGGCGCACCAGGTCCGACGCGCGCCGTTCACTGTCGTACGCGGTGGTGAAAACCCGGTACGTCGCACCGGATTCACCCAGGGTACGACTGGTTCCGGCGGTCGCGGACGGGATCTGATCGCCATGGCTCGCGTCGAAGTCGATCAAGAGGCTGAAGCGCGGGTCGGTGGGGTCGCCGTCGTCTTCGGCGCCCCGCTCGGTCGCGGTGAGCAGCCCGCCTGCCGTCCGGGCGATCGCCAGCGCGTGTTCGGCGAACGCCTTCTGATCGGTGCGGTGCCGTCGCAGCCCGGCGAGGTCGTGGCCCAGCCTCGGCGCCAGCGCGAATCGGGTCGCCTCGATCAGCTCCTCGGTCTCCTCGACCACGGGTTCTCCGGCGATCCGCGACCGGCAGATCTGCGCGACGGTGTACAGCAACAACCCGCGGGCGGTCTCGGTCAGCCCGGATCGGTGGAATTCGAGGGACCAGCGGAGGTGGCGAAGGCGGACGTTCCGCCGCATGCCCGGCAGCTCCGGGGGCGGGAGCGACTCGACGCGGAACTGTTCCAGCAGCTCGAAAATCCCGCGTTCGGCCGGACCCGGCGGACACAGGCTCCGATGCAGGGCGGCGTCCGAGGTGGTCAGGCGCAACGCCATCCCGTCCGCGATCCCGCGTGAGGACACCAGGTCGTCGTCGGCGGAGTGACGCAGATGCGGCGCGTGCAACGGCAGCGGTTCGCGTCCCCGATGCAGCCGCCGCGCCCGGAAATGCAGCGCCGGGTCGCCGGTGAGTGCCCGGACCGCGGCCGCGCACAGCTCCTCGACCTGGTGGCGGCGCCGGGTTTCCGTCTGCCCGGCCGTCATGCCGAGAGCAGCTGGAGCTCGTCGTCGAAGCAGCGCTGGAAGTACTCCGCCACGAGCGCGCGCTCGGCTTCGTCGCATTTGTTCACGAAGGACAGCCGGAACGCCGTCGCCGGATCGCCGAAGATCTCGATGTTCTCCGCCCAGGTGATCACCGTGCGCGGGGACATCAGCGTGGACAGGTCACCGGCCTGAAAACCCTTGCGGGTCAAGGCGGCCACCGCGACCAGTGACGCCGCCAGCGTTTCCGGGATGCTCGGGACCCTGGCCCGCACGATCGCGATCTCCTCGGCGGCGGGCAGGTAGTTCAGCGACGCGACGATGTTCCAGCGGTCGATCTGCGCGTGGTTCAACCGCTGCGCGCCGTGGTAGAGCCCGTTGAGGTTGCCGAGCCCGACCGTGTTGGCGGTGGCGAACAACCGGAAGGACGGATGTGGCCGCAGGACACGGTTCTGGTCGGTGAGGGTGAACTTGCCGTCGCGTTCGAGGACCCGCTGGAGCACGAACATGACGTCCGGACGACCGGCGTCGTACTCGTCGAGCACCAGCGCGACCGGCCGCTGCAGCGCCCACGGGAGGATGCCCTCCTGGAACTCGGTGACCTGCTTGCCCTCGCGCAGCACGACGGCGTCGCGGCCGACGAGGTCGAGGCGGTTGAGGTGACCGTCCAGGTTGACCCGCACACACGGCCAGTTGAGCCGGGCCGCGACCTGTTCGATGTGGGTCGACTTCCCGGTGCCGTGCAGTCCCTGCACCAGCACGCGGCGGTCGCGGGTGAACCCGGCGAGCAGGGCCAGCGTCACGTCCGGGTTGAAGCGGTACGCCTCGTCGATCTCGGGAACGTGCTCGCCGCGTTCGCGGAACGCGCCGACGACGAGATCCGAATCGATGCCGAAGAGGTTGCGCACCGGGAGCCGAAGCTCGGGGACCATGAGAACTCCTTACGACGGAACACTTTCCGGTTCGGACGCGCCCTCGGCGTCGACGCGGCTGATCGCCTCGGCCGCACGCTGCAGCGCCGGGAGCGTCTGGAGCGCCTTGTCCGGAGTCAGCCGCATGACCGGCGCCTGCACCGCGACGCAGAGGTTGGCGCGGCCCGGGACGAGCACCGCGACGCACACCAGGCCGGGCAGGAACTCCTCGTCGTCGAGCGCGAAGCCGTCGCGACGGATGCGGGCGAACTCTGCCTCGAGCGTGTCGAGGTCGGTGATGGTCTTGTTCGTGTACTGCTTGAGCGGCGCGTGCGCGAGGAGTTTGCGCCGCTGCGACGGGCTCATCTGCGCGAGGATCATCTTGCCACTGGCCGAACAGTGGATCGGCACGCGTGAGCCGGGCCGGAGGTAGAACCGCAGCGGTTCCGGCGTCTCCACCCGGTCGAGGTACACGATCTCGTTGCCCGACAACGTGGTCACGTTGCAGCTCTCGCCGAGTTCGTCGACGAGGTGGCGCAGGACGGCGTGCCGGGCGCCGTGGTGGGTCGCGTTGAGGAGCAGGTTCTCCGCGAGCCGTCGCAGCCGGTGGCCGGTGCCGTAATGGCGACCGTCGGCCTGGCGGACCAGCAGACCCGCGCCTTCGAGTTGCTGCAGCATGCGGTGCAGGGTCGGTTTCGGCAGTCCGGTCTCCTCGACGAGGCCCTGCAGGGAGACCAGCTGATCCTTGGCGGCGATCAGCTCGAGCAGGGAGAACAGCCGCATGGTCGGCGTGTCCCCGTTGATCGGATCGGGTTCGCGAAGCAGCTCCATGTTCCGAAAAGTAGCACATGGCGTCTCGGTTTTCAGAATTTGACGTTGACGCTCGTCGATACTCGACCTATCGTCGGTCGCATCCTGATTTCAGGAACGCCACGTATCGTTTTTTGTAAATCTGCCTGTCGAAGGAGCGGAACATGACGGAACGGAAGACGGGTGACGGCCGCGTGGTCGTCAGCGGCCGGAAGAAGATGACCCCGTCCGAGGCCTTCGTCGAGACGCTCGTGGCCAACGGCGTCACCGACATCTTCGGCATCATGGGTTCCGCGTTCATGGACGCGATGGACATCTTCGCGCCGGCGGGCATCCGGCTGGTACCGGTCGTGCACGAACAGGGCGCCGGGCACATGGCCGACGGCTACGCCAGGGTGAGCGGCAGGCACGGCGTCGTCATCGGGCAGAACGGCCCCGGCATCAGCAACTGCGTCACCGCGATCGCGGCCGCCTACTGGGCGCACAGCCCGGTCGTCATCGTGACGCCGGAGGCGGGCACGATGGGTACCGGTCTCGGCGGCTTCCAGGAGGCCAACCAGCTGCCGATGTTCCAGGAGTTCACCAAGTACCAGGGGCACGTCAACAACCCGAAGCGGATGGCGGAGTACACCGGCCGCTGCTTCGACCGGGCCCACTCCGAGCTCGGTCCGACACAGCTCAACATCCCTCGCGACTTCTTCTACGGCGAGATCGAGGCCGAGATCCCGGAACCCGCCAGGCTCGACCGCGGTCCCGGCGGAGAGCGAAGCCTCGACGAGGCCGCCGCGCTGCTGGCCACGGCGGAGTTCCCGGTGATCATCTCCGGCGGCGGCGTCGTGATGGCCGACGGTGTCGAGGAGTGCAAGGCCCTCGCCGAACGCCTCGGCGCTCCCGTGGTGAACAGCTACCTGCACAACGACTCGTTCCCGGCGAGCCACCCGCAATGGTGCGGGCCGCTGGGCTACCAGGGTTCCAAGGCCGCGATGAAGCTGATCTCGCAGGCGGACGTCGTGATCGCGCTCGGCTCGCGGCTCGGGCCGTTCGGCACGCTGCCGCAGCACGGTATGGACTACTGGCCCAAGGACGCGAAGATCATCCAGATCGACGCGGACCACAAGATGCTCGGCCTGGTCAAGAAGATCACCGTCGGCATCTGCGGCGACGCCAAGGACGCGGCGGTCGCGCTGACCAAGCGCCTGTCGGACCGGACGCTGGCCTGTGACTCCACAAAGGACGCCCGCGCGGCGAAGATCAAGGCGGAGAAGGACGCGTGGGAGGCCGAACTCGACGCCTGGACCCACGAGACCGACCCGTTCAGCCTTGACATGATCGCGGAGCAGGAGACCGAGGAGGGCAACTGGCTGCACCCGCGGGAAGTGTTGCGGGAACTGGAGAAGGCGATGCCGCCGCGGGTGATGGTGTCGACCGACATCGGCAACATCAACTCGGTCGCGAACAGCTATCTGCGGTTCGAGGAGCCGCGCAGCTTCTTCGCCCCGATGAGCTTCGGCAACTGCGGGTACGCGCTGCCGACCATCATCGGCGCCAAGGCCGCCGCCCCCGACCGGCCCGCGATCTCCTATGCCGGTGACGGCGCATGGGGGATGAGCATGGGCGAGATCATGACCGCGGTCCGCCACGACATCCCGGTCACCGCCGTGGTGTTCCACAACCGGCAATGGGGCGCGGAGAAGAAGAACCAGGTCGACTTCTACAACCGCCGGTTCGTCGCGGGCGAGCTGGAAAGCGAGAGCTTCGCGGGCATCGCGAAGGCGATGGGCGCGGAAGGCATCGTCGTGGAGAAGCTCGACGAGGTGGGCCCCGCCCTGCAGCGCGCCGTCGACGCGCAGATGAACGAGGGCAAGACCACCGTCATCGAGATCATGTGCACCCGCGAACTCGGCGACCCGTTCCGCCGGGACGCGCTGTCCAAGCCCGTGCGCTTCCTGGAGAAGTACAAGGACTACGTGTAGGTCTCGTTCCGCGCGTGAAGGCCCCCTTCCCTCGGCTCAGTCGAGGGAAGGGGGCCTTCACGCGCGTTGCGGGGGGAGACGCTGCCGCGGTGTGGCGCGTTGCGAAAGCCACTTTCGCAACCTTCAGCGTTGCGAAAGTGGCTTTCGCAACGCCTGGGACCCGGGGGTGGCCGACGAGGGGGAGAGTGCGGCGCCGCTGCGGCCGCGCGACATCGGTGTCGGCAGGGCGGTCGGCAAGGGGCGAGCGCGGCGCCAGTGCGACATGAGCAACCGTCCCGACAGGTGACCAACTGGACCCATCGAACGCCGCCGCTCTGGTGCTGGGCCGGTGCCAGCAGGGTTGCGAAAGTCAAAGCACAGACTCGTGTCTCGAAGGAGGTCTCCGGTGGACGTCACCCAGCTGCGAGCGCAGGCCCGCAGGCATCTCGGCCCGCACTTCACCCGCAAGGACACCTGGGCCTCGGATTTCCCGGTGTTCGTACGCGGCGAGGGAAGCTACCTGATCGACACCGAGGGACGTCGCCACCTCGACGGTCTCGCCGGGCTCTTCTGCGTCAACATGGGTCACGGGCGGGCCGACATCGCCAAGGCCGCCGCCGACCAGGTCGGCACGCTGGCCTACGCGAGCAACTGGGGTTCGGCGCACACCCCCGCGATCGAGGCGGCCACGCTGCTGGCCGAACTCGCGCCGGGCGACCTCGGGACGACGTTCTTCGTCAACTCCGGCTCGGAGGCGGTCGAAACCGCGTTGAAGTTCGCCCGGCAGTATCACCGTAGCCAGGGGCGGCCCGAGCGGACGAAGATCATCAGCCGTGACATGGCCTACCACGGCACGACCATCGGCGCCCTCTCGGTGACCGGGCTCGCGAAGATCAAAGAGCCGTTCGGCCCGCTCATGCCCGGTGTCCGGCATGTGCCGAACACGTTGGGGCTGCTGGGTGACTGCGGTCCGGCGGCCGAATTGGACTGTGTCACGGCGATCGAGCAGGTCATCCTGGAGGAAGGGCCGGAGACCATCGCGGCGCTGTTCGCCGAGCCGGTGCAGAACGGCCGTGGCGCCCTGGTCCCGCCGAAGGGGTACTGGCCCGCTTTGCGCGCGCTGTGCGACAAGTACGGCATCCTGCTCGTGTCGGACGAGGTCATCTGCTCGTTCGGCAGGCTGGGGCACTGGTTCGGGCACGGTCTCACCGGGGTCGTGCCGGACTTGATCACCTTCGCCAAGGGTTCGACGTCGGGGTACGCGCCGCTCGGCGGGGTGATCGTGCGGGAGAAGCTGGTCACCGAGCTGTACGACTCGCCGAAGGGCGGGGTCTTCACCCACGGCGCCACCTGGGGTGGGCACCCGGTCGCGACCGCCGTCGCCGTCGCGAACCTCACCGCGATGCGGGACGAGAAGGTGCTCGACAACGTGCTCGCCGAGGGCCCGGAACTGTTCGCCGCGCTGAACTCGCTGAAGTCGGCGCACCGGTGCGTCAAGGATGTCCGCGGGACCGGGTTCTTCTACGCCATCGAGCTGATGGCCGATCGCGACAGCGGTCGTGCGCTCACCGAGGCCGAATCGCTGAAGGTGCTCCGCGAGGTGCTCCCGGAGGCGTTCCGCCGCACGGGCGTCATCCTCCGCGGCGACGATCGCGGCGCGACGATGCTGATGATCTCGCCACCGCTCGTCGCCGATCGCGAGGTGTTGACCGAGCTGCTTCACGGCGTCGACGCGATGCTCAACGACGTCGAAAAGGCCATCCAGCCCTGAACCATTCCTTTCCGCCCGGTGGGGGTCGCCGTCTTCCGGCGGCCCCCGCTTCGTATGTGGAGGTACTTCGATGAGCCTGAGCACCGAGGCCACGCCGGACGCGACGCTCGGCAGATGGCGGAAGGCGTTGCGCGGCAGGAATCTCCGTGTCGCCCTGCCGGACGGCGGCGACGCTCGCGCCGTCCGTGCCGCGTTGGCCCTCCGCGCGGAGGGTGTCGTGCGGCCGCTCCTGTTCGGCGTCGGGCCGCGTCTCCGTGCCGCCGGCGTCCCGGAAGACGTGATCATGGACGTCGCGGACGCCCTTGCCGACGGCCGGACCACGGATGCGTTGACGGCGGGATTCACCAGTCGCCCGGAAAAGCTCGCCGCCGCCCGGCGTGATCCGGTGTTCGTGGCGGCCGCCGCCTTGCGGGCGGGCCGGGTGGACGCCTGTGTCGCCGGGGCGACCCGGCCGACCGCCGACGTGTTGCGCGCGGGATTGCGGGTCGTTGGCCTGGCACCGGGAGTGTCCACTTTGAGCAGTTGCTTCCTGTTGCTGCTCCCGGACGGGCGGCGGCTGACCTTTTCGGACTGCGCGGTGGTGCCAGAGCCGGGGGCCGCGCAGCTGGCGGACATCGCTCTCGCCGCCGCGGCCACCCACCGCGGTCTCACGGGCGAGGATCCCGCGGTCGCGATGTTGTCGTTCAGCACGCAGGGGAGTGCTGCCCACCAGCGTGTCGAGGTCGTTCGCGAGGCGACTTCCCTGGTGCGGCACCGGGAACCCGGCCTCCCCGTGGACGGCGAGTTGCAGTTCGACGCCGCGACCGGCGCGTCCATCGCGGCGGCGAAGGCGCCCGGATCCGCGGTCGCCGGACGCGCGAACGTTCTGGTGTTCCCGAATCTGGACGCCGGCAACATCGGCTACAAGATCGCCGAACGGCTCGGGGGCGCCGTCGCGCTCGGCCCGATCCTCCAGGGCCTCGCGGCCCCGCTCAACGATCTTTCCCGCGGCTGCTCGGCCTCCGACATCGAGACGCTCGCGCTCCTGACCGCCGCTCAGGCCCTGGACGTTCCGTGCTAACCGAGCAGCGCCAGTGCGACGTAGGCGATGGTGCCGACCAGCAGCGTGGAGAGCAGGCCGAGCAGCAGCGCCCGGCCACCGGTGCGGACCAGGGTGCCGATCCGGACCGCGCAACCGAGTCCGAAAAGCGCTCCCGCCAGCAGCAGCGTGCAGACCACCTTGGCGACGTCGAGCGCCACGCCGGGCAGGATCCCGGTGCTCCGCACCACGACCATCGCCAGGAAACCGAGGACGAACAGCGGGACCAGCGGGGTGCGCTTCCCGGCCGCGGACGGGCGGCGACGGCGTTCGTGCACGCTGACCGCGGCGACCATGGGAGCCAGCAGGACGACGCGGCTCAGCTTCACCACCACGGCGACCGCGACGGCGGCGGTCCCGGCGGGGGTGGCGGCCGCGACCACCTGGGCGACCTCGTGCACGCTCAGTCCGGCCCAGCCGCCGATGCGCAGCGCGTCCATCCCGAGCCGGCCGCCGACGAGCGGGACGGCCGCGATCGCCAGTCCGCCGTAGAAGGTGACCAGTGCGACGGCGGTCGCGACGTCGGAGTCTTCGCGTTCGACGACTCCTTCCATCGCCGCGATGGCCGACGCGCCGCAGATCGAGAACCCGGTCGCGACCAGCATCGCCAGGCCACGCGGCACACCGATCAGCCTGCCGAGGCCGATCGTGCCGAGGAACGTGAGGCCGACCGTCAGCACGACCGCGAGCAGCGTGCCGGGGCCGAGGGAGAGCACCGCCGGGAGCGCGAGTTGAAGGCCGAGCAGGACGACACCGGCGCGCAGCAGCTTCTTGGTCACCTTCGCGATCGCCTGCCGGGTGCCGTCCGAGAGCACCGGGAGCGAGCCGGCGAGCACCCCGAGTACGACCGCGAGGGTGAGCGCGCTGAGCACGGGGACGGCGGTGCTCAGCAGGTACGCGACAGCCACCCCGAGGGCGGTGACGGCCAGACCGGTCAGATGCGGCTTCGTTCGCCGCGCGGACATGGTGCTCATGGTGACGAGCGTCGTCCGGTGACGGCCGCGTCGGTAGCCGGGAGAACACCGGGTAGGTCATGCAGTTTGGCTATGACCGCACCGGAACTGGACGCCTTGCGCCTGCTCGTGCTCGTCGACGAACTGGGCAGCATCGGGCAGGCCGCGGCCACCCTCGGGATCGCGCAGCCGTCGGCGAGCAACCGACTGTCCTCAGTGGAACGACGGCTCGGGCTGGTGCTGGTCGACCGGACCCGCCGCGGTTCCGCGCTCACCCCGGACGGCCGTGTGATCGCCGGCTGGGCGTACCGCGTGCTCGCCGAACTCGGCGGATCGCTCGACGGTGCCGAGGCCCTGCGGACCCGGCACGCGGGCGCACTCCGCGTCGCGGCCAGCATGACTCTGGCCGAGCACTTGGTCCCTGGCTGGATCGGCGAGCTCAACCGCGCGAACCCTCGCCTGCACCTCGGTCTCGAGGTCACGAATTCGGACCAGGTCGCCGAACTGGCGCGTGCGGGCAAGGTCGACATCGGCTTCGTCGAGTCGCCACGGACACCGGCCGGGCTGGCGTCACGGCAGGTCGCCGTGGACCATCTCGTGGTGGTCGTCCCCGGCGCGCATCCCTGGGCACGGAAACGCCGTCCGCTGACGCCGTCGGAACTGGCGCAAACGCCGCTCGTGGTGCGGGAACACGGCTCCGGAACCAGGGAGACCGTCGACGCCGCGTTGCGCAAGGCCGGGGTGGGGCCGGTGAAACCGTTGCTGGAACTGGGTTCCGCGTCCGCCGTCCGCAACGCGGTTGTCGCGGGCGCCGGCCCCGCGGTGATCAGCGCGCTGGACGTCACGGACCGCGAACTCGTGCCCGTCGCGGTGGAGGGCGTCGACTTCTCCCGGGTGCTGCGCGCGGTGTGGCCCGAAGGACGGCGTCTCACCGGACCGGCGGCGGAACTGCTGGCCTTGGCGGTGCGCCGACCGTCCTGAGTGGTATCTGGACCCCTTTCCCACATCGTAACTGGCACTCGCAAAGGGCCGGACTTGTTCCTACGGTGACCGGAACCACAATGGAGCTCCCAGCGCGACCGCTCCGGCGGTGCGTGCGAGAAGGAGGAGACGTGACTTCAGCGTCGGACCCGGCACAGACCAGCGGCCTGAAACCAGGGCTCAAGCAGCGACATATGAACTTGATCGCCCTCGGCGGCGTCATCGGAGCGGGGCTGTTCGTCGGCAGCGGCGTGGTCATCCAGTCGGCGGGACCGGCCGCGGTGGTCTCGTTCCTCATCGCGGGCCTGATCACCGTGCTCATCATGCGCATGCTCGCGGAGATGACGATCGCCAAACCCGCGCTCGGCTCGTTCTACGTCTACGCCAGGGAAGCGCTCGGCAACCGCGCCGGTTTCGCCGTCGGCTGGATGTACTGGTACTTCTTCGTCATCGTCGTGGCGGTCGAAGCCGTCGCGGGCGGCCGGATCCTGCAGCTGTGGGTACCGGATGTGCCACTGTGGGTGCTCAGTCTCGGCCTGCTCCTGATCCTGACCGGTACCAACATGGTCTCGGCGCGGTCCTACGGCGAGTTCGAGTACTGGTTCTCCTCGATCAAGGTCGTCGCGATCGTCGTGTTCCTCGTCGTCGGCGGCCTTTACCTGTTCGGCTTCTGGCCGGGCGCCCAAGGCGGCGTGACGAACCTGGTCTCCCACGGCGGATTCGCGCCACTCGGTATCGGCGCCGTGCTCGCGGCGGTGGTCCCGTGCATCGGTTTCTACACCGGCGCGGAGATCGTCACCATCGCCGCCGCCGAATCCGCGGAGCCGAAGCGGGCGGTCGCGAAGGCCATGCGGTCGATCATCCTGCGAGTGGTGCTGTTCTACGTCGGTTCCGTGTTCATCGTCGTCGCGATCAAGTCCTGGGACGATCCGGCGACGGCGGTCAGCCCGTACGCGGCCGTGCTGGAGGTGCTCGGCATCCCGGCGGTGGCGACGATCATGAACGCGATCGTCCTGACGGCGGTGCTGTCCTGCCTGAACTCGGCCCTGTACACCTCGTCGCGGATGCTGTTCGCGCTCACCAGCAAAGGCGACGCCCCGAAGGCGTTCACGCGACTCTCCCGCAGCGGTGTGCCGAGGCGCGCGATCCTCGCCGGGACGGCCATCGGATACGTGTCCGTCATCGCCGCCTACACGTCACCGGACCTGATCTTCCAGTTCCTGGTCAACTCCTACGGCGCCGTCGCGCTGTTCGTGTACCTCTCGATCGCGCTCGCGCAGGTACGGCTCCGCCGACGCCTGGAACGCGAGGACCCGGAGAAGCTCACGCTCAAGATGTGGCTGTTCCCTTGGCTGAGCTACGCGACCATCGCGCTGATGGGCGGGGTGATCCTGGCGATGGCTCTGCTGCCGTCGACCCGCTCGCAGTTCTGGCTCAGCGCGGTGACGCTCGTGCTGATCCTCCTCGGGTTCGAGATCCGCAGGCGGCGCGGCAAACCGGTCGCCCAGGTTCCGGCTGCCCCCGTCGACCCCGTGCCCGATGAGTCCAAACGGGACGCTGCCTCGGCCGCCGTCCGGGATTGACAAGCCCCGCAACGACTGTGTCGCGAAAGCCACTTTCAGGACGTCAGACGTCCTGAAAGTGGCTTTCGCGACACAGCGTCGGTCCGCCGCATGGTGGTGCCAGCGCTACCACGAGTCTTCCCTCACGCGGGATCGTTTCCGCCCCTTGACGCCCGTAGGTTCAGACGGGAGAGATCACCACCGTTAAGGGGAAACAATGAATGCAGGGGGCGCGTGCGCCTTGAAGCTGGAATCCGTGAGCAAGGTCTACGGATCCGGTGACGGCGCGGTCACGGCGTTGAACGGGGTGACCGTCGAGGTGCGCAGAGGCACGTTCACCGCGGTGATGGGGCCGTCGGGTTCGGGCAAGAGCACCTTCCTGCACTGCGCGGCAGGGCTGGACAAGCCGAGCTCGGGCCGGGTCCTGCTGGGGGACACGGAGCTGAGCCGGATGCGTGAGAAAGCGCTCACCGAGCTGCGGAGGACCCGCGTCGGGTTCATCTTCCAGGCCTACAACCTGTTGCCGTCGCTGAACGTGCTGCAGAACATCACCCTGCCGACCAGGCTGGCCGGGCAGAAGCCCGACCCGCAGTGGCTGCGTCAGATCGTCGAGAGTGTCGGCATCGCGAAGAAGCTCGAACACCGCCCGTCGGAGCTGTCCGGCGGCCAGCAGCAGCGGGTGGCGATCGCCCGCGCGCTGATCACCCGGCCCGAGGTCGTTCTCGCCGACGAACCGACCGGGGCGCTGGACACGCGTACCGCGCGCCAGGTGCTCGACCTGCTCCGGTCCATTGTGGACGAAATGGGGCAGACCGTGCTGATGGTCACCCACGATCCGGTGGCGGCGTCGGCCGCGCACGGTGTGCTGTTCCTGGCCGACGGCAAGCTGGCGGGCCACCTCCAGGGGCCGACGCCGGAGCGGGTCGCCGAGCGCATGACCCACCTCGGGGAGTGGTGACGGCATGTGGGATTTGGCATGGCAGACGACGAAGACCCGGCTGAGCGGTTTCATCGGCGCGTTCATCGCGATCCTCTGCGGGACGGCGCTGGTCGCCGGATGCGGCATCCTGATGGAATCCGGTCTGCGGGCCGGTGTCCCGACCCAGCGGTACGCCGACGCGGCGGTCGTCGTCGGCGGTCAGCAGACGGTCGACCCGCCCGGGGCGGGCCCGCTCGAAAGGAACCAGGTCGCCGAGCAGGCTTCGGTGCCGGTGACGCTCGCTGGGGCGATCACCGCGGTGCCAGGGGTCCGCGGTGTGGTGGCGGAGCAGAGCTTCCCGGCCAACGTGGTGACGGCCGACGGCCGGGCGCTGAACGGTCCCGAAGGTGGCCAGTCCTTGGGCCACAACTGGGACGCCGCCGTGCTGGCCCCGTTCTCGCTGCGTGACGGCCACGCGCGCGCCGGCGCCGACGAAGTCGTCCTGGACGCGGAACTGGCGTCACGGAGTGGCGCGGCGGTCGGTCAGCGGGTGAAGATCGCCATCCGCTCGACCCCGGTGGAGTTCCGGGTCTCCGGTATCGCCGCCCCGAAGTCGGGTGACGGCCTCACCCGGCAGTCCGCGGTGTTCTTCTCGCAGGAGAAGGCCGCGGAACTCGCCGGGGCACCCGGTCAGGCGCACGCGATCGGCGTGCTGGCGGACCCGGGCGTCGCACCGGGCGACCTCGCCGACCGGATCCGCGACGCGGCCGGCACCGACAAGGTGACGGTGACGACCGGGGTCGAGCGCAGCACGGTCGAGTTCCTCGACGTCAGCCAGACCCGGATGCTGCTGATGGCGCTCGCGGGTTCGTTCGGCGGCTTCGCGCTCCTCATCGCGGTGTTCGTCGTGGCCAGCACCCTCGCGCTGGTCATCAACCAGCGACGCCGGGAGTTCGCGTTGCTGCGGGCGATCGCGGCGACACCGCAGCAGATCCGCAAGCTCATCGGCGCCGAGACGATGCTCGTCGCGGTGGTCGCCGGGGTGCTGGGCAGCGGCCTCGGCGTGGCGGTCGGGTTCGGGCTGAGGAACGCGTTCGGGGCCGTCGGGGTGATCCCGCCGGACTTCGAACTGGCGATCAGCCCGATCCCGCTCGTCGCCGCGCTGGCGCTCGGTCTCGGCACGGCGCGGCTGGCCGCCTGGTCGGCCTCGCGGCGTCCGTCGTCGATCCGCCCGGTGGAGGCGCTCGGCGAGGCCGCGGTGGAGCGGCGTGAACTCGGGCGCGTGCGCGTCATCATCGGCTGCGCGCTGGTGGTGGCCGGTCTCGGTGGATCGATGGTCCCGATCTTCCTCCGCGGTGACGCGGGGCTCGCGGCCTCGGGGAGTTCGTCGCTGATCATCGTGATCGGACTGGCCGTGGTCAGCCCGAAGGTGGTCGCCGTCATGACGCGGCTGATCGCCCCGGTGCTCAACCGGACGTCGCGGGTCAGCGGCTACCTGGCCGCCGCGAACAGCCAGGCCAACTCGCGCCGCCTCGCCGCCGCGGTGACGCCGGTGATGCTGGCGGTCTCGTTCGCGCTGACGATGTTCTACAGCCAGACCTCCGCGGCCGCCGCGCGGCAGGAGGAGACCGTCGAGTCGACCGCCGCGGACCACGTGCTCGCCAGTGGCACGGGCGGGCTCTCGCCGGAGGTCGACGAGGCGGCACGGCGGATCCCCGGCGTCGCCGCCGCGACCCCGGTCGTCCGCACCGAGGTGATCAACACGGTGCAGGAGCAGGACAGCGTCCGGGTCGAGCGGTACGCGGCGCAAGGACTGGACGGTGCGCAGGTCCGCGGGAACCTCGAACTGGGCGTGGTGTCGGGCAAGATCACCGATCTGACCGGGAACACCGTGGCGATGAGCGAATCGGAAGCCGACTGGTACGAGAAGAAGATCGGCGACGAGGTCGAGTTCTACTTCGGTGACGGTGCTCCGGCGAAGCTGCGGCTGGTCGCCACCTACACCCGCGACCAGGCTTTCGGCCGCTATGTGCTGCCCGCGGAGCTGGCCAGGGCGCACACCGGCGACCGGATGGACGATTCGGTGCTGGTGCGGGAGCAGCCCGACGCGGATTCCGCGACCGTGACGGCCGCCCTGAACGACCTCGCGAGCCGCTATCCGGGTCTGGTCGTGACGCCGGGATCGGCGGTGGCCGCGCCCGCCGTCGGGCAGCAGCAGGCCCAGTTCTACGTGAACCTGGTCGCGGTCGGCGTGATCCTCGGCTACGTCGTGATCTCGGTGGCCAACACGCTGGTGATGAGCACGGCGCAGCGCTCGCGGGAGTTCGCGCTCCTGCGCCTCATCGGCACCACGAAGCGACAGGTCATCCGGATGATGCGGTTCGAGGCACTGGCGACGGTGGGGGTCGCGACACTGCTGGGGACCGTGGTGGCGGGGGTTCCCTTGGTGCTGTTGAACCTCGGCCTGCGCGGGACACCGCTGCCGTCCGGGACGGCGACCGTCTTCGGCGGGGTCGTCGCCGGGGCGATCCTGCTCGGCCTGGTCTCGCTCGGCCTCGCCACCCGCGTGACGCTGCGGTCGAAGCCGATCGAGGCGATCGGCCTTCGCGAATAACGGGTCCTCGCCGTCCGGTCAGCCCTCCGCGGCGGGCCGGACGGCGGGGATCTTCCCGCCGCGGAAGGCGTTCACGAACAACCGGTGGTCCTCTCGCGACTGCTCGGCGTAGGCCATCCCGAATTCGGTCAGCGCGCGGACGAACTCGTCCTCGCGGTCGCCGATGACCCCGGCGATGGCCTCTTCGCTCTGGAAGCCGACCAGCGTCTGCTCGGAGTCCGAATCGGAGACACAGTGCATCTTCGCGGTGGCCCTGCCGAGATAGTCGAGCACCGGCCCCATCTCCGACGGTTCGGTCAGATCCGACCAGTCGAGGTCATTGACGTAGGGCGACAACTCCGAGACGACGAATCCGGTCCCGTCGATCTCCGTGTACCCGAGCCAAGGATCGGCGTGCGCCTGCAACGCGCGCTGGGACACGGCAGTGCGGTGACCCTCGTTGGTGAAGTAGTCGCGGATGCTCTCCTCGGCCACGATCCGGCTCGGCGCCGCCACGTTCCCTTGTTTCATCGACAGGACGACGTCGTTCTCGAGTGCCTGTGTCCGGCCTTCGACGAGGATGTTGTACGCGGGCAGCCCGGCCGAGCCGATGCCGAAACCGGTCCGGCCGACGATGTCCTTGACCCGGTAGGTGATGCTGCCGAACCGCTTGTTCTCCGGGATCGTGTCCAAGTAGGACTCGAAGGCCTTGGTCGCGATCTCGCGTTCGGCCTTCTCCAGCACCCGGACCCCCGGCCCGTGCCGGAACCTGCGGTCGAAGTCCTCCACCATGGTCAGCTCGTCGAGCAGGTCGATCCGCGTCTTGAGGCGCGCCCGGAGCAGGATGTCGTGAAGGACGCCTTCGGTGCTGTCCAGCTCGAGCCGGACGAGTTCGTCGCCGGGACGCTCGGCGTACTCCCGGACCTGCTTGACGTAGGCGCGCAGATAGGTGCCGATCAGCATCTCGATGTCGTCGTCGGAGATCGCCTTGCTCCACGCCAGCAGCGCGACACTGGCGGCCAGCCGTTTGAGGTCCCAGGTGAAGCATCCGAGGTACGCCTCGTCGAAATCGTTGACGTCGAACACCAGCGTCCCGGACGAATCCATGTAGCTGCCGAAGTTCTCGGCGTGCAGGTCGCCCTGGATCCACACCCGGCTGGTCTTCTCGTTCGCCCACGGATCGTTCTCGTGCGCCATGTCCGCGTAGAACAGGCACGCCGAACCCCGGTAGAAGGCGAACGGAGCGGCGGCCATCTTGCGGAACTTGCGGCGGAACGCGTCGGCGTCCGCGCGCATGAGGTCTTCGAAGGCCTCCACCAGCACTTCGACGATCCGCACCTGCCGATCGTCCTCGCCGCGCTCGCGGATCCGCTCGACCACACCTGTCATCACGACCTCCAGACGTCTGTCACGGTGCCACAGGTCGGTTCGCCGGGCAGATCAGATCTTGCGGAAACGAGCGTCCAGCAGCGCGAAGGCGCCGAACGCGGCGATCCCGGCCGCGAGCACGAGGAGCATCGGACCGCCGTACGGCTGGGCGGAGAGGGTCTTCAGCGCGGCGTCGAGGCCGCTGGCCTTGGCCGGGTCGAAGGTGACCGCGGCGACGACCGTCAGCACGCCGATCGTGCCGTACGCGGCGGAGAGCGCGATCCAGCCGATCTGCCCGAGCCGGATCGTCGTGGTCCGGGCGCGCCCGGAGGCGCCGCCGAAGTCGAGCTCCCGTACAAAGGTCTTCCGGAATCCGCGCTGGGCGAGGAAAACCGCCACCGCGACCACGGTGACCCCGGCGGCGGTGACCAGAACCTGTCCGTACGACTCCGCGAGGATCCCGGCGACGAAAGAGCCTTGCCCGTCGTCGGCGCCCGCGATGGCGATCTTCACCGCGCTGTAGGACACGAGCCCGTACAGCACGACTTCGATCCCGCTGACGATCCGGCGCACCGTCCGCCGCCGCGTCTTCACCTGCCGATGGCCCGTGATCGCCTCGCTGAGCTGCCACAACGCCAGCACGGCCAGCCCGGCCGCGATCAGCCAGAGCAGCCACGCGCCGCCCTCGGCGACCACCATCTGCAGGGCGCCCGCCTTGTCCGCCTTCGCCTTGTCGCCGAGCGCGACCTGTGCCGCGAGCCACGCGACGAGCAGGTGCACGATCGCGTAGCAGACGAGCCCGCCTCGGGCGAGCAGGCCGAACGTCTTGCTGTCGCGCATCGGGCGATCCTTGCCGAGCCGTCCGCTTTCCACCAGGTCCGGCCGGAGCAATATGTCCGTCGTGTCGGGCAGGTCACTCTTGATCTCCACCGAGGTCGAGGGTGAATCCTGGGTTTCACCGACAGTTTCGAGGAGTGAACATGAACGAGGACAAGGGTTTCTACTCGATCATCGAGTACGCCGTGGACGGACCGGAGACCCAGGCGGCGCTGGTGGAGGCCTTCGCCGGGATCCAGGACCGCTGGGTCCGGTTCTACCCGGGCTACGTCTCGGCGCGGTTCCACGCGAGCGTGGACGGGACCCGGGTCGTCAACGTCGTCAGCTGGGCGAGCGAGGCGGACTACCGGCATTTCGAGGAGACCTCGGACACCGCGGGCAGACTCGCGGCCATCCAAGCGGCACTCGACGGCCTACCCGGCGAGGTCGAGTCACTGGTGACCGCGAATCCACGCTACCGCGTCGTCCGGGAGACCGGCCCCGGTCCGCGGCGATAGAGGGCGCGGATCCCGAAGGCGGCGAGCAGCCCGAGGACGGCCAGCCCGATCGGCCGGAACGCGACCGTCCAAGGCCATGCCGGGCCACCGAGCGCGAGGTGCTCGGTCCGGTACTCCAACGTCCTGGCCGTCCACCGCGTGGTCGCGGTGTCCGTGGTGCGCGCCAGGTCTTCGAGCACGGCGTCGAACGGGAACCCGGGCCCGGCGTGCAGGTACACCGGTGAGAGCCCGGCGTACCGATCGGCCGCGTGCGTCGCCGCCGCGTCGGCGCCGGGCACGATCAGCCGGTCGAAGTCGCCCGCCATCGGCGTGCCGCGCGGGGCGAAGGTCAGTCCGTGCCGGGACCGGATCGGCGCCCCGCCGAGACCGACCGCCGTCGTCTCGACCGCCAGGGACTGGCCGTAGGTGTCGAACACGGCGGCGAGCTCCAGTTCCCGGATCCCACTGGTCAGCAGGACACCCAGCGTCGGCTTGTCCCAGCGGAAGGCGGTGTTGAACCCGACGACGGTGTCCGCCGCTTCGAAGGTGTTCTGTGCCATCGGCGGGCTGGAGCCGGGGGAGTAGTGGGGCCAGCCGACGGCTCGGGCCGTCTTCCGCGCGGTTTCGGTGCCGGCGAACCGCTCGGCGATCCGCAGCGCCCCGTCGATCCCGGAGAGGATCCCGGCCGTGGTCACGATGTTCCCGTCGTCGACGTAGCGGGTGCCGCGAATCCAGCCCACGGCGGGGAATTCGTCGTCGAAGCCGCCGATGCGGAGCCAGTGCGCGGTAGCCTTCCGCCCGTCGAGGAGCCCGGCCGAGGCGAGGACGCCCGAACCGTTGCAGACGCTCATGAGCACCGCGCCCCGCGACGACTGCCGCTTCAGCCAGTCGGTCACCGGTCGCGTGGTCGGCTCGCCGAGGTCCGGCAACGCGGGCACCACCACGACGTCCGGGGCGGCAGGGAGCAGCTTGTCGAGCTCGGCGAAACCCAGGTCGGGGATCAGGTCGAGGCCGCCGGTCAGGGTGACCGGCCTGGCCACCGGCGCGACGGTGTAGACGTTGAACGCGCCGGTCGCGGCCAAGATCTCGTACGGGACGAGCGTGTCGGAGACGACCGCGCCTTCGTTCCCGACGACGACCACCGCGGTGGGTTTGGCGGGATCGTGTGCCCGGCGTACCGGCTGCGGCGAGATCCCGTCGGTTCTCTGTGCGTAGCGGTTTTCGAAACTGGCGCCGAGTGTGACGGCGCCGAGGGTGAGCGGCAGGGCCAGCGCGGCGACGGTGAACGCCAGCACGGTCAGCGTGACACGGACGACGGTGCGCATGGTCAGGCTCCGTACTCGGCGCGACGGCGGACCATGGCGGCGAGCATCGCGGGCACCATCAGCACGTGCCCGGCCGTCATCATCGTCGACCCGGACACCAGGCCGGTCCAGTAGAACGGCATGAACAGCAGGTACGGCACGTACATCGCGGCCGACATCTCCGCGATCGAGGCCCAGCCGTGGCGCCGGATCCGCATCCAGAGCGCCATGCCGAGCGACATGTTCGTCGCCATCACCAGCGCGCTCGCGGTCACGTTCCCGGCGAGGCCGGGCCACAGGAACGACCAGACCGGTTCGAGGACGATCATCCCGGCCACCATCGCGAGAAGCATCTCCACCGCGTGGCGGGTGAAGTGCAGGATGGCCTGCTTGCGGGTCTTGGGTTCTGTCGTGTGGTTCATTTCCGGCTCCCTCGATCGGTGCGACGGGAGCAATGTTCGGCCGGGGCGGGGCACGAGGGCAGGTGCCGGAAGTCATGCGCGAGGTCATGTGACCCGCGCTCAGAACAGGCCGAGTTCCCTCGCGCGCAGGGCGGCCTGGGTCCGGTCCCGCACCTGGAGCTTGGACAGGACACTCGTCACGAGGTTCTTCACCGTTCCCTCGGCGAGGAACAGCGTCTTGGCGATCTCCCGGTTGCTGCGGCCGACGGCGAGGAGCCGGACCACCTCCAGCTCCCGTTCGGAAAGCGGGGTCGCCAACGGCTGAGCCCGCGGTGTTTCGGCGGGCAGCCGCGCGACCCTGGCGACGAGTTTCGCCGCGACCGACGGCTGCAGCACCGACTCGCCCCGTTCGGCCGCGACCAGTGCTTCGACCAGCCGCGTCGACGAGACGTCCTTGAGCAGATAGCCGACGGCGCCTGCTCGGAGCGCGGCGAACACGTCCTCGTCGTCATCGAAGGTGGTCAGCGCCAGAACACGTACGCCGGGCTGCTCGGCCCGAAGCCGGGCGGTGGCCGCGATCCCGTCCAGGACCGGCATCCGCAGATCCATCAGCGCGACGTCGGGGTGGAGTTCGGCGCACAGCCGGACAGCCTGCTCGCCGTCGGCCGCCTCGCCGACGACCTCGATTCCCGGCTGGACTTCCAGCAGGGTAGCCAACGCCTCGCGGAACAACGCCTGGTCGTCGACGATCAGTACGCGGACGCTCATCCCGGCACCTCCACGGTGAGCGTCAGGCCATGGCCTTCCGCGGAGTCGACCGAGACCCGGCCGCCGAGCCCGGCGACCCGCTCGCGGAGTCCCATGAGCCCGAAACCCTTGTCCGGCGGGGAATCCCCGGCGAATCCGAGACCGTCGTCGCGGACCTCGAGCCGGACTCGATCGGCCTCGGTGTAGTCGAGCACCACGTTCGCGGCCTTGGCACGCGCGTGCTTGTGCACGTTGGTCAATCCCTCCTGGGCCGCCCGGAACAGCGATTCCTCCACCTCGGCACGGGTTTCCCGCGCCGTGCCCTTGACCTCGAACCCGGTCGGCACGCCGGCCGCGGAAGCCTCGTCCGTCAAGGCCCGCAACACTTCCGCGAGCGGCTCGGAGCGCGGTTCCCGCAGCGCGGAGACCGACCGGCGGACCTCCGCCAACGCCTCCCGCGACTGGTCCTGTGCCTTGGCGAGCATCCCGTCGACCCGTTCGGTGTCGCCGGTGCCGATCACCGCCCGGGCGGCCTGCAGCATCATCTGCACGACCGTGAGGTGATGGCCGAGCCCGTCGTGGATGTCGCGCGCGAGCCGGTTGCGTTCCTGGATCGTGGCGAGCTGTTCGGCCTGCGCGGCGTGGTCACGAAGACGTTCGTGCGCCTCGGCCAGCTCCTCTCGCGCCCGCTTCTCCCGGACGACGAGTTCGGTGACCACGGCCGCGAAGATCATGACCGCCAGCGTCCCGAGCCCTTCACGGAGCCCGTCCATCGGCGCCATCGGGAGATGGATCAGCGGGATCAGCACCGCGACCCCGAAAGCCACGGGCAGCGGCAGCAGCAACACGGTGTGGCTGACAAGGACCACGAGAAGCAGGACGGACCCGACAGCGGCACCCGAAAGCGAGAACAGGGTGAAGCCGAGCGGTAACTGAACGCAGACATACGCGATCGCCCACGCACGTCCGTGCTTCTGGACCCAGGGAAAGCCGATGACCGCGATCGCCGTGTAGACAAGCCCGGCGACGAGCGTCGGGAGCACGAGCGTCTCGTACTTGGCCGAGCCGAGGGGCAACGTCACGTATGCGACGAGAGTCAGCACGGCCAGGGCCCGGTTCACGGACACACAATGCCACGTACGGGGGCGAGATAGGCGAACTCGCGTGCGACGCCCCCGCAATTGGTCACCTACTTGCGGGGTCAGGTGATCGTGCTGTTCCGGATCTCCAGCGAGAACGGCGTCTGGACGTCTTCCGGTTCGAGGTCGGTCCCGCCCGCGATACGCCGCCGCAGCAGATCGACCGCCGCCCGCGCGATCGCCGCTTTGTCCGGCGCGATCGTCGTGAGCGAGGGCAGGCTGTACGCGCTTTCCTCGTTGTTGTCGAAGCCGACGATCGCCATGTCCGACGGCACCTGGACGCCGCGTTCGGCCGCGGCGCGAAGGGCGCCGATGGCGAGAAGGTCGTTGAAGCAGAAGACGGCGTCGGGCGGTTCGGGCAGGGCGAGGAGATGGGCCATCGCCTCGGCGCCGTTGGCACGGTGGTAGCGCAGAGCGGGCAGGACCAGTTCCGGAATCGGCGCGAGCCCGGCTTCTTCGAGCGCGGAGTGGTAGCCCTCCAGTCGTTGCGCGGCCGTGTGACGCTGCGGATGCGCGCCGATCGCGGCGATCCGGCGGCGGCCGAGCGAGATCAGGTGCCGCACGGCGATCCGGGCGGCCTGGACGTTGTCGATGCCGACGTGGTCTATCGGGACGTCGACGACATGCTCGCCGAGCATCACCAGCGGGACGCCGGGCGCCAGGTCTTCGAAGTCGTTGGTGTGCAACGCTTCCGGGCTGATGATCGCGCCGTCGATCAGATGCGGTCCCAGCGCGGAGAGGGCGTTGCGCTCCCGGTCCCTGGTGCCGAGGGTCTGTTCGATGAGGACGTTCCACTCGTGTTCCTGCGCCGCCTGCAGCACCAGCCCCGCCAGTTCGCCGAAGTACGGGATGCTCAACTCGGGCAGCATCAGCCCGAGGAATCCGGTGCGGCCGCGACGGAGGTTGCGGGCACCGAGGTTGGGCCGGTAGCCGGTCGACGCCAGTGCCTCCTCGACCCGTTTGCGGTTCTCCGGCTTTACGAAGTCGTAGCCGTTGACCACGTTCGACACGGTCTTGACCGAGACGCCCGCCAGCTTGGCGACGTCCTTGAGCGTGGCCACTCTCGCTCCCCTCTGCAGTGCTCCGGCACAGATCCGGCACAGCCTAGCCGCGCGAACGGCGGATTTACAACGTTGTACCAACGATGTAAATCTGGCATCGTCCTAATGAGTGACATGGGTCACCGCAGACCCTTGTGCTCGACTTCCCCGAGGAGCGATCGATGTCCCTGCCCATCCGCCGCACCCTGCTCCTGGTGACCGGCCTCGCGCTCGCGCTGACGGCCTGCACCAGCCGCGAGACCCAGCAATCCGCCCCGTCGGGGGCGGGACCGGCCGCTTCGGCGGCGCCGAACCAGGCCGCGGGGCCGGGATGCGCCCGCGAGAAGATCGGCTATCCGCAGGTGGACGTGAAGAACGCGGTCATCGGCTTCTCCCAGTCGGAGAAGGAGGCGAACCCGTTCCGCATCGCCGAGACGCAGTCCATCAAGGACGAAGCGACGAAACTCGGTGTCCCGGCGGACAAACTCCTGGTCACCAACGCGCAGAGCGATCTCAACAAACAGGTCAGCGACATCAAGTCGTTGCTGGACCGGGGCGCGCAGCTGCTCATCGTCGCCCCGCTGAACTCCGACGGCCTACAGCCCGCCCTCGACGCGGCGAAGGCCAAGAAGGTCCCGGTCATCACGATCGACCGCAAGGTGACCTCGCAGCCGTGCTCCGACTACCTGACCTTCATCGGCTCCAACTTCGTCGAACAGGGCAAGCGCGCGGCGCAGGAGATGGTGAAGGCGACCGGCGGCACCGGCAAGGTCGCGATCCTGCTCGGCGCGTCCGGGAACAACGTGACCACCGACCGCACCAAGGGTTTCAAGGACGAGATCGCCTCGACCACGGGCATCCAGATCGTCGCCGAGCAGACCGGCGAGTTCGACCGGTCCAAGGGCCAGGCGGTCATGGAGCAGCTCATCCAGAGCAACCCCGAGATCACCGCCGTCTACGCCGAGAACGACGAGATGGGCATCGGCGCGGTCACCGCGCTCAAGGCCGCGGGCAAGACGCCGGGCAAGGACGTCAAGATCGTCTCGATCGACGGCACCCGCAACGCCGTCCAGCTCATCGCCGACGGCAGCTACAACGCGGTGATCGAGTCCAACCCGCGCTTCGGCCCGCTCGCTTTCTCGACGCTGCAGGACTTCGCCGCGGGCAAGGAGATCCCGCCGACCGTGGTGATCTCCGACGACCAGTACGACTCGGCGAACGCCGCGCAGAAGCTCGGGAACGCGTACTGACGATGGAACCGGTTCTCGAGGTCGAAGGCGTGACGAAGACGTTCGCCGGGGTGCGCGCGCTCGACGACGTGTCGTTCGCGCTGCGGCCGGGCGAGGTGCACGCGCTGGTGGGCGAGAACGGCGCCGGCAAATCCACGCTGATCAAGGTGCTCACCGGCGTGCACCGGCCGGACTCCGGCACGATCCACGCGCGGGGCGCGATCTCCACGATCTACCAGGAGGTCAACCTCATCCCGCTGATGAGCGTGGCGAGCAACGTGTATCTCGGCCGCGAGCCGAGGAAGCGGTTCGGGCTGGTGGACTGGGCGCGGATGAACGCGGACGCGGCGGCACTGCTGAAGGACTACGGCATCGACGCGGACGTCCGCCGTCCACTCGGGACACTCGGCGTCGGTGCCCAGCAGATGGTCGCGCTGGCCCGTGCGGTGTCGGTCGACGCCGACGTCGTGATCATGGACGAGCCGACATCTTCGCTGGAGCCGCGCGAGGTCGAGACGCTGTTCGAGGTCATCGGCAGGCTGCACGAACGCGGGATCGCGATCGTGTACGTCAGTCACCGGATGGACGAGCTCTACCGGATCTGCGACCGCGTCACGGTGCTGCGGGACGGCAAGCGGGTCCACACCGGACCGCTCGCGGAGCTGCCGCGACTGGAACTGGTGTCGATGATGCTCGGCCGCAGTGTCGGCGACATCCGCTCGCACGGTGCGACGGCCTTCGAAGGCGACCACGAGGCGGGCCGGGAACCGGTGCTGCGCGCGGAGAACCTCACCAGCGGCAACCGGCTCGGCGGGGTCTCGGTGGAGATCAAACCCGGCGAGATCGTCGGCCTCGCCGGGCTGCTCGGCTCCGGAAGGACCGAGACCGCGCGGGCGATCGTCGGTGACCTGCCGTTGTCCGGTGGCACCGTCCTCGTCGGGGGAAAGCAGGTCCAGCTGGGGAGTGTGGCCGCCGCGATGCGCGCGGGTGTCAGCATGCTCGCCGAGGACCGCAAGACCGAGGGGATCATCCCGCATCTTTCGGTGCGGGAGAACATCGTGCTCGCCGCGTTGCCGAAGCTGTCCCGTTTCGGCATGGTCAGCCGTGCCCGGCAGGACAGGATCGTCGACACGTTCGTGAAACGCCTGCGGATCAAGGTGTCCAGCCCCGAGCAGAAGGTCGCCGAACTCTCCGGCGGCAATCAGCAGAAGGTGCTGCTGGCTCGCTGGCTGTGCACCGAACCGAAAGTGCTGCTGCTCGACGAGCCGACCCGGGGCATCGACGTCGGCGCGAAGGCGGAGGTGCAGGCGCTGATCGACGAACTCGCGAAGGACGGGCTCGCCGTCTTGCTGATCTCGTCGGAGATGGAGGAGCTCCTCGACGGCGCCGACCGGCTGATCGTGCTGAAGGACGGTGCGGTGGTCGGGGAACTGGCGGGGGACCGGCTGACCCAGGACCACGTGCTCGCCGCGATCGCTTCGGGCGGGGACACGGAATGACCAGCACCCAGCAGAGAACAGAGGATCCGGGAAGCACCATGACGGATACGGCGAAAACGGTGGACCGGACCCGGGTGGCGCGGTGGTTGCAGGAGTACGGCGTGTACGTCGCCGTCGTCGCGCTGGTGTTGTTCAACATCGCGTTCACGGCGAACTTCCTGACCGTCGGCAACTTCCGCACGCAGCTCATCCAGGCCGCGCCAGTGCTGGTGGTCGCGCTCGGGATGGCGCTGGTGATCGGCACCGAGGGCGTCGACCTGTCGGTGGGCGCGGTGATGGCGCTGTCGGCCGCGCTCGTCCCGCTGTACCTCGGGTACGGGACGTTGCCCGCCGTCGCCATCGCGCTGGCGGCGGGGTTGGCGGCCGGGGCGTTCAACGGCGTTCTGGTGGCCAGAGTCGGGATCCAGCCGATCGTGGCGACGCTCGCCTTACTGGTCGGCGGGCGCGGTCTCGCGCTCGTGCTCGCCGACGGCCAGCTCATCCAGCTGCACGACGAGACGTTCCTCGCGCTCGGCAACGGCGAGGTGCTCGGGATCCCGGTGAGTGTGCTCATTGCGGCGGTCCTGGCGGTGCTGATGGCGGCGCTGGTCGGGAAAACGGCGTTCGGCAGGCGGCTGGTCGCGATCGGCGGCAACCGGCGGGCCAGCGTGCTCGCCGGGCTGCCGGTCACTCGGGTCCTCATCGGCGTCTACGCGATCTGCGGGCTGCTCGCGGCGCTGGCCGGGGTGCTCTCCACCGCCCGGCTCGGCGCGGGCGACCCCGCGGACGCCGGCCTGCTGATGGAACTGTCCGCGATCACCGCGGTCGTGGTCGGCGGTACCCCGCTGACCGGCGGCCGTGTCCGCATCCTCGGGACGGTGATGGGGGTGCTGCTCATGCAGCTCGTCCGCGCCACGCTCATCAAGCACAACCTGCCGGACTCGACCGCGCAGATGATCCAGGCCGCGATCATCGTCGGCGCGGTGTACGTCGCACGGGAACGGAGCAGCCGATGACCGCGGCGCCCACGATGGCCGCTCAGGACTCCACCCGGCGCGAGCTGATGACCGGAGTGCTGCAGAAACAAGGCGCGGCGATCGCGCTGGTGCTCATGGTCGCCGTCGCGTGGCTGCTGTTCCCGCGCTTCGGCAGCTTGGACAACCTGCGTGACATCGCGTTGCAGAGCTCGTTCCTCGCGATCATCGCGCTCGGCATGACGTTCGTGATCATCACCGGCGGGATCGACCTGTCGGTGGGCTCGGTCTACGCGCTCGGCGGGGTCCTCGCCGCCTACGGGTCGCAATGGGGTTTCCTCGTGGCGCTGCTGCTGCCGCTGGCGGTGTGCGGGCTGATCGGGTTGATCAACGGGCTGCTCGTCGCGAAGACCGGGATGGCGCCGTTCATCGTCACATTGGCGTCACTGCTGTTCGCCCGCGGGCTGCTGCTCGCGATCACCAGCGAGGGCGCGACGACGTACAAGATCCCGGAGGGCGAGGCGTTCGTCGAACTGGGCCGCGGCACGATGTTCGGCTTCGGCTACCCGGTGTTCATCGCGGCGGCGCTGTGCCTGATCGGCGGGCTCGTGCTGCGGCGGACCCGGTTCGGGCAGTCGGTGTTCGCCACCGGCGGCTCGGAGCAGTCCGCGAAGCTGATGGGACTGCCGGTGGCGCGCACCAAGGTCACCGTCTACGTGATGAGCGGCGTCCTGTCCGGGCTCGCGGGCGCGCTCACCGCGGCCTACCTGCAATCCGGTGTCACGGTGATCGGGGTCGGCCTCGAACTGGACGCCATCTCCGTCGTCGTCATCGGGGGCACCCTGCTGACCGGTGGAATGGGCACGATTCTCGGAACTGTCATCGGCGTAGGCATCCGAACGGTCATCCAGAACGTAATCAACCAGATAGGAACTCTCGACAGCAACTACCAATCGGTGGTCAGCGGCGCGTTCCTGCTGGTGGTCGTTGTTCTGCAGCGGTCGCTGGCCCGCACGACCGCCCGGAGATAGGGAGATCGCATGCACCGAAGAACCGCGCGCGTCCTGAGCGTCGTGGCCGGTCTGCTGGCCGCCGCGACGACACTCGTGCCCGTCGCCCAAGCCGCCCCCGTCCCACTTCCCACCCCGTGGACGGATCAGGTCTCGCCGTCGAACGCGCTGCCCGAGTACCCGCGTCCGCAACTGGTGCGCTCCGAATGGCTCAACCTCAACGGGACCTGGGGTTTCACCGGCGCGCCGAATCTGAACTCGCCGCCGATCGGCAGGCCGCTGAGCGAGAACGTCCTGGTGCCCTACCCGATCGAGTCGATGCTTTCGGGGATCAAACGGCATGAGGACAACATGTTCTACCGCCGGACATTCACCGTTCCGTCCACTTGGGACGGCCGACGGGTGAAGCTCAACTTCGGCGCGGTCACCTGGGAGACCAGGGTCTGGGTCAACGGGACTTCGATCGGAAGCCACACCGGCGGTTTCGACGCGTTCTCGTTCGACATCACCCCGGCGCTCAGGGCGGGGGAGAACGAGATCGTCGTCGGCGTCGCGTCCCCTGTGGACGGTAGCCGGTACCCGATCGGGAAGCAGCGCAAGACCCCCGGCGGCATCTTCTACACGGCGGCGTCCGGCATCTGGCAGACCGTCTGGCTGGAACCGGTCCGGGCCGAGCACGTCACCCGGCTCGACACCACTCCCGACGTGCCCGGTGGCGCGCTCGACCTCGTCGTCCAGGGCACTCCCGGGCAGCAGGCGACCGCCGAAGTCCTTTCGGGCGGTCAAGTGGTCGGTACCGCGAGCGGGGCGGTGGGCTCGCACATCCGGGTCCCCGTGCCGAACGCGCGGTTGTGGTCACCGGACGACCCGTTCCTCTACGACCTGCGCGTGCGGCTGCCGGGAGGCGACGCCGTCACCGGGTACTTCGGGATGCGCTCGCTGGGCAAGGCGATGGTCGGCGGCGTGATGCGGCCCCTGCTCAACGGCAAGTTCGTCTTCCAGCTCGGCACGCTGGACCAGGGATACTGGCCGGACGGCATCTACACCGCGCCGACCGACGAGGCGCTGCGGTTCGACCTCGAACGCCAGAAGGCGCTGGGCTTCAACATGGTCCGCAAGCACATCAAGGTCGAACCCGCGCGGTGGTTCTACCACGCGGACCGGCTCGGGCTGATGGTCTGGCAGGACATGCCATCGCTCGACTCGATCGACGAAGTCCCGAACGGGCACACGAACTTCGAGTCCGAACTACGGCGCATGATCGAGCAGCACAAGAGCATCACCTCGATCGTGCAGTGGGTGCCGTTCAACGAAGGCTGGGGAGAATACGACGCCGGGCGCATCGTGGACCTGGTCCGCTCGATCGACGACACCCGGCTGATCAACCACAACTCCGGCTCGAACTGCTGCGTGTCCGATCCGGATCCTGGCAACGGTGACGTGATCGACGACCACGCGTACCAGATGTCGACCGGGACGAGACAGCCGGACGCGCGGCGGATCGCGGTGCTGGGGGAGTACGGCGGCCTCGGCAGACAGGTGGCCGGCCACGAATGGGAGCCGGGCAAGGGTTTCGCGTACGGCGCGCTGTACCCGGACGAGACGTCGCTGACGAACCGGTACGTGGAGATCACCAAGCAGGTCGGGCGGTTCGTACACGGCCGCGGGCTTTCCGCGTCGGTCTACACCGAACCGTACGATGTCGAGAACGAGGTCAACGGCTTCTACACCTACGACCGCCGCGTGCTGAAGATGACCGAGGCGCGGGTGCGCGAGATCAACCAGAAGGTGCTCGCCATCGCCAAGGGTAAGGAGGTGGGCCGGGGCGAACTCGTGTCGTTGCGGGTCACCTCGGCCGGGTACACGGATCGCTATCTGCGGCACCAGGACGACTTCGTCCGGACCGATGTGCTGGGCGAGGGCAGCGCGGACCTGGCCAAGAAGGACGCGACGTTCTGGGCCCGGCCGGGGCTGGCCGACGCGTCGTGCCTGTCGTTCGAGTCGCGGAACTACCCCGGGCACTTCCTGCGGCATTCGGCTTCGCGGATCCGCAAGGACGCGAACGACGGCTCGGCCCTGTTCGCCGGGGACGCGACCTTCTGCGCGCGGGAAGGCGCAGGCGGCACGGCACTGGAGTCGTTCAATCAGCGTGGCGCGTACCTCCGGCACTACGCCGCGACCGTCTATCTCGCGCGCAGCGGCGGGGCGAACCCTTGGGACACGCCGTCGAGCTTCGCGGCGGACACGACGTGGGCGGCTTCGGTCCCGCTCTGGCGCAGCGGCGCCGATCTGCCGCTGGACCAGGCGCGATCGTTCAAGGTGACCACACCCGGCTACACCGACCGCTTCCTGCGGCACCGTGACGGTCTCGCCCGGACGGACGTGGTGAACGCGTCGAGTCCGGCACTGCTGAAGGCGGACGCGACATTCGTCGTGCGGCGCGGGCTCGCCGATCCGTCGTGCTACTCGCTGGAGGCACGCAACTATCCGGGCCAGTTCCTGCGGCACGCGGACTTCCGGGTGCGGCTGGCCGGAAACGACAACACCGACCTGTTCGGGAAGGACGCGACGTTCTGCGCCCAGCCCGGGAGCGGTGGTGTCCGGCTGGCGTCGGTCAACGAACTCGGCACGAACATGCGGCACTACGCCGAGTACGTCTACGTCGCCGCCAGCGGCGGTGGCCACCCGTTCGACAACCCGGTCTCGTACGACCAGGACGTGAGCTGGGCGATCTCCGCGCCCTGGGCTCCGTAGCAGGCCTCGTGAGTGGCAAGGACGGTTAGGGCGGACCTGTATTTGCCTACCTACGCTGGACCAGGCCGAGAGGGTTGACGATGTAGGAATTGGGACGTTGAGTGTCCCGATTCCTACATCGTCACGACGTCGTGCCGGCCCCGGATCTTGATCAACGGAGGATGGGGACACTCAACGTCCCCAATCCTCCACGCTCGGCCCCTGCCGTAACACCGGCACCAGTGGGTAGGCGAATACCGGTCCGCCAGAACCGTCCTTGCCACTCACGAGCGCGATGACCACTCCCGGTAACCTTGCCCCATGACCGGCCCGGAAACACCCGCCTCCTTCAAGCTCGCGTACGTCCCCGGCGTGACGCCCTCGAAGTGGGTCCGGATCTGGACCGAGCGGTCGCCCGGCGTGCCACTCGAACTCGTCCAGACGACCGCGGCCGAGGCCGCCGGACTGGTCCGGGAGCGCGAGGTGGACGCCGTCCTGCTGAGGCTCCCGATCGATCGCGAGGGTCTGCACGCGATCCCGCTCTACACCGAGACGACCGTCGTGATCGTCCCCAAGGACCACCTGGTCGCCGCCGCGGACGAGGTCTCCGTCGAAGACATCGCCGACGACGTCGTGCTGCACCCGCTCGACGACCCACTGGACTGGGAGCGGCCGCCGGGGAAACCCGCACTGGAACGCCCCGCCACCACGGCGGACGCCATCGAGCTGGTCGCCGCCGGTGTCGGGCTCCTGGTCGTCCCGCAGTCCGTCGCGCGGCTGCACCATCGGCGTGACCTGACCTACCGCCCGATCTCCGGCACGCCCGAATCCGGCGTCGCGTTGTCCTGGCCGGACGAAGAGACCTCCGACCTGATGGAACAGTTCATCGGGATCGTGCGCGGCCGGACCGTCAACAGCACTCGGGGGCGGCAGCAGGCCCCGGAAAAGCAGACGCCCGAGAAGAAGGCGCCGTCGAAGAGCAAGCGCCCCCAGACCGCCGGCCGGAAGCCGCAGCCTGGGCAGCGCGGGGCTCCCAAGGGCGGGAAGCGCCGCCGCCGGGGCTAGCTCTCGCTACGGGCGGCCTTGACCCGCGCCTCTTCCTTGCGGACCTCGGCGTGGGTCTCGCGTTCCCGCGTCAGCCAATCCGGGGCGGCGGTCTTGATCTCCTCGATCTGCTCGGTGGTGAGGGCCTCGGTGATCCCGCCGCGCGCCAGGCCACTGATGGAGATGCCCAGCTTCGCCGCGATGACCGGACGCGGGTGCGGCCCGTTGCGGCGAAGCTCCCGCAGCCACTCGGGCGGTTCGGCCTGCAGCGCGTTCAGCTCGTCGCGGGAGACGACACCCTCCTGGAACTCCGCCGGGGTGGCCTCCAGGTACACACCCAGCTTCTTCGCCGCTGTCGCGGGCTTCATCGTTTGAGGGGTTTTCTGCGACGTCATTGCCTCAGGGTAACGCCCTGTGATCAGGCGCCCTTCTCGGGCAGCGTGACGATGCCGAGCCCGGCGAGCACTCCGAGCACGGCGACCGCGGCGAGGACGATCCAGGCGATCGGATGCCCGAGGTTGAGCGTCCAGTAGGTCCCGACCCGCCGGTGCACCAGAAGCGCGGGGTCGTTCCGGTTCAGGTACACCATTCCGGCGGCGTGCCAGTAGCGGTCGTCGTCGCGTTGTTCGTACCGGGTCTCCGGATCGTCGCCGGTGGGTGACAACCGGTGCCCGGCGTCGCCCGCCCGGACGGAGAAGACGACCCAGGCGATGAAGGCGGCGGCGAGCGGCAGGTAGCCCACGATCGTCGTCGGCACCGTCGTCTCGACGATCTCCCAGAGTTGGAGCGAAACGACGAGCATCGTCGCATTGACGCAGCCCGCGGAGAGCAGCAGCAGGCTGAGCACCCCGTGCAGGTACTCCCGGTAGCGCGACGCCGATGCCGACGGCTGTACGGCGTCGATTTCGGGCCGGGCTCGTGAGATCGCGATGGTCAGGGGCGGGATCAGCACCACGACCAGGATCTGCGTGAGGACCGTCGAGAAGTTCGTCGCGCCCTCGAACAGGCCGATGACCGCCGTGACGACGAGCAGCAGCAGCGCCGGTGCCAGCAAAATCCACTGTGGACGGACCGGGTCCGAGCGCAGCGAGGTGTCGGCGGTGACTGCCTGCCGTGTCCCGGCGTACCAGCCCTCCTCGCGTTTCGCGGCGACGATCGAACGACTGGCCAGGCCGCCGAGCAGCGAATAGGCCACGACGAGACCGACAAGGACGACCTCGGGTGCGAGCCCGTCGATGAGGACGACGGCGCAGGCGACAACCGCACCCGCCGCGATTCCCCGGTTGTAGCGGCGCCGCGCGAGGAGGATGACGGCCTCTCCGGTGCGCCGGGTCGGGACCCGGACGCCGAAGGGGAGGGTCGGCCGCGCCAGCGCGGGTGCCGAGGCGAAGGCGGCCGCGGTGAACGCGACGAGGGCCAGGTTCAGCCAGAGCGGTCCGGTCATCGCCGGGCGCTCACGGCGAAGGAGTCCAGCACGGACCCGCACCGGCTGGTCACCTCGCGCGGGCCCAGGCCAAGAGCGACGGCTTCGGCGAGCAAGGTGCGCAGGCGTTCCTGCCATTCGTCCGCGTAGCCGTCGTCCGCCGGCCCGGAGGACGCGTCCCGCCGGACGACCGCGCCGGTCTTGCGGTTGATGCGGATGAAGCCCTGCGTCCGCAGCAGGTCATAGGCCTTATTGACGGTGTGGAAGTTGATCCCGAGATCGGCGCCGAGGTGCCGGGTGGAGGGCAGGGCGCTGCCTTCGGCCAGTACGCCGTCGGCGACGGCTTCGACGATCCGGTCGCGGATCTGCTGGTAGATCGGAACCTCGCTGTCGAGGTCGAGAGTCAGCAACACCTCGCAAGGATATCTGCTATACACTTGCTATAACAACTACATCAGATGGCTATGGAGAAAGGCGGTCACGATGGCGACGATGGACATCACCGAGGGTGGAGTACGGGTGAGGTTCTCGGGTTGGGAGCGGCTGGCCGTATGGCGCGACGAAGTGGTCGTTCCGCGGGCGGCGATCAAGGTCGTCGAGCACGTCGACGCACCCCTGCGGCGGACGCGCGGGGGACGGGTCGGGGCGCTGATCAGCGGCGTGCTGAAAGTGGGTTACTGGGGGTTGGGCACAGGGATTCGTCAGCTGGTGTCGGTCCGCAGGGGTGTGCCGGGGCTGCGGATCGAGATCGATCGCGGGGTTGCCGGCCTCTCGTTCGACGAGGTGCTCGTCAGCGTGCCGAACGCGGCGGAACTCGCCGACGCGCTCGCGCCGAGCAACGCCTAGAGGTAATCGAAGAACCGGTCCCACCACGACGGCGGCCGGTCCGGGGGATAGAGGGCGTCGAATCCGCTGATCCCGGTGTACTTGGTCCACAGCGGGTGTTCGGAGACGGGCAGGTAGCCGAGCGCTTCCAGCTCGTCTTCGACCCGTCTTCGGACCGGTGCCGGGAAGAACTCCCGTTCCTCGTCTTCGTCGTAGCTGCCCGGATTTCCCAGTGTCACCGCGACGAGGCCGCCGAAATTGCTGACCGTGACGGTCACCCGGTCCCGTGCGGAGGTCGCGCTCGCCGGGATCGCGATCCTGCCGAGGTGGCTGGCGTCCTGGACGTGGCGGTCGACTTCGCAGGCGCAGCCGAAACGGTGGCCGAGCCGTTCGGCCAGTCGCTCGAATCGAGCCCGTTCGGCCGGTCCGTCGAAGTCGTGCGGCACCTCCCAGTGGCCGGGTTCGTCCAGCTCTCGCAGCATTGCCCAGGTCTGCTGTTCGTCGAGGGGCATCGTCGCCTCCCGGCCTCGGGTGGTCTAGTCCACTTACCGAACTGACCTTAGCCAGCTACATCACGCGCCGACAATGGTGGGACGAATTCTGGTCAGAAAATATTCGCGGGAGACGATGGGTAGCGCCAGCGCTACCCGTGATTCGGCAGCCTGCACTCCTGATCTTCGCGTCCGATCGGGCCAGAGTCATAGGCATCGATCCGTTCGAGCAAGGAGTGCGAATGACAGTACGCAAGGGTGTCGTCGTCCTGACGGTGGCAGGGCTGATGGGCGCCGTGTGGACCACGGCGGCGGACGCGGCCCCGGCCAAGGGGTCTGAGCTGCAGAAGGGCCTCGACTCGTTGGTGCGCCAGGAGAAGTTCCCGGCCGCGCTCGCCTACGTGGCCGAAGGAAGGCGCACGGCGTCGCTGGTCGCGGGGTCCTCGCGGATCGATCGCCAGGTTCCGGTTCCCCGGGACGGCATGGTCCGGGCCGGCAGTAACACCAAGACGTTCACAGCGGTCGTGGTCCTGCAGCTGGTGGCCGAGGGCAAGGTGGAACTGGACGCGCCGATCGAGAAGTACCTGCCTGGGATCGTGCGCGGCGAAGGCATCGACGCCACCAAGATCACCGTCCGGCACCTGCTGCAGCACACCAGCGGGCTGCCGAACTACACCGAGTACCTCGGGCTGGAGAACTTCGAGCAGCTGCAGCACCGATACTTCCCGAGCCACGAACTGCTCGCCGCGGCCTTGAGTCACCCGGCGAAGTTCGCGCCCGGCACCAAGTGGGAGTACAGCAACACCGGCTATCTGCTGGCGGGCATGCTGATCGAGAAGGTGACCGGACGCCCGATCCAGGAGCAGATCACCGACCGCGTGATCAACAAGGCGGGCTTGAAGCACACCTACTGGCCGCAGGTCGGTGATCAGACCATCCAGGGACGGCATCCGCAGGGTTACGCCATCGGCAACGCCGCCACCGGCAAGGTGATCGACGCGACCGAGCTGGACCCGTCCTGGGGCGGCGCCGCCGGACAGCTGATCTCGACGCCTCGCGACCTCGGCGAGTTCTTCCGGGTACTGCTCGAAGGCAGGCTGCTGCCCGCCGCGCAGCTGGCCGAAATGCGGAAGACGGTCGACGCGCCCCTGTTCCCGGGAACGAAATACGGCCTCGGCCTGATGAGCAATCCGCTCAGCTGCGGTGGCGTGTACTGGGGACACGGCGGGGACATCCACGGATTCGAAACGCGTGGTGGAGCCACGGAAGACGGCCGCACCGTCGGGCTCGCGGTGACCGCGCTGCCGGGTACCTTCGGCGACGGGGCGAAGGGCAGCAAGGCGGTCATGGCCACTGTGGACACCGCGTTCTGCAAGTGACGGGTGCAGTGGGTCGTGAGTGGCGATTCGGGTTATTGAGGGGTAAGGCGAAGGTGGCAGGTTGCGAAAGCCACTTTGGCAACGTTCAACGTTGTGAAAGTGGCTTTCGCAACACCTGGGTACCCCACGACCGCGAGCGAGTCCCCGCCACCCGCGACACCTTTGCCTTACCCCTCAAGAGAATCCGAATCGCCACTCACGACCACCCCGGCCGTGCGCTCAGGGCTACAGCTTCTCGATGGCCGTCCGGAAACCCGCCAGCGCCGCGCGGTAGAAGCGCGGGCCATACGACACTCGTGCCACGCCGAGTTCCCGGAGCGCGGCCAGATCCAGTTCCTCGCCGACGTTGCCGTTCACCGGACACGCGAGTTCGGTGACCAGCGCGGCGATGTCGTCACGGCGTCGCACCCCGATCGGGTACACGCAGTCGGCGCCGGCGTCCCGGTAAAGCCTGCCCCGCCGGATGGCCTCGGCAAGCCTTTCCGGCTCCGGGATCCCTCGGTCACCGAGGAACGCGTCGACCCGGGCGTTGACGACGATCGGGACGCCCGCCTCGGTCGCGGCCGAGCGGATGTCCGCGAGCCGCTGGGCGTGCTCGGCGGCGTCGGTCAGCTTGCCGGTCCGGTGATCGGTGTCCTCCAGGTTGCAGCCGACGGCGCCGGTCTCCAGCAGCCGGTCCACGAACTCCCGCGGCGCCAGGCCGTAACCCGCTTCCGCGTCCACGGTGACCGGCAACGACACCGCGTGGGCGACCCGGCCCGCCGCCGCGAACATCTCTTGCCACGGCGCGCCTTCGCCGTCGGGGTAGCCGAGCATCGCCGAGACGGCGGCACTGGCGGTGGCGATCGCGGGGAAACCCGCTTCCGCCACGACTTCGGCGCTCGCCGCGTCCCAAACGTTCGGCAGGACGAGCATTTCCCCGCTGTGCAGGGCGCGGAGTGTTTCGGCGAGTGCGTTCAGGTCGGTCATCGGTTTCTCCTCGATCGGTACGGGGTCATGGAAGAGCGCGGGATCAGCCGCGCAGCGAGCGGGGAAGCCCGAAGGCGGCGAGCAGTGAGTTGTCGAGGAACCGGGTCACCGCGGTGATCCGGTCGCCGGCCAGTTCCAGCACGAGCACGCCGTGCGCGTGCCCGATCGGCGTCCTCGGGTCACGGAGGTAGCAGCCGAAGGCGGGTTGACCGTTCGCGCGGGTCGGGATCAGCGAGTACCGGCGGCCGTCGGAGAGGGCGACGGTCGCCAGGAAGTGCCCGACGGCGTCCGGACCCTGGTACTCCAGGGGAAGCGGGGGCATGGTCAGCCACGCGTCGTCGGTCAGCAGCGCCACGATGGCCTCGACGTCGCCGGTCTCGAAGGCGTGGGCGAACTCGTCGACGATCTGGCGTTCCCGTGGCGAATCCGGTAGGGGAGCGGTCTCGCGTCCGCCGCCTGGCATCTCCTTGGCCAGCGCCGAACGCGCCCGGTTCAACGCGCTGGTCACGGCGTTCTCCGTGGTGCCGAGGATCCCCGCCGCCTCCGCGGCGCGGAACCCGAGGACGTCCCGCAGCACCAGCACGGCCCGCTGCCTCGGCGGAAGTTGCTGGAGCGCCGCCAGGAACGCGAGCGAGATCGACTCCCTGGCTTCGTAGCGTGCCTCCGGGCCGGGCATCTGATCGGCGATCCCGTCGAGCAGGACGTCGGGGTAGGGCTCCAGCCAGCTGGGTTCCGGGCGGCGGCGCGACGGCTCGGGCAACGGGACCTCCGGTCGGTAGGCCGCGTGGTCGTGCGGGCGGCGGCCGCCCGCACGCAGCGCGTTGAGGCAGCGGTTGGTCGCGATCCGGTACAGCCAGGTCCGCACGGACGCGCGTTCCTCGTACGCGTCGATCCCGCGCCACGCGGCCAGCAACGTCTCCTGCAGCAGATCCTCGGCGTCCTGCACGGAGCCCAGGATGCGGTAGCAGTGCACCTGCAGCTCACGGCGATACGGCGCGACGAGGTCTCGGAACGCCTCACCGTCGCCGGTCTTCGCCAAGCTCAGCAGCTCGTCCGCCCCCATGCCCGGTTCCTTTCTCCTGTGGTGTCCCTCGACAAGGATGGACACCGCCGTCGCCGGAAACTGGTCGGTCTCCGCCGAATCCGCGGAAAATCGGTTTCCGGCCCGCGTCCGCGGTGGTTACACTCGCCGCGAATCATCCCGGCGAGGAAGGACAGGACCGTGCGTCATCACCACGCCGTCGTCGTCCCCTCGGCCCGCTACGAGGTGATCCTCGTGTCTCCGCGCACCCGGTGCCTGCCGCGCGGCTAGCACCGGCCCGTTGACGAACGCCTGACCTTTTCGGGCCCTCTTCCCGTCGCCCCGCGACGGCGAGGGCGCCTGCCCGCGTTCGCCCCGAATCGCGCAGTCCGAGCTCCGGAGATCACTTTTCGAAAGGCCCGCGCCATGCGCACCGTCCCCCTGTCCGCCGTCCGCAATCTGGGCATCCTCGCCCATGTCGACGCGGGCAAGACCACACTGACCGAACGGATCCTGTACGTCACCGGCACCACCTACAAACGCGGTGAGGTCCATGACGGCACGACCGTGACCGACTTCGATTCCCAGGAGCGAGACCGTGGCATCACCATTTTCGCCGCCGCCGTCAGCTGCTCGTGGGACGGCCATCTCGTCAACCTGATCGACACCCCCGGCCACGTCGACTTCTCCGACGAGGTCGAACGGTCGCTCCGGGTCCTCGACGGTGCCATCGCGGTGTTCGACGGGGTCGCCGGAGTCGAACCGCAGAGCGAATCGGTGTGGCGCCAGGCCGATCGGCACGGCGTACCGCGGATCGCGTTCGTCAACAAGCTCGACCGTGCGGGTGCCGACCTGGACGCGGCCGTGGAATCCATCCGGGAGCGGCTGCATCCGCGTCCGCTGGTGGTCCAGCTGCCGATCGGGGCGGAAGACGGTTTCGCGGGCGTCGTCGACCTGCTGCGGATGCGGTCGCTCGTCTGGGCCGACGGCGGCGAGAGGGCCGAGGAAGGTCCGGTTCCGGAGTCCCTTGTGGACGAAGCGAACCGGCGTCGCCGTCTGCTCGAAGAGACCGTGGCGGAACTCCATCCGGCCGCGCTGGACGAGTTCTGCGAGTCGTCCGCGGTTTCGACGGAGACGCTGGTCTCGGCGCTGCGCGAGCTGACCCGCACCGGGGACGGCGTCGTGGTGCTGTGCGGCTCGGCGTACCGCAACCGTGGTGTCGAGCCGCTGCTCGAAGCCGTCGTGGCGTATCTGCCCTCGCCGTCGGATGTCCCGCCGGTCCGGGGTGAGTACGAAGGGACGGCTCACGAACGGCCCGCCGATCCGTCGGCACCGTTCGCGGCGCTGGTGTTCAAGGTGACGTCGACCGCCACCGGGCGGTTGACCTACCTGCGGGTGTATTCGGGCACGATCCGGACTTCGGAGGCGGTGATGGACGTGGGCAGCGGCCGGATCGAGCGTGTCGGCCGCATCCTGCGGGTCCAGGCGGACCGGCACACCAGGGTGGACAGTGCCGTCGCGGGCGACATCGTCGCGGTGGTCGGGCTGAAGACGGCGCGTGCCGGCGCGACGCTGTGCACGCCGTCGGCGCCGCTCCTGCTCGAGCCGCCCGTCGTGGCCGATCCGGTCGTGTCGGTCGCCGTCGAGGCACGCACGGGAACGGACACGGAACGGCTGGTGTCGGCGCTGGGGCGGCTGGTCGAGGAGGACCCGTCGCTGGTCATCCGGACCGATCGCGAGACCGGTCAGACCCTGCTCTCGGGAATGGGCGAGCTGCATCTGGAGGTGGCGGTGGAGAAGATCCGGCGCGACCACGGGCTCGCCGTCGGCGTCGGGCGGCCTCGCGTCGCCTACCGCGAGACTGTGGCGCGCGGCGTGTCCGGCTTCGTCTATCGGCACGTCAAACAGGACGGTGGCGCCGGGCAGTTCGCTCACGTCATCATCGACACGGAACCGTTGGAGGAAGGGGAATTCGAGTTCGAGTCCACTGTGGTCGGTGGCCGGGTGCCGCGGGAATACGTCCGCGCCGTCGAGGCGGGTTGCCGTGACGCGCTGGCGGAAGGCCCGCTCGGCGGGCATCCGGTGACGGGTGTCCGGGTCACGCTGACCGACGGGGCCACCCACTCGAAGGACTCGTCGGAGATGGCGTTCCGGACGGCTGGGCGGTTCGCGCTCCGGGAGGCGTTGCGCGCCGGTGCGATGACGCTGCTGGAGCCGGTCGCCGAAGTGACCGTCACCGTGCCCGAAAGCGCCGTCGGCGTGGTGCTCGGCGACCTCGCCGGCGGGCGCGGCCGGGTGCTGGGGTCGGCGGTGCGCGCGGGTACGACCGTGGTCACCGCGACCGTGCCGCTTGCCGAACTGTTCGGTTACGCGACGCGGCTGCGCAGCCGGACCCAGGGCCGGGGCACCTTCACCGCCCGGCCGACCGGCCACGCCCCGGCACCGGAAGGGCAGCCGGTCCGGTAGAACGACGATGGCCCGCCCACGACACTGTGGGCGGGCCATCGCCCGAACCGCTGTCACCCGGCGATCGGGCGCCGGGCGGCAGCCGTCTTCAGCCGGTCACGCCGCCGGCCACGGCGGACGGCAGTTCTGCCGCGGCAACGCGTGCGAACCGTTGGTGTACACGCCGTCCGCGATCGTGTCCTCCATGATCGAGCGGTGATCGGCCGGCCGGGCCCACTGGTAACACAGGTGCTGGGCGAAGTACCCGCCCGGCGCTTCGATGGTGTCGAAGTGGCAGACGCCGTCGGTCTCGATGCAGTAGCGGATGAACGGGATACCGCCGAAGTCGGTGCGGCCGGGCCCGAACGACACGTAGCCGCCGAACGGCGACGGCGCCCCGGTGCCCGGCGGGAGCACCGCGCTGATCCCGCGTCCCGGCGGACCGACGGGCTGCATCGGGTCGGCGAAGATCTTCGCCCTGAACCGCGACTTGTCCACGGCCAGCTTCCCGTCGGCGATGTCGTTCAGCACCAGGTTCGCGACCAGTGCGCCCTGCGAGTAGCCGACGACGGTGAATTCCGCGCCGGGGTTCTCGTCGAAGGAGCTCTGGACGACACGGCGGGCTTCTTCGTGCCCGCGCGCGACGCTCTGGTCCATCGGCGTCTGGTCGCAGTTCGGTGCTCCGGCGGCCCCTGCCGGGTAGTGGACCACCTTCCGGATCCCGCCTCGCAACCAGGCGTCGTTGTAGACGGTCGCGGCTCCGTCGCAGGTGCCGCCGATGAGGATGTAGTACCGCGCCTGGTCGGCTTGGGCAGCCGGCGCGGTGACGCCGATCAGCCCGGCTGCCAGCGCGGCCGCCGCCAGGACCCCCCTGAGTTTCTTCACATTCATCGTCCCTTCCGTTCGATTACGGTGCGTGTTCGAACGCTAGGGATGCGTTATGAAATTCTGATGAAACAGCCTTCAGCGATGCGACAGCACGTTGACCACGTGACCGCCGGGGTCACGGACGAAGAACCGCCGGACACCCCACGGTTCGTCGGTCAGTTCGTGCACGATCTCGGCACCGGACGCCTTCGCCTCCTCGTACGCCGCGTCGACGTCGTCCACCTGGATCGAGACGGCCGGGACGACGGGCGCCGTCTCGTCGTGGGTCATGAGACTCAGCTGCACCTCCGGACGATCCGGATCGGCCAGGGTCACGATCCAGCCGTGATCCATCACCACTTCGAAGCCGAGCACCCGCTCGTAGAAGACTTTCGCCTGCTCAAGTGACTTGGTCTCGAGGTCGGCTACCACTCTCGTGATCGACATGCGCCGATACTGGCACAGCCGTCCGACGGTTTCGGGGGAGCAGGAGCGGCGTCGCGAGCATGAGCGCCCCGGCGATGCCGACCGCGGCACGCGGACCGGTGACCGCGGCGAGCAGCCCCCACAGCGCGGTCAAGGCCGCGGTGGTGAGTTTGCCGGCGATCGACCAGGCCGAAAGCGTGCGCGACGCGCGGTCGAGGGGCACCATTTCGAGCCTGCTGGTGGCGAGCACCGGGTTGAACACGCCGATGCAGGTGATCAGGCAGAGTTCGACGACGATGACCAGGATCAGCCCGGGAACACCGGGCTGGATGAAGACGAGCCCGACGGGCCAGCAGATCCGCAGCCAACCGGTGACGAAGAGAACCCTGTCCCGACCATACCTCGCGACCATGGTCCGGGAGAGTCTCGAACCGACCAGCCCGCCGAGGCAGGGCACGGCGAAGGCCACCGCGTACTCCCAAGGAGCGAAACCGAGCTGCCCGAGCATCAGGACGGCCATCAGCGGGGCGGTCGCCATGATCAAGCCGTTGACCACGATCGTGTTGACGAACAGGGGTCGCAGCAGCGGATGGGTGAGGATGAATCGCCATCCTTCCCGCAGGTCGCGGCCGGTCAGCCGCGGACCTTCCGGCCTCGCGGGTGGCGGTTCCGAACCGCCGGCCGCACGGATGCCGAGTGCCGAGAGCAGATAGCTGACCGCGTCGGCGGCAATCGTGATCACCGGTCCGAACAGGCCGACGGCGAAACCGCCGAGCGGCGGGCCGAGCACGGTCGCCGTCCAGGTCGTCGATTCGAACCGGGCGTTCGCGACCAGCAGATCTTCCGGCGGCAGCAGGGTTTTCAGGAAAGCCCCACTGGCAGCCAGGAAGGTGATGTCCGCCGCGGCGACGACGACCGACACGGCGAGAAGCTGCGCGAAGCCGAGCAGCCCGAACGCGTACGCCACCGGCACGGTCAGCAGCGCCGCGCACCGGACGAGGTCCATCGCGATCATCACCGGCCGTTTCCGGCGGAACTCCACCCAGGGGCCGAGCGGCAGCGCGACCTCGGCGTCGTCGACGAGCCCGGCCGCCGCGAGGAACGAGACCTCGGTGGTGCCCGCGCCCAGCGCCACGATGGCGATCAGGCTGAACGCGTCGAACGCGAACCTGGTGCCGAAAGCGCTCGCCGCGTACGCCGCCCAAAGCCAGCCGAACCGTCGCCCCAGCGATCTCCCACCCACCGCGAGATCAAAGCAAGCCGAGACGCGCAAGTCGAACAACGGGTCGTTGCCGGGTCACAACCGGCGGTTGTGCGACCCGCTCAGAGCTCCCCGAGCGCGGTGACCGGCGATTCGACGCAGTCGGCGACGAACCGGAGGAAGCCGCCGGCGGTCCCGCCGTCGCACACCCGGTGGTCGAACGCCAGGGTCAGTTCGCAGACCTGCCTCGCCACCAGCGCGCCGTCGACGACCCAGGCACGGTCGATGATCCGGCCGATGCCGAGGATCGCCGCCTCCGGATGGTTGATGATCGCGGCGGAGCCGTCGACGCCGAACACGCCGTAGTTGTTGACTGTGAATGTGCCGCCCGCCGGGCCGGGTTTGCCATCCCGGGCCTGTGTGGTCCGTTCACGAATCGCCGCCGAAAGTTCCCTTGTGGACAGTGAACCCGCGTCGCGGACGACCGGGACGACGAGCCCGCGGTCGGTCTGCGCGGCGAAACCGAGGTTGATGTCCCGCAACTGGACGATCTCGTCGCCTTCGACGCGCGAGTTCAGCTCGGGATACTTCCGCAGGCCCGCGACGGCGAACCGGGCGACGAGACCGAGGAGGCTCACCGGGCGGTCCGGTGCCGAAGCGTTGAGCGACTTCCGCGCGGCGACGAGTTCGGTCGCGTCGACGTCGACCCAGACCGTCGCTTCGGGGATCTGGCGTCGAGAGGTCGTCAGCTTGTCGGCGACTGCCTTGCGGACCCCGGTCAGCGGGATCCGCGTCTCGCCGTCTCTCGATTCGGGGACGGTGAGCGCCGCTTCGACGTCGGCGCGCCGGATGATGCCGCCAGGGCCGCTGCCGGTCAGTTTCGTCAGGTCGATCTTGTTGTCCGCTGCCATCTTGCGGACGAACGGCGAGATCACGCCCGGGGCTTTCGACGGCTTCTCGGGAGTCGCGACGACGGTGCGCGTCCGGCGGCGCCTCGTCGTGGTGGTCGTGCCGTAGCCGATGAGGACGTTGCCACTGCCTTCACTCGCCGTCGTCACGCCGGGTTCGGTGAAGCCGGGACCGATGGTGAGCAGGGGAGCGCCGACCGGCAGCGATTGGCCGGGTTCGCCGTGGAGGCGGGTGACGACACCGGCGAACGGCACCGGCACCTCGACCGCGGCCTTCGCGGTCTCCACTTCGACGACGGGCTGGTCGACAGCGACGGTGTCGCCTTCCGCGACGAGCCAGTTCACGATCGACGCCTCGGTCAGCCCCTCACCGAGGTCCGGGAGCAGGAAGTCAGGCACCGGCCACCACCGGTTCGTCGTGCCACTGCAACCGGGCGACGGTGTCCAGGATCCGGTCGACGTCCGGAAGCTGATGGCGCTCCAGCTTCGGTGGCGGATAAGGGATGTCGAGTCCGGTCACCCGCAGGACGGGAGCGTGCAGCTGATGGAAGCACTGTTCGGTGACCCTGGCGACCACCTCGGCGCCGTAGCCGCCGAAGCCTGCCGCCTCGTGGACGACGACCGCGCGCCCGGTGCGGCGCACCGAAGCGGTGACGGTCTCGTCGTCGAACGGGCTCAGCGACCGGAGGTCGACCACCTCGACGTCCCAGCCCTCGGCGGTGGCCGCCTCCGCCGTCTCCAGCGCGGTGGCGACCATCGGGCCGTACGCGATCAGCGTGACGTCTTTGCCCTCGCGTCGGACGACCGCGCGGTCCATCGCCGCGCCGTCGCGGGTGAAGGACACGGGCTCCTTCGACCAGTAGCGGCATTTGGGCTCGAGGAAGATCACCGGATCCGGCGAGTCGATCGAGTCGCGCAGGAGGTCGTAGGCGTCCTGCGGAGTGCCAGGCGTGACGACGCGCAGGCCCGGCGTGTGCGTGTAATAGGCCTCGCTCGAATCGCAGTGGTGCTCGACGCCGCCGATCCCGCCCGCGTAAGGGATCCGGATGACCATCGGCAGCGACAGCGCGCCGCGGGTCCGGTTCCGCAGTTTCGCGACATGCGAGGTGATCTGCTCGAACGCGGGGTACGCGAAGGCGTCGAACTGCATTTCGACCACCGGACGGAATCCGCCCATCGCCATCCCGACCGCGAAGCCGACGATGCCGGATTCGGCAAGCGGCGTGTCGAAACAGCGTTCCTCGCCGAAGTCGGCGGTGATGCCGTCGGTCACCCGGAACACCCCGCCGAGCGGGCCGACGTCCTCGCCGAAGATCAGCACGCGGTCGTCGTCCTTGATCGCGTCACGCAAGGCGGCGTTGAGGGCTTGTGCCATCGAGATCTCGGTCATCAGGCCTCCAATTCGGCCGCGACCAGCGCCCGCTGGGCTGCCAGCTGACGGGTCGGAGCGGCGTACACGTGCTCGAACAGGGACAGGGGATCCGGCTCGACGTCGGCGTTGAGGGTGTCGCGCACTCCTGCGGCGAACGTCTCCGCCTCGACCCGGAATCGCTCGATGTCGTTGGCGGACAACAGGTCCTCATTGGTCAGGTAGGTTTCAAGACGGCGGATCGGGTCGGCTTCGCGCCACTTCTCGACCTCGGCCTGGTCGCGATAGCGGGTCGCGTCGTCGGCGTTGGTATGCGCGTCGATCCGGTAGGTGTGAGCCTCGACCAGCACCGGCCCGCGACCGGACCGCGCGTGCGCGACGGCGTCGTCCAGCACCGAAAGGACCGCGACGGCGTCGTTGCCGTCGACCTGCTCGGAACGCACGCCGTAGCCGACACCCTTGTAGGCCAGCGCGGGGGCGGCGCTCTGCTTCTCGAACGGCACCGAAATCGCGAACCCGTTGTTCTGCACGAAGAACACCACGGGCGCCTTGAACACGGCCGCGAAGTTGAGCGCCTCGTGGAAGTCGCCTTCGCTGGTGGCGCCGTCCCCGATGAGCGCGAACGCGACGCTGTCCTCCCCGCGGCGCTGCATCGCGTGGGCGAGCCCGGCCGCGTGGAGGGTCTGGGTGGCCAGCGGGGTGCACTGCGGAGCGACACGGGTCTTGGCGGGGTCGTAGCCACAGTGCGCGTCGCCGCGAAGGAGCGTCAGGATCTCGCCCGGTTCGAGCCCGCGGGCGACGAGCGCGACGGAGTCGCGGTAGGTGGGAAAGAGCCAATCGGCGTCGGTGAGGGCCAGCGCACTCGCGACCTGGCAGGCCTCCTGGCCGGCACTCGACGGGTAGACCGCGAGGCGGCCCTGTTTGGTCAGCGCGGTCGCCTGCGCGTCGAACCGGCGGCCGAGCACCATCAGCCGGTAGGCCTCGACGAGCCGCTCGGACGGCGGCTCGGAGTAGTGACCGTGCTCGTCGACGCGTGTGCCGTCCTCGGCGAGGAACCGCACCGGAACCCCGGACGGCAGCAACGCGGCGGCGGGTGTCTCCCTCGACATGGCGCAGCACCACCTTTCACAGACATATGATGCTGAGATGGTGGATTCAGGAGTCCCAGTGTTCAAGGCCCAGGCGAAATGAGCGACAAAATGTCCTCAGAATCGGTTCAGCAGAGCCAACCGTCCGGTAGTGGCGTGGCTCACGGCCGGGATCCAGGACGAACGGTCCTTGCCCTCGACGACATCGACCGCGCCATCCTCGCCGAACTGTCCGCCGACGGCAGGCTCGCCGTCCGGGCACTGGCGGAACGACTGCACATCTCGCGCACCAACGCCTACGCGAGACTGGACCGCCTGATGTCCGAAGGCGTCATCACCGGCTTCGGCGCCCGGATCGACCCGCGGCGCGCCGGACTCGGAACGAGCGCGTACATCCTGATCACCGTCGAGCAGACCTCATGGCGCACGATGTCGGCCGAACTGCGGCAGATCCCGTTCGTCGAACACGTTTCGCTCGTCGGCGGCGACTTCGACATCCTGCTGCTGGTGCGGACGCCGGACAACGCTTCGCTGCGGGACGTCGTCCTGGAACGGTTGCAGGCACTGGATGGTGTGCGGTCCACGCGGACCTGGCTGATCTTCGAGGAGCAGTCGGGCGTCGCCCCACGTGAGTGGTGATCGGGTCCGAGCGCGTCACGGTCTGGATATCGCCGACTGCTCGAAGGGGTCAGAGTTCGAGTGGCGGTTCGGCTTGCTCAAGTGGTGGGCCAAGGCCTTGAATGTCCACAAAGGACGCTGTCCGACCGCCGAGTGTCCATTTGATGCTGATATGTCCGGCTTTCGACGGGGGTCGTGAGTGATTAGTAGGGTTCTAACCCTCCTAATCACTCACGACCCCTCTGTAAAACGCCCGAATCGGGCACTGCCACCTCGGTACTGTCCCCTGTGGACAGTCGAGGAGGTGTCAGGTCACTGTGACAAGCTCGCCTCCGCCCTCGCCGCCCACTTGACCAGCGGATATGTCACCTTTGTCGGGACCACTGCCCTCAGGGTGGGCAAGGAGGCCTTCATAGACCGGTGTGCGCGGCTGACCGATATGGCCTCGTCTGCCGTAGCCCTCGCTGACCGGCCGCTGTAACGCCCTCCGCTCGCCCGCCGAATACAGGCGGGTTCGATGGCGGAGGGTGGTGGGAACGTGGCGCGCGTCCTGTCGCCACGGTGACGGCGAGCGTCACTTCTCCGCCCACGACGACGGACTCGTTGAGCAGGAAAGTGACCACGAGGGTCGCCACCACCTGCCACAAGAATGGGGATCAGTGTTACGAGCCGGGGACGAACACCAGTGCCGGACAGGCCATTCGGGTGATAACGGTTCGGCATTCGATGTATCTGGCGTGCTTCCCATTGACACCTTCGTGCGATCGCGGCGACTGGGTGGAGGAATGCGGTGACGGTGGAGGACGCGGGTCAGGATTACCTGACGCGGCAGATCGGGGCTCTGCTCGAGGCGATTCGTGAGGAGGGCCCGGTCGGCGAGGGCCGGCGCAGTTTCCGGCTCGCCGGGCATCTCGCCGCGGAGGGCGGGTTCCACCTCGGTGACATCCTCGCGGCGACGGCGCACTTGCTGGCGGTCCACGCTTGGAACAACGGTTACCTCGGCGCGGCGGAACTGCTGACGCGCCGCATGCGGGACTTCGGCGCCGAGTCCGTGGAGCTGGTGCGGTACCTCGTGAGGCTGGAGACCGGGAGCGAGCAGGGCTGGCTTCCGCGAGACGACCGCGAAGCCCTCATCGACTACGCGCGGCGCGCCCAGCGGCCCGACATCGAGCGGCGGGCGCGGGCGATCGAGCCGTTGCTGCCCGGGGTCAGCGGCCCCGAGCGTCCTGATCGGATGGCCAGTGAGTCGTGAGATAGTTCTCCGGATCCGCGAGAACGCTTCGGATCACCGAGCCGGCGGCACCGCGTACGGCGGCTCCCGTGCCGAGCGACGATCGGATGACACGCACCGGCGACCAGGCCGTGCTGGGCACGCGGCGCTCCAGTTCGGCGAGGAGCGGCTCACGCAGCCATGGTTCGAGCCGCGCGTAGGTCCCGCCTAGCACCACCGCCGGGACGTCCATCAGGTTGACCACAGTGGACAGTCCGATGCCGAGATGGCCGGCGGCGGTGGTGACCGCGGAAAGGGCCGCACCGTCGCCTGCTTCCAGTGCGGAGACCAGCTCCTCGACCGTCTCCGCGCCCGCGAGCCGCAGGATCTCCTCCTGACCTGCCATCCGTTCCAGGCAGCCGTTCGCGCCGCAGGAACACGGCGGGCCGTCGGGTGCCACGGGCAGATGTCCGATCTCGCCGCCCGCGCCGCGGACGCCTTCGAACAGGGCACGGTCCAGCACGATCCCCGCACCGATCCCGATCTCGCCGGACACGTGGACGAAATCCGGCAACGCCGAGCCGTGCCAGAGTTCGGCGAGCGCCGCGAAGTTGGCTTCGTTGGCGACGGTGAACGTCTCCCCGAGCCGGTCCGCGAGGTCGACGTCGCGCCAGCCCAGGTTGGGGGCCAGCCGTATGAGACCGGATTCGACCAGGCCCGGAACGGCGATACCGACGCCGCCGACGGGCACCCCCAGCGCGTCCGCCTGCTTCCGTGCCTTGCGCAGGAACGCCGACACGCGCTGGAAAACGCGGGGGGTCCGGTTGTCCGCGTATCGGACCTCCTCCGCCCGGACGGTGCCGTTCAGATCGACGAGGCAGGACGCCAGGTAGTCGACGCCGATCTCGATGCCGAGTCCGTGCGGGCCGGTGGGGGAGAGCGACACGACGGTGCCGCGCCTGCCGGGGCCGGCCCGGCGTTCCGGCTCGCCTTCGGCCACGAGATCCGCCGCGATCAAGCGATCGACCACGATCGACACGGTGGCCTTCGTGAGCCCGGTGGCGGCGGCGAGGCCCGCCCGTGAGGTGCCGGGGCCGTCCGCGATCGCGCCGAGGACGAGGGCGGCGTTGTGCTGCCGCACGGTGTGCTGTCCCGCCGGACGCGTACCGATCATCGCGCGAGTGTATTCGTTCGATGCCTGAACGAAAGCCTTGACCCGCCGGATCGTCGTCGATAAGTTCAGGCATCAAACTAATGGGTGGAGGCGAAATGGCTCAGGCACCGACGCGTGAGGACAAGTTCAGCTTCGGGTTGTGGACCGTGGGCTGGCAGGCGAACGACATGTTCGGCCCGGCGAGCCGGGCCCCGCTCGACCCGGTGGAAGCCGTGCACCGTCTCTCGGACCTCGGCGCCTGGGGAATCACCTTCCACGATGACGACCTCATCCCGTTCGGCTCGGCCGACGCGGAGCGCGCGCGGCAGCTGAAGCGCTTCCAAGGCGCGCTCGACGAGACCGGTCTCGTCGTCCCGATGGTGACCACGAACCTGTTCAGCCATCCGGTCTTCAAGGACGGCGGCCTGACCAGCAACGATCGCGACGTCCGCCGGTACGCCCTGCGCAAGGTGCTGCGGAACCTCGACCTCGCCGCCGAATTGGGTGCGTCGACGTTCGTGCTCTGGGGTGGTCGTGAAGGCAGCGAGACCGACGCGTCGAAGGACGTCCACGCGGCGATGGACCGCTACCGCGAGGGCATCGACTTCCTCGCCCAGTACGTCATCGACCAGGGTTACGGCCTCCGGCTCGCGCTCGAACCGAAGCCGAACGAACCTCGCGGCGACATCCTGCTGCCGACCATCGGGCACGCGCTCGCGTTCATCTCCACACTCGACAACCACGAGATCGTCGGCGTGAACCCCGAGGTCGGGCACGAGCAGATGGCCGGGCTCAACATCGTCCACGGCATCGGGCAGGCCCTGTGGCAGGGCAAGCTGTTCCACATCGACCTCAACGGCCAGCGCGGCCCGCGGTTCGACCAGGACCTCGTGTTCGGCCACGGCGACGTGTTGTCGTCGTTCTTCCTGGTCGACCTGCTGGAGCACGGCGGCTACGACGGGCCGCGCCACTTCGACTACAAGCCGCTGCGCACGGAGAACATGGACGGCGTCTGGGCCAGCGCCGAGGCCAACATGGCCAGCTACCTGCTGTTCGCCGAACGTGCCCGTGCGTTCCGTGCCGATCCCGAGGTGCAGGCCGCGCTCGACGCCGCGCTCGTCCCGGAGCTGGCGACGCCGACTCTCGACGACGGCGAGACGGCGGCGGATCTGCTGGCGGACCGATCGGCGTTCGAGGACTTCGACCCGGACAAGGCGGCGGAGCGCGGTTACGGTTTCATCCGCCTGTCGCAGCTGGCCCTCGAACACCTCACCGGGGCGCGCTAGAACCGGTCGACGTCGCCTAGGGCGTGTCCTGTAAGTCATTGGAGCCAGAGCACGATCGCGGCGATGGTGAGTTCGGCTTGGTAGTAGGCGGCGCGTTTGGCGTAGCGGGTGGCCAGGTCGCGGAACTGTTTGAGCCGGTTGAAGCAC
>NZ_QHHX01000016.1:0-157836 GCF_003947485.1 Amycolatopsis sp. WAC 01416 | reverse complement strand
GCCGGTTCAGCCGGGCCAGCGCCCGGAACCGGACCGCCTCAAGCCGGGCGATCCCCACCGACGCCGCTTACGCGACAGCGACGGAATCATTGTCGTCCAACAAACCTATCGAAGCATTCACCGACTCTAAAGCGCTCCGATCGGCGAGTTTCCCGAGTAGCGCCACCGGCCCGGATCTGCGCATGTCCACCCCACGACCCTACGACCGACCACCGACAACTCCGGATCACGAAGCCACTCTGGGGCATTGCCGATTTTCGGCAATGACGCCTCAATGAGCACCGGCCGTTCGAAGGCCAGGCGACACGGCACCGAGGCTCTACATCGCCGATGAACATCCACCCTGAGGCACAGCCCCGAATTCTCGCCCACTGCAAGGGCGTCGCCGATTTCCGGCAATCAATCCTTAAGCGAGCTACCGCCAAACCAGGCGGCCGCCGTCACCGAACCCCGGCAACAGCGGCCACCCGACCCGAAGCAAAACCAAGAACGCCCTCACATCACGTCCCGGACGACCATCCGTTCCGAAGCGCGCTCGATCGCCGCCTCCACCGCGCCGACCCGGTCCGCCAGGAGGCCCATCGCGCCGACCGCGCGGCTCATCGGGTCTTCGTCGTCGCCACCGAGGGCCTGTGCCCTCAGGTACGCCGCCTTCACGGCCGCCCACCGCTGGGCCTCCGAGTCGGTCAGGCGGCCGCGGAGTTCGGCCAGTTTGAGCAGGTTGGCTTCGGCGCCAGAGGTCAGCGTTTGGGCTTCGCCTGCGTAGTGGTCGTCGATCAGCGCTTCGAGTTCGGCGTCGTTCATCGCGGGCACGATCCGGCCGGCGAGTTTGTTCATGTTCCGGTACGAGCCCTGTAGCTGGAAGGGCGGTTCGACCCGGGACGCGTCCGCTTGCGCCGCCGAAGCGATGTAGGCCTGGTTGTTCTTCAGGATGATCCGCTGCACCTTGGTCAGTTTCCGCAGTACGGCGAGGATCTGCTCCAGTTCGGTCGCCGAGTACGCGTGCTTCAGCTGATCCGCCCGCACCGAGCCGTCGCCGCGCGCCAACCGAACCAGAACGTCCACATCGGACCGTTCGCGGGAGACCAGCGGGGCGAGGACGGTGTTCGCGGTGAGCGAGTTTTCGATGTAGCTCAGCGCGAACAGTTCTTCCTTGCCCGAAAGTACATCGCCGAGGTTCCACACATCCGCACGGTTGGCGAGCATGTCCGGGATCCGGAACCGTTTGCCCTGCTCGGTGTACGGGTTACCGGCCATGCAGACCGCGAACCGCTTGCCCCGTAGGTCATAGGTCCGCGTCCGGCCCTCCCACACGCCTTCCATCCGCCGTTGCGCATCGCACAGCGAGATGAACTTCTGCAGCAGTTCCGGCGAGGTGTGCTGGATGTCGTCCAGATACAACAGCACGTTGTTGCCCTGCTCCAGCGCGAACGAGATCTTCTCGACCTCTTGCCGCGCGGTCGCGTTGGGCGCGTCCGCCGGATCCACCGACGTGACGTCGTGCCCGAGCGCCGGCCCGTTCACCTTGACGAACACCAGCCCGAGACGGCTCGCGACGTACTCCATGAGGGTCGTCTTGCCGTAACCGGGCGGCGAGATGAGCAGCAGCAGACCGGACTGGTCGGTACGCCGCGCGTCGCCGGTTGCGCCGAGTTGCTTGGCGAGGTTGTCGCCGATCAACGGCAAGTAGACCTCGTCGAGCAACCTGTTGCGCACGAAGGCACTCATCACCTTCGGTTTGTACTCCGTCAGCCGCAGCCTGTCGCGTTCGGCCGCCACCAGATCGTTGCGCAGCCGCTGATACGCGCGGAAACCCGGCACCCGGTCGCGCCGGAACCGCAGTGTCCTGGCCAGCGTCTCGTCGAGCCGCAGGGTCAGGGATCGGTTGACGATCCGGGGATGCGAGCCGAGCAGACCGTCCACAGTGGCCGAAAGCTCCGCCGAGGAATCGTAGCGGGGCAAATCCGCCAGTTCGATCGCGACGGCCTCCGTCAGTTCGTCGCCGGGCAGACCGGAAGAATCCACAAAGGACCTCAGCCAGGCTTCGGCGAGCTGGTAGCGGTCGGCGAGGTCTTCGAGGGCACGCAGGTCTTCGGCGAAGCTACGGCGGTCGAGCCGGAACTTGTCGAGCAGCGTCCGCGCCCCACCACTGGTGACGAACCCCGGGGACCCGTCGGCCAGTTCCTCGAACAGGTACTCGCCGGCGAGTTCGAGGTCCAGCGTCAGCCCGGACGACGTGGCGAACGCCGTCATCGCCTCGGTGAGCTCCCGCGCCAGCGCGTCGATCGCCGTGGTGTGCCCGAAAGCCTCCCGCACCCGCGCGAGTGACGCGGCGCGCGTCGTCCAGGCGGACTTCGCCGCTTCGTCCGCACCGAACGCCCAGAACACCTGGGCGGCGGCACGAGCGGCGGGCGGATACCGCAGCAGCCCCGCGGCGGACCGCAGGCGCACCAGCACGGCCAGGATCGCGGCGGCGTCGTGGTCGTGCACGCCACGCGCGTAACCCTCGTCGTAGCGGTCTCCGGCGACGCGCCGGACGACCTCCAGCAGATCGGCCTCGGCCAAATCCGGCTGGTCGGCCAGGATCGAGGTCGCCAGGTACTCGGCGCGATAGACCTCGGGCGACTCCGAGACCAGCAGCTGGTCCCAGTACGGCCGCGTCGCTTCGAACGACTCGTCGCGCACGGGCGAGCGGTAGTCGGTCCCGGTGATCGCGAACTTCATCCCGCCGTCGTGCGGCACCAGGGTGAGGTCGATGTCCTGCGTGTTGACCGCGAAGGTGTTGCGGCCGAGGCGGATCGTCTCCCCGCCCTCGCCGTAGAGGTCGAGCCTGTCGCGCAGCGCGCGACCCGCCTCCTGACGGGCGGCCTTGACCCGGCCTTCGAGTTCTTCGGCACGCACCTGGTCGCCGAGGTCGCGCAGTTCGGCGACCACGCTGCGCAGCTTCGCGACCATCGGGTCGGAGGCGAAGTAGGTGTTGATCTCGTCGACCGAACCGAGTGTGCCGACCCGCCGGGTCACGCTCGTGAGGATCCGCTCGGCCGAGTCGACCAGCCTGTCCGCGCGACGCGCCCGTTCGTCGAGCAGCGCCTGCTTACGCGAGGAGAACGCCTCGTAGACGTCGGTGCGCTTCTCGCCGAGCGACGCGAGGAAATCGTCGAACTCGCCGAACCGCGATTCGAGGTTTTCCAGCTGCAGCAGCAATCTGCCGAGCTGCTCGTCGCAGCGGTCAGGCGTGTCCGCGACCGCGAGCCCGCCGGTGATCGCCTGCGCGAGCAGCGCGAACTCGGCGGCGAACTCCGCCCGGCCCTCGGTCTCCAGTAGCTCCTTGCGCCGCGCTTCGAGGGTGGCCCGTGCCCGGTTGACCGCGCCGATGACCTCGCCGACGCGTTCGAGGATCTTCGTCCGCACCACGGCGTCCGCGATCTCCAGCCCGCCGACGACGTCGGTGAGGACCTCGAGTCCGCCGGACTGCTCGTCCAGCTGCTCGGCGACCGGGACGGCCTCGGCGACGGTGGAGATCGCGCCCGCGGCCTCGATCAGCCCGTCGACCTCGGCGTGGTAGCTCGTGAACGCGTCCTCGCCCTGCAGGAACCGGACGGCGCGCTGCGCGGCCTCGCCGAATTCCGTGTCGAGGTCGGCGATCAGCTTGTCGACGCGGCCGGTGTCGACATAGCGCAGTTCCCGCACGGTGACGAGATGGCCTCGCGCGCGGTGCATTTCGGCGAGCCTGCGCACCCACGCGTCGGCCGCGTTCAGCGCCTCGCCCCGCACCTTCCGCACGAGCGACGCGGTTTCCGCGGCGGCTTCCTCGACGGCGTCGGCCGCCTGCGAAGTGAGCGCGGTGACCGTCTCGAACTCGTCGAGCACCTGTTCCGCGGTGACGCGGACGTCCGACAACGGCGACCGCAGATCGCCGAGTTCGGCCTCCCCGAGCCAGTGGTAATGGTCGAAGACCCGCGCGCACGCGGCGATCAGTGCCTCGAACACCGCCGCGGACGGCGCCATCTCGCCGACCATCCGGCCGATCGAAAGACAGTCGGAGATCCCGCGGACCAGATCGGCGTTGCCGACCCGCTCCAACGGCCCGGTCCCGGTCGGCTGCGACGCCGCGTAAGTGTCGGACTGGAACGGCGTCCGCCACACCTGCATCGGGTGCACGCGGCTCGGCTCGTCGGACAGCGCGCGGAACAACACCATCGTGCCGTCGTCGAACAGCGAGTACCCGTGGCACGGGATCGGGTTCGAGACCTCTTTGCGGATCACGTTGTACGGCAGGAGAAGCGAGCGTCCGTCGGTCCGCGCGTGGAAGACGTAGAGCACGTCCTCACCGTTGGGCGAGCGGATCACGCGCTCGAATTCGAGACCGTCCACGGTGGTGTCGAACGTCTTGCTGACACCCGTGTCGAGGTAGTAGCCGCCGGGGAAGATGATCCCGTGGTCCTCGGGCAGCCGCTGGCACGCCTGCCCGATCCCGTCGAGGCGCACGACGTCGCGCGTGCGGGTGTTGAACACCAGGTACCGGTGGACGGTCTCCTTGTACGGCAGCACCCGCAGCAGGATCAGCGGGCCGATCCTGGCGTAGGACACCTCGGCGTCGGCGAGGCTCTGCAGCGGCTCGTCGACCGCCTCGGCGTAGACACCCTCACCGGTTTCGGTGTTGTTCTCGACCTTGACCGTCAGGTTGCCGCCGACGGTCTCGACGAACACCTCGTCCTCGATCGAGATATGCGGATGCCGACCGAGAACGTGCTGTTCACGGCTGGTCTCGATCCATTCGAAATCGTGCGACGGCGGGAAGACGTGGTCGCGTTCGCCCCGGCTGTCCACATAGGACAAGGTGCCGTCCGCGGCGATCCCCCAGCGCAGCACCCGGATGTCCTCGGTCCGCGGACCGATCTGGAACACCGCGAGCAGTTTGCCCTCGACCCGCCGCAGCTGCAGCAGTTTCGCCTGCCGGTAGTAGCGGTACAGCTCGGCGAAGTCGCGGACGAACCGCTCGTCGCGCAGCAGCTCCGGCAGCTCTTCGGCGGGCACGTCGTCGAAGCGGAACGCTTCTTCGTCATGACTGAAGCCGTGCAGCGAGAAGACGTCGTCGACCGTCGTCTCGGGCTTGAGCCCGATGAACACGTTGTAGCCGAACAACATCCGCCCGCCGACCGACACGACGTCCCGCGGCACGCAGTTGTTCGCCGTGCGGATCCGCTCCGTGCCGATCAGCGCGAGCTGCGCGCTGCCGAAGACCCCGAGCCGCGCCTTGTTGAGCTCGTCCGCGCGTTTCGCCAGTTCGGCGGCCTGTGCGGCGAGCCGGGCGCGGAGCACCTCATAGGTGCCCGCGTCCAGCTGCTCCGTTCCTGCCGCCGATTCGGTCGTCGTCACTGCTTCGCGGGGGCGAGGGTGGCGACAGAGCTGTCGGCGAGGCCGAGCCGCTGTGCCATCGACAGCAGCTCACGCAGCTTGTCGCTGTCCGGGCCGCCCGCCTGCAACTGCTTGGCAAGGAAGGCCGACAGCGTCAGGTTCTTCACGTCCTCCGTGCTCACGGAGCCGACCAGTTTCGTCAGGTCGTCGGTGAAGCTGCCCGAACCGTCGAGCCACGACTTGCCGAGGGTCTGGACGACGTCCGAGTGCTCGACGAAGCCGTCCACGCTCTTACCCATGCCGATCGAGCCGATCACCTTCTCGAAGAACATCGTCTCGCCGCCGACGATGTCGATGTCGGCCTTCTCCAGCCCGATGCCGAGGACCGTGGCCTGCGCCTCGGCGACCTCACGCTGCACGTTGAGCGCGGCGAGCCGGATCTCCTTCTCGGCCTCCAGACGAAGGCGGTACTCCTCGTGCTGGCGGCTGGCGGTGTCGAGCGCGGCCATCGCGGCGGCCTTCTCGGTGAGGCCTTCGGCCTCGCCCTTGAGCTTGTCGCGCATCCCGTCGGCGAGCACGATCGCCTTCTCGCGTTCGACGATCGCCTCCGCGCGGCCGACCTTCTCCAGCGCGTCGGCGTCGCGTTCCTTGACCTGCGCCGCGGCCAGCCCGATGGCGGCCTCCTCGGCCTGGATGCCTTCGGCCAGGCGGATCCTCGCGCGGGTGTCCAGTTCGGCGGCCTGCTGGCGCGCTTCGGCCAGCGTCAGTTCCTCGCGGGCCTTGTGCTTCGAGGCCACCTCGGCGGCCTCCGCGGCCTTGATGTCCTTGACGAGGCTTTCCTGCGCCTCCGCCTCGGCCCGGATGATGATGGCCGAGCGCTGACGCTCCGCCTCTTCGACGACGCGGAGCTTCTTGATGTTCTCTTCCTGCTCCGCCACGGTCTTCTCGACCGCGATCCGCTCGCGGATCACCTCGGCGATGGACCGCTTCTCGGTCTCGACTTCCTTGTCCTTGGCGATGCGGGAGAGTTCGGTCTCGCGTTCGCGGCCGATGACCTCGAGCAAGCGGTCCTTCTCGATACGCTCGCTCTCGATGGCGATGACGCGCTCGCGGTTCTTGCCCGCGACCTCGATCTCACGCTGCTGGTTCTGGTGCTGGATGCCGAGCTGCTCGTCGGTGCGCAGCCCCGCGGCCTGCGACTTGAGCCGTTCCTCCGCCTGCACCTTCGCGATCTCGGCCTCTTCACGCGCCCGCATGGTCTCGACCTCGCGGTTCTGCTTGATCTCCGCGTCGGCCTGGCGCCGCTCCAGTTCGAGGATCGCCTCGCGGGCGTCCACGTTCTGGCGGGTGATCTCTTTTTCCTCGCTGCGGCGGAACTCGTTCGTGCGCACGTGCTCGATCGCGGTCAGCTCGGTGATCTTGCGGATACCCTGCGCGTCGAGGATGTTCGCCGAATCGAGCTGCGCCATCGGCGTCTGCTCGAGGTAGTCGATGGCCGCGTCCTCGAGGCTGTACCCGTTGAGGTCGGTGCCGATGACGCGGATGATCTGGTCGCGGAACTCGTGGCGTTTGGTGTAGAGATCCACGAAGTCGAGCTGCTTGCCGACGGTTTTCAACGCCTCGGAGAACTTGGCGTTGAACAGCTCCTGCAGGGTCGCCTCGTCGCTCGCGCGTTCGGTGCCGATGGCCTGCGCGACCTTGATCACGTCCTCGGTGGTCTTGTTGACCCGCACGAAGAACGAGATCCGGATGTCGGCGCGGATGTTGTCCCGGCAGATCAGGCCCTCGCGGCCGGTGCGGGTGATCTCCATCGCCTTGACCGAGGTGTCCATGATCTCGGCCTTGTGCAGCACCGGCAGGACGATCGCGCCGGTGAACGTCACGTCGACGCGGCGGACCTTCGAGATGATCAGCGCCTTACCCTGCGGCACCTTCTTGAACAACCTGGTGATGGTGAAGAGCAAGACCAGGAGGATGACAACTATCACGGCGATCAGAACGCCGGCCCCCACGCTGATGGCACCCATATTGTTCCTTTTCTGCTTCAGATGTCCAAGGACTCGACCCAGAAGAACTCGCCTTCGGAGTCGTAGTCATAGAGAACTACGCGGCTGCCCGCCGTGAGGTTGCCTTGGCCCGCCTGCCGAACGTCCACAATGGCCGTGGACCCGTCGGCGGCGGCGACTTCGGCCTGGCCGAAGTCATGAGTGACCGACGAGGTGCGGATGACCGCCGCCCGGCCGACGAAGTCTCTCCTGCTCGGTTCCTTCGCGGGACCGAACACCCGGCGCAGTGGCACCACGATCACCCTCGTCCCGAGTGTGCCGAGCACCAGCACGACGGCGACCACGCCGGCCCCGAACCCGATCCTCGATGGTGTCGAAAGCTCAAGGTCATCGAGTAGAACCGTCCCTGCCAGGCTGGCGAACCAGGTGAATGCGATCAGTAGAGAGAGCGAAATGGACAGTGGGACCCCGCCGAAGCCCGCCAAGAGCCCGTCGCCGCCGTCGAACTCATCGAGATCGAAGGCACCGAGCAGGGCCAGCAGCCAATAGCCGATCACCACGATCAGCAAGAAACTGAAGAGCACGGCCGGAAACCCCAGAGCCGCGGTGACGAACCCGCCCATCGCCGTCGTTCCCTCCCCATTACCCCGGGTCAGGACTATAACCAGCGCGTGACGCCGGGCGGGCCGTTTTCGGCTACGAGTGGGTCACAGTGCTCCCCGCAATCAGTCACCTACTTGCGCCCGCCCCCTCCCGCAAGTAGGTGACTGATTGCGAGGTGGGGTTACGCCGACCGGCCGCCCCAAAGCCATCCGGTTGGACCTGTCGCACCGCCGGAGCGCGCCCTACTCTCCAGTATTGAGAGTGACACAGGACACACCACGGTCTTGGGAGGCTCCATGGGGTGGCACGTTCGCGAAACGATCGGCGAGGATCGGCGCGAACGGCGAATCCGCCACGTCACCCGATGTCTGAGTTGCACGCTCACCTGCGTCCATTGTGGACTTCCCGCGAGATTCTCCGTTCCCGCCGGGCATCCCGGCCTCGGCGTGGTCGAACACCTTCCCGGCGCGACCACCCCCGGTCTCCCGGATCTGGCTCTGCTGCACCGGTTCTGCCGGGACAATCTCGCTGCGGAGCCGGGTATCGCGCTCAGGCGCGCCTATCTCGGCCTGGCGACCGAACTCTTCGAAACGGGGCGGCGGATCCGCCGTCACCACCGGCTCGGCGTGCATCCGCCACGACCGGGCCATCTCGAGGCCTACCGAAAACGGTGGCGAGTGGCCAAAATGCGGTACGCCTGCAAGGCGTGCCGGTACTACACCGGCTCTCACTGAGCCGATTCTCCCCCGGAGGACTCGTGCTCGTTCGTCTCATCCTCGGTCTGCTCATCACGATCGCCGGTCTCGCCTTCGCCGCCCGCCGCGCGCTCTGGCTCGCCAAATTGATCCGGTCCGGCCAGCCGGACGAAAAACGCTCGGACGTCATGTCCGTCCGCGCGAAAACCCATCTGGCCGAGGTCTTCGGGCAGCGCAAACTGCTGAAGTGGTCCGTCCCCGGGGTCGCGCATCTGTTCACGTTCTGGGGCTTCGTGATCCTCGGCTCGGTCTATGTCGAGGCGTACGGCGCCCTGTTCGACCACGACTTCCACATCCCGCTCATCGGGCACTGGGCGGCGCTGGGGTTCCTCCAGGATTTCATCGCGGTCGCGGTGCTCGTCTCGCTCGCGGTGTTCGCGGTCATCCGGATCCGCCAGGCACCCGAACGGAAAGATCGCGCGTCGCGCTTCTTCGGCTCGCACACCGGCGGCGCCTGGCTGATCCTGTTCATGATCTTCAACGTGATCTGGACGATGTTCCTCTTCCGGGGCGCGTCGGCGGCGGTCGGCGTCTTCCCGTACGAGTCGGGCGCGTGGGTTTCCCTCGGCGTCGGCGAACTCCTGGAGCCGCTCGGCCCCGCGGTAACCGAACCGCTGGAGACCGTCGGGCTGCTGCTGCACATCGGCGTGATGCTCGCGTTCCTGTCGATCGTGCTCTACTCCAAGCACCTGCACATCTTCCTCGCGCCGGTCAACGTGACCGCCAAACGCCTCCCGGACGCGCTCGGCCCGCTGCTGCCGATGGAGTCCGCCGGCAAGCCGATCGACTTCGAGGATCCGGGCGAGGACGACACGTTCGGCCGCGGCAAGATCGAGGACTTCACCTGGAAGGGCATGCTCGACTTCGCCACCTGCACCGAATGCGGCCGCTGCCAGTCGCAGTGCCCGGCGTGGAACACCGGGAAACCCTTGTCCCCCAAGCTGATGATCATGGATCTGCGCGACCACCTCTTCGAGAAGGCGCCGTACATACTTGACGGCAAGGAAGCGCCTGAAGAACGACCGCTGGTCGGCACCAAGGAGGACTTCGGCGTCATCGATCCGGACGTCCTCTGGTCCTGCACCACGTGCGGCGCCTGCGTCGAACAGTGCCCGGTCGACATCGAGCACGTGGACCACGTCGTGGACATGCGCCGCTATCAGGTGATGATCGAGTCGGCCTTCCCGAGCGAACTCGGCGTGCTGTTCAAGAACCTCGAAACCAAGGGAAACCCTTGGGGCCAGAACAACTCCGACCGCCTCGCGTGGACGAAGGACCTCGGCTTCGACGTGCCGATCTTCGACGGCGAACTCGCCGAAGACGTCGAGTACGTCTACTGGGTCGGTTGCGCGGGCGCCTTCGACGACAACGCCCGCAAGACCGTCCGCGCCACCGCGGAGCTCCTGCATCTCGCCGGGGTGAAGTACACGATCCTCGGCACCGACGAGTCCTGCACCGGCGACCCGGCGCGCCGCTCCGGCAACGAGTTCCTCTTCCAGATGCTCGCGCAGCAGACGGTCGAGACGCTGAACGCGGTGTTCGAGGGACGCGAACCGGGTACGCGCAAGATCGTCACCACCTGCCCGCACTGCCTCAACACGCTCGGCCGCGAGTACCCGCAACTGGACGGGCACTACGAGGTCCTGCACCACACGCAACTGCTGAACCGGCTCGTCCGCGCGGGCAAGCTCACCCCGGTCAAACCGGTCGACGCCGGGCCGGTGACCTACCACGACCCGTGTTACCTCGGCCGCCACAACAAGGTCTACGAGCCACCGCGCGAACTCGTCGGCGCGACCGGCGCCACGCTCAGCGAGATGCCCCGGCACGCCGACCGCTCGCTCTGCTGCGGTGCCGGCGGCGCGCGGATGTGGATGGAGGAGCAGATCGGCAAACGCATCAACCTCGAACGCGTCGACGAGGCACTCGGCACGGACGCCGAAACCATCGTCACCGGCTGTCCGTTCTGTCGCGTGATGCTGAACGACGGTCTCGTGCAGCGGCAGAGCGAACAGCGTGGCCAGAACGTCACCGTGCGCGACGTCTCGCAGCTCCTGCTGGAGACCGTGCGGGAGCGGGACCGGACGGTGACGGAGATTTAAGGCACACGAGAGTTGGAAGTTCGGCGTACCGAACTCTAAACTCACGGGATGGCGAATCTGCGCAAGACCGTGTGCGCGCTGGCGGCGTCGGCGCTCGTCCTGTCCGCGTGCGGCGGTCCCGCCGGCGGCACGGACGACAAGCGGCCCGTCGTGCTGACCACGTTCACGGTCCTGGCGGACATCGCCTCGAACGTCGCGGGCGACAAGCTCAGGGTCGAGTCGATCACCAAACCCGGCGCCGAGATCCACGGCTACGAGCCCACCCCGGACGACATCAAGAAGGCCGCGAAGGCCGACCTGATCCTCGACAACGGGCTGAACCTGGAGGCATGGTTCGCCCGGTTCGTCAAGGAGAGCGACGCGCCGCACAAGGTGGTCAGCGAGGGTGTCCAGCCCATCGCCATCGGTGAGGACGCCTATCAGGGAAAGCCGAACCCGCACGCGTGGATGTCTCCGACGAATGTGGGTATCTACGTGGACAACATGGTGAAGGCGTTCAGCGAGCTCTCCGCCGGCGACGCCGCCGTGTTCAAGGCCAACGGCGACGCCTTCAAGGCGAAACTGAAGGGGGTGCGGGACGAGATGACGACTGCGCTGAGCGGCCTGCCGCAGAACGAGCGAGCGCTGGTCACCTGCGAAGGCGCCTTCTCCTACCTCGCGCGCGACACCGGCCTCACCGAGCGGTACATCTGGGCGGTCAACGCCGAACAGCAGGCGACGCCGCAGCAGATCACCCGCGCCATCGAATTCGTCAAGCAGAACAAGGTCCCCGCGGTGTTCTGCGAGTCGACCGTCTCCGACGCCCCGATGCAGCAGGTCGTCTCCGCGACCGGTGCCGCGTTCGGCGGCGTCCTGTACGTCGATTCCCTGTCCGGCCCCGAAGGCCCGGTGCCGACCTACCTCGACCTCATCCGTCACGACTCGAAGACGATCGTCGCCGCGCTCACCGGGGCGAAGCCGTGACGGCCGCGATCCGCGTCGAAGGCGTCACGGTCCACTACGGCGACGTCCTCGCGCTCGACGGCGTGGACGTCACGCTCGAACACGGTCACGTCTGCGGGCTGGTCGGGATGAACGGCTCCGGCAAGTCGACGCTGTTCAAGACCGTCATGGGCATGGTCCGGCCGGACACCGGCGCGGTCTCGATCGACGGCGGCACCCCCGCCCGCGCGCGCAAGACCGGCGTGATCGGGTACGTGCCGCAGAGCGAGGACGTCGACTGGTCGTTCCCGCTGTCCGTACGGGATGTCGTGATGACCGGCCGCTACGGGCGGCTCGGCTTCACCCGGCGTCCGCGCCGCGCGGACCACGAAGCCGTCGACCACGCGCTGGAGCGGGTCGAACTGACCGAACTCGCCGGACGGCAGATCGGCCAGTTGTCCGGCGGGCAGCGCAAACGCGCGTTCGTCGCGCGCGGCATCGCCCAAGGCGCCCGCGTCCTGCTGCTGGACGAGCCGTTCGCCGGCGTGGACAAGCGGTCCGAAGCCACGATCACGCGGCTGCTCAAGGAACTCGCGGCCGACGGCGCCGCCGTCCTGATCTCCACGCACGACCTGCACGCGCTGCCCGGCCTCGCCGACGAGGCGATCCTGCTGATGCGCAAGGTGCTCGCGCACGGCTCCCCCGGCGAAGTACTCCGGCCCGAAAACCTCGCGCTGGCCTTCGGACTCGATGTCCTGCAACGGGAAGAGGAGCTCGCGTGAGCCTCTACGACCTGTTCCTCGAACCGCTGAGCTACGACTTCATGATGCGGGCGCTGGCGTCCACGGTCATCGCGTCCGCCGTCTGCGCGGTGCTGTCCTGCTGGCTGGTGCTGATCGGCTGGTCGCTGATGGGCGACGCGGTCTCGCACGCCGTGCTGCCCGGCGTCGTCCTCGCGTACGTCCTCGGCGCGCCCTTCGCGCTGGGCGCCGTCGTCTTCGGTTTCCTCGCCGTGGCACTGATCGGCGTCGTCCGGGACACCAGCCGGGTCAAGGAGGACGCCGCGATCGGCATCGTGTTCACCACGTTGTTCGCGCTCGGGCTCGTGCTGATCTCGGTGACGCCGAGCCAGACCGACCTGAACCACATCATCTTCGGCAACCTGCTCGGCGTCGACACCTCGGACCTCATCCAGATCGGCGTCCTCGGCGCCATCACGCTCACCCTGCTGGTGCTCAAACGCCGCGATTTCACCTTGTACGCCTTCGATCCCACGCACGCGCACGCCATCGGGCTCAACCCGCGGGTGCTCGGCGCCGCGCTGCTCGGGCTGCTCGCGCTGACCGCGGTCGTGGCGCTGCAGGTGGTCGGCGTGATCCTCGTGGTGGCGATGCTGATCATCCCCGGCGCGACGGCGTACCTGCTGACCGACCGGTTCGGCCGGATGCTCGTGATCGCGCCGTCGTTCTCGGTGCTCGCCGCGGTGACCGGGCTGTACCTGAGCTACCACCTCGACACCGCGTCCGGCGGGATGATCGTGCTGGTGCAGGGCGCCGGGTTCACCCTGGTGTACCTGTTCGGGCCGCGGCACGGGATCGTCGGGAAGCGGCTGGCCAAGCGCAGGCGCGAACTGGCGCGAACGGTGTAACCGGCGGCGGCATAGCCCCATGCCACGACATCAGGCTCCACCGGACTGCGGCGAACCCCGCTTGTGGGCCTCAGTCGTCAGATGACACCCCGTCTTCAGCGTCAGCATGGTGCTGGTGCCGGTCGTCGTGCCGGTCGAGGTGGACAGTGTCAAATCAGCGCCGAACTCATCGAGCAAGTGAAACTCCCGGAATTCCGGTTTGCTGACCTCGAAACCCTTTTTGGTGAAGCCGTGCTTGGCCGCGGCCTCGGTCAGCGCCTGCGTGGCTTTCGCCCATGACGACTCAGGGATCACCTCCGGCAGCCCCCACGTCGTGTACGCCGTGTACACGTCGTGGACGTCGACCGCCCGGAAGGCGTTGCACCCGGGGGATATCTCGGCCACGGTGCCTTGCTGCCACGCCGAAAATCCCGTGGCTTCCGTGAGCTTGGTGCGCAACTCGGAGAGAGTCTGGTCGTACGTGGCCTGAATCTGTTCGGCCTCCGGTCGCTTGCGGAGTTCGGCGAACTGCTGCTGGGTCGACATGCCGTCCTTGCCGTGGTCGTTGTCGAGATAGTCGGGGCTGCTGTCACACGCCGTGCCGGCAAGCAGGACGACCAACGCCATCCCCGCGATCCAGCTGGAGGTTCGAACAGCGCGCTTCATGCATTCACCTGGGCTTACTTGGAGATGGTCAGGTCAGGGCGGCCGGCGACGACGGCCGCCATGTTGTACTTGCTGGTGCTGTCGGTGCCATCCGGAGTGGTCAGCGTGTATTCGCTGTGGCCTGAAGATGCGACAAGCGGCCGACCGTCCAGCAGTGATGTCGCATCGTGGGTCGCGAGCTGCTTCATCCCCTCCATGCTGCCCGGATCTTCTCCGAACCGTCCGTGAGTGATGGTGCCGACGTCCGCCACCGGGTCGCCATCGGCCTCGAGCGTGTAGGCGTGGCCTTCCGGAATGTGCAGTTGCTCGATCGAGCGGCCGGCGATGCCGTCGCCATACGGCTGGTCGGAGACACCAGGTGAGCCGAAGAAAACCGCGTCGTCGACGCCCGTGTCCTGATGCAACGCGATGCCGGTGGTCAGCGATCCATACGAGTGGCCGAGAGCCGTGAGGTGCGGGTCATCCGGCCGGGACATGTTGATCCCTTGGTCGAAACGGGCGAGCTTCTCGGCACCGTCCTGTGCCGACCCACCGCCGATGACGTCGACGTAGTCGCCGAGCTTGTCAGTCCTGGGCGGCTCGTAGCCGAGCCAGGTCACCGTCGCCACCGACTTACCAGAGAGGTCACCGACCATCCGGCTGGCGCTCTCCCTGACGGTCTGCATGTCGTTGACATAGCCGTCGAGGTTCTTCTCCACTGCGGAGTTCATCCCTGGAGTGAACACGGCGACATGCTTGGCGTTGTCGACATCGCCGTTGGCCACCGCGGCCTTCACCTTGTCGCCGGTCATGTCGAGCGACATCAGCTGACGGTTCGGCAGCGGCTTGCCATCGGGGCCGATAACGAGGCCGTCGATCTTGTCGAGGGCGGCCAGCCGCTCATCGAGTTTGCCGAGCTGTTCTTGGTATTTGTGCACGCTCGGGACATCCCGGCTCAGATCCGCGGGCGCGTGGCGCATGAGCTCGGTGCGCTCGTCGACCAGGTGCTGCTTCTCGTCCGCCAGAAGCTCGATGTTCGCCTTGCTTCTGGCCCATGCCGCCACGCCGTCCCGGTTGCCGACCAACCCCGGAAGGTCCTTGACGAGGCGTTCCTGCTGCTGTTTCGACAGTGAGTCCCACCAGGCGGCGTTGGCCGCAGGGCCGGCATCGACCGGTGGCGGGGCGGGGATGGAAAGGGAACCAAGGGCTTCGCCGGCATTCCCGGCTGCGGCCAGGCTGGTTCCCTCGCCACTGGCATCGATCGTGTGCCCGTTGATCGCCGGGTCGAGCACCGCGCAGAAGTCGTTGTCGACGTCCTCGGCGGAAAGCAACGTCTGCTTCACGCGTTCACCGAGCTCCGAGGCAACGATCTTGCGCTCCCGCTCGACGTCTTCGCGCTGGTCTTTCGGGGTATCAGGCGGCAGGCCGTGGTCGGCGATCGCGCCATCGGCTCCGATCGAGAAATTGTGCGCTCGTGCCAGCTCCTCGGCTTCCTCGAAACCGGCCAGCACGCCGGTCGCGGCATCCGACACATCGCCACTGGCTCGACGAATCGCGGCAATCTCGGCCGCCCACTCTTTACCTTCTTCGATGAGGCGCCGCGAAGCGTCAGCCGCCGCGGTGGCCGCGTCACCTGACCAGCCGCTCGGCATCGCGGCACCCGCGAAATCCTCGGAACAGGCGAGCAAGTGCAGATACTTGCCGTTGAGCGCCGCCGACATATCCGACAGCACGGCCGGATTCCAGCGTCGAAGATCTCCCCAGGACACCATCAGCCGGCCTTCGGCCCGCCGTGGGATACCGTCACTCGCAGGTCATGCTGGGCGGCTGCCTCGTTGCGGCGGTAGTTCGCCGCGGCCGCACACAGGTCGCGGGAATACGCCTCCCATGCCCCGGCCCAACGCTGGCCTTTCCCCGCCCACGCCGACTTCAAGGCGGCTAACTTGCCCACCGATCGCGTACCGGGAAGCCCGGCATCACCCGCCGGAATGACACCGGCGGTGTCAAGCCCGCGGGCATCGTCGACCAACCGTCCGGCGGCCTTGCTCGCCTGATCGATCTCCTCGAGTACGGCCTCATATCCAGCCATCTGTCACACCCTCCCCAAGGCGACTTGTGCTGTCATGGTGACCATACGGCAACAGTCGGTCACTGTGAACCACATCTGCCCAGGTCAAGGAGGGCTACTCAAGATCCGCCGCGTAGATCTACGCAGTGCCGTGAAGATCCCTGCGACCCGCCAGCCACAGATGCGAATTCCTGCGCGAAGAGCTGAAGAGGCCTTTCGCCTCATGCCATGCGACGAAAGCGTCCTTCAGCTCCGGTAACCGGACAATCACCCCGCGCTCTGTGTCGCTCGTGACATGGGTACCGACCTCGCCTTAGGTTAGGCTGCCCTTCATGTCTACGGAAGACGCGCTGCTCACCGGCCATGACCTGGTGCTCGCGCACCAAGAGCGGGCCGTGGTGGACGGCGTGTCGCTGTCGCTGCGGGCCGGCACCGTGACCGCGCTGGTCGGGCCGAACGGGTCCGGCAAGTCGACGCTCCTGCGTTCGCTGGCGCGGTTGCACAAGCCGCGCGAGGGCAGCGTCCGGCTCGGGGAACGCACCGTCTGGGGCGGGCACGCGTTGTCCGGCAAGGAGTTCGCCCGCAAGGTCACGTTGCTGACCCAGCACCGGCCCACGCCGAGCGGGGTCTCGGTGCGCGACGTCGTCTCCTACGGCCGGTATCCGTACCGGTCGGGCTGGCGCGGGGTCGACGTCGACGGCGCCGCCGCGATCCGCCGCGCGATGGAGCTGACCGGTGTGACGCCGATGGCCGAACGCGGCGTCGACGAACTGTCCGGCGGCGAACTGCAGCGGGTCTGGCTCGCGTCCTGTCTCGCCCAGCAGACCTCCGTGCTGCTGCTCGACGAGCCCACCAACCATCTCGACCTGCGCTATCAGGTCGAGATCCTCGACGTCGTCCGCGATCTCGCCAACGAAGGCGTCGCGGTCGGCGTGGTGCTGCACGATCTCGACCACGCGGCGGTCATCGCCGACGAGGTCGTGCTGCTGAGCGAGGGAACCATCGTGGCCACGGGTGACATCGGGCAGGTGCTCACCTCCGAGCACCTTTCCCGGGCCTACGGCGTCACCGTCCACGTCGCGAACGACCCGGTGACGGGCGCGATCCACTGCAGGCCACTCGGGCGGCATTCGCCCAGGCCCGCCTGAGAAAATCCAGGAAGAACCATGCGTTTGCGAACCCCTGCCGTCCTCGTCACGGCGACGGCCCTGCTGCTGTCCGCCTGCGGCACCACCGAGAACACCGCGGCCGCGCCGAGCGACACCGCCGCCGCGAGCGGACCGGTCACGGTGACCGACGCGCGCGGAAAGGCCGTCAACCTCAAGGCCCCGGCCAAGCGGGTCGTCGCGCTCGAGTGGGGCGAGGCCGAGATGGTCGCGTCGCTCGGGGTCATGCCGGTCGGCGCCGCGGACGTCGCGGGCTACAACGTGTGGGACAAGGCCGCCCCGCTGACCGCCGAGGTCAAGGACGTCGGCAAGCGCAACGAGCCCAGCGTCGACGCGATCGTCGGGCTGAACCCCGACGTCGTCATCATGGCCGAGGAGCGCGACTCGACGCTGGTGCCGCAGATCGAGAAGTACGTGCCGGTCGTGGTCACCAAGGCCAGCGACGCGAGCCGCAACTTCGACCGCCTGCGCGAGGACTTCAAGCTGATCGCGAAGACGGTCGGCAAGGAGTCCGAAGCGGACAAGCAACTGTCCGAAATGGACGCCAAGCTCGCCGAGGGCAAGAAGGCCGTCGAGGCCAAGGGCTCCGCGGGCACCCCGTTCCTCATGGCCGACGGCTACCTCGAAGGCAGCACCGTCAGCATCCGCCCGTTCGGCAAGGGCTCGCTGGTCTCCGACACCGCCGAGGCCGTCGGCCTGAAGAACGCCTGGACCGGCAAGGTCGACCCGCAGTGGGGTCTCGGCCAGACCGACGTCGAAGGGCTGACCGCGCTCACCGACCCGAAGACCGTGCTGTTCTACAGCGCGGCCGAAGAGGACGTCTTCACCACCGGGCTCGCGCAGAACGCCGTCTACCAGCGACTGCCGTTCGTGGTGTCGAAGAAGATCCACAAGCTGGAGGCCGGGACTTGGACCTTCGGCGGGCCGAAGTCGATCATCATGACCGCCGACCAGATCGTGAAGGCAGTCACGGCCTGATGCGTGCCCGCACCATCGCGGTGTCGGCGGGACTGGTGGCGCTCATCGTCGTCCTCGCCGGCATCCACCTGACCCAGGGCACCTCGGCGTCCGGGCCGCTGGACGTGGTGAAGGCGATCTTCGGCCATGGCGACGCGCAGACCCTCGCGGTACTGGAGGGTTCGCGCGTCCCCCGGCTGCTCGCCGCGTTGCTGCTCGGGGTCGCGCTCGGTGTCGCGGGCGCGGGAATGCAGTCCGTGGCACGGAATCCGCTCGCCTCGCCCGACACGCTCGCGGTCAACGCGGGAGCGCATTTCGCCGTGGTGGCCATTTCCGCGTTCGGGCTTTCGCTGCCACTCATCCCGGTCGGCGGGGCGGCGTTCGCGGGCGGGCTCGCCGCGGCCGTCATCGTGCTGGGCCTGGCGGGCGGCGGTTCGGCGAGTCCGCGGCTGGTGCTCGTCGGCTCGGCGGTGCTGCTGGCGCTCCAGTCGGTGACCATCCTGATGCTGCTCATGTTCGAGCAGGAGACGTCCGGGCTGTTCGCCTGGGGCAGCGGTTCGCTCACCGTTTCCGATCTGCGGGCGACCGCCCAGATGACGCCGATCGTGGTGATCGCCGTGGTGGCGCTCATCGCGATGGGCCGCAAACTCGACGTCCTCGCCCTCGGCGACGACAACGCGACCGTGCTCGGCCTGCGGGTCCGCCGGACCAGGGTGGGCGCGGTCGTGCTGACCGTCGCGCTGACCGCGGCGGCGGTGACCGTCGCCGGACCGGTCGGGTTCGTCGGGCTGAGCGCGCCGGTGATCACGCGGCTGCTGTTGCCGATCGCCAAGCACCGCGCGCTGCTGCCGGTGTCCGGGCTGGTCGGCGTGGTGACGGTGCTCGGCGCCGACGTCGTCCTGCGGGCGATCATGGGTTCGGCCGCCGCCGTGCGGGTGCCGACCGGTGTGGTGACCACGATCGTCGGCGCCGTCGTGATGGTGTGGCTGGCGCGGCGCGGGCGGGGCAGCGGCTCACGTCGTCCGGCTCCGGCAGGACGCGTCGGGGTCGCCGGATCGACCCGGCGCCTCGTGGCCATTTCCGTCGTCCTGGTGGTGCTGCTCGCCGTCATCCCGCTGGTGGGCCTGATGCTGGGCGACCGCATGGTGCTGCTCGGCGACCTCGCGAACTGGGTCACCGGCAACACCGGCACCGCGCTGACCTTCGTGCTGGACCAACGACTTCCGCGGGTGCTGGCCGCGCTGCTCGCCGGTGCCGCGCTGGCGGTTTCGGGCTGCGGGATCCAGTCGGTCAGTCGCAACCCGCTCGCCGAACCCGGTCTGCTCGGCATCACCGCGGGCGCCGGACTCGGCGCGATCACGCTGATCACCATCGTCCCCACGGTCGGCGCCTGGTCGATCGCCGGAGCCGCCGGTGTCGGCGCGGCCGTCGTGTTCGTGCTGGTCTACGGGCTGGCTTGGCGGTCGGGGCTCGATTCGGACCGGCTGGTGATCATCGGCATCGCGGTCTGGTCGGCCGGGATGGCGCTGATCACGCTGCTGATCGTGGTCTCCGACCCGTGGAACTCGGCCAAGGCGCTGACCTGGCTTTCGGGGTCGACCTACGGCCGCACGCTGGAACAGGTCGCGCCCGTGGCGCTGGCGCTCCTCGCGCTGACGCCGTTGTTGTGGATCAAGCACCGCGAGCTGGACCTGCACGCCCTCGACGAGGACACCCCGCGCGTGCTCGGGATGCGCATCGAACGATCGCGGCTGATCGTGCTGGCCGCCTCCGGGATCCTGGCGGCCACCGCCGTGTCCGCGATCGGTGTGGTCGCGTTCGTCGGGCTGGTCGCGCCGCATCTGGCGCGTTCGCTCGTCGGCGGACGGCACGGCCGGGTGCTCCCGGTGGCCGCGGCGCTCGGCGCGCTGCTGGTGAGCGTCGCGGACACCGTCGGACGGACGGTCATCGCACCCGCCCAGATCCCGGCGGGCCTGGTCATCGCGATGGTCGGGACGCCGTACTTCGTGCTGGTGCTCTGGCGGACCCGGCCGTAGAAGTCCGTGAAGGACTCCTTGAGGGACTCTGGGTCCCTCAAGGAGTCCTTCACGGAACTACAGGGTCTTCTGGAGGTGGGTGGCCAGCAGCTTCGTGAAGCGGGCGGGGTCGCCCAGTTCGCCGCCTTCGGCCAGCAGAGCCATGCCGTACAGCAGCTCCGCGGTCTCCGCGAGGCCTTCGGATTCGCCCTTCTCGGCGAACGAGGACCGCAGCCCGGTGACCAGCGGGTGGCCCGGGTTGAGTTCCAGGATCCGCTTGATCTGCGGCATTTCCTGGCCCATCGCGCGGTACATCTTCTCCAGCGTCGGGGTGACGTCGTTCGTGTCGCCGACGATGCAGGCGGGCGACGTCGTCAGCCGCGACGAGAGCCGGACCTCCTTGACCTGCTCGGAGAGGGTCTTCGTGAGCCAGGTCAGGAGTCCGGAGAACTCCTCCTTCTGCTCGTCGGTGGTGTCGGAGTCGAGTTCGACCTCGCCCTTCGCGACCGACTGGAACTGCTTCTCCTCGAAGCCCGGGACCGCGTCGACCCACATCTCGTCGATCGGGTCGGTGAGCACGAGCACCTCGTATCCCTTGGCCTGGAAGGCTTCCAGGTGCGGGGAGTTCTCGATGCTCTGCCGCGACTCGCCGGTCAGGTAGTAGATGTGCTCCTGGCCGTCCTTCATCCGCTCGACGTAGTCACGCAGCGACGTCGGCTTCTCCGGATCGTTCGTCGACGCGAAGGAGCAGATGTCGAGGATCGCGGTGCGGTTCTCGTGGTCGTCCAGCAGGCCTTCCTTGACGGCGCGGCCGAACTCCTTCCAGAACGTCTCGTACTTGTAGGGGTTCTCGTCGGCCATCAGGGTCTTGACCGTCGAGAGCACCTTCTTGACCAGGCGACGGCGGATCAGCTGGATCTGCCGGTCCTGCTGCAGGATCTCGCGCGAGACGTTGAGCGAGAGGTCCTGCGCGTCGACGACGCCCTTCACGAAGCGCAGGTACTCCGGCATCAGCGCTTCGCAGTCGTCCATGATGAAGACGCGCTTCACGTACAGCTGGACGCCGCGTTTGCGTTCCCGCATGAACAGGTCGAGCGGCGCGTGCCCCGGCAGGAACAGCAGCGCCTGGTACTCGAAGGTGCCCTCGGCCTGGAGCCGGATCGTCTCCAGCGGGTCGTTCCAGTCGTGCGCGACGTGCTTGTAGAACTCGTTGTATTCGTCTTCGGTGACGTCGCTGGACGAGCGGGCCCACAGCGCCTTCATCGAGTTGACCGTGACGACCTCTTCGCCCTCGGTCATCCGGATCGGCCAGGTGATGAAGTCCGAGTACTTCTTGACGATCTGCTTGATCTTCGTGGCCGAGGTGTAGTCGAAGAGCTGGTCTTCGGCGTCCTCGGGCTTGAGGTGCAGGACGACCGACGTGCCCTGCGGCAGGTCCGGGACCGTCTCGATGGTGTACGTGCCTTCGCCCTCGGACTCCCATCGGACGCCTTCGTCCGATCCCGCGCGGCGCGTCAGCAGCGTGACCTTGTCGGCCACCATGAAGCTGGCGTAGAACCCGATGCCGAATTGGCCGATCAGGTCCTGCGAGGCCGCGGAATCCTTGGTCTCCTTCAGTTTCTTCAGGAATTCGGCGGTGCCGGATTTCGCGATCGTGCCGATCAGCGCCACGACGTCGTCCCGGCTCATCCCGATTCCGTTGTCCCGCACGGTCAGCGTGCGGTTTTCGAGGTCGGTCGCGATCTCGATGTGGAGATCGTCGGTTTCCGCCTGGAGGTCCTTGTCGCGGAACGCTTCGAGGCGGAGTTTGTCCAGTGCGTCGGAGGCGTTGGACACCAGTTCCCGCAGGAACGTGTCCTTGTTCGAGTAGATCGAGTGGATCATCAGCTGAAGCAGCTGACGTGCCTCCGACTGGAACTCGAGTGTTTCGGCAGAGGTTGTCACGCGGCAATATTACCGAGCGCGTGGGCGGGTCAAGCCAGCCTCTGCCTGGCCACCTCGATCAGCCCGTCACCGGTGGCCTGTTCGATCGTCGTGACGGCGGACCGGCCGGCGGTCTCGACCGTGGCGACCACGTTGCCGAAATGCGGTCCCGACGTCTTCCTCCAGTCGAGCGGCAGGGGGCCGACACCGCCCCGCGCCGCCCACCGGCGCGCGAGCGTGGCCAGCGAGGCCGACCAAGTGGCCCCGAACGCGAGCCGGAGCGGCCTCGGCATCGCGTTGTGCACCGGCGAGCAGGTCAGCTGGTACACCGCCGACGTCACCGGCTCGGGGTAGCACGCCTCGGCGATGTAGGCGTGATGGACGTCGCCGGAGAGCACCGCGATGGTGGCGGGCGGATCCTCCCGGCGCCCCTCACGCGCGATCATGGCGGCGAGTCTGTCGAACGACGCGCGGAACGACGCCCAGTGTTCGAGGTCCGCGGCCTGGCGGATCTTCTCCGCGAACCTGCCCCGGAGGCCGCCTCGCGCGCAGGCCCGTTCGTTGAGCGACTGGAGATGGGACACGACCGGCGGCAACAGCCACGGCAGCGACGACCCGATGAGCAGGTGGTCGCAGGCGTCGGCGGCGTTGTTTTCGATCCAGTCGAACTCGTCGTCGTCCACCATGCACCGGGCGCCGCCCGCCAGGATCCGGCCCGCCCGGCTGTCGATGACCAGCAGCCGCACCTTGCCGAAGTCGCGGCGGTAACTCCATCGCGCGCCCTTGGTGCCGTCGCGGTCGTCGTCGGCCTCGTCGGCGAACGCGACGAGCAGGCCGGCATTGTCACCGCCGGAGGTGACGGCCTTCCGGAACGTCGGGTCCTCGGCGAGTTCGGCCGGGCCGAGGTTCCCGAGATGCTGGTAGACCCAGTACGACATGATCGCCCCGCGCAGGCGCTCCCGCCACCACGGCCGCGCGCGCATCTGCTGCCGCCATGTATGCGAGGTGTTCCAGTCGTCGCGGACGTCGTGGTCGTCGAAGATCATCGACGTGGGCACGGTGGAGAGCAGCCAGCGGATCGCCGGCTCGCCCCAGGCTTCGAGGTAGAGGTGCGTGTACTCCTCGAAGTCCGTCACCTCGGTCCCGGGCGGCTTCGAGATGTCACGACGCCGGGAGAGCCATTCCTGCGTCTCGTCGGTGGTTTCGTCGGCGTAGACCTGATCGCCCAGCATCAGCAACGCCTGCGGCCACTCGGTTTCCTCGCCGTCGGCCATCCGGCGGGCGTACGCGACCAGTGCGTCCGGGCCGAAGGTGTCACCGTCGTGCGGTTTGCGGCAGGAGCCGAACACGAGCCGGACCCGGGACTCGTTCTCGGGCAGGGTCCGGATGCGGCTGGGCGGGAACCCGGAATCCGGCAGAGGCCAGGCCTTTTCGCCGTCCACACGCACCTCGTACTCGGTGCTGGTGCCCGGTTCGAGCCCGGTCAGCACGAGCAGGGCGTAGTGGTGACCCCGGATCTCGAACGTCCTCGCGGTCGTGCCGAGGACTTCGACCTCACTCGCGGTGCCGGTCTCGACCCACACCGTCGCCGACGTCTCGTCGACGTGGCGCAGCAGCGGACCCAGGCGCAGGCTCATTCCTGAAACGGTGCCACAGTGGAGCCAAGATCGTGCGCTGAGCGGCGAAGACTACCGGCCCGCGGGCCCCGTCCAGCCCTCCGGAACGTGCCCGATCCGGATGCGCTGCGGGTGGTCGCCGACCGGGACGGACTTGACCTTCGCGCCGGTGGCGAAGTCGATCGCGGTCACCTGGTCCGATCCGCTTTCCGAGATGACGCAATGCTTTCCGTCACCGCTCACCGTCGCCCAGTACGGCTTCGCGGCCGTCACGAGCTGTGCCTCCCGCAGGCTCGCACGGTCCACAATGGTCGCGTAGTCGTCCATCGTCCCGGCGACGCACAGCTTGTCTCCCGCCGGGCTCATCGACAGCCCGTGGTGACGCGAGTCGTTGACCCAGGTCGTGCGGTCCTCGCTGGTGTTCGGGTTCTTCGGCAGCGTCTTGGACCGCGTGATCCGGTCGGTGGCGACGTCGTATTCGAGCAGGCCGTTGAAGAAGGAGACCTGGAAGTACAGCTTCGACTCGTCGGGGGTGAACGCCACCGGCCGGACGGCGTCGGACAGATCACTGCGCCCGAAGGCGTCCAGACGCTGGCGCATGTCGATCACCTTGACCTGCTGGAAGGTCTTCGCGTCGACCACGGTGAGCTTCCGGTCACCCTTGGTGAAGTCCTGCCACGGCGCGTCGAGCGCGGTGTTCACCTCGCCGATCGAGCTGTTCCAGAGGTACCGCCCGCCGTCGGTGTAGGTGTTCTCGTGCGGTTTGTCGCCGGTCTTGAACGAGCCGAGCTGCTTGCCGGTCTCGATGTCCAGCACGTGGACGGTGTTCGACGTCGAGGCCGACACCGCGATGCTGCGGCCGTCCGGCGACACCGCCATGTGGTCGGACCGGAACCCGGACACCGGGAACCGCCAGTTGACGCGGCCGGTGGCGAGGTCGATCGACACGACGTCGGCGAAGCTCGGGCGGGAAGCGACGACCGAGCGGCCGTCCGGGGTCGTGTAGAGGTCGTCGACGAGCTGGTCGTGCCCCTCGCCGACGCCGTTGCGGATACCGAGGAAGAACGCGAGCTTGATCGGGTTCAGGTAGATCTCGGTGAGCCGCTCCTCCTTGTCCGGCACCATGTTGACGCGCGCGATCTTGGCGTAGTCACCGGAAGGCCGGATGACGTCCGCGGTCCCCTCCCAGTTGTTGCCCACGAACAGGACCTGCCGCAGGGCCGCGCTCGCGCCGGCGACGGGCACCGAGCCCAGCGCCGCGACGGCGAGGCAGGTCACGAGGACGGTGTTCAGCAACCGGCGTTTCCGCATCGGGCGCACCTTTCGGCGAGGGCCTGTTACCTTTCGGTAGCTCACAGGAAACCAACCGGCCGGACACCCTCGGTAGGGGCCGGTCGCCAAGGACCGCCGGCTTCGTTGTGCACCGGGCACAATCCCGCGCGGGAAGGCGGTGGCGATGGCGCACCGGTCGCTCCACGGCGTGCTGACCGCGATGGCGGCCGACGCCGACGTCGTCGACGAAGTGGTCCGCGCCGCCCGCACGGAATCGCCGGAAGTGGCGCGGTTGCCGGTGGACGAGAACCGGCGGCACGTCGCGATCGTGCTCGCCGCCGGTCTCGCCTCCTTCGACCGGCCGGGTGGGGCCGGGGAGCAGGACTACGCCGCGGCCGCCGTCCTCGGTGCGGACCGGGCCGCGCAGGGTGTGCCGCTCGCCGCACTGCTTCGCGGGGTGCAGGCGGGCCGCAGCCGCGCGGTCGAGATCGCCGTCGAACGCGGCAAGGCGGCAGGCGTTCCGGACGACGTCATGCTGGCGGCGCTGGTGGACTTCGACCGGAACACCCGCGCGCTCGAACGCCAGGTGATCGCCGGTTACCACGAAGCCGAACTCGAACTCTCCCGGACGGTCCACGACAACCGGGCCCGGCTGCTGCGGCGGCTGCTGAGCGGGGACACGACGCCGCCTTCGGCCGAAGAGGTCGCGAACACCGGGCTGAACCCGGGCGGCCGCTTCCACTGCCTGCTCTCCGACGTCGGAGATCCGTACCAGGCCATGGTCGTCGAGCGACGGCTCGGCGCGACGGGTGGCGTCTTCGGCCTGGTCGAGGGACGGCTGACCGGGCTGGCGCCGCGGCTGCCCACCGCGTCGGCGCTCGGGGACGACGTCCTCATGGTGGTCTCCCCCGCCGTCCCGCTCGCCGAGGTCCGCGCGATGCACGCGCTGTGCGTGATGGCGCTGCCGACGGCCGCGCGCTCCCGCGGTCTGCACGCGGTGGCCGACCTGGCCGTGGAGACCGCGCTCGCCGCCCAGCCCGCGTTCGCCGCGCTGCTCGAAGGCACCCTGTTGAACGCCCTGACGCCAGGCGATCCCTTCCACGAGCAACTCGTCTCCACGGCGCTGGCCTACCTCGACCACGGGCGAAGGCTCGACCAGACGGCCGCCGCGCTGCACGTCCACGCGAACACCGTCAGGTACCGGCTTTCCCGGCTCGGCGAGATCACCGGAACGTCGCTCGACCCGCCGGAAGACGACGGCGGCACGCATGTGCGGCACACCGTCGGCTGGTGGTGGGCGCTGCGCACCTGGCGCTCGGGCTGAACCGCCGGGGTCCGCCATCCGTGTAACCCGATGAAGGCAGTCCACCCCGGAAGGAACCCGCCTTGTCGGTTTTCCCGCGTCCCGCCCTGGTCGGCCTGCCCGGCGACCGGACGACAGCCCGCGAAATCGCGTCCAGCGCGGCGACGACCGCGTCGACGGTGCTCGTGCTGTTGGCCCTGCTCGCGCCGAAGGACCTCGATGGGCTGGCGCCGGCGGCGTTCGTGCGGCTGCCGGTGGAGGCGCTGCTCGGGGTGGCGGTCGTGCTCATGCTGCGCGACGGCGCGAGGCGGATCGTCGCGGTGTCCGCCGGCGCGGTCCTCGGGGTGTTGACGGTGGTCAAGGCCATCGACATCGGCTTCGGGCTCGCGCTGAACCGGCGGTTCGACCCGGTGTTCGACTGGGGTGTGCTCGGCAACGGCGTCGATCTGCTCGGCACGTCGATCGGCCAGGCGGGCGCGATCGCGTCGTTCGCCGGGCTGACGCTGCTGGCCGTGGTCGTGATCGTGCTGATGGCGCTCGCCGTCCTGCGGCTGAGCCGGGTGGTGGCCGGGCGGCGCACCACGTCGACCAGGGTGACGGCCGTGCTCAGCGTGATTTGGATGGTGTGCGCGGTCTCGGGCGCGCAACTCGCTCCGGGGCAGCCGCTCGCGTCGCGCAGCGCGGTCGCCTTCGCCTACGAAGACCTCCGCCAGGTGCGGGCCGGTATCCGCGACCGGGATGCCTTCGCCGAGGAAGTCGCCGTCGACGCCTTCCGGGACACGCCGCCTTCCGGGCTGCTGAACGCGTTGCGCGGTAAGGACGTCCTGTTCACCTTCGTCGAGAGCTACGGGCGGGTGGCCGTCCAGGACTCCGATATCGCACCCAAGGTCGACGCGGCTCTCGACGCGGGGACCGCGCGGCTGAAGAACGCCGGATACGGCTCGCGCAGCGCGTTCCTGACGTCGCCGACGACGAGCGCGGGAAGCTGGCTGGCGCACTCGACGTTCCAATCCGGCGTCTGGGTCGACAGTCAGCATCGCTACGACGACTTCGTGAAGACCGACCGGTTCACCCTCGGCGGCGCGTTCAAACGCGCGGGCTGGGAGACCGTCGGCGTCGTCCCGGCGCATACCGAGGACTGGCCGGACGGCAAGGTCTACGGCTACGACCGCTACTACGACTCCCGCGGAATCGGCTATCGCGGCCCGCCGTTCTCCTACGCCACGATGCCGGACCAGTTCACGCTTTCGGCTTTCCAGCGCGCCGAACGCGCGAGGCCGGACCGGCCGCCGCTGATGGCGGAGATCGATCTGGTCACCAGTCACTGGCCATGGACGCCGCTCCCCCGGATGGTCGACTGGACCGCCGTCGGCGACGGGTCGATCTACAATCCCATGCCCTCCCAAGGGAAAACGCCCGAAGAGGTGTTCACCGACCCGGCCAAGGTGCGCGACGCGTACGGCGACTCGATCGTTTATTCGCTGAACTCGCTCATCTCGTATGTGGAGACGTACGGCGACGACGACCTCGTGCTCGTCTTCCTCGGCGACCACCAGCCGAATCCGATCGTCGCCGGCGCGGGCGCGGATCGCGACGTGCCCGTCACCGTGGTCACGCGGGACAAGGCCGTGCTCGACAAGATCACCGGATGGAACTGGCAAGCGGGCCTGAACCCGGACCGGAACGCGCCGGTCTGGCGAATGGACGCGTTCCGAGACCGCTTCCTGACCACTTTCGCCCACTGAAGCCCCGCAATTCGTCACCTACTTGCGGTCGCGTCGCGGTACCGGTCGGCCAATTCCCGCAAGTAGGTGACCAATTGCGGGGGGTCGGTGACCCGGAACGGGAGATTGAGCAGTCCTAAGTGGACGGCCATCGTCTCGATGCTGTCCGCGCCGGTGTGCAGCACGCACGTGTTCGCGTCGACGGCCTCGACCGTGCCGACGGCCGGGTTGATCCGCGCGGTCACCTCTTCGGCGGACGCGTGCACGGTGACGTCCGCCCGGTATCGCCACGCGGCGGACGAGACACCGCGCCGCACCCGGTCCGTGACATCCTCGGGCAGCTCACGCGCGGTGAACCGCGGACCCGTCGGGACGCGCGGCGTCAGCCTGTCGACGCGGAAAGTGCGCCAGTCGCCGCGGTCGAGGTCCCACGCCACCAGGTACCAGCGACGGCCCCAGTTCACGAGACGATAGGGCTCGACCTTCCGGACGCTTTCCGAACCGTCGTGGGCGCGGTAGCCGAACCGCAGGACCTCGCGATCCCGGCAGCAGGCCGTCAGCACGGTGAGGGTCTCGGCGGCGACGCGCGGGCCGGGCTCGTCCCTCGGCACCGGGATCGTGTACGCCTGCAAGGCGTTCACGCGGCGCCGCAACCGCGACGGCAGCACCTGCTCGAGTTTCGCGAGCGCGCGCAACGACGTCTCCTCCACGCCCGCGATGGTGCCGCCCGCCGCGGTGCGCAGGCCGATCGCGACCGCGACCGCCTCCTCGTCGTCCAGCAGCAACGGCGGCAGCTCGGCACCCGCGCCGAGCCGGTAGCCGCCGACCGAACCACGGGTCGCGTTCACCGGATAGCCGAGCGCGCGCAGTCGCTCGACGTCGTTGCGGATCGTCCTGGCGCTGACCTCCAGGCGTTCCGCCAGTTCGGTGCCGGTCCAGTCGCGGGGGGTCTGCAGGAGGGAGAGCAGACGCAGCAGTCTTGCCGAGGTTTCCAACATTTCTTCAGGCTGCTCCTCCATTAGGAACGGGATGTTCCTAATGGCACTCTACCTTGGTCTTATGAACGAGAACACGGAGATCAAGCCCTTCCGCATCGACGTCCCGCAGGCCGAGCTGGACGACCTGGCCGACCGCCTTGCCCGCGTCCGCTGGGCGAACGAACTGCCCGCCGACCAGGTGACCGACGGGGTTCAGCGCGGACCGGTCACGCCGGGCTGGGAGTACGGCGTGCCGCTGGAGTACGTGCGGCGTCTGGTCGCGTACTGGCGCGAGGGCTACGACTGGCGTAAGTGGGAGGCGAAGCTCAACGAGTACCCGCAGTTCACCACCGAGATCGACGGGCAGAACATCCACTTCTTGCACGTCCGCTCGCCGGAGCCGGACGCGACGCCGCTGATCCTCACGCACGGCTGGCCGAACTCGGTCTTCGAATACCTCGACCTGATCGACCGGCTGACCGACCCGCGCTCGAACGGTGGCGATCCGGCCGACGCGTTCCACGTCGTGATCCCGTCGCTGCCCGGGTTCGGCTTCTCCGGCCCGACGCGGGAGAAGGGCTGGAACCGGTACCGCACGGCTCAGGCTTGGGCCGAGCTGATGCGCCGTCTCGGCTACGAGCGCTACGGCACGCACGGCAACGACGCCGGTTCGTTCGTCGCCCCCGAGGTCGGCCGCGCCGCCACCGAGCACGTGATCGGCGTGCACGTCACGCAGCTGTTCTCGTTCCCCAGCGGCGATCCGGCGGAGTTCGAGGGCATGACCGAACAGGAACTGGAGTACCTGCAGTTCCTGCAGCACTTCAACGACAACATGTCCGGCTACGCGAAACTTCAGGAAAGCGCCCCGCAGAACCTCGCGCACGCGCTGGCCGACTCGCCGACCGGGCAGCTGGCCTGGAGCGCGCAACTGCTGGCGGGCACGAGCGACGACCACGTGCTCACCAACGCCACCCTGTACTGGCTCACCAACACCGCGGCCTCGGCGGCGCGGTTCTACTACGAGGACAAGCACGCCGAGCACCCCAGCGAGCCGACGACCGCGCCGACCGGCCTCGCGAGTTTCGCCTACGACTTCCGGCCGCTGCGGCGCTTCGCCGAGCGGGACCACGCGAACATCGTTTCGTGGCAGGAATTCGACCGCGGCAGCCACTGGGCGACCCAGGACGCGCCGGACCTCCTGCTCGGCGACATCCGGGACTTCTTCCGCAAGCTGGCGTGAGTGGCGGGTCAGGTGGGTCGTGAGTGGCGATTCGGGTCTGGCGGACCGGTATTTGCCTACCCACTGGTGCCGGTGTTACGGCAGGGGCCGGGCGTGGAGGATTGGGGACGTTGAGTGTCCCCATCCTCCGTTGATCAAGATCCGGGGCCGGCATGACGTCGTGACGATGTAGGAATCGGGACACTCAACGTCCCAATTCCTACATCGTCAAGCCTCTCGGCCTGGTCCAGCGTAGGTAGGCAAATACCGGTCCGCCCTAACCCGAATCGCCACTCACGAGGCGGTCAGCCGGGCAGCACCGCCCGAACGGCTTCCGGGGTCCGCCCCACCACGGTCGTGCCGTCGTCGGCGGTGATGATCGGCCGCTGAATCAGCTTCGGATGGGTGACCAGTGCGTCGATCCACCGGTCGCGGTCGGCGGGGGTGCGTCCCCAGGTCTTCAGTTCGAGTTCCTTCGCGATCGGCTCGGCGGTGCGGGTGATGTCCCACGGTTCGAGCCCGAGCCGCTTGAGGACGGCCTTCAGTTCCTTCGCCGTCGGCGGCTCCTCGAGGTACTTCCGCACCGTGTATTCGGCCCCCGCGTCGTCGAGCATCGACACCGCCGAACGGCATTTGGAGCACGCCGGGTTCACCCAGATCTCCATCCGAGACCGCCTCCCTTCGAAAAGTGCTCAGTCGGTGAGCACTTTGCTTCCGATGATGGTCACAGACGTTACGGCGAAAGGAACCCGGTCATGGACGAGACCACCTTCAGTGCCGCCGACCCCGCCGAGTGGCGCGCGTGGCTGGCCGAGAACGCAGGGACCGAGAAGGAGGTCTGGCTGGTCATCCGGCACAAGGGCAGCGGCGTCCCCAGCGTCCGGATCGAAGAGGCGATGGAGCAGGCCTTGTGCTTCGGCTGGATCGACGGGCTGCACCGTAAGCACGACGCCACGAGTTCGCGGCTGCGGTTCACCCCGCGCAATCCCCGGAGTTCGTGGAGCCGGGTCAACCGTGAACGGGCCGCCCGCCTGATCGCCGAGGGCCTGATGACCGAACGCGGACAGGCGATGATCGACCTGGCCAAGGAGAAGGGCCGCTGGCAGGTCGTGCCGGACGGCGACGGCGTCCCCGAAGACCTGAGTGCCCGGCTCGAAGCCGACGAGGCGGCCCGCGCCCATTTCGAGAAGTTCCCGCCGTCGTCGAAAAGGCTGATCCTGGAGTGGATCCTGACCGCGAAGAAGCCGGAAACGCGGGAACGGCGGATCGCCAGGACCGTCGAGCTCGCGGCCGTGAACGTCCGCGCCAATCACCCGGTCCGGTGACTCAGTTCGGTTCGCGCCGGGCGACGAGGAGGGCGATGTCGTCCTGCGCGGGCGTCGTGCCGACGAGCGCGGCCATCACCCGCGCACACACCACGCCGGGCTGTTCGGCGGTGACCACGTCGGCGAGCCGCCGCAGGCCGACGTCGATCAGGTGATCCCTGCGCTCCACGAGACCGTCGGTGTAGAAGGCGATCACACCGCCGGGCGGCAGCTCGAGCTCCGCGGTGCGTCGCGGCGGCCCGGTGACGCCGATCGGCGGATCGACCGGGACATCGACGAACGCCGAGGGCCCGCCGGGGGTCGCGAGTACCGGCGGCAGGTGCCCGGCCAGCGAGACCGCGAACTTGTCCCGCGAAGCCGACACCAGCCCGTACACGACGGTGGCCAGCGCGCCCGGCTCGAAATGCTGGACCTTGCGGTCCAATTTGGACAGAACCTCGGCCGGATCGTCCGATTCGAGCGCGTAGGCGCGAAGCGCGCTGCGCAGCCGTCCCATGATCACGGCGGCATTGAGACCGTGCCCGGCGACGTCGCCCATCACGATGCCGAGGCGGTCGCCCGGCAACGCGAACAGGTCGTACCAGTCGCCGCCGACCCCGGGCTCGGTACCCGGCACGTACCGCGCGGCGAACTTCATCCCGGAGACGGCGGGCAGCCGCGCCGGCAGCAGGCTCCGCTGGAGCGCCGCCGCGGCCGCCCGGTCGGCGGTGGAGTTCTCGATCCGCAACGCGAGCGCGAGCCGCCCGGCCACCAGCCGCAGTAGTTCGATATCGGTCTCGTCGAATTCGCGCGGCGTCACGGAACCGACGTGCAGCACGCCGATCAGCTCGTCCTCGGCCAGCATCGGCACCCCGAGCAGGGCGCGCAGCCCGCGTTCCCACAGGAGCGCGTTGACCACGGTGGTCTCGTCGACGTGGTCGAGGATCACCGGACGCCGTTCCGCGGCCACCCGGCCGGCGAAGCCCGCCCCGACGGCGACCCGGACGTCCTGATAGACCTCCTCCTCGATGCCCGAAGCGGCGACGGCGTGCAGCAACTGCGCGTCCGGGTCGTGCCGGAGCACCGTGGCCGTGTCGACGCCGAGGACCTCGCGAACCCGCGCGAGGAGGGTGGCCATCACCTTTTCCTGGTCGAGGTGACCCAAGGTCGTATCGGTGATGGCTTCGAGCACCTGGAGTCGATCGTCGGTCGTCGGGGTCCCGGACATGCGAGGAGCCTATCCAGTCCGATGCCGCGATGTCGCCCAGCCCGCCGCCAGTTCGTCCAGGTCATCCGCCATTACGGCACTCGGCGGAATGGCGTCGCGCGGGACGCGGCAGGCGAGCGCCGTGCCGAGTCCGGCCATCCGGATGACGGTGTCGATCAGCGCTTCCGGCTCTTCCGGCCAGTCGAATCCCGGCTGCGCGATCAGCAGGCTCACGCAGCCGTGCATCGCCGACCAGAGACCCATCGCGAGGACTTCCGGTTCGCCGCGGAGGATCCCGGCCCGCACGCAGGCGGCGGTCGCGTCGGCGAGATACCGGAAACACGCGACCGCGCCGGGGGACGAGCCGCCGGAGGGGCGCATCAGGAGCACCCGGTACTGCACCGGATGGTCGAGGGCGAACCGGGCGTACACCCGTGCGCACCGGCTGAGCGCGCGCATGGGATCGGCCACCTCGGCGGCGTGATCGCGCATCCGGTGCCCGAGTTCGTCCCACACCCGGAGGCAGACCGCTTCGAGCAAGGCGTCGCGGCTCGGGAAGTGCGCGTAGACCGACGGCGTGGAAACGCCGGTCCGGCGTGCGACGGCGCGCAGTGTGAGCGCCTCGTCGGTCCCCGCCTCGCCGAGCCGGCCGACGGCGGCGGACAGGATCTCGCCCCGCAGCTTCTCCCCTTCGCCCGGCCGCGCCTTCGTCCGCTTCGCGCCCATGCCGTGATGCTGCCAGCTTTGACTTGACACCGTCAACTTGACGGTGTCACCTTTGGGTATGGCGCACTTCCAGACCGCGACCGCCCTGCTCCGCCGGGGCGAAGACCCGGTGTTCGACACCGAACTCGATCCACGGTGGACGATCGGGGCGAAGCTGCACGGCGGCTACCTGCTCGCCGTACTCGCCAAGGCCGCCGCCGAGGTCTCCTCGCATCCGCATCTGACCGCGATCAGCGGCTCGTTCTCGGTGGCACCCGAGCCCGGTCCGGCGGTCGTCGAAGTCGAGGTGCTGCGCGAAGGCCGCGGCCTCACCCAACTGCGCGCGCGGCTGAGCCAGCACGGCGCGCCCTGCACCGAGGCCCTGATCACCCAGGGCGTCCTGACCGACGGCGACGCGTGGTGGTCCGGCGTGGACCCGGTCGAGATCCCGCCGGAGCAGGATTGCCTGCCCGTGCCCGCCGACGGCGGTGGCGGGTTCCGCATCGGCCTGATGGACGTCGTCGAGCAGCGGATCGACCCGGCCTCGGCGGGCTTCGCGGTGGGACAGCCGTCCCGGAAAGGCGTCATCTCGTCCTGGCTGCGGCTCGCCGACGGCACCGACTGGGATCCGGTGAGCCTGCTCGTGGCGCTCGACCCGGTGCCGCCGATCTCCTACGACCTCGGCATCGCGGGCTGGGCGCCGACCGTCCAGTTCACCGCGTACCTGCGCGGGCTCCCGGCACCCGGCCCGGTGCGGGTGCGGATGCGCGCGGGTGAGATCGGCGGCGACCGGATGGACGAAGTCGCGGAGCTTTGGGACGAAAAGAACAGGTTGATCGGGCAGGCGACCCAAATCGCCGCCGTTCGCGTCCCCTGAACCACCCGAAAGCAGGACCATGACGCGACGCCGGGAGTTAAGATCCGGCGTCGACGTCATTGTTCTGGGGGCAGAACCATGGAAGTGGAACCACGCCGCGCGGGCGAGAATGACTCCGACGGCTCCAACCCCGACGGAGCCGAGGTCACCCGGCTCTGCCGGACCCTGGTGCCGCTGGCGGCAGCAGGCAAATACGCCGAAGCCGCGTCGACCTATCGGTGGGTGACCAGGGCCTCGTCCGGGGCGCCGCTCCGCTACGGCGACCACGCCCTGCGGCTGGAGTTCTGCGCCCTCACCGGCAACGAGCACCTCGGTCTCGATCTTCTGTCGCTTTTGGACGGTGTCGGCGATCATTCGGACGCCGTCGGCAGGCTCGAATTCTTCGCATCGGCGGCCTTGCTCACCCGCCGGTTGACGGAAACCGGATACGGCGAGATCCGGTTCGTTCTCAACGGCCCGTACGACGGCCTTTCCCTGAGCAGGCTGAACGTGCGGATGCGGGCGGCGGCGTTCGTCGAAGCGGAGGAACTCGACGGACGCGAGCACACCGGGTACTTCACCGCGCACGCCGAAGCGAAGATGGCCGCGAAACCGGTCGCGGAATTCGTCCCGCTCCTGCCTTCCGCGCTCCCCCGGGTCCCGATCGTGCCCCCGCCGGACCTGTCCGCGGAGGAACTCGTCGTCCGGGCGGAGATCCACAACCATCGGTGCGAACCGGAAGAGGCGCGAGCCTGTCTCGCCGCGATCGAGGACGTCCTGGACGAGCTCGTCCCGCGGCTGACCGAACTGCGCGCCATCTTCTTCCAGGGCGACGACACCGAGGAAAGACTGCGCGAGGCAGCCGCCGGATTCCGGCGACAGGGCGACGAGAACCGGTTTCTGCTCAACCAATGCTGGCTCGGCCTGTGGCTCGTCTTCGACGATCAGGCCGAGACCGGGGTCGCGCTGACGACGGTGGCCGCGGCGCGGTTGCGCGCGGGGCGGGACGATCACGCCGCCTGCTGGGGCGAATACTGGCTGGCGCACGTCCTTTCCGGACAGGGCCGCACCGCCGAGGCGTACGAGGCCTTGCGACGGGGAGCCGAGCGGGCTCGTGAAACGGGCGATCCCTTGCTCCACGGCACCCTTCTGTGCCTTGAAGCGTCGTTGCGGAACGGTGACGGCGAGGATCCGGTGAGCACACTGGAACTCGCGCGGGCGGCGACGGACGCCTTCATCGTCGGGAACGTCGGAGAAAAAGCCGTCGAAGCCGTCGAGCAGGCCCGGATCGCTTATGAGCGAACGGGATCGCTCGACGAGCTTGACGTCTTCGTGGAGCACCTGCTCGCGACACTGCCCGTCGGCGGCCCGGAACGGTTGCGCGGACATCTCCGCCACCTCCGTGCGCTGTCCCTGATCGGCACCGGCCGATTCACCGAAGCCGTCGACGACGCGTACGCGGCCCTCGGTGCCGCCGCGTCGAAAGGCAAGGACACCGCCGAACACTGGTACGTCCTCGTCTCCGCACTGCACGGCGCCGGGCGCTTCGACGAGGTCCTCGACGTCGCGCCCCGCGCCATTTCGCTGCTCGCCGGGTCACCGGACTGGGACCACCGCTGCCGGTGGATGTACGCCGACACCTACCGCGCGCTCGGCGAATCTTCCCGTGCCTTCAACGAATACGCCGTCCTCGCCGAAATCCTCGAGGCCTCGGGCGACACCGGACACTCCTACATCTCGGTGAGCATGGCCGCCGCCGAACAACTGGACCTGCTCGGCTACGGCGCGAACGCCGCCGACTTCTACGCACGGGCGGCCGACGCGGCGGTGGCGATCGGCGGCGGCTACGTGGCAGCCACCTGCCGTAACGCGGCGACGCTTTCCCGGCTGCGGTCCGGCGACCTCGACGCGGCGCTGACCGCGCTCGACGTCGCGGAAAACGCCGTCCATGCCGTGAAAACCGAGACCGCGCCCGCCAGGGACCATCTCATCGCGCAGCTCGACCACGTCGCCGCCCACGTGCTCAGCGCCGCGGGCCGGATCCGGGAAGCCGCCCGCCGCGCGCTGCGCGCCGCCGAAACGTTCCACCGGATAGGCGAAGCGGAGTCCGCCCGCGACGTCGACCTGTTGCTCGAACAGATACTCCTCGGTGACCAAAAATGACTCGTGTCCTGTTCTGTCAGTGACACGCTCACCGTTCGGCGCTTATGATTCCTGCTGGTCCAGACCTCTTTGCTGCATCCGGATGCCTCACCCCTGCGAGGTAAAGGCGGTTCGGCATGACCAGAAGATTCTCCAGACTCGTGGCCGTCGCCGCGTTGGCGCTCGGCGTCGTCTCCTTACCCGCTCCCATGGCCGCGGCGGCAGAAGCCTCGGCGGTCTGTGACGGCGATGGCGTCAGCGGAAAACGCGTTCAGGCGCTTTATGTCCGCGGAAACACGCAAACGGATCGATACGGGCAGTTCGTCGGCCAATTCCAGACCTTCACGAGCCAGATCGACGACATCTTCGTCGAAGCCGCGGCCCGGCTCGGCGGTGGCGTCCGGCACGTCCGGTACGTGCACGACGCGAGCTGCCGGGCGACCGTCGCGAACGTCGTCATCGCGCAGTCCTCGATGGGAGGCGTGGACACGATCACCAACGCCATCAAGGCACAGGGTTACAACCGCGCCGACCGCAAGTACATCGTCTGGTACGACGCGGGCGGCTGCGGGCTCGCGTTCGGCAACGGCGGCAACGACAGTCCCGGCGCGAGCAACCCGTACAACGGCGGCCCGCATTACGCCACCGTCGGCACGGGATGCTGGAGCTGGCAGGCCACCGGGCACGAACTCCTGCACAACCTCGGCGCCGTCCAAGGAAGCGCTCCGCACGGCACCCCGTACGGCCATTGCTGGGACGACGAAGACATCATGTGTTACGACGACGGCGGCCTCCCGCCGGGCGGCCTGGTGAAGGTCTGCCCCGGCGCGCCGGAGAACCAGATCGACTGCCTCGGCGACGACTACTTCCACACCAACCCCGCGCCCGGCAGCTATCTCGCCACACACTGGAACGTGGCCAACAGCGAATACCTGATCCGCGGCGGCTCGCCGTATCCGGCCGGGCGGATCACCGGCGTGACCGGCAAATGCGTCGACGTCGACCATTCGCAGATCGCGAACGGCACGGCGGTGCGGCTGTGGACCTGTAACGGCACCCCCGCGCAGACGTGGGCCGCGCAGAACGGAACTTTGCGCGCCCTCGGGAAATGCCTCGACGTCGCCAACAGCGGGACGGCGGACGGGACCAGGGTGCAGCTGTGGGACTGCAACAAGACCGGGGCGCAGACCTGGCAGCGACAAGGTTCGACGCTGGTCAACCCGCAGTCCGGTAAATGCCTCGACGTCGAGGGCGGTGGCACCGGCGAGGGCACGCGGCTGGTGATCCGGACCTGCGACGGCGCGGCCGGCCAGTCCTGGCAGGTACCCGCCTGATTCGCAATTAGTCATCTGAATGCGGTTCGGCGCCGGGTTGGTCCGTGAAGGACTCCTTGAGGGACTCTGGGTCCCTCAAGGAGTCCTTCACGGACTCGGAACACTCGACCATCGCAATTGGTCATCTGAATGCGGGGCTTGCGGGTCGCCGTGCCCCGGAGAAAGATCCCCGGCATGTCCGGAGGAACCAGCGGTACCCGCGGCCTGCCCCTCGGCTCGATAGTGCTGTGGGTCGTGCGCGTCGCGCTCGCGGCCGAGTTCCTCTACAGCGGCTACCTGCTGTTCGCGGGCGGCCACACCGAGCAGACCTTCGCCGAGATCGGACTCGGGCAGTGGCTCCGGTACGTCACCGGTGTGCTCGAGGTCGGCGGCGCGATCGGCCTGCTCATCCCCCGCTTCGGCGGGCCGGCGGCGTTGCTGCTGGCGGGCGTCATGCTGGGCGCGAGCGTCACGGAGCTGTTCATCCTCGCCAACGGCGGCCCGGTCCTCCCGCTGATCCTGCTGATCGTCTCCGCGACGCTGGCGTGGTTCCTGCAAGATCAGACCCGCGCGCTCCTCGGCATCGAGCCGCCCGCCGAGGACGAGGACGACCGCTAGGGCGTGTTTCATAAGCCAAGTTCGCGGTCTTCGCGCCCAGGCGGCCCCTGACGGCACGGGCGGATGCGGCCGAGTACGACCCGGTACGAGGCCGATCCGCCCGCACCGCCAGGAACCACCTGGATCACGAAGCCCATCGAACCGACTTATGAAACACGCCCTAGCCCTCCTCGGCGAACGCACGGCCGTCTTCCTCCGAACGTCGCAATGACCTCCCGCCGAATGCACCGATCACCGGGACGGTCAACGAAAAACCGCATGTCAGCGCGCCTCGCGAGCACTTGACGACGCCACCGAAATCCGGCCATCAGCGTGATCATGCGCTCACTCAAGGTGAAAGATTGCGGCTCGTTTACAACGAACCGGCCACCTGCTTGACAGTCGGAGTGGTACGTACCACGCTGCCCGCATTGGTCTACACCATTTTGTGGGAGCCCGGCATCGTGGTCGGGCATCGAAAGGACGGCACGAGTGAAGCGCTGGCTCAAGATGACTGCGGGCGCCGCGGCCATCACCCTCGCGACGGCGGGCTGCGCCGGTTCCGGCAGTGGCGACAGCACGAATTCGAGCGCTCCGGCCTCGAACGGCACGCTCACGGTCTGGCTCATGACCGGGACCGCCCCCGAATCTCTGACGAACTCGCTCCACAAGGAATTCGAAGACGCGCACCCCGGCGTCAAGATCAAGTACGAGATCCAGCAGTGGAACGGCATCCAGCAGAAACTGACCACCTCGCTGGCCAGTGACAACCCGCCGGACGTGATCGAGCTGGGCAACACCCAGACGCCCGCGTTCGCCAACCAGAACGTGCTCGCCGACCTGAGCTCGAGTGTCGCCGACTTCAACGGCGGCCAGTGGCTCCAGGGCCTCAAGGCTTCGGGCGAGTACGACGGCAAGACCTACGGCGTCCCGTTCTACGCGGCCAACCGTGAGGTCATCTACCGCAAGGACATGTTCGAGCAGGCCGGTATCACCGCGACGCCGAAGACGCGCGCGGAGTGGCTCGACGCGGTCACCAAGCTCAAGGCCAAGTTCGGCAGCGACCCCGAGTTCCAGGCCGTCTACCACCCCGGCCAGAACTGGTACGAGCTGCTGTCCTACATCTGGGACGAGGGCGGCGACATCGCGCAGGCCAACGGGAAGTCCTTCAAGTCCACCCTGGACACCCCGCAGGCCAAGGCCGGGCTCGAGTTCTACAAGCAGCTCACCGACGCTTCGGGTACCAAGGCGCCGAAGGACGCCGACGAGGCCACCCCGCAGCAGGCCGGTATCTACGGCGCGGGCAAGGTCGCGATGATGATCGGTGTGCCGGGCGAGGTCGACACCGCGGCCAAGACCGACCCGTCGATCAAGGAGAAGTCGGGCGCGTTCCCGATCCCGGGCAAGGCCGCCGACAAGTCGGCCCCGGTCTTCCTCGGCGGTTCGAACCTGGTCATCCCGGCCAACAGCAAGAACGCGGCCGCGGCCAAGGACTACATCAAGCTGTTCTCCACCCCGAAGTACCAGACCGAGCTGGCCAAGGCCGGTTACGTCCCCGGTACCTCGACCGACGTGTCCGCGCTCGACGCGAACCCGCTCACCAAGGTCATGGCCGAGGCGTCCAAGAACGGCCGCGCCGTGCCGACCAGCCCCAAGTGGGGTGACGTCGAATCGGGCCAGAACCCGATCAAGGACATGCTGACCGCATACCTGACCGGAACGAAATCGCTCGACCAGGCGACCGCCGACGCCAACGCAGCGCTCGACAAGCTCATCGGCGGATGACCACTACCAAAGATGTGACGACGCCGGCGGGGTCCTCCCCGCCGGCTTCGCCGCGCATCAAGCCGCCGAAGTCCAATCGGCGCCTCCGTCTCGGCGAACGGACGGCGCCGTATCTGCTGATCCTCCCCGCGCTGGTCGCGATCCTGGTCCTGCTGGGCTGGCCGACACTGCAGCTGATCGGGATCAGTTTCCGCAAGCTCGACCTCCGTGAGCTGGTCTCCGGAGAGATGGTCTGGGTCGGGTTCGAGAACTTCTCCGAGATCCTTTCCGACCCCGAATTCTGGGAGATCACCGTCCGCACGCTGGTGTTCACCGCCGCGGTCGTGATCACCACCCTGCTGCTCGCGCTGTTCATGGCGCTGCTGATGCGGCATCTCAACCCGGTCGTCCGGGTGGTCCTGCAGGTCGCGCTGATCCTCGCGTGGGCGACCCCGGTACTCGCGACGACCACGGTCTTCCAGTGGATCTTCGATCAGCAGTACGGGATCCTGAACAAGACGCTCGCGAAACTCGGCTTCGACGGGTTCATCGGGCATTCCTGGTTCTCCACCGGGCCGAGCACGCTGACCGTCATCGGTCTGCTGGTCGTCTGGCAGGCCGTGCCGTTCGTGGCGTTCACCCTGTACGCCGGGCTTCTCGGCGTCCCGAAGGAGCAGTACGAGGCCGCGGGCATCGACGGCGCGAACGCCTGGCAGGCGTTCTGGGCGGTCAGCTGGCCCGCGATCCGGCCGATCCTGACCATGGTCACGTTCCTGTCGGTCCTGTGGGACTTCAAGCTGTTCGCCCAGGTGTGGGCGATCCGCCAGGGCGGGCCGGACGGTGCCAGCACGACACTGCCGGTCTACATGTACCTCAAGGGCCTCGCGGGCAACCACTTCGGCCTGGCGGCGACCGCGGCCCTGCTGATGATGCTCGTGCTGATCCTGCTCACCGCCCGGTACGTCCAGCTGCTGGTGCGCACGAAGGAGGCCGACCTGTCATGAAGAAGTCCCTGATCCAGCGGATCGGCCTCGGCACGTTCGGGGTGATCGTGGCCCTCCTGTTCGTCTTCCCGACCTACTGGATGGTCACGTCCTCGCTGAAGACGCCGGGCCAGGTCCTGTCACCGGATTACGACCTGATCCCGTCCTCGGTGACGTTCGAAAACTTCGTCACGGCGCTGACGAAACCCGGGTTCACCACCTATCTCGCCAACAGCCTGATCGTCACGATCGGCGCGGTGCTGTGCTCGCTCGTCGCGGGCGTACTGGCCGCGGTCACCTTGTCCCGGATGCGCTTCCGCGGGCGTAAGGGTTTCCTGATGCTGGTGCTGGTCGCCCAGCTCGCACCGTTCGAGGCGCTGCTGATCCCGATGTACCTGCTGATGCGGGACGCCGGGTTGCTCAACCAGCTGCCTTCGCTGCTGCTGGTGTACTTCGCGGCGACGCTGCCCTTCACGTGCTGGATGCTCTACGGCTTCGTCAACGGCATCCCGTACGACCTGGAAGAGGCCGCGATGATCGACGGTTGCAGCCGGGCGGGCGCGTTCCGCCGGGTGACGCTACCGCTGCTCGCACCGGGACTGGTGACCACGTCGGTGTTCAGCTTTATCACCGCGTGGAACGAGTTCCTGTTCGCGTTCGTGTTCATGCGCGACCAGAGCAAGCAGACGCTACCGGTGTGGCTTTCGTCGTTCCGGACGGCGTTTTCCGTGGACTGGGGCGGCATCATGGCGGCGTCGGTGATCTACGCCGTGCCCGCGCTGGTGTTCTTCATCCTCGTCCAGCGCAAGCTCGTGTCCAACCTGACCGCAGGCGCAGTGAAGGGATAAGTGTTGTCTTCACCGAAAAAGTTGGCCGGATCCGTTCTCGTGTCGGGCTTCGATGGCACGACCGCACCGGATTGGCTGCGGCGCAAGGTGGCCGACGGCCTCGGCGGCGCGATCCTGTTCGGCCGCAACGTGGTCGACGACGAGCAGGTGGCCGCGCTCAGCGCGCAGCTGCGGGCGGAACGGCCCGACGTGCTCATCGGCATCGACGAGGAAGGCGGTGACGTCACCCGGCTCGACGTCGCCACCGGCTCGTTCGTCCCGGGACCGCTCGCACTCGGCGCCGCGGACGACGTCGAGCTGACGGCGTCGGTCGCCGCGGCGCTCGCCGAGCGGCTGGCCGCCTGCGGGGTCACGATCAACTTCGCCCCGTGCGCGGATCTGACCCTGGCGGCGGAGGATCCTTCCATCGGAGTCCGGGCGTTCGGTTCGGATCCGGTGAAGACGTCGCCGCACGTCGCGGCGTACATCACCGGCCTGCAGAAGTACGGCGTCGCCGCGTCGGCCAAACATTTCCCCGGGCACGGGGCGGCCACCGACGATTCCCATCACGCGCTGCCGGTGCTGCCCCGGACCGAGGCGGAGCTGCACGAGATCGAACTCGTCCCGTTCAAGGCCGCGATCGCGGCCGGCGTGCGCTCGGTGATGACCGGGCACCTCGTCGTGCCCGCGTGGGGTGAACTGCCCGCGACGCTCAACCCGAAGGCGCTCACAGACGTCCTGCGCGGCGAACTCGGCTTCACCGGCGCGGTGATCACCGACGCGCTCGACATGGGTGCCGTCGCGGGTGAACTCGGCAAGACCGAGGGCGTCGGCCGGGCGGCGGTGCGGGCGCTGATCGCCGGCGCCGACGCGCTCTGCCTGGGTGGTGTGTCATTCGAAGAGGACGAGCTGAACCAGATCGCGGCGGTCATCGCCGCCGCGGTCGAGGCCGGTGAGCTGCCGCTGGAGCGGCTGGCCGAGGCTTCGGAGCGCGTCGCCGCACTCGGCGCTCCCCCGGTGTCGACGCCGATCTCGCCGGTCGACCACCGGCTCGGCCTGGAGGCGGCGCGCAAGGCGCTGCGGATCCAGGGTTCGCCGAAGCTCGCCGGGCCGCCGCTGGTGATCGACATCGAGACCGAGCCGATCATCGCGGCGGGCCCGATGCCGTGGGGGCTCGGCTCGCATCTGACCGAGCTCGTGCCAGGCACGCGCGCGCTCAAGGTCACCGGGAACGAGATCGCGACCGCGATCGACGCCGTCCACGGCGCCCGCGACCTCGTCGTGGTGACGCGCGAGGCGCACCGGCACCCCGAGGTCCGCGAGTTCCTCGGCTGGCTCCGGGAGGCAGGCGTGGACTACATCCGGGTCGAGACCGGCGTGCCGGGACCGGACACCGGCGACGGGCCGCGGATCGACACGTTCAGCGGGTCCTACGTCAGCCTTCGCGCCGCCGCGGAGTACCTGGCCTGACCCAGCCCCCTGACGCAATTCGGCACCTGGTTGCGGTACTTGCACGCGCAAGGACCGCAAGCAGGTGCCGAATTGCGTTATTCGGTTGCGGGTGCCGGAACCGGAGTGTCGTAGTCGCCGAAGATCGGGTGTCCAGTCGTGAGTGTTATGTGTCGTTCTAACGACCCGAAACACTCACGACCCCCGGCACCGACCACGCCACGGTTGCCTGACGGATCACTAGTCCTCTGAACGCGGTGCTTCGAGTGCCTTGACGACAGCCACCATGTCCTCTTCGCCGAAACCGAGCCGTGCGGCCTCGGCGTAGAGGACGCGGGACGCCTCGATCAGCGGCAACGTGAGGCCCGCTTCCCCTGCCGCCGCCGCGATCAGCTCGACATTGGCCAGGACGTTCGTGATCGAGGCCTGCGGCGAGAAGTCCTCCTCGACCAGTTTGGGCGCCTTGACCCGCAGGATCGGGCTGGCCAGCTGCCCGGCGCCGAGGACACCGGCGAGCAGGCCGAGGTCGAGCCCGTGCGTCCGCGCGAAGTGAACGGTCTCGGCCAGACTGGTCACGACCGCGGTCAGGTGCACGTTGACCGCCAGCTTCATCAGGAGCCCATTGGGGACCGGCCCGCACTCCACGGTTTCCCGGCACAACGGCCCGAACAGCTCCCGGATCTCCTCGATCGCGGCAGGATCACCCGCGAGCATGGCGACCAGTTCACCCGCCTCCGCCGGAACCCGTGAGCCGGAAACCGGTGCCTCCACGTACTTCGCCCCGGCCGCGAGGAGCTCGGACTCGAGCACACGGGAATGCTCCGGCGCCGTCGTTCCCATGTGGACGATCGTCCGGCCCGCCAGCGCCGACCGCCCGCGCTCGAGCACCGCGTCGACGGCGGCCGCGTCCTTCAGCATCAGGATCACGACTTCGCACCGCTCGAAGAGCTCCGCCGCGTCCCCGGCGACCTCGGCCCCCGGCACCGCGGTCCGGCCAGGCGTGCGATTCCACACGAGCAACGGGATTCCGGCCCGCGCCAGGTTCACTGCCATCGGTCCGCCCATGCTGCCCAGCCCGGCGAAACCGACTCTGGAGATGCCCATGCGACTTACTTTGCCCGATGGCGGGCGGCGCCAGGGGCTCAGCCGGTGAATTCGTCGACGCCGAGGGCGAAGTCCCAGTGGCCGACCCCGTTGCGGGCGAGGCCCATCGTGACCACACCCATTCCTTCCAGCCAGTGCGCCATCTTCAAACCGCCGACGTCCAGCGGCCGCAGCCCGAGGCTCTCGATGAACGCCGCCACGCCCGCCTTGGCCCGCGCGTCGTCGCCGGCGATGAAAACGTCGGGCCTGCCCTTCTCCAGGACATTTCGGAAGACGGTGTTGAACGCCTTCACCACGTTCGCGCCCGCCGGGGCCACCTTGGCGGCTTCCTGCGCGATCGAGGTCTCCTCGCGGTGGGCCAGTCCGTCGGACGTGGCGTTGAAGGGGTTGCTGATGTCGACGATGACCTTGTCCGCGAGGGCGTCTCCGTACTCGGCGACGACCGGAACGACACCGTCGGCCAACAGCGCCGTGATGACGATGTCCCCGGCCGGGGCAGCGCCCCACTCGCCCGCCGTCGCGCCGCCGCCCAGAGCCTTGGCCAGGTCATCGGCCTTGGCCTGATCCCGTCCCATGACCTCGACGGTGTTGCCGCCCGCGACCGCGAGCGTGCCGATGGCCCGGGCCATGTTCCCCGTACCGATGAGGGTGATGCCGCTCATGAGATGTGCTCTCTTCCTGTTCTCGAGGTTTACTGGTGCGCGGTTCAGACGGCGGTGGTGCCGCCGTCGGCGACCAGTTCCAGGCCGTTGACGTAGCTGGAGTCGTCGGAGGCGAGGAACAGGGCGACGGTGGCGATTTCTTCGGGACGGCCCATCTTTCCGCGGGGAATGAGGGATTCGAACGCGTCCTTGGTCGCCTCGTCGAACAGTTCTTCCTGTTTGGCGGTGGCGACCTGGCCGGGGGTCAGGACGTTCACCCGGATCTTGCGGTCGCGCAGTTCGTTGAGCCAGACACGGGCCCAGGCCTGCTGGACGGCTTTGCTTCCCGCGTAGAGGCTCCAGCCGGGGAAGGCACCGAGGGAGGCGTTGGATCCGGTCATGAAGATCGAGCCGTTGTCGTTGATCAGCGGCAGTGCCTTCTGCACGGTGAACAGGGTGCCGCGCGCGTTGAGCGAGAAGGCGCGGTGGAACTGTTCCTCGGTGATCTCGCCGAGAACGGCGGGTTCACCCATCCCGGCGCTGGCCCACAGCACGTCGATCGAGCCCTTTTCCCGTTTGACGGTGTCGTACAAGCGGTCCAGGTCGTCCAGATCGGCCGCGTCACCCTGAACGGCGGTGACGTTGCGGCCGATCAGCTCGACGGCGTCGTCCAGCGCTTCCTGCCGCCGGGCCTGGATGAAGACGTGCGCTCCTTCCTCGACGAACAGTTCGGCGCCCGCCAAGGCCATGCCGGTGGATCCGCCGGTGATCACCGCTACCTTGCCATCGAGCTTTCCCACGGTCACTCCTTTGAATTAATAGGTAAATGCGTCAGCAGGCGGAGAAGTAATGGCCGTTGTCCAAATCGGCGAGCAGGCCGGGCTGTGCGGGTTCCCAGCCGAGGGTCCGGCGGGTGGTGAGACTGGACGCCGGGTAGTTCTGGGTGACCATGTTCGCGAGGAAACCGAAATATCCCGGCACCATCAGTACGTCCGCGGGAACGCTCACGGCAGGCAGGCCAAGACGGCTGCCGATGGCCTCCGCGATCTCGCGGAGCGGGATGCCGCCGTCCGCGATCGCGTGCCAGTATTCACCGGCCTGCCCTTTCTCCAGTGCCAGGCGGAACAGAGCGGCGGCATCGCGGATGTGCACGGCGTTCCACAGGTTCGCGCCGTCTCCGGGGTAGCCGACGAAGCCCTTCTCCTTCGCGAGCGCGATCAGCTGCACGAGGAAGCCGGCGCGATCGGTCGTACTGTGCGCGATGGTGGCGATCCGCACGATCGAAGACCGCACTCCCCGCTCGGCGAGGCCGACCACCGCGGTTTCCACGACGTTACGAACCCGCAGCGTGCCCTGGTACTCATCGCCGCCGGGAAGGGCCGGGTCCTCCTCTGTGACCGGTCGGCCCAGGTTCCCTGGCGAGCCGATGCTTCCCGCCGCGACCAGCGGTTTTCCGGTTCCGGCGAGTGCCTCCCCGTACGCGAGCATGATCGGGAGCTCCGCGGCGGCCACGGCGTCGATCCCGCCGGACGGAAGCAGGTCTTGCCGGTGCGCGACGTGGATGACGCCGTCGGAATCCGCGGCTGCCTCCTTGAGCCCGTCGAGATCCTCGAGGTCGCCGCGCCGCACCTTCGCGCCGAGCGCGGACACCGCCGCCGCGGCGGTGTCCGACCGGGCCAGACCGGTGACCTCGTGCCCGGCGGCGATGAGCTCGGGAATGATGTACGAACCGGCATGGCCGGTCCCGCCAGTGACGAAAACGCGCATTGGTGTGCCTGCTTTCTGGAGCTGAAAAGAACGCGATGGACGGCACTGGATTCCTTATTCCGAATTCTCGTGTCGAATTCGTTCTCGGCCCATCCGTTACTTATTCAGGTTGCCATTGACCCGAGTGGGTGTCCAAGACCGCTTTCGGTCGTGGTGATACCCTGAAGGCATCACCAGCCCGGGAGGCGCCGTGGATCTGGACCTGCGCAAACTGCGCTACTTCCTCGCCGTCGCCGACCGGTTGCACTTCGGCCGCGCCGCCGAGGAACTGCATATCGCCCAACCGGCGCTCAGCCGCCAGATCCGCGCGCTGGAACAGGATCTCGGTGCCCCGCTGTTCACCAGGGATCGCCACGGCGTGGCGCTGACCGACGCGGGCAGGCAACTGGTGACCGACGCCGGTCCGCTGCTCGCCTCCGCACACGCGGTTCGCCGCCGGGTGACCGTGGCGGCCCGCGGCGGCCTGCGGCTGGCGGTCGGCTTCCGGACGGGCATCCCGGTCATCCCGGCGGCACGGGCGTTCGAGGCCAGGCATCCGGACGTGGTTCTGGACGTGCAGCGGATCGAATGGGACGACCAGGCCCCGATGCTGCTCGACGGCCGCATCGATGTCGGCTTCGTGCGGCTGCCCATCGACGAGACCGGACTGCGCGTGACCCCGCTGTACACCGAGCCGCTCATGGTGGCGCTGCCCGCCGACCACCGGTTGGCAGGCAAGGAAGAGGTCACCGAGGCCGACCTGGCCGGTGAGCCGCTGGTCTGGCACGCCGGCCCGAGCACACAGCCCACCAGGCGCCCGCACCCCGACTCCGGGCTCCGGGCGCGCGGCGTGGAGGAGAAGCTCGAACACGTCGCGGCCGGCCGGGGCATCTCGTTCGTGGGACGTTCGGAGACCGTGTTCTACTCACGGCCCGACATCAGCTACGTTCCCATCCCGGAACTCGCACCCGAACAGGTGTGCCTCGCGATGGCGGCATCGCGCACCTCTCCGCTGACCGACGACTTCTTCGCCGCGGCGCAGGCGACGGCCGAGATCACGGCGGAATGCGGGAACTACGATTCGGGTGCGGCCGTCTCGGAGTGAGGCCTGTTTCGTGGCACGAACTTCGTGCGGGCGTCGTAGCTGTCGACCGGAGAGCGCGCAGCCCATACGCCAGGTTGCCTTACCCCTCACCAGAACCGTCCTGGCCACTCACGACCAACCGCACCGGCCGGGCTCAGAAGGGGTGCTCCATCCACACGTTCGCCTCCACGTACACCCCGCGGTCCCGCTCGACGTTCGCGTGCACCGGCGCGATCCCGCCGGGGATCACGTTGTCGCCGTCCGCGAGTTTGACGCCGGTCCACTCGTGCCAGTCCGCGATCGAACCCGAAATGGTCACGGCGAACGGGCACACCTTGATCATCCTCGCGCCGAGCCGTTCGTGGGTGCGCAGCCAGCGGTCGGCGAACAGGCCGTCCTCGCGGCGCCGGACGGCGTATTCCTCCATCGGTACGTCCGGTTCGTCCTCCTTGCCGATCGGGCGCACGGACACGATCAGCCGTTTCAGCCCCGTCTCGGCCGCGCGCGCCTTGAGCGCCTTCAGCATCGGCGTGGACAGGCCGGTCCCGCGCATTCGCGGCGCCACAACGACTTCGAGTGCGCACAGGGTGTCCGGCGCGCGGCCGTCCATGAGGTCCTGCGCGGCCCACTGGATCGCCTCGTCCCAGCCGTGTGCCGGCAACTCGTGGCGGTCTTCGGCGGGATAGGTCAGCGGGACGGACAGCGCCCGCGCGATCGGTTCACCGTCGTCGTCCAGCGCGATGAGGAAGTACCGGGCCCAGTGGCGCAGAAACCGTTCCGGCGTGATCATCTTGCCGCTGAACCCGGCGTAGATGAACTCACCGCCGACGTCGCCGAGGTTCAGCGCGGGATCGAGGAGATCGGGACGGGACGCAAGATCGACGATTCGCATGCCGCCAAGTCAACCGAGCCGATCATCTCCCCCGATAGCTGCTTCCGGGCGATGATCAAGCCAGCTGACGCGGCGTGGTCTGCAACCGGGACAGGACGTCGGTGAGCCTGCCCGCCGCGACGTCCCATTCCTCGAGGACGCTGCTCCGCGCGAGCGCCGACGTCCGCAGCGAATGGCGCAGTTCGGCGTCGAGCGACCAGCGCAGCAACGCCGTCGCGAGCGCCGACGGGTTGTTCGGCGGCACCAGCATGCCGGGGACCCCGCCACCGGGCGCCGTGCCGAGCGCGTCGTGCGCGCCGGCGGTTTCGGTGGCCACCACGGGGATCCCGCGTGCCAGTGCCTCGGCGACGACCAGTCCGGAGGTGCCGCCGCGAGCGGGCAGCACGAGCAGATCGGCGCCGTCGTAGACCAGGTCGAGATCGTCCGGCGGCCGGATGAGGCTGATCCGGGAGCCGAGCCCGAGCCGCTCGACCGTCCAGCGCAGTTCGTCGACGTAGGCGGGATCGTGGTGCGTCGCCCCGGCGAACACGCATTTGAACGCCAGTTCGTCGATGGTCGAGAGCGCCCGGATGAGCACGTCCTGGCCGTGGCGCGCGGTCATGGGCGCGAGACACAGCAGCCGGGAGACGCCGTCCGCGCCCGCGGCGAGCGGGGCCGCGTCGGTTCCGGGTGTCGCGACGTAGACGCGGGTCGGGTCGAGGTCGTGCCGGTCGATCAGCTGCCGCGCGAGCCACGGCCCGGTGGCTACGATCATGCCTGCCAGCCGCAGGGTCTCCCGTTCGCACGCGTCGAGTTCGGCGGCCTGCGCGGGGTCGAGCGCGGGATCGTCTGCAAGCAGCCGGTGGACCAGGACGGCCAGCCGCAGCCGCCGGGCGTGCGGCACCACGATCTCCGGGACCCCGCAGGCGACCGTGCCGTCGATCAGGACGACGGTGTCGTCGGGCAACGCGGCGAGCGAACGGGCCAATCTCGACCTGGACAGCGGCCCCGGCATCGGCCATTCGCCGGCGATCGGCAGTTCCAGCAGCGGGAGGCCGGTGGCCGGGAGGTTCTGGCACATGCGGCGGTCGTATTCGCCGCCGGCATCCTCGACGTCCCCCGGCAGGACGAACACCACCGGCTCCGTGCCACGAACGGTTGAGGTGTACACGGTTTACCTCCAGATGCGGGCGCCTTATCAGGAGACACGGCTGCGGCGCCCGATCGGTTCACCATTCGCGGCGCGAAGTTTTCACCCGTTCACCCGCGCGATCGCGGCCACGAGGTCGTCACGCAGTCCGGCGCCGACCGCGATGGTGGCCGCCGAGCGCACCGTGTGATCACCGCCGTCCGCGTCGACCACCACTCCCCCGGCCTCGCGTACCAGCAGGACACCCGCCATGGTGTCCCACGGTTGGTTGGCGAGGATGACGCTCGCGTCGAGTTTGCCGTGCGCGACCCAGGCGAGGTCGATCGCCGCGGAGCCGAGGAACCGGACGCGCTGCACGCGGCCACCGAGTTCGGCCAGCAACGCCATCCGGACGCGATTCTTGACCTCCGCGCCCTCGCCGACCGCGAAGTGGCCGATCGACACGATCGCGTCGGAAAGCTCCGTCGCCTTCGAGGCCGTGAGACGTTCTTCGCCCGCGTACGCGCCCTGGCCTTCGGCAGCGGTGTAGGTGACATCGAGGAACGGCAAGGAGATCGCCGCGACAGTGCTCTTCAACCCGTCGACGAGGCCGAGCGAAACACCGCACAGCGGGATCCCGCGCGCGAAGTTCGCCGTGCCGTCGACCGGGTCGAGCGCCCACCACAGGTTCTCGTCGCCTTGGTGCCCTCGCTCCTCGCCGAGAATGCCGATCTCCGGGGTCTCCCGTGTCAGGAAGTCACGGACGGCGTCCTCGACGGCCAGGTCGACGTCGGTCACCATGTCGCGATCACCTTTGGCGGCAACGGAAAACGACGTCATCGAGCGGATGATGCCGGTCGCCTTGGCGACGGCTTCGGCGGCGACGGACAACAATGCGGCATGGTCGGTCATATGGGTACCGTAGCCGGAATGGACCTGTTCCCGACCGCCACGACGGCCGACGAAAGCGCGCGAGGCGCCGACGTCGCGGTGCTGCCGATCGGCGCTTTCGAACAGCACGGCGCACACCTCCCGCTGACCACCGACACGGTGATCGCGACGACGATCGCCGACGCCGTCGCGGCCGCGTACCCGGTGCTGCGGCTCCCGCCGATCACGATCGGCTGCTCGCACGAACACGCGGACTGGCCGGGCACGGTCAGCGTTTCGGCCACGACGCTGTACGCCGTGGTGAACGACGTCGCCGCCTCGCTGCGCCGGTCCGGGGTGCCGAAACTGGTGCTGGTGAACGCGCACGGTGGCAACTATGTCCTGTCCAACGTGGTACAGGAGTCGACGTCGCCGATGGCGCTCTTCCCCGGTGTCGAGGGCTGGCAGGCGGCGCACGACGCGGCCGGGCTGGAGACGTCGCTGGACAGCGACATGCACGCCGGGGAGCTGGAAACCTCCCTTCTGCTGCACGCCCATCCGTCACTGGTCCGGCCCGGTTTCGCGGAGGCGGACCACCTCGCCGACGACAGGCGGCACCTGCTCACGGTAGGACTGCGGCCGTATTCGGAGTCCGGCGTGGTGGGGCGGCCTTCGCTGGCGACGGCGGAGAAGGGACGGCTAGTGCTGGAATCCCTGGTGGACAGCTTCGGGGAGACCCTGGCCGCGCTGGGCTGAATCCCTCAGGAGCCCACCGACTCGATCGCGTCCAGATGCGGCAGGAAGTGGTGCATCCGTTCCTGTTTCGTCCGCAGGTAGCGCAGGTTCTCGTCGTTCGGCGTGACCAGCAGCGGCACCCGCTCGCTGATCACGACCCCGTGCAGTTCGAGCTGGTCGACCTTCGCCGGGTTGTTGGACAGCAGCCGCACCGATGTCACCCCGAGATCGGTCAGGATCTCCGCCGCCGCACGGTAATCGCGCGCGTCCACGGGCAGCCCGAGCGCGATGTTCGCCTCGACGGTGTCGAGCCCGTCTTCCTGCAACCGCATCGCTTTCAGCTTCGCGAGCAGGCCGATTCCGCGTCCTTCGTGTCCCTGGGCGTACACGAGGATTCCGGCGCCTTCCTCGACGATCGCGCGCAGTGCGGCGGCCAGCTGGTCGCCGCATTCGCAGTGCATCGAGCTGAACACGTCTCCGGTGAGACATTCCGAATGGACCCGCGCCAGCGTGCCGGAGGCCGCGACGTCGCCGTGCACCAGCGCCATCTGCTCGGCGCCGTCGGCGTCCAGATAACCGTATGCGCGGAAAACGCCGTAACGGGTGGGCAGTCGGGTCTCCACGACCCTCTCGACGGTCATCGCGTTTCTCCTGTCTGTTCGGTGACTCATGACCGAGCGCGCGAGCAGAACGCCCGCACCGGGAAGGCTGGAGACGAGCGCGAGCACGCCGTAGACCACGGCCACGGTGACGCCCTGCGCCGAACCGAGGCCCGCCGCGCCGAACAGCAGCGCGCAAACGCCTTCGCGCGGGCCCCAGCCGCCGATGTTCAGCGGCAGTCCCATCGCGAGCAGGGCGAGGATCATCAGCGGCAGCAGATCACCGATCGGGGCGGTGACCCCGGCCGCGCGCGCGGCGACGACGAACAGGGCGAGATGCCCGGCAAGGGTGGCGAGCGAAAGCAGGCTCACGCCGGGCCAGGTCTCCTTGGTCAGGAGGCCCAGCCGGACGTCGGCGAGGGTGACGGCGAATCCGCGGCGCCATTTCGATCCACTGTGGATCCACCGCTTTCCCGCCGTCATCCCGGTGGCGACGGCCGCGAAGGCGAGCGCGACGACCACGATCCCGGCGACCGTGACGGCCCCGTCGATCGGCGGCGGCACCACAGAAGGCGTGCCGAGCACGACGGCGACCGAAGCGCCGATCACCGCGATCTGCCCGGCCGTCCGCTCCAGCACCACCGCGCGGACGCCGCGCGGGACGTCGCCGGACTCGCGGCCGTGCTGCACGGCGCGGTTGACGTCGCCGAGCACTCCGGCAGGCAGGACTCCGTTGAGGAACAACGCGCGGTAGTACTCGCCGACGGCGTTCGGGAGCGATAACCGGAGACTGAGCCGTCGCGCGACAAGGCACCACCGCCAAGCGCTGAAGACCGTGGTGGCGAAACCGATCCCGAGCGCGGCGGCGACACCGCCCGCGTCGACCTCGCGCAGCCCGTCCAGGAACGCGCCCGTGCCCAGCTGCCAGACGAGCACGCCGAGGATGCCGAGCGCGCCGAGGATCCGAAGCCAGGGCCAGAACCGTTTCACGACGGCACCATCAGGAGATCTTCGTGCTGGATCATCGCGTTCAGCTCACCGGCCGCGCATTGCGCGAGCCGCCACCGCAAGTACGTGTCACCATCCGCCGCCAGCTCCGGCCGCTGTTCGCGGGCGGCGCCGACCCAGCCGGTGAGCCATTCCGCGGTCAGCGCGGCCTGATCCGCCCCGAGCCGCCACGGGCTCGGCGCGCGCCGCACGGTGGCGCCGAGCCGTTCGAAGACCCCGAAGGCGACGTCCACCGCGTCCGGGCCGAGCAGCCACCGGCCGTCGGTCACCCGGCGCTGGTGCGCGTTGAAGGCGTCGGAGATCTCGATGTCGAACTTGTCCTTGGGCGACAGCACCACCCGGCCCGAAACGCTCAAGGTGAACAGGACCGCGCAGCCCGCCTCGACGCATGCCTCCGCCAACCGGGACATCTCTTCGGCGGTGAGCAGGTCGAGCAGCGCCGACGCCGCCACGAGCGACGTCCCGGCGAGGTCTTCCGCGCGTAACTCGGTGATGTCACGCTGTTCGGTGACGACGGTGACTTCGCTTCCGTCCACCGCGTGCTCCGGACGGCTGGTGCGGGCCAGCGCGTGGGTGAGCAGTTCGGGGTCGCGGTCGTGCAGGATCCAGTGCTGGCGGCCGGGCAGCCGCCTGGCCAGCCAGCGACCGAGCGAACCGGTGCCGCAGCCGAGATCCCGGATGACCACCTCGTCCTGTTCGCGCAAGAACGCCCGGACCGGCTCGATCAACTCGGTCGCGCGGGCCGAGGCGTCCGCGTCTTCACGCAGCTGAAGCCAGCTGGGGGCGTACTTGGTCATGCCGCCGTCCTTTCGTTCAGCAGCACGGCGGCGACGCCGCGGGCCGTCTCGTCCCAGCCGGGCAGCGTCTCGCGGCGAAGGCGGGCGGAGGCGCGAAGACGGTCTCGCAGATCGGGCTCGGTGAGCCAGCGGCGGAGGGCCGTGGCCAGCGCGTTGACGTCCTCGCCGGGGACGAGCATCCCGGGCACACTGCCGTCGGGCGACCGGCCGAGCGTGTCCGGCAGGGCGTCGACGGCGGTCGCCAGCACGGGAACGCCGTGCGCGAGCGCCTCGGTGACGACCATGCCGTAGGTCTCGGCGCGCGAAGGAAGCACGAGAAGGTCTGCGGCCGCGTACGTCGCTTCGAGCGCTTCGCCGGACCGCGGGCCGGTCAGGGTGAACCGATCGCCGAGGGAGTGTCGCCGCAGGCGTTCGACGTAGCGGGTCTCGCGGCGGATGGCGCCGACACATTCACAGTTCCACGGGAGATCCTTGAGCGACTTCAACGCGTCCGCGAGCAGGCCTTGGCCCTTGCGCGGCGTCACGTTGGCGACGCAGACCAGTCGCGTCCCGTCCAGGCTCCCGGACGCGACGTCGGCCCTGTCGACCCCGGGCGGCACCGCGTGCACCCGGTGCGGAGCGAGGTCGTGGTGCTCGATCAGCCGCCGCGCCGCCCATTCGCTGGTCGCGACCACGGCCTCGACCGCGCCGAGTGTCTCGGCCTCCAGCCTGTCCAGCTCGGCGGCGAGCGAAGGCGAAAGCCCGGTCTCGTCGGCCAGCGGCAGATGCACCAGCACCGCGATCGACAGCCGCTGCGCCGACGGCACGATCACCTCGGGCACCCCGCAGGCGACCAGGCCGTCGAGCAGGACCGCCGAACCGTCCGGCAGTTCGGCGAGCTTGCGCGCCAGTACCGTGCGCGCCTCGGTGCCGGGCCGCGGCCAGTTCCCGTGCACGGCGATCTCGTGGACCTCCACCCCCGCCGCGACGAGGCCGTCGCACAGGCGGCGGTCGTAGACGTTGCCGCCACTGGGCGCGCTCACGTCGTCGATGTCGTTGGGCAGGACGACGTGAAGGCCACTCACAGCGCACGCTCGTAACTCGCCCACGCGACGTGGGATTCGTGCAGTGAGACGACGAGCCCCTCGAGCCCGCGGGCGCCCTCGCCGAGCGCGCCCGCGTGGACGCGCTCGGCGAGCCGGTCGGCGACGACCTTGGCGAGGAACTCGGTCGAGGTGTTGATCCCGGCGAATTCGGGCACGTCGTCGAGGTTGCGGTAGTTCAGGTCGGCGAGCACCGCTTTGAGCTCTTCGGTCGCCTTGCCGATGTCGACGACGATGTTGTCGGCGTCCAGCTCGGACCGGCGGAACGTCGCGTCCACCACGAAGGTGGCGCCGTGCAGTTTCTGCGCGGGTCCGAAGACCTCGCCGCGGAAGCTGTGGGCCACCATGACGTGGTCGCGGACGGTGATACTGAACAACGGACCTCCCAGATCGTGCCCTTAGCGCGTGTCCTCCACCTGATAGGTGACACGGAGACAGAGCGCTCCCGGTTCATTCGCGGCCAGACGCGGCAGAACGTCCGGTAGTTCATGGAACCGGCATTCCTCGCTGACCAGCACCTTAAAGACGGGGTCCGACAAAATCCGCAAAGCGAGGGCCAGGCGGTCGCCGTAGCTCCGGTTCAGGCGGCGGGACGGCGAGACCATGCCGACCTGGCTGCTGCGGATCGCCAGCCGTCGTGAATGGAAGTTCTCGCCGAGCGGGACGCTGATCCGGCGGTCGCCGTACCAGCTCAGTTCGATGACCTCGCCCTCCGGCGCGAGCAGTTCCAGCGACCGCGCGAGCCCCGCCTCGCTCGCGCTGGCGTGCACGACGAGGTCGCAGTCACCCAGCGCGTCCTCCGGTGTCGAGAAGTCGACTCCGAGTGCTTCGGCGATCTTCGCGCGCTCCGAGTCGATGTCGATCAGCTGCACCCTGGTCGCCGGGAAGCCGGCCAGGAGTTTCGCGACGCTGCTGCCGACCATGCCGGCGCCGACCACGGCGATCCGGTCGCCGAGTTTCGGCGCCGCGTCCCAGACGGCGTTGACCGCTGTCTCGATCGTGCCCGCGAGGATCGCGCGCTCCGGCGGCACCCCGCGCGGCACCGGCGTGACCGCGGCCGCCGGGACGACATAGCGCGTCTGGTGCGGGTACAGGCAGAAGACGACCTGACCGACAAGTTCCGCCGGACCTTGTTCGACCACGCCGACGTTGAGGTACCCGTACTTCACGGGCCCCGGGAAGTCGCCCTCCTGGAACGGCGCGCGCATGGCCGCGCGTTGACTCGGCGGGACCTCGCCGCGGAAGACGAGCGTCTCGGTGCCGCGGCTCACGCCCGTGCACAGGGTGCGGACCAGCACCTCGCCGTCGCCGACCGGAGGGAGCGTGACCGACCTGAGCTCACCGTCACCGGAACCACTGAACCAGAAGGCGCGTTCCATCGTGTCCTCTCATGTCGGCCCCTTCGAGGGGGCCATCGTCACCATAACGAGGAGGCCTCGTGATCAACCCCGGAATTTTCCTGGGGGTCCTCGTCCAGCTGGCGCTGCTGGGGACGCTGGACGCCGTCGCCGGGCTGGGCACGCTGGGCTGGCTCGCCGGCACGGCGTACGGCCTCGCGGTGGGCGGATTCCTGACCTACGGCCTGAACCGGAGCACCGCGCGCTCCCTCGGCCCCGCCGACGCCGTGACCCTGGCACGCTCCGGTCTGGTCGGCTGCGTGACCGCGCTCGTCGTCGACACCGCCGGCCGGGAGATCGTCACGATCGTCGTCCTCGCGTCGGTCGCGCTCGCCCTGGACGCCGTCGACGGCCAGGTCGCACGCCGCACCGGGACGGCGTCACCGCTCGGCGCGCGGTTCGACATGGAGGTCGACGCGTATCTGATCCTGATCCTGAGCGTGGTCGTCGCGCAGTCGCTGGGCCCGTGGGTGCTCACGATCGGCGGGATGCGCTACCTCTTCGTCGCCGCGAGCAGGCTGTGGCCATGGCTGAACTCGCCGCTGCCACCGAGCTTGGCGCGCAAGACGGTCGCGGCGGTGCAGGGCATCGCGCTGGTCGCGGTGGCTTCGACGGTCCTGCCGTTCTGGGCCGGTTTCGTGGTCACGCTGGGCGCGCTGGGGTTGCTGACGTGGTCGTTCGGGCGCGACACGTGGTGGCTGCTGGAGCAGCACGCCTTCGGTTCCGCTCGGCGCGTGACGGCCGACGCCGCGTGATCACGCGTACTGCGCTTCGCCGTTCCCGATCGACCAGTTGACCGGATCGGTCTCGGTGATCATCACCAGCACGTTCCGCGGCTCGGTGCCCGAGTACTCCTCGGCGAGCTCCGCGATCCGCCGGTACAGCGCCTTCTTCTGCTCGTCGGTGCGCCCGTACCGCATGGTGATCGTGACGAACACGACCCCATCGTCGCGGTGGATCCCCAGGTAGTCGTCGTATTTCAGGGTGCTCCGGCCGTTGAGGACCTGGAAGCGGTCGTCGGCAGGGATGCCGAGCGTCTCGACCATCGCGTCGTGGACGGCGTTGCCGAGGGCTTCGAGCTTGTCGGTCCCGATGGCGTCGATACGGACGAAGGGCATGTCAGTTCTCCTTGGTGGCGAGCAGGCCGAGGGCGCCGTCGACGGCTTTCGCGAACACGTCCGGTGAGCCCGCGGCGCGGGCGAGGATGTAGCCGCCCTGCAACACCGCGACCAGCGCGGTCGCCGTGGCGAGCGGGTCGAGCGCCTGGTCGAGTTCGCCGGCCGCGCGCCCCTCGTCGAGCAGCCCGGCGAGACGGCCGGTGAGCCAGCCGAAGAACTCCTCGACCGGCTTGCGCAGATCCGCGTCGGCCATCACGTCGGGATCCTGGGCGAGCCTGCCGACCGGGCACCCCTTGAGCACGTCGCGCTCGCGGCGCAGGTAGACGGTGATGCGCTCGACGACCGGGCCGGGCCCGGAGAACTCGGCCTCCGCCCTGGCCCGCAGGTCCTCGGCGCTGCGGGCGATCGCGGCGAGCGCGAGGTCGGACTTGCCCTGGAAGTGGTGGTACATGCTGCCCTGGCCGGCGCCGGACCGCTCCTGGATCGCCTTCGGGCTGGTGCCGACGTAACCGCGCTCCCACAGAAGCTCGCGAGTGCTCTCGATAAGCCGTTCCCTCTTGTCCACCTCCTGACCGTACATACCAGTAGGTACAGAGACAAGGCGACGCGGCGGGAGCAAGGGACCTTTGCTATCACTTTCGCGAGGACCCGCAGGTCAGCGGCCACTTTTCGCAGTTCGTCGACTAATTGCGCCTTCCCCAGTACATGAAGGCCTCCTTGAGGGACCCTGGGTCCCTCAAGGAGGCCTTCACGGACAGCCAGGTCGCCACATGTGCCCCAACAACCTCACGATTCACACCCAAGGCGCATGAAGGCGAGCCTCAAGAACGCGAGCCCTGCCCGAACCGCTCCCACTCCCGGTCCCACGCCGCCGACCGCGCCCGGTTCAGCAGCTGCCGCGCGAGCAGGTACCCGGCCGCCAGCAGCGTCACCGCGATCAGCCACACCCCGACCCCGACGCCGATCCCCGTACTGGTCGCGTCGAGCGGCATCACCGGCGGATCGACCACGGCGTCGGACTCGTCGAGCCACACCGTCACCGCGTCGCCTGTCGAAGCGCCGAGGTCGGCGGTCACGCTTGCCTCTCGGAAGGTGCCGTCCGGCAACGCCCAGCGAGCCGCGACCGAAGCCGTCTCGGCGGACGGGATCCCATCGAGGCCGACGCGTGCCGACGGAGCGTCTTCGAGCAGGAACGCGGTCGTCGAATGACGCATGGCCGTTTCGAGAGCCGAGCGCGCCATCATGGTCGCGTAGGCCTCCGAGCCTGCCGCGGCGGCCAGCGGCACACCGAGCAGCGCGGTCACCACGCCGCCGACGAGGATCGCCGCCTCGATCCGGTCCCAGCCGCGTGCGAGCGGATTCCGGCCGAGGTGGATCCGGCGCCACAGGAAGATCAGCGACACGACGGCCTCCTTCACCGGTCCCCCACCGACAAGGGTGCGCCGGGAAGAGCCGGAGCAACAGGAGGCTTTGGTCCCGTCAGCGGCGAGGAAGGTTCTCACTGGGGACCACGGACACGGCGGCCGCCCGGTTCACCGCACGACGTGCTCGTACGCGGACTTCAAGGCGTCCACCGGACCCGGCGGCGCCACCAGCGGCCCTTTCGCCCAATCGCAGCCGAGTTCGTGCAGGACCTCCAGTTGCCGCGCGGTCTCGACCCCTTCGGCGACCACCACGAGGTCGACGGCGTGCGCCATCGCCATGATCCCGGCGACGATCGGCTCGGCGTCGCTCGACCTCCCGAGATCGGCGACGAACGACCGGTCGATCTCGACCACGTTCAGATCGAGGCGGCACAGCTGGGCGAGTGACGAATACCCGGCACCGAACCGTTCCGCGGTCACCCGCACCCCGGTCTTCCGCAGCGCGTCGACGGCGTCGGCCGCGTCCTTCAACGCCGTCTCGTCGACATCGAGGCTCAGGTCCTGCGGCACCAGCCCCGCATCTTCCAGCGTTGTCTGAACCACTTGCAGCAACGTGGGATCGCCCAGCTGGCGGACCGACAGGCTCACAGTCACATTACAGTGCACACCATGATCGGCACGCCATCGAGAGATCTCGCGGGCGGCCTTGGCGAGAACCTCCGCCCCGATGACCGTCAAAAGATCGCCGTCGTCGGCGATCTCGGCCAATTCCGCCGGATCGATCGGTCCCCGGACGGGGTGATTCCAACAGGACTTCGCCTTCACCGCGACCATGTCACCGGTCCGCAAATCGACGACGGGCTGATAAACGGTCTCGACCAGGCCGTCCGCGACGGCGTTCCGCAGATCCTGCTCCAAGGCGAAACGGTCCTGCACCCGTTTACGCATGATCGGCGTATAGAACGCATAACGGCCGGGTCCGAATGTCTTCGCCTGATACATCGCCAGATCGGCGTCTTCCAGCAATTCGTCGGCACTGCGGGTATCGCCGGGTTCGGCGATCACTATTCCAATACTCGTATTGATATGCAGTTCGCGGCCGTGCACGGTGAGCGATTCGGCGAGCCGTCGCTGAAGGTGATCGGCCAGCGCCCGCACTTCGGCGGCCTCGGTATAACCGGTGGTGATGACCAGGAACTCGTCCCCGCCGAGCCGTCCGACCAGGTCCGAGGCCCCGGCGGCGGCCCTCAGCCGGTCGCCGGCGATGCGCAGCACCTGGTCGCCGACGGTATGACCGAGCGAATCGTTGATGATCTTGAACTTGTCGAGATCGATGAACATCACGGTGGTCGTGCGCGCCGGATCGGCGATCGTGCGGCGCAGGCGGTCGAGCGCGAGCGTGCGGTTCGCGAGCCTGGTCAGCGGGTCGTGGGTGGCCTCGTAGGCCAGCCGTTCGCTGATCGCCCGCCGTTCGGTGATGTCGGCGAAGGACGTCAGCACCGAGGGCACGCTCTGGCCCGGCGCCATCAGCGGACCGGAGGTCAGCGAAAGCCACCGGTGCGCGCCGTCGCGCCGCCGGATCTGCAGGACCCGCCCGGTCTCGACCTTCCCGGACCGCCGCACCCGCGCGGACGGCAGGTCGTCGACGGGCACCGGGGCGCCGTATTCGTCGTGCAGCCGCAGCGTCCGGCTCTCCAGGCCGACCAGTGCGCCGGCCGGAACACCGGCGATCCGGTGCGCGGCGGAGTTCGCCAGTTCGATCCGCCCGCTGGGGCCGACCAGCAACACCCCCTCGTCGAGCGTTTCGACGACCGTGGCGAATTCGGCTTCGGCCCGGCGTTGCGCCGTCTCGTCGGCGCACAGCAGCACGTAACCGTCGAACATCTCGGCCGCGGAGACGCGCACCGCCAGCGCCGTGCCGTCGGCGCTGAAATGCGTCGCCTGCACGACACCGCCCGCGGCGACGACCTGCCGCGGACTCATCGGCGCGCCGACGACCTCGGCCACCGGGGCACCGATGACCTGGTCGAGGTCGTGTCCGTAGACGGCCTCGGCCGCCGGGTTCCAGCTCGTCACCAGGCCGTCGGGCGAGGTCGCGATGATCGCGTCGCTCGCGTGGCCGACCAGCGCGGCTTGAAACCGCAGGCCCGACTCGGCCGCCTTCTGCGTGGTCAGGTCGCGCATGATCACCTGGTACGCGGGTTTGCCCTCCCAGGTGGTGAGCACCGCCTGGGACTCGACGGTGACACCGCGGCCCTGAAGGGTCCGCAGTGTCATCTCGGTCGGTTCGCTGAACGAGCCGGGCGAGTCCAGCGAACCGATCCGCGCCAGCAGCGCGTCCTGCGAGCCGGCGTCGACCAGATCCGTGATGTGCGTCCCGATGATCTCGGTCGACACCTTCGCCCCCACGAAGCGCATGGTGGCCGAGTTCACGAACACGACTTTGCCCCGTTGATGGACGCAGATCCCGTATGGGCTCGCTTCGACCATGGTGAGATATTGCGTTCCCAATGCGCCGCCGTCGGACTTTTGCTCCAAAAGGCGGTACCCCTTGCCGAGAAAGGCGAGCGCGGGTTCACCGCGGTGATCCCTCTCGGCGGACAACTCGGTCAGCAGACGGACGAGCGACGCGTGCCGCTCGGTTTTTCCCACCGTGCGGGTCGCGGTGCCGTTCGCTGGCGAGGAATCCTGATCCGAGGGCCGGTGGGTGTCGGGAGTCCCACCGTCGAGATCGTCAGGATCCATCTGATCCAAACCCCCTACTCGACTGATGTAGCTTCCGATTAGATCACTAAATCGACGTAGCCGTCCCCCTCGGACAGCTGATCGGTGCGGCCATTCCACCCCAGCGTTGACAGAATGTAGTTGAAGGGAAACACGTGCGGAGCAAAACAGACATCTGCGGCATCGGCGCCGTAACCGCCTACGGCTGGGGGCGCGAAGCACTGTGGGAGGGCCTCGCCGGCGGCGTCCCCTGCGCCCAATTCACCGACGGCTTCGGGGAAACCCCGGATCTGCCGGGCTGGGTCGCACACGTCCCCGAGGGCGGCAAAGCACGCGACGGCAGCCTGCACGCCCGCGCCCTGCTCGCCGCGGCACGGGAAGCGATCGCGGACGCCGGCGCACGAGGCTGGTCGCCAGGACGCCGCGTCGGCGTCATCTCCGGCGGCGTCCGCGAGGACCTGCGAACCTGGGACAGGCTCACCGAACTCGGCGAACAGCTCATGTACCGGCGCGAGTTCATCGGCATGATGCCCTCGACCCCGATCGCCACGCTGATGTCGGAGTTCGGCTTCCACGGCCCCTCGATGGCAACGTCCGCGATGTGCGCGACCGGCAGCGCCGCGGTGCTCACCGCGAAGATGTGGCTGGAGGCGGGAATGGCCGACGACGTCGTCGTGGTCACCACCGATCTGTCCGCGACCAGGCCGATGGTGCGCAATTTCGTGCACTGCGGGGTGGCGATCACCGACGTGCCCCCGCTGGAGGCGTGCCGCCCTTTCCAAGAGGGCACAAGGGGTTTCACCTTCTCCGAGGCCGCGGTCGCGGTGGTGCTGACCCAGCGGAAGACCGACGCGTACGCGACCCTGCGGGGCGGCGCCATGACCCACGAGGCGCACAACGCGATGGCGCTCGACCCCGATCCGACGAACGCGGTCGCGGCGGTGACCGGTGCGCTGGAGAACTCCGGCGCCGCGCCGTCGGACGTCCGCTACCTGAACGCGCACGGAACGGGTACGAAACTCTGCCACCGTACGGAATCCCGGATCCTCGAAGCGGTCTTTCCCGGTGAGACCGAGATCTACTCGATCAAACCGCTGACCGGGCACAGCCAGTCGGGCAGCGCGCTGACCGAGATCGCGGCGATCTGCCTCGCGGCGGAACGGGATCTGGTCCCGGCGCCGAAACCGGTGGCGGAGGGGCATCCGCGGCTGATGGACGGGCCCTCCCGGCCGGAGGGCGGGCTCACCGTGAAGACGTCGATCGGGATGGGCGGCTACGTCGCGGCTGTCGTACTGGAGACCAGCTAGCGAGCAATTCGATAACACACGGTCTCAACGTCGTCACAAACCGTCATTTGCCGTGCTCCTGTGGTCGATACTCCTCGGTAGCGGAAAGCACTGAGCACGGAGGCGACCATGAGCCCGCGAACGGCATCCGACAACCTCGTCCACAACTACCTGTTCTTGCGGCGTGCCATAGGTTTCCTCGGGATCGGACTGCCCTTCGTGCTGATCTTCGGGAAGCTGGCCGTCGACGGCGGCGGCCTGCTCAACTCGATCAGCGGTTACTACTACTCGGGAATGCGCGACGTCTGGGTCGGCGTCATGTGCGCCATCGGCGTCTTCCTGTTGTCCTACCGGGGTTACGGCCGTGTCGACGACATCGCCGGGAACATCGCGGCGGTGGCCGCGGTCGGGGTGGCGCTCTTCCCCACCACCCCGTCGAACGGCGACCGCGTGGACGAGATCATCGGCATCCTGCACCTCGGTTTCGCCGCGGTCTTCTTCCTCACCTTGGCGTTCTTCTGCATCGTGCTGTTCACCAAGTCGGACAAGGAGATCCCCGGCGCCCGCAAACCCGAGCGGAACCGGCTCTACGTCGCCTCGGGCGTGGTCATGCTGGTGTGCCTGGCGCTGATCGTGCTGTGCGGCCTCGTCTTCGACGCGGAGACCAGGTCCCTGTATCCGGCGCTGTGGCTGGAGTCGGTGGCGATCCTCGCGTTCGGCGTGGCGTGGCTCACCAAGGGCGGGACGCTGCTTCCGGACAAGACGGCGGTGGCGGGGACGCGGGTGACGGCCTGACCTGTGCCGATCAAGGTAAAGGAACCTTTATCCTCGGCCGGGTCGTTGAGGCCTTATGACCGATCGCATCGCATTCCAGCTCGGCCGCCGCGATCTGCTCGTGGTCGCCGGGATTCCCGGGGCGGGCAAGACCACCCTGCTGTCCCGGGCGGCGACCGGCGCGATACCGGTGCTCGATTCCGACCAGGTCCGCGCGCGGCTGCGGGAACGGCTGCCGGCCGTGCTGCCGTACCGGTGCTACCGGCCGCTGGTCCACCTGTGGCATCGCGCGCGGGTCGTCCGGTTCGCGCTGGCCGACGGCGGCCCGCTCGTCGTGCACGAGCCGTCGACCCGCGCGACCACCCGCGGACTGCTGGCCCTGCTCGGCCTGCTGAGCCGCCGTCCCGTCCGGTTGCTGTGGCTCGACGTCGATCCGGAGGTCGCCCGCGCGGGCCAAGTCGCGCGCGGGCGGGTCATCCGGCGGCACTCGTTCGCCCGCCACGTCAAGAGGGCCGAGAAGGTACGACGTGAACTGCGTGCCGGCTGGGTCCCGGCAGGCTGGCACGGCGCGCGGATGGTGACCAGGGAGGTCACCGGGGCGCTGCGGTTCGTCACCGAGGAGGAGCCCGGAAGAGACCGCTCAGGCGACGTCCTGCTCCTCCGCGTCGAGCGGCCCAAGGCACCCGCGGTCCGCGCGGGCTAGCGGTTCCGGCTCGGGCTCCTCCACGGGGCCGGGACGGTTCGGATGCGGGTTCAACGGCGTCCAGCGAATGCGTACCGGCATCGTCGTTCGTCCTTCCACTCCGCGAAGACCCTCTTGCACTGATACGGACGCGACGAGCGATCGGTTCAGATCCCCACGTAGTTCTCGGCGAAGAAGTGTTGGTGCGCACGGGAAACCCGCAGGCTCTCCAGCCGCGCGTCCCGCAGGGCCCGCTGGAAGACCGCCTCGTCGTCGTATCCCGCCGGACCGTGCAGGAGATTGATCATCCAGAGCGAGAACTCCTGCGCGCGCCAGATCCGCGGCAGGCAGTCGGCGGAATACCGCTCGAGTGCCGTCGTGTCGCTCCCGGCATGGGCTTCGATCAACGCGGCCGCGAGGATCTCGGCCTCCATCAGCGCGAGATTCGCGCCTTTCGCCGCGGCGGGACTGATCAGGCTCGCCGCGTCCCCCGCGAGGAACAGCTTTCCCCGCTGGATCGTGTCCATCACCCGCGAAGCCATGTCGACGATCCGGCGTTCGATGATGGCGCCGCGTTTGAGCTCGCCGTAGCGATCGGCACGCATCCGCAGGTGCAGTTCGTCCCAGATCCGGTCGTCCGGCCAGTTCTCCGGATCCTCACCGCGCGGGACTTCGAGGTAGTAACGCGTCACCGTCGACGTCCTCGCCATATGCCCGGCGAATCCGCGTTCGTGAATGGCGTAACCGATCGCGGACATGCTCGGCGGTGCTTCGGCGAGGATCGCGAGCCACGAAATGTCGTGGTCCCGCCGGAAGACCCGCGCGGGCACGGATCTCAGCGAGACACCGCGCCTGCCGTCGCAGCCCGCGATGTACTTGGCACGCACCAGAAGATCATCGGCGATGACCGTCGCGTCCATCCCCGACACCGAGGACGCCTCGGTGTCGAACCTGATCTCCCCGCCGCGCGCGAGGAACTCGGCGATCAAGTCGGTGACCAGGAACTGTTGCGGGTAAACGGTGTGCACCTCACCGTTCCCGAGTTCGCTGTACTTGAGCTCGAATTCGGCTTGATCATTACGGAACGCGCAGGTGTCGTGCCGGACACCGTTCCTGAGCAGCCCGCCGGCGAGCCCGTTCTCAGTGAGCACACGGACACTGTTCGCGGCCAGAAACCCCGCCCTGGCCCGGGTTTCCACATGTTCCCGGCTTTGCCGTTCGAGGATCAGGCAGTCGATTCCGGCCGCCCTCAAAAGATTCCCCAGCACCAGTCCGGCCGGACCCGCCCCCACGATCACTACATCGGCATCGATCTTTCCCACGAAAGCCCCCAGTACCTTCGCCCTCCCCCAGCGCGGTCCAAGGTACACAAAACGGGGTGCCGTCGTCGGCGTTCAGTCCTTCTTGGCACGCGAACGTGCCCGGCGTTTCCCTTCGTGCATCGCCACGACTCGCGCGATGGGGATCGTGTGCCCCTGTTCGACGAGATCCGCGGGCAGCGTCTGCGGCGCGGGCATCGACTCGGCCCACGGATCCTTGTCCGCCAGGAGACCGGGCGCCGTGTAGACGGTGAAATCGGCGGGGACCACGTTCTCGAGGTCGTCCCAGGCCACCGGGAACGAAACCGTCAGCCCCGGACGCAACCGCGGGCTGTACGCCGCGGCGACCGTGTTACCGCCCGCCCGCGTCGAATCGAGGAACACCTTTCCCTCGCGGTCTTCGACGATGTACGCGGTCGTCGCGAGAGACGGGTCGACCTGCTCCGCGCGAGCGGAGAGCGCGCGGGTCGCGGCGGCGACGTCTTCGAAGCCTTGCCCCGGCGTCAGCGGGACGAAGATGTGCACTCCCTTGGAACCACTGGTCTTCACCGCCCCGGCGAGGCCGCAGTCGTCGAGGGCCTGGCGCACCAGCCACGCGGCCTTCACGACGTGCGCGAAATCGTCGCCGGCGGGCGGGTCGAGGTCCAGTACGAGATGGGTCGGACCCGCGTCGGCGTCCGTGGTCATCAGCGTCGGGTGGTATTCGACGGCGCGCTGGTTCGCGAACCACAGCAGGGTGCGGCGGTCGTCGCACAGGGCGTACGACACCTGCCGTTTCGACGTCTCCGCCCAGATCTCGGAGCGCTTCACCCAGTCGGGCGTGTACTTGGGCAGATTCTTCTGCATGAACGGGTCCTGGCCACGCAGGATGCGGATCACCGAAAGCGGCCGGTGCGCCAAAACGGGGAGGATGCGGTCCGCGACGGCGTCCAGGTAGTCCACCAGGTCGCGTTTCGTCGCGCCCTCGAACAACGGCTGATCGAGATTGGTCAGCTTGACCCCGTCGCGTTCGTCATCGCTCATGGGGTGAGCCTGACATAAAAGCCTCGTGAGCGGTAAGGACGGTTGGAACCCAAGGGCGGCTTAGGCCGCGTCCTGTAAGTATCGCCTGGCGTGCTGACCTGCTGAAAGACAGCGGGGGACCTTTGGTATCGCGGGAGGGGTGTGTGGATATAGGGACGTTGAGTGTCCCTATATCCACACACCCCTCACTCGCTGCCAGGGCCATCGGTGACCGTGTGGATTTTGGGGCGTTGGATGACCCGAAATCCACACGGTCACCGCGCAAGAGAGCAAGGGACCTTTGCTCTCGCCTCCGGGTCAGTTCCCCCGGCCCGCCCACAGCGTCGCCCGGTAGACGGATCGCCCGTGTCGTCAAGGACCGCCTGGGCGCGAAGACCGCGAACATGACTTGCAGGACCCGGCCTGGTTCCAACGTGGTTCCGGCCGCGGTTGATCTCAGGCTCGGTCCGCGAAGGACTCCAGACAGGCACTCACGTAAATGATCGCGGTCGTGGAGATGTCGTGAAGGGCCCCTTTGAGACGATGAACGTCTCAAAGGGGCCCTTCACGACACAAGATCCTCGCGTTTCGTGAGCGGTAAGGACGGCTAGCACCGCCCTTACCGCTCACGAGACCCGGCACCTAGCCGATGTTGGCGTCGATGCAGGCGTAGAACGCGTTCGCCGTGTCGTAGACGTTCCAGCGGGCGAGGATCTTGTGCCGCCCGCTCTGCTGCAGGTTCACACTGTGGGTGACCGTGGCGCCCGGCTGCGCGCCGTTGTCGTTGAAGCTGGCGACCTTGGCGCCGTCGACGAAGTACTCCCACGTGCTGGTGCGGTGGCGAGCCGTCAGCGTCCACCGGAACGTGGTGGTACGGCCGAGGGAATGCACCTTCCAGCCCTTGCTGTCGTCGTTGAGATCCGCGAAACGGCCGACACCGCCGTTACAGCTCATGAGCCCCTTGGGGCCCTCGACGCTTTGCGGTTCCCATTTGATGGAGCCACAGGAAACGGTGTTCTGGGCGCATTGCGCCTGCCTGCTCGCAGGCGAGGAAACATAGCCGTGTGCGTTGGCGGTGCCCGCCGGGATCGCGACCAGCGCCGCCGGCACCATCGCCGCACCCGCCGCCAGGGTCAAAAGCCGTCGTTTGAAGCTCATGCCTACCCCTTTCCCATCTCTGCACCCACCGCCTGCCCGGTCGGGAAAGTCCGCGGACTCGAGGTTCTTGGGCCACGGAGGGCGAAAACCACTGAAGGTTGGGACACATCCGCCAAAGCGCCGAGCAGGCGAATGTGGTCTAGACCATAATTGGTTCAGACGACTCGGTCAAGAGTAACCAACCGGCCGCTTGGAGTCGTGAAGATCGAACAGGGGTTGTCAAGCCGGAGGATCAGCCGGCACCCAAACAGACGAACGGTCGCCGGAACGGGTCAACGGCGATGGTGTCCGCCAAGGCCGTCGCCGGTCCGGCCCCTTCGGCCAGTCCGCGGTGGTAGTCGTCCATCGCGGCCGCCGCGGCCTCGTCACCGACTCGGCTCAACGGCGCGATCACCGTCCGCGAACCGCTCGCGAGCAACGCGCTGGCGAAACCGAGCACCTCGTCGCCGGGCCGGATCCGGTTCAACGCCAGTTCGCACGCCGCGAAGACGACTTGCGACGGCGGCTGCGCGAGCCCGGCCATCTCGTGCGCGAAAAGTGTCCCGTCGGCCAGTTCGAGCCGGGAGAACAAGGCGTTCTCGGGCTCGTGCGCGCCGTGCGCGGCGATGTGCGCGAGCTTCGCGCCGTCCAGCGCGCACAACACCGACGCCACGGTCGCGTCGGGTCCGGCCAAGGTGTGCGCGGTCCGGTAATGCGTGGCGAGTTTGTCCAGCTCACCCCTGTTCCCGACCAGGCCGGGACCGCGGACGAGGACGACCTTCCGCGCGCGCGACACCGTCGAGCGCTCCGCGCCCAGCCACGCCGTCGCCGACGGCGCGACGACGATCGGCCGCGACCGCAGCGCCGGCAGCACCCCCCAGGGAACGGCGAACAACGGTCCGGTCGGCACGACGACAAGGCCCCGGTCACCGAGCAGGTGTTCCAGTGGCCGGATCAGCTGGACTTCGAGTCGTTCGGCCTGTTTCCGCGCCGAACCGAGCACCGACTGGACCAGTGGAGCGGGCAGCCGATCCGGTGCGAGGGCATCGAGATCGACGTTCAACATGCGTGCGGACTCCGCCGCCCGCTCCGCCGAGCCGAGCCGCACCAGTTCGCATCGCCCCTCGACGACGACCATCGCCACCAGGTCGTCCCCCGAGGACGCGAAACTCACCAACGCGCGCTCGCCCAGCTCGCCGGCGACCTCGGCGAGCCGCGCGACCGGCCGCGGCCTGCCCCAGCGCCCCGTATGCCAGCCGAGCCGATGCGCCTCACGCAACCGCTCCGCGTGCTTCGCTCGCAACGCCGACGTCGGATGCCCGTCGTGCAGCGCCTGGTGGATGGCCTGATCGAGCCCCCGCACCTCACCGACCCGCTCGGCGAGCTCCGGGTCGCTCGCCACAACTGGTTCGTACCGGTAACTTTGCGCGCGTGTCCGCTCCGTCCAGCTGAACAGCCGGGCCGCGTCGGCGCGCTCCAGCACGATCTTGACGGCGAGATCCGCCAGCTCCCTGCCGTGCAACGCCGTCCCGGACACCAGCTCCAGGCCGCCCATCCGGTCGCGGACCCGGTCGAGTTCGGTGAGCCCGGCCCGGATCTCCGCCAGCGCCCTGGTCTTGTCACCCTCGGCCACCGCGAGTTCCGCACGGCAAAGCCTGCGCAACATCCGATAATCGACGGAGGTCAACCGCCCCGGACGCGGAATCCGCTCGAGCAGCTCGGCGGCGCGTTTGCGTTTCCCCTTCCGCAGCTCGACCCGGACGGCCAGCATCCGAGCCAGCGCCGCCTGATCGGCGAGCCGCGGCATCGGCATCCCGTTCGCCGCACGCAACGCGCGCGAGGTCAGGCTGGACGGGATTTCGTTGGTGCGCAAGGCATCCTGCACGTCGGCGCGAAGGCCGACGATGGTCGCGTTGGCGACACAGGTCTGACAGCCCCAGCGCAGCGTTCGCCGCCGGGCCGAAGCAGCGTAGGTCCGCGCGAGCTCCAGGTCGTCGGTCATCAGCGCCGCGGACGCGCGGAACAGCTCCACCCCACCCAGATCCCTGGTGATGCTCCGCTGTTCCAGCATCACCGGCAGGATCTCGTCGAGATGGGCCCCGGCCTCCTCGGCGAGGCCCGCCGTCAACAACGCTTCGGCCCGCTCCCACCTCAGCAGCGACGGGATCTCCAGGTCGAGCGATCGGTAGATCCGCTCGCTCTCGTCGTAGAGCCGCAACGCGGCGGGCACGTTCCCGACGCGGAGTTCCAGCGTGCCCAGCGGGCGGCGGACGTCCGCGGCCTGGACTCGCAGGCCGTTCCGTTCGGCGAGGTCCACGGCGCTGGCGAGGTCGCGCCTGGCCCGGCGGATGTCGCCGAGCCGCGTGTAAGCGAGTCCCCGGGTGGTCAGCGTGCCCAGATACGGGTCGAGCAACGCCGCCGGATCCTTTTCCATGGCGAGGATGGCCTCTTTGTGCGCCAGGGAGGAGTCGAAATACGCCGTGCTTTCCTCGTTCCGCCCCACCGCCATGAGCAGGAGTCCGTAATTGTGGTCGAGCTGGCCGCGCAATTCCGCGTAAAGGCGGGGTTCGTCCACCGCTTTGAGCAACAGGCGGACGTCGTCCAGGCCGGCGAGGCCCGAGGCCACGCCTCCGCTGGTCTCGGAGCCCACGGTCGCGATACTGGAGGCCAGCCGGATCCGGGTGGCCAGCCATTCGTGCCGCATCCGTTCGGCGACCGGATGGATCGAATCGAGTAAGGCCATCCCCCGGCGGAGCAGGAGAATGCCTTCGCGCTGGCGGGCCGAACACGCGGCATCGATGCCGGCACGCTGGAGTTCGCGCGCCTTGCGAATGACCTCGCCTTGATCGAGCTGTGTTACCACCACTGTTCTATGACAGCACACTCCGTAGCCGAGAGTCGCCCGCCACCGGTTCGAACCCGGGTGACGGGCGAAACCTCTTCAGCCAGGAGCGCTGGTCAGGGAGTGGGCGGCGGCGTCTGAGCGCATCCGCCCGGGCAGTCCCGGACTCGCTCGTTCTGATGCACGCAGTCCGCGGTGTGCTGGTGTTCTCCCTGGTCGGGCGCGGGCTGAGCCGGGTCTAGCGGCTCCTCCTCGCCGATGGGGTCCTTGACGTCGGTAGGCGTCGACATTGGGCGATCTCCTCCCCTGATGATCTTTCTTTGTCGTACCAGGCAGCCCCATTACGGCGGCCCCCTCCGTTCGCGGGCCCTCTTCCTGCGAACGGGGCAATAGTGCCACAACGGAGCAGTGATCGGGAGTTTTTACCTACACTGAGTCATCGGCGGCACCCATAAGAGGGACGCCTGGTTAGCAAGCCTTACGACTTCTGTCGAATGGCCTATCAAGGCTCGCGCCGCCTTCCGCAACGGCGGCGAACCGGCGACCTCTCACTGCGCCATCCGGCCTAAGATCCAAAACTTCTTGCGGCACAAGGGTTTTCGGCCGAGAACGCGGGGGAACCCATGGCCCGTCGGGGGTTGACCGGCAGAAATCCGGAGGAGATAACGATGCCCACGTGGTTGGTCATCATCATCGTCATCGCCGCGATCCTGATACTGGGAGCGGTGGCCTGGTTCGTCGTCGCGGGACAACGCAAGCGTCGCTTGCAGGAGACGTTCGGGCCCGAGTACGACCGGGCCGTCAAGGAACACGAGAACCCTCGAGAAGCGGAACGTGAGCTCACGTCGCGGGTGAAACGCCATTCGGATCTCGACATCCGCCCGCTGCCCAAGTCCACAAAGGACCGATACGCGCAGGAATGGGCGCTGATCCAGGAACAGTTCGTCGACCGCCCGTCCGGCGCCGTCGTCGAGGCGGACCGGGTACTGGTCTCCTTGATGGCCGAGCGCGGCTACCCGACCGAGGGATACGAGCAGCAGGTCGCGGATCTGTCCGTCCGGCACGCGAACGCGTTGCGGCACTACCGCGCCGGGCACGACACGCTGGAGCGCCATCGGGAATCGGAGATGTCCACAGAGGACATGCGTGAAGCGATGAAGCACTACCGCGAAGTGTTCGAAGATCTGTTGACAGACGCCGGCGAAGGAGCGGAAAGCCATGGAACGCAGGCCACTGGAAGCCGAGGGAACGGAACGGCCCGACGAGGAACGGATCGCTGACGGTCGCGACGGCGACACCGGGCAGGCCTTGAGCACCGAGGACCTGGTGGCCACCGATTCCGGACGCAACAACGATTCCGGACGCACCGGCGAAGACGAGGCGCAGACGTTGTTCGACAACGTCGACGTGGACCGGTTCCGCGAAAGCTGGCAGGACATCCAGACGGCCTTTGTGGACGATCCGCGGCGGGCGGTCAAGGAGGCCGACGAACTCGTCGCCGTCGTGATCCAGAATCTGGCCACGACCTTCGCGGACCACAAGAAGGAACTGGAATCGGCGTGGAGTCAGGGTGAACCGGCCACCGAAGACCTCCGGATCGCGCTGCGACGTTACCGGTCGTTCTTCAACCAGTTGCTGAGCTCGTAACCAATAGCTCGTGAGTGGTAAGGACGGCTAGAGCCAAGGTTGTCTTAGGTACCTACGGCGGGTGAGCCGGTCTCGCGAGTCTGTGAAGGACTCCAGTCAGGCGCTCACGTAAGTGGTCGCGGTCGTCGGGATGTCGCGAAGGGCACCTTTGAGACGATGAACGTCTCAAAGGTGCCCTTCACGACATAAGAGCTCGGCGCCGGGACCATCGGAAGCGCTGAAGGAGCCGTCCGCTCATCCTCGCGTCTCGTGAGTGGTAAGGACGGCTAGAACCGTCCTTACCACTCACGAGGCTTACGCGCCGGTGGTCGACCCCGGCCGCACGATCATCAATACCGTCACCACGACCCAGAGCAGATTGAACATCCCGGTGTACATCGCCACCCGCCCCGCCGTGAGCGGTTCCGAGGGCGGCTCGGCGTCCAGCGCGGCGAGGATCGCGTTCTGCCCCGGCAGGACCAGCAACGCCAGCACACCGGCGGCCGCGGCGGTGAGCACGATCGACACGATCACCCACAGGTCGCCGAAGACCCGCATGCTGCCCGCCGTCGCCAGCCCGAAGAACGGCACCGCCACCCCGAAGACGGCGTAGACCCGGCAGATCCGGTTGAGCGCGCGCAGCACCGACAGTCCGGAACCCGGTTCGGCGAACGCCTTCCGCGCGGCGGCGGGGAACATGCTCGCCGCGACGGTGACCGGACCGACCGCGATCACGGCGGCGAGCACGTGGAGAATCAAGAGGACTTTGGACACGCGACCGAGCCTATGATCGTCAACCCGGCCTCCGATAGCGGTGTTTTCGACGGATATCGCAGGATTCCGGCCACGCACTACGTCCGACGACGTACGCCGGGTGCCGCCTGGGAACGGATGTGCCGAGGGCCTCCCACGGGACACCATTCGTCACCATGAACCTTCCCGTGGACACCGATGAACTCACGAAACGGTACGGCGAGCACCTCGCCGTCGACCGGATGAAACTGACCGTCCTGCCCGGCGAGGTCTACGGCTTCCTCGGCCCGAATGGAGCGGGCAAGACGACGACGTTGCGGATGCTGCTGGGCCTCGTCCGGCCGACCTCCGGCGGCGTGCGGCTGTTCGGCAGGCCGCCCGGGGATCTCGACGGAGTCGGCGCGCTGATCGAATCGCCCGGCTTCTACCCGTACCTGTCCGGTTCGGACAATCTCAAGGTGCTCGCCCGCTACAGCGGAACGGATCCGCTTCGCGTCGGCGAGGTGCTCGCGATGGTCGACCTCGCCGATCGCGGCAAGGACCGGTACTCGACCTACTCCCTCGGCATGAAGCAGCGGCTGGGGGTCGCGGCGGCACTGCTGAAGGATCCGCGGCTGCTGATCCTCGACGAGCCGACCAACGGGCTGGACCCGGCCGGGATGGCCGACATGCGCGTGCTGATCCGGCGGCTCGGCGCGGAAGGCTGCACCGTGCTGCTGTCGAGTCATCTGCTGGGCGAGGTCCAGCAGATCTGCGACCGCGTCGGCGTCGTCTCGCGCGGGCGGCTGGTCGCGGAGAACACCGTCGCCGAACTCCGCGGCGGCACGGTGCTGCATATCGAGACCGACGACAACCTGCACGCCGCCGACCTGGTGCGGCGCCGGATCGGCGCGGAGAACGTGCGCGCGAGCGGGACAGGGCTCGATCTGACCGTGGACCCGGAACGCGCGTCGTGGCTGAACCGCGAACTCGTCACGGAAGGGATCGCGGTGCGCGAACTGCATGTCCGCGAACGCGATCTGGAACAGGTGTTCTTCGAACTCACCGGAGAGGTGGCGGATCATGTGGGGTAGCTGCACCGCCGAGCTGGCGAAACTCGTCCGGCGGCCGGCGAACTGGTTCATGCTGGGGATCGCGGTCGTGCTCGGCCTGACCTTCACCTATCTGCTGCCGCTCGCGGGCGCGGCGGGTTCGTCGAGCGGGGCGCCGGGTACGGATCGCGGGCTGGCCGCGACGGCGCCGTCGAATCTGGTCGGCAACGCGATCGGCGGGCTGCCGGTGTTCCTCGGGGCGATCCTGCTGGTGCTCGGCGTGCTGGCCGTCGGCACCGAATACGGCTGGGGCACGTGGAAAACCGTGCTGACACAAGGGCCTTCGCGCCTGACCGTCTACAGTGGAAAGTTGTTCGCGCTGGCCGTCGCGGCACTGACCGTCGTGCTGACGAGCTTCGCCACCGGCGCGGTCACTAGCGCGCTCATCGCCTCCTCGGAAGGCGAGCCGATGAACTGGCCGTCGCCTGGCGAGATCGTCACCGGGATCGGGGCGGGCTGGCTGATCGCGATGACCTGGACGGCCCTCGGCGCGGCGCTCGCCATCGCGATGCGCGGGGTGGCGCTGCCGATCGGGCTCGGCCTGGTGTGGCTGCTGGTGGTCCAGAACCTGCTGTTCGGCGTCGCGGCCCCGCTGGTGGACTGGGTCGGCACGCTCCAGCTGGCGTTGCCGGGAGCCAACGCCGGTTCGCTGGCCGCGTCGCTCGGCGCTTCGGGCGCGACGCCGGGAATCGGGGAACTCGTCGGCGTCTCCCAGGCGACGCTGGTGGTGGCCGGCTATCTGGTGGTCTTCGCCGGTCTCGGCGGCTGGCTGCTGCGGCGCCGGGATGTCCTCTGAACGCGCGTGAAGGCCCCCTTCCCTCGGCTGAGCCGCGGGAAGGGGGCCTTCACGCGCGATCAGGCGAGGGCGTCGAGGTCGGCGATGACGTCCGCGGGCAGTTCCAGCTTCGCGGCGGCGACGTTCTCGCGCAGGTGCTGCAGCGAAGACGTCCCCGGGATCAGCAGGATGTTCGGCGACCGCCGCAGCAGCCACGCGAGCGCGACCTGCATCGGCGTCGCGTCGACCCGGCGGGCGCAGTCGTCGAGCACACCGGACTGCAACGGCGTGAATCCACCGAGCGGGAAGTACGGCACGAACGGGACGCTGATCGCCGCGAGGGCGTCGAGCAGGCCGTCGTTGGCGCGGTTCGCGACGTTGTACTCGTTCTGCACGCAGACGACCGGCGCGATGGCCCGGGCCTCCTTGACCTGCTCCGCCGAGACGTGGCTCAGACCGAGATGCCGGATCAGGCCCTGCTGCCGCAACTCGGCCAGCACCTCGAACGGCTCCGTGATCGAGACCGGGATCGGGAAGACGCCGTGCTCCCCCGCGAGCCGCAGGTTGACGACGTCGAGCGCGTCGACGCCGAGGTTGCGCAGGTTGTCGTGGACCGCGGAGGTCAGTTCCTCCCGCGAGAGCGCCGAAGGCCAGCCCTTGTCCGGAGTCCGCTTCGCGCCGACCTTCGTGACGATGTGCAGCTCGTCCGGGTACGGGTGCAGTGCCTCGCGGATCAGCTCGTTGGTCGTGTGCGGGCCGTAGAAGTCGCTGGTGTCGATATGGGTCACGCCCAGCTCGACCGCCTCGCGGAGGACGGCGATCGCGGTTTCGCGGTCGCTCGGCGGCCCCCAGATGCCGGGGCCGGACAGCCGCATGGCGCCGTAGCCCATCCGGCTCACGGTGAGATCGCCGAGGGTGAGGGTGCCGCCTGGGCTCATGATCGCTCCTTGTGCAAGTGGGTTCGGCTCACCTTATGCAGGTCCGGCCGCCCCGGCGCGTGCGGGAAGGGAGCAAGGGACCTTTGCTATCGCCCGGGGCCCTGACCTGCGCGAACGACGAGGCCGACCAGCTGGTTGGCCAGCCCTTCGGTCAGCCCGTCGACGAACATGTCGTGGCCGGCGGGCGCTCCGCGTTCGGCCAGGACCGTCGCCACTGCCTCGCCTGGGTTCGCGTACGGCCACAGTCCCGCGACGAGGATGAAGACCGCCTTCGCGAAGTGTCCGGCCGCTTCGGCGTCCAACGGGACCCGATCGCGGACGACGTCGGCGAGCCGTTCGGTCCGTTCACCCGCCCGGGTCTTGAACGCCCTGGCGGTCTCCACGGAGATGTTGCGTTCGAGCACGGCGGCCATCGTGCTGATCAGCTCGCACAGCAGGCGTTGCCGCGAGAGCGACTTCGCGATGACGGTCGCGACGCGCACTTCGCGCTCGTACCCCGGCTTCGCGGCGTCAGGCGCGCCTAGCTCGCCTTCGAGCTCGTCGAGCCACGCGACCCAGATCGAGTCGAGGACTTCCAGGAAGATGGCCTCGCGGCTGTCGAAGTACCGCAGCACATTCGACTTCGCCAGGCCGACCCGATCGCTCAGCTCCCGCAAACTGATCCGGGACACGGGCCGCTCGGCCAGTAACTCGCGCGCCACTCCGAGGATCGCCGCGCGCCGGGCCTCGACCTGTTCCGGCCGCCGCGCGCGCTGGAATTCGGGGGCCACGCGCCGCACCGTACCAGACCACCCGGCTGTTATTCGGCCTTCGCGGCCCTCCTGGCCTGTACCCGCTTGTAACTCCAGATCAGCAACGCGAACAGGATGAGCCCGGAGAGAATCAGACTCGAACCGGTGCTCCAGCCGCCGAGCGGCAGCCCGGGCACGAGCCCCCAGACGACCCCCGCGGCCAGCAGGCCCAGCCCGGCCAGCACCGAACCCGCGATGCGCAGCGGCGACGAAACACTGTCCTCGGCCGCCTTCATCGCCCTGTCGCGGATCGGATCGACGTACTTCTCCACCACGGGGAACTCCGAGGCCAGCACCAGCAGACCCGCTAGCACCAGCAGCAGACCCGGCCCGGGCAGCACGAGTAGCGCGATACCGACCAGCAGGAGAATTCCGCCCGCGATCAGGATCAGGACCTGCTTCACGGGTTTTCCGATGCCCACCGTCGTCTCCTCGCCTTCGCCTTTCCTTCGATTGTGCCGGTCGGGCCGGAAACGCGCTGGTCCTGGCATGGTCTGTTTCTGACGAACCCGTTCGTCGGGGTGATGAACAGTTCAGCCCAAGGAGGACCGATGCGCTACATGTTGCTGATCTGCGGAAGCCCGTACCCCGGCGCGGACGAGAGCGAAGACCCGCTGGACGAAAAGACGCAGGCGTGGGTCGACGAGATGACCGCTCGCGGGGTCCGGCTGTCCGGCAGCAGGCTCCGTTCGGCGGCCACCGCGACCACCGTCCGGCGCCGCGACGGCGAACTGCTCGTCTCGGACGGGCCGTTCGCGGAGACGAAGGAACAGATCCTCGGCTACGACCTGATCGAGTGCGCCGATCTCGACGAGGCGATCGAGATCGTCTCGACGCATCCGGTCACGAAGTTCGCGACCATCGAGATCCGGCCGATCTGGCAGACCCCCTGAAGCGAGTGAAGGCCCCCTTCCCTCGGCTGAGCCGAGGGAAGGGGGCCTTCACTCGCTGATGTTGCTCCCGACCTGCGAAGTGATAGCAAAGGTCCCTTGCTCACTCCCCCGCACGCAGCAGCTGCTCGAACGGTACGAACCCGCTGTCAGGAGCCAAGGCCGTCCCCTCCGACGACAGCCGCGAAGCCAGCTCCCGCCCCGCCCGCGAAGCCCGCGTGTCGAGATCCCCCGGAGACGCCCAGTCCGACGAAGCCGCGTACACCGCCGTCGCGACAGGCTCGGCGCGAAGGTAAGCGAAGAGCGGACGCAGCGCGAAGTCGAGCACCAGCGAGTGCCGTTCGGTTCCGCCGGTGGCGCCGATCAGCACCGGTTTCCCGTCGAGCGCCTTCTGGTCCAGCACGTCGAAGAACGACTTGAACAGTCCGCTGTACGACGCGGTGAACACCGGCGTCACGGCGATCAGGCCGTCCGCGGCGGTCACCGTGTCGATGGCCGCGCGCAGGGCAGGCGAAGGGAATCCGGTCAGCATGTTCTTCGTGACGTCGATGGCCAGGTCGCGGAGTTCGATCACCTCGATCTCCGCGTCCGGCAGCGCGGTGGAAACCGCCGCGGCGAGTTTGTCCGCGAGCAGCCGCGTCGAGGACGGCTGGCTCAGTCCCGCGGTCACGACAGCGATCGTCGTCATGCCAAAACCCCCGAAGAAAGCGAAGCGTGCGTAGGCGCTTCGGGCACATGAGAAGGACGAAGTGAGTCAAGTTCCTTGCGCAGCACCGGAATCACGTGCTCGCCGAGCAGATCGAGCTGTTCCAGCACGGTCTTCAACGGCAGTCCGGCGTGGTCCATCAGGAACAGCTGACGCTGGTAGTCGCCGAAGTGCTCGCGGAAGGTCAGCGTCTTGTCGATCACCTCTTGCGGGCTCCCGACGGTCAGCGGCGTCTGCTCGGTGAACTCCTCCAGCGACGGCCCGTGCCCGTACACCGGCGCGTTGTCGAAGTACGGCCGGAACTCCCGCACCGCGTCCTGCGACTTCGGCCGCAGGAACACCTGGCCGCCGAGCCCGACGATGGCCTGGTCCGCCTTGCCGTGCCCGTAGTGCTCGTACCGCTCGCGGTACAGGTCGATCAGCGACTGGAAGTGCTCCTTCGGCCAGAAGATGTGGTTCGCGAAGAACCCGTCGCCGTAGTAGGCGGCCTGCTCCGCGATCTCCGGGCTGCGGATCGAGCCGTGCCACACGAACGGCGGGACACCGTCGAGCGGCCTCGGGGTCGAGGTGAACTCCTGCAGCGGCGTCCGGAACTTGCCGGACCAGCTGACCACGTCCTCGCGCCACAACCGGTGCAGCAGGTGGTAGTTCTCGATGGCCAGCGGAATGCCCTGCCGGATGTCCTGTCCGAACCACGGGTACACCGGTCCGGTGTTGCCGCGACCCATCATCAGGTCGACGCGGCCGTCGGCGAGGTGCTGGAGCATCGCGAAGTCCTCGGCGATCTTCACCGGGTCGTTCGTGGTGATCAGCGTGGTCGAGGTGGAAAGGATGATCTTCGACGTCTGCGCGGCGATGTAGCCGAGCATCGTCGTAGGCGAAGAAGGCACGAAGGGCGGGTTGTGGTGCTCGCCGGTCGCGAAGACGTCGAGGCCGACTTCTTCGGCCTTGAGCGCGATGCGCACCATCGCCTTGATCCGCTCGTACTCGCTGGGCGCCTCCCCGGTGGTCGGGTCGGTCGTCACATCGCCCACCGTGAAGATTCCGAACTGCATGACCTGCTCCCTGGGCCGGGGTTACGTTGCTTGAGCGTTCAACCTCACGCGCGCAAGAAGTATTCCAGACCATCGGCGCGAGCTGAAAGGGTGACTTGATCGGCCGGGAAAGTGGCCGCACTCACACTCGAATCCATGTGGCTCACATCCCTGCTTGTGACAACGTTGACATTCGCTCTCACGCCGGTGACCACCACTCCCGAACCCACCGTCGCGGCGACGATCTGCGCCAAGTACTGCGACAGCCGCGACCCGGCATTGGCCGTCGGCGAAAGAAGACCCGGCACCGCGACGGTCTGGGGCCGCGGCATCACGCTGCATCTCTCGGACGGCGACAACATGGGCTGGGGCAGCATCGGCAACGGTGACCCCGGCGACGAGGTCTGGCTCGACCGTTCCTTCGACGGCGGCCGCACCTGGGCAGGCGACAGCCGGATCGGTGACACGAAGATCCCCGCCGGTCAACGCGGCTGGCGGACCCTGATGTTCAACGTCGACGACCCCGCCACCCACCGTTTCGGTGCCCTTCGCGCCTGCGGGAAGGCGAGCAACCGGCCGGAAATCGCCTGCACACCGTGGTTCCGCACCACGGTCGCCGCGAACGACCGCGCCGAAGCGGCGGCGACCGCGCTCATGCAGTTCTACGACAACAGCACCGGCCTCTGGCAGACCACGGGCTGGTGGAACTCGGCCAACGCGCTCACCGCGATCCTCGACTACAGCACCCGCACCGGTTCGCCGAACTACCGCTACGCCATCGCCAACACCTTCGACCGCAATCGTGGCAACAACTTCACGAACGAATACATCGACGACACCGGCTGGTGGGCGCTCGCCTGGATCCGCGCCTACGACCTGACCAAGGACCGCCGCTACCTCGACACCGCCGTCATCGCGGCGAACTACATGTACTCCTACCGCGACGGGACCTGCGGCGGCGGTCTCTGGTGGTCGACGGCGAAGACGTACAAGAACGCCGTCACCAACGAGTTGTACGTCAAGGTGGCCGCGTCACTGCACAACCGGCTCCCCGGCGACACCGTCCAGCTCGCACGGGCACGCGAGGTCTGGGACTGGTTCCGCGCGAGCGGCATGATCAACGGCGCCGACCTGATCAACGACGGGCTGAACTCCTCCTGCGCCAACAACGGGCAGGCCGTCTGGAGTTACAACCAGGGCATCGTCCTCGGCGCGCTGGTCGAACTGAACCGTGCCACCGGTGACGCCGCCCTGCTCACCCGTGCCCGCCGGCTCGCGGACGCCTCCACCACGACGTCGCTGCTGCACGCGAACGGGATCCTGCGCGACCCGTGCGAGTCCGGCGACTGCGGCGCCGACGGGCCGTCGTTCAAGGGCGCGTACGCCAGGGGGCTCGGCGAGCTCGACCGGGCCCTCTCCGGCAGGCCGTACCGCGCTTACCTGACCCGGCAGGCGAACTCGACGATCGCGAACAACCGCACGTCGCTCGATCAGCACGGCCTGCGCTGGGCCGGGCCGGTCGACAAGATCGACGCCGCCCGTCAGCACAGCGCGCTGGAGGTCCTCACGGCAGCCCTCTGAGCACCGGATCCGGAACATGCAGCCAGGCGCGGACCTCGGTCTCCTTCTCGTGCACGAGCACCTGCCGGTAACTCATCGTGTCGAGACCGGGGCCGCCCTGGTCCTGGACGTCCTCGTGGAAGCGGTCGGAGACGAGCACCACCACGGGTGACTCGTCCGGCGCCGCGGCGAGCGCGTCCCGCAGCACCCGCGAATCGAGCAGCCGGGCGAGCAGCACCTTCGGGCGTCCCGTCACGCCGTACTCGTCGAGCGCGATCTCGCCGGCGTGGATGGCCACCCGCACCCGGATCCGCAGGCCGGGCTCGGTGACCACGTTGTACCTGGCCAGTTCCGCGGTCAGCCGGGAAACCAGCGGGTACACCAGGCGGAACTTCGGGAAATGCGGTGGGACCACGACGATCATGCCGTCCCCGGTGTCGCGTTTCAGGCAGGCGTCCCAGGCGATCCCGCTGGCCTCGAAGGCGGTGGAGAGCAGGCCGAAGAGCATCCGCCGGACCTGCACGAAGATCTCGCTGCTGCGCCCGACCTGGCCGAATCCGGCGATGTCGATCGAGAACAGCCCGCAGTGCATACCGGACTCGACCCACGCCGTCGGCGGCGGATAGAGGATCTTGTTCCGCAACAGCGCGAGGTGTACGCAGGTCCCGGTGATGAACAGGATCGTGCCGAAGAGCCAGGCGAACGACAGCATCGCCTCCGACTCGCCCTCCGTCGCCGCCCGCTCGAGCAGGAACGTCATCCCGACGGCGACACCGCCATAGCCCAGCACGAACAGCCAGAGAACCGCGCGCCGCAACCGGATCGCGGCATGCGCGACCGGTATCAACGCGAGCATGCCGAACGACCCGACGACCACCACGAAATACCAGAGACTCACGACGCGCTGTACGGTCGAGACGCGTGTGGGACCGACTCCGACGGTCACCTTGTTCCCCCCGTCACCCTGTGACACCGGGAACGATAACGCCTCATCCACGCCGCTAGGAAGCTGCTTTCCCCACCCGTGACCCGGCCACCGGGACGGCGTGATCCGCCACACCGGGGGCTCGGGAGGACGAAGCTGTCGGAGGGGACGGATATCCTCCAGTACGGTGTCGCGTTGAACACCACCTCCACGAGCTAGTTCGCGAGCCATGACTCCAGGAGAAGTACCCAGTGACTGCTGAGACCCTGTACGGGGCCGACGACCTGACGCATCTCGAGGGTCTGGAAGCGGTCCGCAAGCGCCCCGGGATGTACATCGGCTCCACCGACAGCCGAGGCATCAACCACCTGTTCTCCGAGGTCGTGGACAACTCGACCGACGAGGGTGTGGCCGGTCACGCCACGAAGATCGTGGTCACCCTGCACGCCGACGGCAGCGTCCAGGTCGACGACGACGGCCGCGGCATCCCCACCGGCACCCACGCCAAATCCGGTCTGTCCGGTGTCGAGCTGGTGCTGACGAGGCTGCACGCCGGCGGCAAGTTCGGCGGCTCGGGCTACAAGACCTCCGGTGGCCTGCACGGTGTCGGCGCTTCGGCGGTGAACGCGCTGTCGCACCGCTTCGACGTCACGGTGAAGCAAGAGGGCAAGGTCCACCAGATGTCGTTCGCGCACGGCGTCCCCGGCGTGTTCGACGGACCCGGCCCGAAGGCCAAGTTCACCCGCAAGTCCGGGCTCAACGTCACCGGGAAGATGAAACGCGGCGAGCGCTCGGGCACGTCGATCCGGTACTGGTACGACTCGCGCTACTTCGAGACCGGCTCTTCGCTCGACGTCGAGGGTGTCCGCGCGAAGATGCGCAACACCGCCTTCCTGGTCCCCGGCGTCACCTATGTCCTGCGCACCGCCGTCGACGATTCGATCAGCGAAGAGACCTTCCACTTCCCGAACGGCCTCGCCGACATGGTCGACTTCCTCGCCCCGGACAGCGAGAAACCCGTCTGCGGCACGCTGATCATCAACGGCGAGGGCACGTACAAGGAGAACGCGGCCGACGCCAACGGTGTCATGCAGTCCAATGTGGTGCGTCACGCGGAGATCGAGGTCGCGCTGCGCTGGGGCACCGGCTACGAGCGCACGGTGGAGTGCTTCACCAACACCATCCGCAACGTGCACGGCGGCACACACCGCCGCGGTTTCGACCGCGCGGTGCTGAAAGCCTTGCAGGACGCCATTTCCAAAACCCGCGGGCTGCTCAAACCCAAGGAGGACATGCCGACCGTCGAGGACGTCCTCGAAGGGATGACGGCGGTCGTCCACGTCCGGCTGCCGGAGCCGCAGTTCACCTCGCAGACCAAGGACGAGCTGTCCACCGCCGGGATCACCCGCGTCATCCAGGGCGTCGTCGACAAGCACATCCGGTCCTGGACCGAGGAGCGCAAGACCAAGTCCGAGGCGAAGGTCGTGCTGCAGAAGGTGGTCGACGCGGCACGCGTCCGGCTCACCCAGAAGCAGCAGAAGGACGCCGCCCGGCGCAAGACCGCGCTCGAAGGCGCTGCCATGCCGCCGAAGCTGGTCGACTGCCGCACCACCGGCGTCTCCCGCAGTGAGCTGTTCCTCGTCGAGGGTGACAGCGCGCTCGGTTCGGCGCGGATGGCACGCGTCTCCGAGTATCAGGCGCTGCTTCCCTTGCGCGGCAAGATCCTCAACGTCCAGAAGGCATCGCTCGGCGACACCTTGAAGAACGCCGAGATCGCCTCGATCGTGCAGGTGCTCGGCGCGGGCAGCGGGCGCACGTTCGACCTGTCGACCATGCGCTACGGCCGGGTGATCCTGATGGCCGACGCGGACGTCGACGGTTCGCATATCCGGACGCTGCTGATCACGCTGTTCGCCAAGTACATGCGGCCGGTGATCGAGGACGGCAGGCTCTACGCCGCGATGCCGCCGCTGCACAAACTGGTCACCAAGGGCCGCAACCCGGAAACCCATTTCACCTTCAGCCAGAAGGAGATGGAGACCAAGTTCGCGGAGCTGGAGCGGGCGGGCAAGCAGATCGTCACGCCGGTGCCGCGGTTCAAGGGTCTCGGCGAGATGGACGCCGACGAACTGTGGGACACCACGATGAACCCCGCCACCCGCTCGGTCCGCCGCATCACCCTCGACGACGCCGAAGCCGCGGAGAACGCGCTCGAACTGTTGATGGGCGAGAAGGTCGAACCCCGCCGCAACTGGCTCGTCGAGTCCTCCGACCGGGTCGACCGCGACGCCATTGACGCCTGATTTCGTTGCTATTCAAGGAGCTTTGAGCAATGGCACGCCGTAAGGGCACCACCACCAAGGTCGACCCCTCCGCGTTCGACAGGCCCGGTGCGAACGTCTTCGACAACCCGCTGAAGACGGAGATCGAGGACTCGTACCTGGAGTACGCGTACTCGGTCATCCACTCGCGGGCGCTCCCGGACGCGCGGGACGGGCTGAAACCGGTACACCGCCGGATCATGTACTCGATGAACGAGAACGGCTACCGGCCGACGCACGCGTACGTGAAGTCGTCCCGCGTGGTCGGCGACGTGATGGGCAAGTACCACCCGCACGGCGACACGGCGATCTACGATGCCATGGTCCGCCTCGCGCAGGACTTCTCACTCAACGTCCCGCTGGTCGACGGGCACGGCAACTTCGGCTCCCCCGACGACGGCCCGGCCGCCTCGCGGTACACCGAGGCGCGGCTGTCCCCCGAAGCGATGCTGCTGGCCGGCGAACTCGGCGAGGACACCGTCGACTTCCGGCCGAACTACGACGGTTCGCTCGAAGAGCCGTCCGTGCTGCCCGCGGCGTTCCCGAACCTGCTGGTCAACGGCACGTCCGGGATCGCGGTCGGGATGGCGACCAATATGATCCCGCACAACTTGACCGAGGTCATCGGCGCGGCGCGGTGGCTGATCAACCATCCGAACGCCACTCTCGACAAGCTGATGGAGTTCATCCCCGGCCCGGACCTGCCGACCGGCGGCTCGCTGCTGGGACTCGACGAGGTCCGCCGCGCCTACGAGACCGGCCGTGGTGTCGTGCGCATGCGCGCCAGCGCTGAAACCGGTCCGCTCGAGGGCAGCCGCGGCCGTCAGGCGATCACCGTCACCGAGCTGCCGTACGGCGTCGGCCCGGAGAAGGTGATCGAGAAGATCACCGACGAGGTCAACAAGTCCAAGCGGCTCACCGGCATCGCCGACGTCAAGGACCTCACCGACCGCGAGAACGGCACGCGGCTGGTCGTCGAATGCAAGGTCGGCGTGAACCCGCAGGCCCTGCTGGCGGACCTGTACCGCCTGACGCCGCTGGAGCAGTCCTTCGGCATCAACAACCTCGTCCTGGTGGACGGGCAGCCGCAGACGCTGGGGCTCAAGGCGTTGCTGGAGGTCTTCCTCAGCCACCGCTACGAGGTCGTCACCCGCCGCACGCGCTACCGGCGCCGCAAGCGCGAGGAGCGCCTGCACCTGGTCGACGGTCTGCTGATCGCCCTGCTCGACATCGACAAGGTGATCAAGCTGATCCGCGACAGCGACAACGCCGCGGCCGCGAAGGACGGCCTGATGAAGCGGTTCAAGCTCTCGGAGATCCAGGCGACCTACATCCTGGACACCCCGCTGCGGCGGCTCACGAAGTACGACCGGATCGAACTCGAGGCGGAGCAGGACAAGCTGCGCGAGGAGATCGCCGAACTGTCGAAGATCCTCGACGACGAGTCGGTGCTGAAGAAGGTCGTCTCGGCCGAGCTGGCCAAGGTCGCCAAGGACTCCCCCACCGAACGCCGCACCGCGCTGATCGACGGTGACCTCAAGGAGGTCCTCGCCGCGTCGAAGCCGTCCGGTCCGCTGGAGGTCGCCGACGATCCGTGCCAGGTGATCCTGTCGGCCACCGGGCTGGTCGCGCGGACGGCGGCGGAATCGGAGGAGGCGTCGGAAGTGCGGCGCCGCAACGGCCGCGTCAAACACGACTCGGTGTCCGCGGTGGTCCATTCGACCGCACGCGGTCAGGTGCTGCTGGTGACCAACCGCGGCCGCGCGTTCAAGACCGACGTGCTGCCGCTGCCGGTGCTGCCCGAGCAGGCTGGCACCGTTTCGCTTCGCGGCGGGATGGCCGCGAAGGAACTGGTGCCGTTGGAGAAGGGCGAGCGCGTCATCGGCTTGGCGCCGCTCGGCGATCAGGCGGCAGGCTCCCCTGGTCTCGCGCTCGGCACCAAACTCGGCGTCGTAAAGGTGTGCGCGCCGGAATGGCCGGTCCGCTCGGACGAGTTCGACGTGATCAGCTTGAAGGACGGCGATGAGGTCGTCGGCGCTACCTGGCTCACCGACGGCGACGAGACGCTGGCGTTTCTGTCGTCCGAAGCGTCACTGCTGCGCTACCCGGCGTCGCTCGTGCGGCCGCAGGGCCTCAAGGGCGGCGGCATGGCCGGGATCACCGTGCGCGGCGAAGCGGAAGTGGTCTTCTTCGGCGCGATCCGCACCGACGACGCCGAACACGGCGAGCCGATGGTCGTCACCGCGACCGGCGCGAGCGTGAAGGTGACCCCGTTCAGCGAGTACCCGGCCAAGGGCCGGGCGACCGCCGGTGTCCGGGCACAACGGTTCCTCAAGGGCGAAACGCGGCTGGTGGTGGGCTGGATCGGCCCGCGTCCCGCCGGCGCGTCGCGCACCGGTGACCCGGTGGAACTGCCGGAGGCCGACGTCCGGCGCGATGGCTCCGGCCACGCCCACCCGGGCCCCGAGGTCGTCGGCCACCTGATCGAACGCAGCTGACCCCGCCGCCCTGCCGCAATTAGTCACCTACTTGCGGCCACCCCCGGCGCTCCCCACCCAGCGCAAGCGCAATGAAGGGGCCTTTCATAGCAAATTTTGCTATGAAAGGCCCCTTCATTGCACGTCCGCCGGCCGTCTCACCCACGCGATAGCAAAGGTCCCTTGCTCCCTCAGCGGCCCAGCAGACCCTTCGCGATGTGCGTCACCTGGATCTCGTTGCTTCCCGCGTAGATCATCAGCGACTTCGCGTCCCGCGCCAGCTGCTCCACCCGGTACTCCGCCATGTACCCGTTGCCGCCGAACAGCTGCACGGCCTCCATCGCGACCTCGGTGGCCGCCTCCGACGAGTACAGCTTCATCGCGGAAGCCTCGGCCAGCGTCGGCATCTTGCCCGCCCGCAGGGTCTCGATCAGCTGGAACACCATGTTCTGCACGTTGATCCGCGCGACTTCCATCTTCGCCAGCTTGAGCTGGATCAGCTGGAACCGCCCGATCTCCTGGCCCCACAGCTTCCGGTTCTTCGCGTAGTCCACGCAGAGCCGGTGGCATTCGTTGATGATCCCGAGCGCCAGCGCCGCGACCCCGATCCGCTCGACGGCGAACCCGGACTTCACCTCGGCCTTGCTGTCGCCGTCGCGGCCGGTCTCGGATTCGCCGAGCAGCCTGTCCCGCCCGAGCCGGACGTCGCTGAAGAACAGCTCGCCGGTCGGTGACGACATCATGCCCATCTTCTTGAACGGCTTGCCCTGCGTGAGCCCGGGCATACCCTTGTCCAGCACGAACGTCAGCACCTTGCGGTCGCGGACGGCGGTACCGTCGCCGTCGTCGAGCTTCGCGTACACGATGATCGTGTCGGCGTACGGGCCGTTGGTGATGAACGTCTTCTGTCCATTGAGGACATATTCGTCACCTTCGCGCCGCACCGACGTCTTCATCCCACCGAAAGCGTCCGAGCCGGAATCGGGTTCGGTGATCGCCCACGCGCCGACCTTCTCGAAGGTGACAAGAGAAGGCAGCCAGCGTTCCTTCTGCGCCTGCGTGCCCTTGGTCAGGATCGTCTGCGCGGTCAGCCCGATGCTCACGCCGAGCGAAGCGACGATGCCGAGGCTGACCCCGGCCAGTTCGCTCACCGCGATGAGCGCCATCGCCTCCTGCCCGCCGAACGCGAGCCCGCCGCCACCTGAACCGGACCCGGGCGATTTCGCCAGCAGTTTCGTCACCGATTCCCGCGCGAGCGCGTCGATGCCGAAGGACGCGAACATCTTCCTGATGATGTCGTACGGCGGCAGTGTCCCGCTTTCCAGCGCGTCGAGGTGCGGCCGGATCTCCTTGTCGATGAACTCCCGGATGGTGTCCCTGATCAGCAGCTCGGTCTCGGACCACTCGATCATGGCAGCCTCGCGGCGATGTCGTCGATCTCCCAGGCGGTCTCGGTTTCGATCACCTTGACGTCGTGCCAGCCCGCGAGTTCGGAGATCGCGCCGCCCTGCACCGCGAACACCTTGCCGGTGAGCCGGCACTTCTCGGTCGCGAGATAGGCAACCAGCGGCGAGATGTTGGCCGGGGAGAACGCGTCGAACTCTCCTTCTTCCACTTCCTGCGCGAAGATCGCGCCCATACCCGGCGTCGCCAGGGTGAGCCGCGTGCGCGCGATCGGGGCGATCGCGTTGACCCGCACGCCGTAGCGTTCCAGTTCCTCGGCGGCGACCAGCGTCAGCGCGGCGATGCCCGCCTTCGCCGCGCCGTAGTTCGCTTGTCCGGCGTTCGGCAACGTGACCCCGGACGCCGACGCGGTGTTGATCACCGAGCCCGCCACCCGCTCACCGGCCTTGCTCGCCGACTTCCAGTACGCGGCCGCGTGCCGCAGCACCGCCGCGTGCCCCTTCAGATGCACGGCGATCACGGAATCCCATTGGGACTCCTCCAGTCCGGCGATGAACGCGTCGCGCAGGATGCCCGCGTTGTTCACCACGACGTCCAGCCTGCCGAACTCGCCCACCGCCTGCGCGACCAGTTCCTCGGCGCCCGCCCAGTCGGCGACGTTGGCCGTGTTCGCCACGGCCTTGCCGCCCGCCGCGCGGATCTCGTCGACGACCTCCTGTGCCGGGCCGGTGTCGGCCCCGCTGCCGTCGTTCGCCCCGCCGAGGTCGTTGACCACGACGCTCGCGCCCTCCCGTGCGAACAGCAGCGCGTGCTCGCGGCCGATCCCCCGGCCGGCGCCGGTGATGACGGCGACCCGCCCGTCAAGTGCTCCCATGGCTTTGCTCCTACTCCGCGAATTCCGCGAGGCCGTCTTTGATCACGACGGTTTCGCCGACGGTGGTTTCGAACGCGTAGCTCCCGCCACCCGCGCTCCAGATGGACGTGGTCAGGTCTTGCCCGGGCAGCACCGGTTTGGCGAACCGCACGGCGAACCGTTTCAGTCTGTCCACATCGGACCCGGCGACCTCGGTCAGCAGCGCCCACGAGGTGAACGCCATGGTGCACAGGCCGTGCGCGATGATCCCCGGCAGTCCCGAATCCTTCGCGACCTCTTCGTCGAGATGGATGGGCATGGGGTCGCCTGCGGCGGGCGCGTACCGGTACGTCTGGTCGTCGTCGACGTGCTGGTTCACCTTCGCCACCGGTGCCCGCGAACGCAGGCCTTCGTCGAACTTGTGCTCCGGCCCGAGTTCGCCCCGCGTCTCACCGGTGTCGAACCCGCGCACGAACAAGGTCACGTACTGCTCGTTGACCAGGTCGTCGTCTTCAGTGCGGCATTCGAGGTGGATGGTGCCGCGCGTGCCGTTCGACAAGCCTTCGTAGCCCGTCATCCGCGCCCGCGAAACGAGCTTGTCGCCGGGGCGGATCGGCCGGTGGAACCGGAATTCCTGTTCCCCGTGCACGATCCGGCCGAACAGCCCGACCGGGACGACCTCGAGCGCGGGTTCCATCAGCGACTCGAACACCGGCACGATCGCGAACACGGGGCTCGCGACGTCCCCGGCGAGATGCGCCGGGATCGGGTCGTTGGTGGCCTTCGCGTACTCGATCAGCCGCTCGCGGGTCACCTCGAACCGGGACTCCTCGGTCCACTTGCCGAGGCCGTCGGGATCGAATCGCTCGTCGGTCACGCGACCAGCGCCTTGAAGTTCTCGAGGGAGGCGTCGAGGTTCTTCTTGCCGTCCTTCTCGACGGCCTTGCCGAGCGCGCCGACGATCATCTGGCCTGCGAACTCCGCGTTGATGCTGGCGAGCGATCCCTCGCCGGACGCCGCCACGGTCAGCTCGAACTTGACCTTCACCCCGGCCATCCCGGTGCCGGAGATCGCCAGCTTCGACGGCGCCTCGAACTCGTCGACCGTCCAGGTGATCGTGTTCGGCATCCCGAGCATCGTGACGACCTCGGAAGCCTGCGCCCCCTTGGAGAATTCGGCCGGGACCTCGCCCTTCCACTTGGTGTGGATGGTCAGCCACTTCTCGAAGTTGTTGGGGTTGGAGAACTCCGCCCACACCTTGTCGGGGGCGGCGGGGAGTTCGACGGAGGCACTGATCTTGCCCATGGTTCGTCCTTTCGGTGGGATCAGCGCTCGGCGCGCTGGTAGGCGGTGACGACGGCGGCGCCACCGAGTCCGATGTTGTGCTGCAGCGCGGCCTGGACGCCGTCGACCTGGCGTTTGTCCGCGGTTCCGCGCAGCTGCCAGGTCAGTTCGGCGCATTGCGCGAGACCGGTGGCGCCGAGCGGGTGCCCCTTGGAGATCAGCCCGCCCGACGGGTTGACGACCCACTTGCCGCCATAGGTGGTGTCCCCGGAGTCGACGAGCTTCCCGGCTTCCCCTTCGGCGCAGAGTCCCAGCGCTTCGTAGAGCAGGAGTTCGTTGGCGGAGAAGCAGTCGTGCAGTTCGATGACCTGGAAGTCTTCGGCGCCGAGCCCGGCCTGGTCGTACACCTGGTGGGCGGCCTGGACGTTCATGTCGTAGCCGATGATGTTCTTCGCGGTACCGTCGAAGGTGCTGGCGAAGTCGGTGGTCATCGCCTGCCCGACGATCTCGACGGCCTGCTCCGCCAGCCCATGCGAGTCCACAAAGGACTCGCTGGCGAGGATCGCCGCGCCGGAACCGTCCGAGGTCGGCGAGCACTGGAGTTTGGTGAGCGGGTCGTAGATCATCCGCGAGTCGAGGATGTCCTGCAGCGAATAGCTTTCCTGGAACTGCGCGTACGGGTTGTTCACCGAGTGCCGGTGGTTCTTCTCGCCGATCTTGGCGAAATGCTCGGCGGTGGTGCCGTAGGTCTTCATGTGCTCCCGGCCGGCCGCGCCGAACATCCACGGCGCCGGCGGGAAGAGCACCTCGGAGATCTCCGCGAGCGCCTGGAGGTGCCTGCCCATCGGCTGCTCGCGGTCGTCGTAGGTGGAGCCGAGCGATCCCGGCTGCATCTTCTCGAAGCCCAGCGCGAGCGCGCAGTCCGCGCGGCCGCCCCGGATCGCTTCCGCGGCGAGGTACAGCGCGGTCGACCCGGTCGAGCAGTTGTTGTTGACGTTGACGACCGGGATCCCGGTCATGCCCAGTTCATAGACCGCCCGCTGTCCCGAGGTCGACTCTCCGTAGACGTAGCCGACGTAGGCCTGCCGCACCTCGTCGAAGGAGATCCCGGCGTCTTCGAGCGCCTTGGTCCCGGATTCCTTGGCCATCTGCGGGTAATCCCAGCCCTCACGACGTCCGGGCTTCTCGAACTTCGTCATGCCCACGCCGACGACGTACACCTTGTTGGCCACCACGACGCTCCTTGTCCGTTGCCGGGTCGCTGCTGCCACTGAAGATACAGACAGGACTGTATTTATCAACCCTTACATACAGGTCTGAACGGATGTTACTTACGGCACGTTGCGTGTCAGGTGACTCAAACAGGCGGCTTACACCCCCGTTAACCAGGACGAACACAACTCAGGGGATTCGATGAAACGTACGAGCTTGGTCCTGGCAGGCACTGGTCGGCATGGCTGACGGCGCGTCGGGGGGTCGGCGCGGTGCGTTTGGCTGGCGCGGCGGTGGTGGTCGAGCAGTTCTGCTGACCTCAGGCGGTCACCACCTTCAGTACTTCGAGCAGGGCCTCGGCTCGGTGGTGGGGGTGGGTGACCGACAGCGCGAGCTCTTCCGCCCGGTCGATGTCGGCGTGGGCCATGGCGATCGCCGTGTGCGCCAAGGCTTCTTGGAGCGCGAAGTAGGTGTCAGGAAGGGATTCGCAGAGCCGTTCCGCGCGTTCAGGATCCACTGCCGCCATGGCCTCGGCAGCCGCCGCCAGGGCTGCGGTCCGTTCGAGGTCGTTCTCGATGGACTTCGCGATGCGTTCGGCGCGCTCGGGTTGTGCGGCGCCGATGGCGCCCGCCACGACACCTGTCGGCCACGGGCTTCCGGTCTCCTTCGCGATCGCCTTGGCCCGTTCCACCGCCCGGTCGGGATCGCGCGTGGCGAGGGCCTTGATCACGGACGTCATCGCCACGGTGTGGTCGTGCTGGTCCATGATCCGCCGTGCCAGCTGATCGGCTTCGGAGATCAGACTGTCGGCACGGGACCCCGTGCGAGAGGCCATCTTCGCCGCTATATCGGCCAGCAGGGGTGCGAGCTCGGCCGGTTCCTTGAACGAACGGGCGATTCTCACGGCGCGATCGGGATCGGTCGCCGCGGCCGCCCTCGCCACCTCGGCCAGGAGGCGACCATGCCGCCGAGGGCCCGCCGAGGTGGCGATCCGTTCGGCCAGTCGGAGATCGAGCGCGGTCGCGGCCATCGCCGCGTAGTGGACACCCACTTGACGGTTCTCCTCGCCCACCCTGGCAGCGGACTCGATCAGGCGCGTCGCGCGGCGAGGGTCGCTGGGCGCCACCACTGTCGCCATGTCCGCCAGTGCTTTCGATGCCGCCCACGAGGCCTGGTGGGCACGAGATGCCGCTTCGTTGAGCAGCTTCTTGGCCCGGCGGGGGTCTGAGGGTGCCACCGCGACCGCCAGTTCGGCCATCGCCACCAGCGTCCACCGGTCCCAGAGCGGACCGACGCCGCCGAGCAGCCGCTCGGAACGGGCGGGATCGGTGACCGCGAGCCGGGCGGCCATCGTCGCCAGCAGTGAATCGCGCCCGTTCGACCTGGCGAACTGTTCGCTGCGCTCAGGGGACACGGTGGCCACGAACTTCGCCGTCTCCACCAGAAGCCTTTCGCGTGTCTCTCGGAAGGCTTCTGTGCTCGGTGACCGGGCGGCGTCGATCAGCTGGTCGAGCAGCCACGCCGGCCGCCTCGCGTCCTCGTCCGCGTTCACCCGCACGACCTCCCCGTCGACTGTTTCCTCACCGTGAGGAACCAGTCTGGCAGGAAACCGGGCTATCAGAGCCCCTCCCGAGCGCGGAGGCTATTCGTCGGCAACGAGAGCGGGATCGACGCGATGCTCGACCTGGCGACAGTCGTCAACACCGGCGCCTTCGGCAAGATCTTCCGGGAGCGCTGCAGGGCCGCGGCCACGACAACACTCCCGTGGTGTGGCGCCGTGGCTAAAGTCGGGATATGGATCCCGAGGAGCTTCGGCAGCGGTTCTCCCAGCTGACCACCGCGCATCTGACCGATGGCTGCGTCCGCGCCGGCGTCCCGGTTCGATGCGCGCCCGTCGGCACGCACTCGGTCGTACCCGGCGGACGCGTGGCCGGGCGGGTCACCCCCGCCCGGCACGTCGGCAGCGTCGACGTCTTCCTGGAGGCGTACGAAACCGCGAACCCCGGCGACGTCCTCGTCGTCGACAACGGTGGCAGGCTCGACGAGAGCTGCGTCGGGGACCTCGCGGTTCTCGAAGCGGAAGGGGCTGGGTTGAGCGGCGTCGTCATCTGGGGACTGCACCGCGACACCGCCGACATCAAGAAGATCGGGCTGCCGGTGTTCAGCCTCGGCTCGATCCCGACAGGTCCGCTCTCGGTCTCCGCCCGCCCGGACGGCGCGCTCGACTCGGCCGTCGTCGGGGACTGGACGGTGACGCGGGAAGATCTCGTGTTCGGCGACGAGGACGGCGTCCTGTTCATCCCTGCCGACCGGGCGGACGAGGTCCTGGACCGCGCCGAGGCCATCCGCGACACCGAACGGCTCCAGGCCGACCGGATCCGCGCCGGAGAGTCCCTTCGCGAGCAGGTGCGCTTCGCCGACTTCCTCGCGGAGCGCGCGAAGTCGCCTTCGCTGACGTTCCGGGAGCACCTGCGCGCGGTGGGCGGCGCCATCGAGGAGTAGCAAGGGACCTTTGCTATCACCGAGGGCCTGACCAGCGAAAACGCGCCTTGTCAGGCCCTCGGCACCCCAGTCAGGAGGCCTTCACGCCGCCGAGCCACAGCAGGCCGTCGACGACGAAGCGGTTCTGCACCTCACTGGCGAAGGTCGACGAAAGCGGCTGATTCGTCTCGTAGTTCATCTTGTTGTGCCCGAAGTTGGCGTAGAGCATCTTGTACTTGGTGTTGGTCCAGAGGATCGGGTAGTACCCGCTGTACCAGGACTGATTCGGATCGGTCCCGAGCGGGAAGCTCACCGGGTCCACCGACGCGAGGATCCGGATGTCCTGGTTCCTGCGCAGGTCACTGTTCCAGGCGTACCACTCGCTCACCGACGAGGTGAACGTCGCGGGCAGCCGCGTGGTCGAGGGATGCGGCCGGTTCTCCACCTTCAGCGTCGCCGTCGTCGGCCCCCAGGTGTTGGACTTGAACGCCCCCGTGCCAAGGAACCTGTTGTGGTACCAGTCCCAGCCGGACGGATTCGTGGTGAACGCCGCCACGTGGAAACCGAAGAACGCGCCGCCGGCCTTCATGTAGCGCTCGAAGCCCGCGCGCTGCGACGAGGTCTGCGGCAGGTCGTCCAGGAACAGCACGACCTGGTACTGCGAGGGTTGCAGCGAGTTCAGCCGGTTCCAGTCATTGGTCGCGGTGTAGCCGAAGTTGTTCTGTGAAGCGGTTTTCGGGAACCACTGGTTGGCTTCCTTGACGAAGCTGATGTGCGCCGCGTCGTAGGTCCCGTTGTAGAAGGCCAGCACCTTGAACGCGGGCGCCGCCTGCGCCGAAACCGGCGCCAACGCCAACGCGAGACACGAAACGAACAGCAGAGCGAGCCGGACCACGAATTTCGTCATACCTCACCACCCATGCCGAGTGCGTAAATTCATTGCTTGAATTAACACATGACACGGCAGCGATGGTCTAGACCTGCGACAAAGACGGTTCCCGCTGACCGGCACCGGCCACTATCGATAACCTGGAGATTATGGAACTGCGGGATATCGAGATCTTCCTGGCGCTGGCCGACGAACTGCATTTCGGCCGCACCGCGGAACACCTGCACGTCTCGCAGGCACGGGTGAGCCAGACGATCAAACAGGTGGAACGCCGGATCGGCGCACCACTGTTCGCCCGCACCAGCAGGCGGGTCCGGCTCACGCCGATCGGCGAACGGTTGCGGGACGACCTCGGCCCCGCCTACCGCGCGCTGCACGAAGGCATCGACCGCGCCGTCGCGGCCGGGCGCGGGATCGGCGGCGTACTGCGGCTGGGCTTCGAGGCACCCGGCGTCGCCGATCTGATCGAAGACCTGCTGGCCCGCTTCCGGCAGCGCCACCCGGACACGGAACTGCTCATCCGTGAGGCCGATTTCGCCGACCCGGTCGCGATGCTGCGCTCGGGTGAGATCGACGCGCTGGTGACGCTGCTCCCGGCCGACGAACCCGAGCTGACGACCGGACCGGCCGTGTACACCGAACCGATGGTGCTCGCGGTGTCCTCGAAACATCCTTTCGCGCGACGGAAATCAGTCACCCTCGACGACCTAGCCCGCGACACCGTCCTTCGTGCGGCGCATCCTCCGGAGCCGTACTGGATCGAAGAGCCACGCCAGTGGCTGACACCGGCCGGTCACCCCGTGACGCGAGGCAAGCCCTTCGCGACGTTTCAGGAACTGCTCGCCGCGATCGCCACCGGCGCCGGCATCTGCCCGCTCGCCGCACACGCACAGGAGTACTTCAGCCACCCGCGAATCCGCTTCGTACCCTTCGCCGGTTCGCCCGACGTCGAGTGGGGCCTCGTCTGGCCGCGCTCCGCCGAGACAGCCCGCGTACAGGCCTTCGCGGCTGTCGCCTCCGCTTCGCTCCCCTGACTCCCCCGCAATTCGTCATCTACTTGCGGCGAGACCTGCGGAAAGGGAGCAAGGGACCTTTGCTATCGCCCGGCCGCGCACCCCACGCCGCGCCCCGCCCTAAGTACATGAAGGCCCCCTTCCTGTACCTAGGCGCAAGGAAGGGGGCCTTCATGTACTTCGAGAACTAGCCGACGACCTTCTGCACCCAGTCCGCCTCGAGCTTCACGACCTGCCCGTTCGCGGTGACGGTCGGTGTACCGAAGCCCGGTCCGTTGCCGAAGTCCTGCTGCAGCGCCGGATCCGTCGAGATCTTCTTGTACGCGTCCTGGATCTGCTGCTCGTAGGCGCCACCGTTGACCGCCATCGCGAAGGCCGGGTCGGTGATGCCGACGTCCTGGCCGAGCTTGATCAGCTGCGCCTTGTCGAACCCGCGTCCGCCTTCCTCCGGCTGATCCTTGAACAGCGCGTCGTGGAAGGCGAGGAACTTGCCCGCGTCGGCCGCGGCGAGCGAGGCGTTGGCGGAGTCCAGCGAATAGCCCGGCGGGTCGGAACGCTGGTTGAGCATCGGCAGCATGTGGTACCGGACCTGCAGGGTCCCGTTGTTCACCTGCTCCTCGATCTGGCCCTTGAACGACTCTTCGAACTGCTTGCAGACCGGGCAAAGGAAGTCTGCATAGATGTCGATGGTCTTCTTCGCGTCGGGCTTGCCGACGACCACGGCGGCCCCGTCACGCTTCTCCACGACACCCGGCGCCGAGGCGGTCGGCTGTGCCCCGATCACCTTGCCCTCGGTGCTGTCCTTGCTGGACGTCGTCCAGATCACGCCACCGATCACCAGCGCGGCGAGCACGACCACCGCGACGGCGATCGCGACGACCTTCTTCTTGTCGCCGCCGGCGACGCCCCTGGCCTGTGCCACCGAGCGCGACGCCGTCTGCTGCTGCTTGCGTTTCCGAGCGTTGCGCTCAGCTCCACCCACGATTATTCGTTCCCTTCAGCGATACCCACATAGTCGTCGTCCGCGGGGGCGCGAGAGTTCCCGAGCCAGCCGTCCACGGACAGCCAGGTCCGCGGCCGCACGATCAGCCAGACACCCAGTAGCGCGAACCCGAGGTCCCTGGCGATCTCCTGCGGATACCTCGTCTGATCCGCGGCGATCTGACCGCCACCGCCGAAGCAGCCGCAATCGATGCTCAGCCCGCGCGCCCAGGATTGGGCGATCGCGGCGATGAGCACCGCGAGCATCAGCACCGACAGCACCGACACCCACCGGGTCACGAACCCGGCGAGCAGGAACAGGCCGAGCGCCAGTTCGACGAGCGGCATCCCGATCGCGACCGGGCGGACGAGCCCGTCCGGCAGGACATCGAAAGCCTGGACCGCGATGTAGGTCTGTCCCGGATCGCTGATCTTCAGCGCTCCGGAAACCAACCAGACGGCGGCCAGTCCGAGCCGGGCGAGTGTGCCCACGGCGTCGAGTACGACTTGGGGCGGTCTACGCACGGGCCTAGGCTAACCGTCGACCCTGAGAACAACGTGAGGCGGCGGACGGAGGCACCCGATGAGGGGACGCGGCCTGCTGGTGGCCTGCTTGATGCTGGTCACAATGGCGGCCTGTTCCACTGAGACCGGTCCGTCGGATTCCCTCGTCGTACGCGCCGTCGGGTCCGGCGAACTCACCATCGGCATCCGCTTCGACCAGCCGGGACTCTCCAAACGGACGATCGACGGCCGGTACGTCGGCTTCGACGTCGATGTGGCGAAGTACGTCGCGAGTGAACTGGGTGTCGACGAGGATCACATCACCTGGCACGACAGCAAGCCCTCGTCCCGCGAGACGGACATTACTTCCGGGACCACGGATCTGATGGTGGCGAGCTACTCGATCACCGAGAAACGCAAACAGATGGTCGCCTTCGCCGGGCCCTATTTCGACACCGGCCAGGATCTGCTCGTCCGCCTCCGGTCGACCGACATCACCGGCCCCGAGAACCTCAACGGCCGCAAGCTGTGCGCCGTGGGCGGCACCACCTCGGCCGAGCAGGTGCGCGACAAGTTCGCCCAAGCCGTCCAGCTCGTCGAGTACCCGCGCTATCAGGACTGCGTCACGGCGTTGCTCGCAGGACAGGTGGACGCGGTGACCACCGACGACGTCATCCTGGCCGGTTACGTGGCGCAGAACCCGGAGTTGCTGCGGGTCGTCGGCAAGCCGTTCTCGAAGGAGAAATACGGTGTCGGCCTGCGCAAGGACGACACCGAGGGCCGGGCCGCGGTGGCCAGGGCCATCCAGAAGATGATCTCGTCCGGGGAGTGGCTCGCATCGCTGAACCGCAACATCGGCCCGTCCGGTTACCGGATCCCGCCTCCGCCGCAGGTCACCGAGCAGTGACCCTTCCCGATCTGCCGGTTCGCGCCGTCCTGCCCGAACTCGAAGCCGCTCTCGACGCACACGGCACCGCGGTGCTCGTCGCGCCCCCTGGCACCGGCAAGACCACCTTGGTACCGCTCGCGCTGGACAACGGCGAAGGCCGGGTGGTCGTCGCCGAGCCGAGGCGGCTGGCCGCGCGGGCCGCGGCGGCGCGGATGGCGTCCCTGCTGGGCGAACGGGTCGGCGAGACGGTCGGCTATTCGGTCCGCGGGGACCGGAAGGTGTCGTCTTCGACCCGGATCGAAGTGGTGACGTCGGGGTTGCTGGTCCGGCGGGTGCAGGGCGATCCCGAACTGAGCGGGGTTTCGACCGTCCTGCTCGACGAATGCCACGAGCGGCATCTCGACGCGGACCTGTTGCTGGCGTTGCTTCTCGACGTGCGCGCCGGATTGCGGGACGACCTGCGCCTGCTCGCGACGTCCGCCACCGTGGCCTCCGGGCGGCTGGCCGCGCTGCTCGGGGACGCGCCGGTGATCACCGCGCACGCGAGGACTTATCCGGTCGACGTCTCGTACTCCCCGCCCGCGCGCGGCGAGCGGGTCGAGGCGACCGTCGCCCGCGTGATCCACAAAGCACTGTCCGAAGGGGACGGTGACGTGCTCGCGTTCCTGCCTGGCGCGGGCGAGATCGCCAGGGTGAGCGGGCTGCTCAGCGGCCTGGACTCCGATGTGCTGCCCCTGCACGGACGGCTTTCGGCGGCGAGCCAGGACGACGCGTTGCGCCAACGCGCCCGCCGCCGGGTGGTGCTGTCGACTTCGGTCGCCGAGTCCAGCTTGACCGTTCCGGGCGTGCGCGCGGTGGTGGACTGCGGACTGTCGCGCGTGCCCCGTGTCGATCATCGGCGCGGCCTGCCGGGTCTGGCGACGGTCCGCGTTTCGGCCGCGGTCGCCGAGCAGCGCGCCGGCCGCGCCGGACGCGAGGCGCCGGGCCGTGCGTACCGGTGCTGGGCGGCGCACGAACAAGGTTCCCTGCCCGCCTACCCCGAACCCGAGATCCGGACGGCCGAACTGGCACGGTTCGCGTTGGAGCTGGCGTGCTGGTCCACTCCGGATGGTTCCGCCCTCTCGTGGTGGGATCCGCCCGGCGAAGGCGCGCTGGCCGCCGGTCGCGCGTTGCTGACCACCCTCGGGGCGACCGCGGAAGACGGGACGGTGACCGAACGCGGCCGGAAAATGGCCGGGCTGGGCCTGCATCCGCGGCTCGCGAGGGCGTTGCTGGACGGCGCGGCGCGGACCAACGCGCGTTCGGCGGCCGAAGTCGTCGCACTGCTGGACAGCGGTGGCACGCTGACCGACCTCGAAGCCGAACTGCGGCGAGTGCGCGGCGACGAGCGCTGGAAGCGTGACGTGCGGCGGCTTTCCAAGCTGGTGCCCGACGGCGGCAAGGCCTCCGATCCGGCGCTGGTCGTGGCGCTGGCCCATCCCGAGCGGCTCGCACGACGGCGTTCCGCGGGGGCACCGGTGTACCTGATGGCAGGCGGGACGGCGGCCGAACTTCCGCGCGGCAGCGGACTGGCCGACGTCGAATGGCTGGCGGTGGCCGAAGCGACCAGGGATCCCGGCCGCGCGCAGGGCGTCATCCGGCTGGCCGCGCCCGCGGACGAGGACCTCGCCGTCCGCGCGGCGCCGAATCTGGTGTCCTCTGTGGACGAAGTGCACTGGTCTTCCGGTGACGTCGTGGCACGTTCGGTGCGACGGCTCGGAGCGATCGTGCTCGCGGAGAAACCGTTGCGCTCGCCCGCGCCGGACGCGATCCGCGCCGCACTGCTGGACGGCTTGCGCACCGAAGGGCTCGGCCTCTTGCGATGGCCGGAGGACGGCCGGCGACTGCGTGAACGGCTGGCGTTCCTGCATCGAGTGCTGGGATCGCCTTGGCCCGCGGTCGATTCGACGACACTGTTGTCCACTTTGGATAGCTGGCTCGACCTCGGGACGGCGCGCCGCCGGTCGGATCTGGCTTCACTGGACGCGGGCGCCGCCCTGCGCGGACTGCTGCCCTGGCCCGAAGCGTCGCGTTTGGACGAACTGGCGCCGGACCGGCTGGAGGTACCGTCGGGTTCGCGGATCCGCGTCGACTACTCGGGTGAGCAGCCGGTGCTGGCCGTGAAACTGCAGGAGACCTTCGGCTGGCTCGCGACGCCAGAGCTGGCGGGCGTGCCCGTCGTACTGCACCTGCTGTCACCCGCCGGACGGCCGGCCGCGGTCACGGCTGATCTGGAATCGTTCTGGCGCAACGGCTACGCGGCAGTGCGTGCCGATCTCCGCGGCCGCTATCCGAAGCATCCCTGGCCCGAAGACCCGATGACCGCCGCGCCCACCCGTCGCACCGCGCGGCGCGGCGGGACCTGACCGCTCAGTCCATCAGCTGGTGCTGCGGCCGGGTCGGCAGTTGCGCCGCCAGCTCTTCGTCGTCCTCACGCTCGTTCAACCCCAGCTGCACCGCGCTCCGGATCTGCTCCCGGTTCTCCCGCACCACGTGCGCGAAGAACTCGTCGGTCCGCGGATCGGTCAGCACCTCGAGGATCACGCGCATCGCGGTGTCGATCACCGAACGCACCACCTCGTCGTGGAACGGCAGCTTCGAAAGCCGTCCCGCCTGCGGATCGTTCTTGAGCTTCTCGGCGATGATCCCCCGCAGCAGCGACTGGTTCTCCCCGAGTGAGCGCGCGAGGTTCTGCGGATAGTTCCCGGTTTCCAGTACCTTCACGACCTCGTCGAGCACGGCGATCGTGATCGGCTTCTTGATCGCCAGCACGATCGGCCGCGAAAGCCGTTCGACCAGCCGCTGCGTGAACCGCTCCCCGAACGCGCGGTCCGCCGTACGGGCGAGCCGCACCAGCACCACGACGATCCGCAGCAGCCGGAACCCGCGCAGCGCCGGATGCGCGATGGGGATCATGCCGAGGATCTCGTACCAGTTGCGCAGCGGGAATCGCTTCTCCCAGCCGGTGCGCCGCCACCGCCAGAGGAATTCCAGCGCGAAGATCCCGCACACCACGGTGTCGATGACGAAGACGCGATGCGCCGTCTCCTCCGAATGAGGGAAGAACGTCACGTAGGCGAGCAACCCGACGGAGAACACGGCGAGTACGAGCATCACCAGGTCGAGCGGATTCACGCGCCGTTGTTCGCGGGTGGTCATGGCGCCGATTGTGCCTTTCCGCGGCGACTCGTGCCGAGCGGCACCTGTCGAAAGTAAGGGATGGCCGATGACTTCAGGGCAATGCCCTCGGGTGCCCCCGCGTCAGAGGATTCGGGGACACGAAGGAGGACGCGGATGATCACGCTTCGAGGACTCACGAAGCGCTATGGCGAGAAGACGGTGGTCGACGGGCTGACGTTCGCCGTCGAGCCGGGCAAGGTGACCGGTTTCCTCGGTCCCAACGGCGCGGGCAAGTCGACGACCATGCGGATGACGCTCGGCCTCGACGCGCCGAGCGCGGGTGAGGTCCGGATCGGCGGCAAGACATACGCCGACCTGCGGTATCCACTGCGCGAGGTCGGCGCGCTGCTCGAAGCCAAGGCGCTGCACCCGGGGCGGAGCGCGGGCAAGCACCTCCTGGCCATGGCGCACAGCAACGGGCTCCCGGCGAGCCGGGTGGACGAGGTGCTCGCGACGGTCGGCCTGACCGACGTCGCGGGCAAACGAGCCGGGACGTTCTCACTCGGCATGGGGCAGCGGCTCGGGATCGCGGGCGCGTTGCTGGGCGACCCGGGTGTGCTGATGTTCGACGAACCGGTCAACGGCCTCGACCCCGACGGCGTCCGCTGGGTGCGGCAGCTGATGCGCTCACTCGCGGAAGAGGGCCGCACGGTTTTCGTGTCGAGCCATCTGATGAGCGAGATGCAGCTGACCGCCGACAGGCTGGTCGTCATCGGCAAGGGAAAACTGCTCGCCGACGCGCCGGTCGACGAATTCATCGCGGGCAACTCGCGGACGTCGGTCGCGGTGCGGGTGCCCGCTCCCGCCGACCTGCGCACCCTCGAACAGCGACTGCGCGCGCTCGGCGCGACCACGGAATCCGATCGGGACGAACTGATCGTGCACGACATGGGTGTGCATCTCGTCGGCGACGCGGTGCACGAACTCGGGATCCGCGTGCACGGACTGGCCGAACGGACCGCGTCACTGGAACAGGCATACATGGAACTGACCGCATCGTCGGTCGAATACGGAACGGGAGTCGCGGCATGAAGAAGTCACTCATGGTCTCGGTAGCAGTGATCGCCGGCCTGCTGGGAGCACCGGCGGTCGCGTCGGCCGCCCCGGCCGCCCCGGCTTTGTCGCTGCCCGCGCCGGGTGGCCCGCTCCCGATCGGGCTGCGCACGCTGCACCTCACCGACCAGCAGCGAGCCGACCCTTGGGTGCCCGAGAAGCGGCGCGAGCTGATGGTCAACGTCTGGTACCCGGCCGTCCCCCTCGGGAAGGCGCCGCTGTACATGACGCATGCGGAGTCGGCGGCGGCGGTCGCCGGACGGAAGATCGACGCGCCGCCGGACACGCTGAGCAAGGTCCGGGTTCACTCGAGGGAGAACGCGCCTTCGCTGCCAGGACGACGTCCGCTGGTGCTGCTTTCGCCTGGCGCGGGCAACAACCGGATCACGCTGACCTCGGTGGCGGAACGCCTTGCCGCACAAGGTTTCGTGGTCGCCGGGATCGACCACGCCTACGAAGCCTGGGCGACGGAGTTCCCCGACGGACTGCGCCAGTGCGTCGCTTGTACACGACCGAACGACCCTTGGCCCGCCGCGATCGCGAACCGCGCGATCGACACGTCGTTCGTCGTCGACACCCTGCTGAAGGACCGTCGCTGGTCGATCGACGCTACGAAGATCGGGATGGCCGGTCACTCGGCTGGAGGTTCGGCGACCGCCGCCGCGATGGTGGCCGACCGGCGGATCAAAGCGGGCGTGAACGTCGACGGCCCGTTCTTCGGTGCCGTTTCTCTCGACCGACCGTTCCTGCTGCTGACCAGCCCGACCGGCGAAAAGTACTACCGCACGTCGTGGAACGAGACCTGGCCGCGGCTCACCGGGCCGAAGGAGCAGGACCTGCTCGAGGACAGCGGCCATTCGTCGGTGACGGACGCGGCGATCCTGGTCGACCAGCTGGGGTTGCGGCCGCACCTCCCGCCGACCGAGATCGAGAACCAGTACGGCTCGATCGATTCGTGGAAGGCGCTGGACTTCTTCCGCGACCGGCTGACCGGCTTCTTCAAGCAGTGGAGCGCACGATGAACACGATCTCTTCGGAATGGACCAAGTTCTGGTCGGTCCGGTCCACCTGGTGGTGCCTGATCAGCGGACTTTTCCTGATGCTCGCCTATTCCGGCGCGCTGGGCCTGGCCGCGAACTCCGGTGTCGAAAGCTCGATGGCTCCGCACGCCGTGGTGGCCGGAGCGGCGTTCTACCTCACGCAGTTCGCCGTGGTCGCGCTGGCGACGCTGTTCGTCACGAGCGAGTACGCCAGTGGCAGCATCCGCTCGACCCTGCAGTGGGTCCCGGTGCGGAACCGGGTCCTCGCCGCGAAATCGGCCGTCCTGCTGCCGGTGCTGTTCGGCTACGGCGTCCTGAACACCCTCGCCGGCGTGGCGATCTCGGCGCCGCTGATCCCCGACCGGGACTCCTCGGTGGGCGAGGTCCTCGCGACCTCGGCGGGCATGGGCGGCTACTTCGCGCTGCTGGGCCTGCTCTGCCTCGGCCTCGGGACGGCGCTGCGGAGCACGGCGGGGACGATCGTGACCGTTTTCGTGCTGCTGGTGATGATCCCGATGTTCGCCGGTTCGCTGGGCGGGGAAGACATCGTGAACTACTTCCCCGGCTTCGCGGGCGTCAACGCGATGGTGACCCCCGGCGAGCCGAACCCGATCTTCGGGGGCGTCTCGCCCTACGCGCCTTGGGTCGGCATCGCGCTCTGTACGGCGTGGGCGGCGGCCGGTCTCGTCACCGGCTCCACCGTGCTGCGGCGCCGCGACGCCTGAGGGAGAGCAAGGGACCTTTCCGCAGATGACCGTGTGGATTTTGGGACGTCAGATGTCCCAAAACCCACACGGTCAGTCAGCGCCGCTACGCCAAGTACAGGGTGTGGGGATATAGAGACACTCAACGTCCCTATATCCACACACCCCGGCCGTCGAGAGAAGCGAGAGCAAAGGTCCCTTGCTCCCCCAACGCACAAAACCGCAGGTCAGCGCCCCGGCGATAGCAAAGGTCCCCCGCTACCCCGCCACCCCGAGCCCCGCCAAAACCTCCCGCGCCCCCCGCGTCAGCTCCTCCAGACCGGGCGGCCGCAGCGAGCCGGTCCCGGCCAGCGCGTCGAAGACCGTCCCGTCCAGCCAGGCGACGAGCACCCGCGCGTGCCGCTCCGGCTCCGCCGATCCGCATCCGGCGAGCACCTCGGCGCATCGCCGCCGGATGACCAGTCCCCCGCGGTCGTAGGCCTCGCGCAGCTCCGGCCGCCGCGTCGCCTCCAGCGCGAATTCGTATCGCGCGAGCATCCGCGTCCTCCCGTTCGTGATCGCCGCGTGGGCGAACCCCGCCACGTACTCGGCCAGCCGTCCGGGCGGCGGATCGAGGGTGACGTCGTCGAGTTCGACCATTCGCGAGATCGCCAGCTCCAGCAGCGCCGCCCGCGTCCGCGCGTAATACGAGGTCGAGCCCGACGGCAGCCCGGCGAACCGGTCGACGGCGCGATGCGTCAACCCTCGCATCCCTTCGGCCGCGATCACCTCGATGGCCGCGTCCCCGATCGTCGCCTTTCGCACTCTACAAGTGTAGTAGTACTCTACAGATGTAGAGGAGGTCGACATGCGCAAAGCGATCGTGATCGGCGGAGGAATCGGCGGACTGGGTGCCGCCATCGGGCTGCACGGCATCGACTGGGAGGTCACCGTCCTCGAACAGGCGCCGGAGCTCACCGCCGTCGGCGCCGGCATCTCCCTGTGGCCGAACGCCCTGCGCTCACTCGAAACACTGGGCGTCCGCCCCCGCACGCTGCGGGAACAATCATCCGGCGGTCTCCATGACCGCGAAGGCCGCCGCATCACCCGTTGGGACGCCGAAGCGTTCCGCCGTCATCACGGCCGTCCGCTCGCCGCCATCCATCGCGCGGACCTCATCGGCGCGCTCCGCGACGCCCTCCCCGACGGCTGCATCCGCACCGGCGTCGAGGTCACGAGCCTCGACGATCTCGACGCCGACGTCATCGTCGCCGCGGACGGAATCCACAGCACCGCCCGCGGACAACTCTGGCCACGGCATCCCGAACCGGTCTACAGCGGCAGCACGGCCTTCCGCGCGGTGACCACCCTCCCTCACCCGACAGAACTCAGCACGAGTTGGGACGACGGCGCCGAGATCGGCGTCATTCCGCTGCACGACGGCCGCGTCTACTGGTGGGCGAGCTACGTCGCCGAAGCGGGGATCCGTTACGAGGACCCGAAGGCGTATCTGCGGAACCGCTTCGGCGGCTGGCACGAGCCCATTCCCGAACTCATCGACGCGACCACGCCGGAGACGCTGCTCCACCACGATCTCCACCTGCTCGGCACTCCCCTGCCGACCTACGTCAAAGGCCGCGTCGCGCTCCTCGGCGACGCGGCCCACGCGATGCCACCGTTCCTCGGCCAAGGGGGCTGCCAGGCGATCGAAGACGCCGTCGTCCTCGCCGCCGCGCTGAGCACCACCGAAGACGTCGACGCCGCACTGAAGAGTTACGACGAACAGCGCCGCCCACGAACCCAAGCGGTGGTCAAATCCTCGGTGCAGGCGGGAAAAATGGGACCTCAGCTGCGCAACCCGCTCGCCGTGGCCGTCCGCAACGGCGTGTTCCGCCTGCTGCCCGGCGCGCTCACCGCCCGCATCGGCGCCGGGGTCAGCGGCTGGACGCCTCCGGTTCCCCGCCGACCAGCCCCGCCTCGTACGCGGTGATCGCGGCCTGCACGCGGTTCCGCGCGCCGAGCCGGTTGAGGATGGTGCTCACGTAGGCCTTCACCGTGCCCTCGACCACGAACAGCTTGGCCGCGATGTCCGCATTGGACAGTCCGGAACCCAGCAGCGCCAGCACTTCCTGTTCACGCGGGGTCAGCTTGCCGATCAGCGCCCGCGCCTCCTCGGCGCGGGACACCTGGTTGCCGGAGAAGCGGGCGATGACCCGCTGCGCGACCTTCGGCGAAAGGAAGGCCGCACCGCCCGCGACAGCGTGGATCCCGGACAGCAGTTCGCGCGGATCACCGGATTTCAACAGGAAACCGCTCGCGCCGAGGCCCAGCGCACGCTCGATGTAGGCGTCCTCGCCGAACGTGGTCAGCATGATCACGCCGATCTCGGGCAGCAGCCGCCGGATCTCCTCCGCCGCCTTGAGCCCGTCCATGACCGGCATCCGGATGTCGAGGAGGACGACGTCCGGCCTGGTCGCGCGCGCCTGCTCGACCGCGGCACGGCCGTCCTCGGCCTCCGCGACCACTTCGATCCCCGCGTCCGCGGCCAGGATCGCCGACACGCCGGCGCGGATCATCGCCTCGTCATCGGCCAGCACCACCCGGATCATCCGGGTTCCCCCTTTGCTCGTCTTCACTGATCATGTCCTTCGCCACGAGTTTCCCCTCGGCGAAGCACAGCCGGTAGGCCTCGTAGTTCAAGTTGAACACGGTGCGCTCGGTGCCGTAGTACTCGCATGTCGCCCCCGCGGGCACCGGGGGCTCCACCACGCGCGGCCGGGCGATCCGCTGGCCGCCGGGCAGGACGGCCGCGATCTCCGCCCGCGACTGGCCGATCCGGATCCGGTCGTAGTCGGCACCGGCGAGTACGGAGCCGTACCACTGGACGAGGAACACCACCCCGCTGATCCCGACCACCAGGCCGAACAGCCCGATCGGCACGACGATCGCCTGGATCAGGCTGCGCCGGACGTCACGGCGGGCACGTTCCAGTTCCCTGGCCGACAGGGACTGCCCGACCTCGGCGTCCATCGCCGCCTGGCTCTCGGGCGATTCCTCCGACGGTGCCGCGTCGTGCGGCAAGGTCGCGCTCACCTCGAATCCGCCTTCGTGAGGTCCTGCCCGCAGGGTCCCGCCGACCAGCCGGACCCGCTCGCGCAGGCCGATCAGCCCGCGCCTGCCCGAAGCCCGGCCCGGCAACGGCCCCGCCGGCGGCGCGGCATTGGTGACCACGACGTCCGTCCGCCCCGCCGACCGCACGACCCGGACGGTGACGGCGGCACCCGGCGCGTGTTTCACCGCGTTCGTGACCGATTCCTGGACCACGCGATACGCGGCGCGGTCGACCATCTGCGGTTCGCCGTCGAACGGTGCGTCCACAGAGGACTCGATCAGCACGCCGGAGGCTCTTGTCCGGTCGAGCAGTTCGTCGATGCTCTCGTGCACCGGCTCGGTCGGCGCGTCGTCCTCGCGCAGGACCCCGATGATCTCGCGCAGCCGTTCGGTGGCCGTCGCGGCGCTCTGTCGCAGGTCACCGGCGGCCTGCCGCTGCTGCTCGTCGAGCCCGCCCGCGACCTCCAGCGCCGCCGCGCGCACCGCGATCAGGCTCAGCTCATGGCCCAGCGAGTCGTGCATGTCGCTGGCGATCCTCGTCCGTTCGCGCAGCCGCGCGCGGTCGGCGATGAGCCGCTGGCGGCTCTCCATCTCCTCTGCACGGCGCCAGCCGTCACGCGCCATGTCCTCGCGTTGCCGGATGTAGCGGCCCAGCAGCCATGGCGTCACCGAGGCGAAGACCAGGAGGCCGAGCAACGCGCCCCAGGCCGAGAAGCCGTCCTCGCTCCACAGCAGCGCCACCGGCACCGCGATCACGGAGACGACGGTGAAGACGCGCAACATCGGCTTCGCGACCGGCTGCCGGTAACCCGCGAGGTAGCTCACGGCGACGAGGAGGAACCCTTCCCAGATGGGCACCCGGCCACCGAAGCTGCCCAGCACGATGAAGCTCGCGATCATGGCGATGGCGAGCGAGACCAGCGGGTACCGGCGCGACACCGCGATCGCGGCCGTGGTCGCGGTGAGCCCGAAGAGCAGCTCCCAGTGCTTCGTACTGGATCCGGCGTCGATGGTCACCCAGCCACAAAGCCCGAGCCACAGCGCGACGTCCATGACCAGCCGCCGCCCGCGCCGCACGGGCTCCTCTCCGTCCATCACAGACCTGGACGCTACAAGCCGTGACGAGCGGACCGCCATGGACGAAAGTAAAGGTCCCCTGCTTTCCCAGCCCGATGGGGCATGATGATCCACCATGGCCGAGCGCACACTCACCGGTCAGCTAGGCGGTCCTGTCCCGGCAGGCATCGAAGCGCTGGCCGACAACGAGAAGCAGGACCTCTCCGACGCGTTGCGCGACGCGCGCCACCGTCAGGCCAAGGCCTTGGCCGAAGCGGGCGAAGAGGGCCTGAAGTACGTACCCGCGCTTCTGCGGGGCACCGTTCGCAAGGTGGTGGGCCTGTGACCACCGAAAACTTCGCCTCGCGGGCGGAGATCCTCAAACTCGCCCGCGTCCTCGGCACCACCCCCGAGCGGCTCGCTTATCTGGAGAAGGTGGACGCCGCCGAACTCCAGGCGTTCCGCGAGCAGGTCACGGACACGCTGTTCGACGCCAACCGCGCCGCCCTCGAGCGGATGGCGATGGCGAGCAAGCTCGTCCCGAGCCCGATCCTCGCGAAGATCGCCGAGAAGGTCTTCGGCCCGCTTCTGTGCGCGCGGATCGCCGGGCTGGTGGACGTCTCCCGGGGCGTCGACGTCGCGAAGCGGCTGAAGCCGCCCTTCCTGGCCGACGTCGCGGCCGAACTGGACCCGCGCCGCGCGAGCGCGATCATCGGGCGGATCCCGCTCGACACCGTGGTCGCGGTCGCCGGTGAACTCGTGCGCCGCGAGGACTGGATCACCGTCGGCCGGTTCGTCGGCCACCTGCCCGATCCGACGGTGCGCAGGGCACTCGACGTCATCGGCGACGAGGCGCTGATCCGGATCGCGTTCGTCCTCGACGACAAGAACCGGATCGATCACGTCCTCGGGCTGCTCTCCGAGGCCCGGTTCCGCGGCCTGCTGCGGGTTGCGGCCGCCGACGAGGACCTGTGGCCGCCGGTGCTCGACCTGCTCACCCACCTGAGCGAGAAGCGGGTCGAGCAGTGGTCCCATTTGCTCGGCGAACTCCCGCCCGCGCTACGCCTGCGCGTCGAGGAAACCCTCGGCCGGGCCTCCTGACCTCGGCATCCGGCAAAGTCGCATAGCCGCTGTCCGGTGCCGTTCTCGATGTGTCGGCGCGGGTGGTCGTGAGTGACTGGCGGGGCTGACGATGGAGGAATCGGGACGTTGAGTGTCCCGAATCCTCCATCGTCGCGGGGTCGCTCCCCCGCGGAGGAGCAAGGGACCTTTGCTATCACTTTGAGGCGAAACCACTGGTCAGAAGCTTCCCGCGCCGCCACACGGCGGCCGTCAGCGGCACCCCGGGCCGATACGCGAGGTGCGTGACCGAAGGCGCTTCGAGCACCTGAAGGTCCGCCCGCGCGCCGGGCCGGATCACCCCGACGTCGTCCCTCCGCAGAGCCCGAGCGCCGCCCGCCGTCGCCGACCAGACGGCCTCCTCGATCGTCATCCGCATCTGCAGCACCGCGGTCGTGACGCAGAACGCCATCGAGGTCGTGTACGAGCTGCCCGGGTTCGCGTTGCTCGCCAGCGCGACCGTCGCCCCCGCGTCCACGAGCCGCCGCGCCGGCGCCAGCGGCTGCCGGGTCGACAGGTCGCACGCCGGCAGAAGGGTGGCGACAGTGTCCGAAGCAGCGAGAGCCTCGACGTCCGCTTCGCTCAGGTACGTGCAGTGGTCGACACTCGCGGCCCCCAGCTCGACGGCGAGCCGCACCCCCGGCCCCTCCCCCAGCTGGTTCCCGTGCACCCGCAGCCCGAGCCCGCGTTCCCGCGCCGCCTTCAGCACCCGCGCGGACTGCGCCTCGTCGAAAGCGCCGGTCTCGCAGAACACGTCCGCCCATCGCACGAGCGGCGCCACCGCGTCGAGCATGTCACCGCACACCAGGTCCACATAGGACTCCGCGTCCGCGCCCGGCGGTACCAGATGCGCGCCGAGGAAGGTGACCTCGTCGGCCACGTCGGCGGCGATCCGCGCCGAGCGCACCTCGTCTTCGACGTTGAGCCCGTATCCGGTCTTCGTCTCCAGACACGTCGTGCCCTGCTTCGCCGCTTCGTCGACGTGACGCCGCAGGTTCGCCGCCAGCTGCTCGTCGGAAGCCGATCGCGTCGCGTCGACGGTGACCGCGATCCCTCCGGCGCTGTACGCCTTCCCGGCCATCCGTGCCTCGAACTCGGCCGTTCGATCCCCGGCGAAGACGAGGTGCGTGTGGCTGTCCACCCAGCCGGGCAGCACCGCGCGGCCGTCGACGTCGACCCGCTCGTCCGCGTCGGGCGCGTCCGCCGCCGAACCGGCCCAGGCGATCGTCTCGCCCTCGACGATGACGGCCGCGTCGCGGAGTTTGCCCAGCTCGGCGTCGTTCGTGGTGAGCTCGCCGATACCCGTGATCAGGACTGCCACAATGCCTCGATCTCCTTGGCCAAGACCGTTTCCGGCCGGTCGATCAGCTGATGCGCGCCGTCGCGGACGATCTCACGTCCGGCGACGACGACATCCCGGACATCCGCGCCGGAGGCGGCGAAGACCACCCCGGACGGCTCGATCCCCGCGGTCCGCACCGACGCGAGGCCGACCGTGACCAGGTCCGCACCCGCCCCCACGGCCAGCTCGCCGACCTCGTCCCAGCCGATCGCGCCGTGATCCGTCGCCGCCGCGAGCAGTTCCCCGGCGGTGAACCGGCCGCGCTTCTCGCTGGCGAGCCGCTCGTTCAGTTCCAGCGCCCTGGTCTCCTCGAACGCGTCGACGACCGCGTTGCTGTCGCTGCCGAGCGACAGCCTCACACCCGCGTCCAGCAACGTCCGCGCGGGACCGATGCCGTCGCCGAGATCCCGTTCGGTCGTCGGGCAGAAGCAGGCACGACTCCGCGCCTCGCCGAGTTGCTCGATGTCGAGCGGCGTCAGATGCGTCGCGTGCACCGCGGTGAGCCGCTCGCCGAGCACGCCGCGGTCATGGAGCAGCCCCGTCGGCGTCCGGCCATAGGCCGCAAGGCACTGCTCGTTCTCGCCCCGCTGCTCGGAAAGGTGGATGTGCAGCGGCCCGGCTCCACGATCCACTTCGGACAGTTGATCTTCGGGAACGGCGCGCACGGAATGGATCGCGCCACCGACCCGGAACGTCTCGTCCTCCCGCAGCTCGCCGACTCGCCGCGCCCAGTGCGCCGCGGAACCGTCGGAGAACCGCTGCTGCACCTCGTCGGGCTCGACGCCGATGCCGCCCGCGAGGTAGCACGTGTCGAGCAACGTCAGCCGGATCCCGGCGTCCCTGGCCGCCTGCCGCAGCGCCTCGCCCATCGCGTTCGGCTCGCGGTAAGGCTTTCCGCCCGGCGCGTGGTGCAGGTAGTGGAACTCGCCGACACTCGTGTATCCGGCCAGCACCATCTCGGCGTAGACCCCACGCGCCAGCCGGTAGTACGTGTCCGGATCGAGCCGCGACGCGAGCGAGTACATCCGCTCGCGCCACGTCCAGAAGGTCCCGCGGTCATGATGCGTCCGGCCGCGCAACGCACGGTGGAACGCGTGCGAGTGCCCGTTGGCGAAGCCGGGCAAGGTCAGTCCATTCAGGACAGTTCCTTCGCGAGGCGCGTTCGCCGTCACGGAAGCGATCTTCCCGGCGTCGACTTCGATCCGGACAGCGTCGGCGATCCCGTCCGGCAGCCAGGCACGTTCACACCAATATGTCGTCATGTCGACAGTTTCTCCAGGGCGTCCGCGAGCGCACGGGCACCGTGGTCGACATCCGCCGCCTCGGAGAACTCCTCCGGGGAATGGCTGATCCCGGTCGGATTACGCACGTAGAGCATCCCGGACGGGACGAATCCGGCGAGGATCGCGGCGTCGTGCCCGGCACCGGTCGGCAGCTCCGGCGGTCCGCCGAGCCAGGTGCCCAGGTCGCGGCGCAGCGCGTCGTCGAAGACCACGTCGTCCGAGTACGACTCTCTGGTGACCTCGACGCGACAGCCTTCCTGCCCGGCCGCCTCTTCGGCCAGCTTCGCGATCTCCGCGACCAGTTCGGGCGTGTCCGTGCCCGGCACCCGCGCGTCCAGCCACAGATCCACAGTGGACGCGATGACGTTGGTCCCGCCGGGAGTGGGTACCAATCTGCCGACGGTGGCTCTGGCGTCGGCAGTCGCCTTCGCCAGTTTCCGCACGGCGAGCACGGTCTCGGCCGCCGGGATCATCGGGTCACGACGATCACCGATCAGCGTCGCACCGGCGTGGTTCCCCTGCCCCCGGAAGGAGAATCGCCATCGGCCGTGGGCGATCACCGTATTGCCGACGGCGACCGGCGAACCGAGGTCGATCAGCCCGCGCCCCTGCTCGACGTGCAGTTCGAGGAACCGCCCGATCAGGCCGAGTCGCTCGGCGTCCCGGCCGATCCGATCGGGATCGAGGCCGGATTTCGCCGCCGCTTCGGCGAACGTGACGCCGTCCGGATCACGCAGGCCGCGCGCCTTGTCCGCGTCGATGGTGCCGGTCAGCAGCCGCGAGCCGAGGCACGGCACGCCGAAACGGCCGCCTTCCTCTTCCGCGAAGACCACGACGGCGAACGGTTTGGCGGGCCGGAATCCCTTGGCCTGCAAGATCTCCACCGCGTCGAGTGCGCTCGCGACGCCGAGCGGGCCGTCGAAGGCGCCGCCGCCGGGCACCGAATCGAGGTGGCTCCCGGTGACCACGGCGTCCGGCCCGGGTGTGCCCCACCAAGCCCAGATGTTGCCGTTGCGATCGGTCTCGACACCCAGCCCCAGCCGTCCCGCGCGCTCGACGAACCACGCGCGCAGTTCGGTTTCGGCCGCGTCGAAGGCGTGGCGGGAGTAGCCGCCGCGCTTCGGGTCGCGGCCGACGCCCGAGATCTCCTCCAGCAGCGAGGACGCGGTCACTCGGCGTCCCGCATCGGCACGCGCACGCCCCGGTGGTCGGCGACGTCGGCGGCGCGGTCGTATCCGGCGTCGACGTGCCGGATGACGCCCATGCCCGGATCGTTGGTGAGCACGCGTTCGAGTTTCTGCGCGGCCAGCAGGGTTCCGTCGGCCACGCTGACCTGGCCGGCGTGGATGGAGCGGCCCATGCCGACCCCGCCGCCGTGGTGGATCGACACCCAGGTGGCGCCCGACGAGGTGTTGACCAGCGCGTTCAGCAACGGCCAGTCGGCGATCGCGTCGGAGCCGTCGGCCATGCCCTCGGTCTCGCGGTACGGCGAGGCGACACTGCCCGAGTCGAGGTGGTCACGGCCGATGACGACCGGCGCCTTCAGCTCGCCGCTGGCGACCATCTCGTTGAACCGCAGGCCGGCGAGGTGCCGCTCGCCGTAGCCGAGCCAGCAGATCCGCGACGGAAGCCCCTGGAACGCGACGCGTTCGCCCGCCAGCTTGATCCAGCGGGCGAGGGATTCGTTCTCCGGGAACAGTTCCAGCATCGCGCGGTCGGTCGCCGCGATGTCCTCGGGATCGCCCGACAGCGCCGCCCAGCGGAACGGGCCGTTGCCCTCGCAGAACAGCGGGCGGATGTAGGCGGGCACGAACCCCGGGAAGTCGAACGCGCGCTCGCAGCCGCCGAGTTTCGCCTCGCCGCGCAGGGAGTTGCCGTAGTCGAAGACCTCGGCGCCCTTGTCGAGGAAGCCGAGCATCGCCTCCACGTGCTCCGCCATCGACTCGCGGGCGCGCTCGGTGAACTCGTCGGGCTTCTTGTCCGCGTAGTCCTGCCACTCATCGACACCGATGCCCTTGGGCAGGTACGAAAGCGGGTCGTGCGCGGAAGTCTGGTCAGTGACGATGTCGACCTCGACGCCGCGGCGCAGCAGTTCGGGCAGCACCTCGGCGGCGTTGCCGACCACGCCGACGGACAGCGCGCGCTTCTCCTTCTTCGCGGCCTCTACCCGGCGGATCGCGTCGTCGAGGTCGTCGGCGACCTCGTCGAGGTAGCGAGTCTCGACGCGGCGGCGAGCACGCTGCGGGTCGCATTCGATGACGAGGGCGACGCCGTCGTTCATCGTGACGGCCAGCGGCTGCGCGCCACCCATGCCGCCGAGACCGGCGGTGACGGTGAGCGTTCCCTTGAGGCTGCCCCCGAACCGCTTCTTCGCGACGGCGGCGAAGGTTTCGTACGTGCCCTGAAGGATTCCCTGCGTGCCGATGTAGATCCAGGACCCCGCGGTCATCTGGCCGTACATGGTCAGGCCCTGCGCCTCCAGGCGGCGGAACTCGGGCCACGTCGCCCAGTCGCCGACGAGGTTGGAGTTCGCGATGAGCACGCGCGGCGCCCATTCGTGCGTGCGGAACACGCCGACCGGCTTACCGGACTGGACGAGCAGCGTCTCGTCCCGCTCCAAACCGGTCAGCTCGCGGGTGATCGCGTCGAAGCTGGCCCAGTTGCGGGCGGCCTTGCCGGTGCCGCCGTAGACGACCAGGTCCTCCGGGCGCTCGGCGACCTCGGGGTCGAGGTTGTTGTGGAACATCCGCAACGCGGCTTCGGTCTGCCAGTTCTTCGCGGTGAGCGTGGTGCCTCGGGCGGCACGGACCGTGCGGGACATGGGCTCAGACCTCCAGTTGGGCCGCGGCGAGGACGGCACCCGACGCGACGAGTTCTTCGGCGGCGGCGATCTCCGGCGCCAGATGACGGTCGGGGCCGGGGCCCTCGACCTTGGTGCGGACGAGATCCCGGACCCGGCCGGTGACCGGCGACGGGACCAGGGGCGCGCGCATGTCGAGTGCCCGCGCGGCGGTGAGCAGTTCGATGGCGAGGACGGTGTTGAGCCCCTCGACGGCCTTGCGCAACTTGCGCGCGGCGGACCAGCCCATGGAGACGTGGTCCTCCTGCATGGCGCTGCTCGGGATCGAATCGACCGACGCCGGCACCGCGAGACGCTTGAGTTCGCTGACGATGGCCGCCTGCGTGTACTGGGCGATCATGTGGCCCGAATCGACGCCGGGGTCGAACGCGAGGAACGGCGGCAGGCCGTGCGAACGGGCCTTGTCGAGCATCCGGTCGGTGCGGCGCTCGGCGATGCTGGCGACGTCCGCGAGCGGGATGGCGAGGAAGTCGAGCACGTACGCGACCGGGGCGCCGTGGAAGTTGCCGTTCGACTCGACGCGGCCGTCGGACAGCACGACCGGGTTGTCGACCGCGGAGTGAAGCTCACGCTCAGCGACGAGTTCGGCGTGCGTGAGGCTGTCGCGTGCGCCGCCGTGCACCTGCGGCGCGCAGCGGAGGGAGTACGCGTCCTGGACGCGGTTGCAGTCCGGACCGCGGTGGCTCTCGACGATCTTCGAGTCCTGAAGCGCCGTCCACATGCGCTGGGCGCTCCGTGCCTGCCCGGGATGCGGGCGCAGCGCCTGGAGATCGGCGGCGAAGGCACGATCGGTACCGAGGAGCGCCTCGACGCTCATCGCCGCGGTGATGTCGGCGGTGTCGAGAAGCTTGCGCAGATCGGCCGCGGCGAGCAAGAGCATGCCGAGCATGCCGTCGGTCCCGTTCGTGAGGGCGAGGCCCTCCTTCTCCGCGAGAACGACCGGCTCGATGCCGGCGTGCTTCAGCGCGACACCCGCCTGGACGACTTCGCCGTTGTACTCGACTTCGCCCTCTCCCATCAGCGCGAGCGCGACGGCGGCGAGAGGCGCGAGGTCACCGGAGCAGCCGAGAGAGCCGTACTCGTGGACGAGCGGGGTGATCCCGGCGTTGAGCAGGGCCGCAAGCGCTTGCGCGGTCTGCGGCCGGATACCGGTGTACCCACTGGCGAGCGTGCGGAGACGCAGCAGCATCAGCGCGCGCACGACCTCGGTCTCCACGACCGGGCCCGCGCCCGCCGCATGCGATCGGATCAGCGACCGCTGCAGGGCGGTGCGGCTTTCGAGCGGAATGTGCCTGGTCGCAAGCGCCCCGAAGCCCGTCGAAACGCCGTACGTCGGCGTCTCGGCGTGGGCGAGGTCGTCGATGTGCTGACGCGTCGCGGCGAGGTTCTTCTCGGCCGCTTCGCTGACCGCGACGGGCGAGTGGTCACGGGCGACCGCGACGACCTGTTCGGGCCGAAGCGGTTCGGAGCCCAGAAGTACGGTTTCCGGCATAACCCCATTGGACAACGCCATGCCCGCTGGTGGGCGGCCCCAACCGGTGGTTGTGTCTGGTATCCAAGACACGCACGGTGTTAGCAAAGGACCCTTGCTATCGCGGGCGACGGAGGTGTGTGGATATAGGGATGTTGAGTGTCCCTATATCCACACACCCTGTACTCCGCGTAGCGGTGCGCACTGACTGTGTGGGTTTTGGGACATCTGACGTCCCAAAACCCACACGGTCACCTGCAGAAAGAGAGCAAGGGACCTTTGCTACCGCTTCTCTCAACGCTGAGAGAAGCGGTAGCAAAGGTCCCTTGCTATCGCGCCGAGCGAAACAGGAGGTCAGCATGGGTGAGAGCAGCGAAGTACCGGCTCTGCGACGCGGCCTCGGAATTCTTCGGGCCCTGGCCGCCCGGCCGGGTCCGGTGTCGGCGGCCGCGATCGCGCGCGAACTCGGCCTCCCGCGTTCGACGACGTATCACCTGCTCGCCGAACTGGAAGCCGCCGGTTTCGTGGCGCACTTGCCCGCCGAGCGCCGGTACGGCCTCGGCATCGCCGCGTTCGAGCTCGGCTCGGCCTACCTGCGGCACGATCCGCTGGAACGGCTCGCGGTCCCGCTGCTGCGCAAACTCGCCGATCGGGTCGGCCACACCGCGCACCTCGGCGTGCTACACGGCAACGAGTCGCTCTACCTGGTCAAAGAACGCCCCACGCGCCCGGAAACCCTGGTCACCGAGGTCGGCGTCCGGCTGCCCGGGCAGCTCACGGCGTCAGGCAGGGCGATACTGCGGCACCTGCCCTCGCCGCACGTACGCGCGCTCTTCCCTGCCGCGTCGGCGTTCGTGCTGCGCACCGGTCGCGGCCCGCGCACCCTCGCCGAACTACGCCGCACGCTGAACGCGGAAGGAAGGCTCGGCTGGGCGGTCGAAGACGGTCACGTCACCGAAGGGTTCGCCTCGGTGGCTTGCCCGGTCTTCGACCACGGCGGCCGGCCGTTGGCCGCGATCAGCGTGACCCTCCGCCACCTCTGCCCGGGGGGCGAGGGATGCGAGGAAACTTGGCCCGACCTCGCCGAAGAGGTCCGCCTGACCGCGGCCGAACTGACTACCCGGATCGGGGGTCAGGTGCGCTGAGCGTGCTTCTTCTGTACTCCCTCGAGCCCGAGCATCGCCAGTAGTTCGGCGCAGTCGAGTGCGTCCGAAGAGTGCCCGGCGACGGTCCTTGCGGCCCTGCCGTTCTGCACGGTGAGGCGGATTTCTTCTTCAGCCCGCACACCTGCCATGCGGCTCTGGTCTTCTGCGGGATCGGGACGACTGGAATGCCTAGCCCAGGTCATCTGCCACCTTCTTCCGGCCCTCCGGCGACACGGGGTCGGTTCGAAAGAGGGCCATGGTCGGACACTCAGCATGACATCCCACCCCGCAGCAGTTCCCGGCGCGGGTGAATTGAGACAAAAATGATCTAGTTTCCACTACTCTCCGTGATTCAACAGGACTCGAGCCGGCATTGAACGGCTCCCCCCGCGTCCGGCACCAGATGCCCCCTCCCCGACGATCTCGCGGCGCGCGCCGGTCCCGTCCGCGATCGCGTCGGCAACGATCTCGTACTCCTGCCGGTGATCGCCGGCGATCACGAGCATCGGGAAATCCGCGGAGGTCAGCACTTCGAGCGACAGCTCCGCGTCTCCCGGCGGCCGCATCCCGACCGACGCCCAGCGCCACGTCGCAGCGTTTTCGGCACCGGATCCGCAATGGGCAACGGCACACCGGCGAGAGGGAAGAAGACCTCGCCAGGATCTTCCAGCGAGCCGTCGAGGAGCTGCCTCAGTTCGGCGTCCCACGCATCGACGACCTCATCACCACGAACGACCCCGGCCGCGGGCGGCTCGACCACGGTGAGCGTCCGGACCATCTCCGGCCGCCGCACGGCGGCGAGCATCGCGACGATCGCGCCGTAGGACAGCCCGACCAGATGCGCGGGCTCGTCGAGCACCTGCTCCGCGATCAGTGCGGCATCGGCCTCGAAATCCCGCACTCCTTACGGCGATTTCCCGCAACCGGGCCGGACCGGCGCGAGCAACGTCCACCGCTCGGTCAACGGACGCTGAGTCCGCCACGCTTCCCTGCCGCCGAGCAGCACACCGTGCACGAGAACGACGCGGTCCGGATCCCACTGATGCACATGAAGCCGCATGGTCCTGGGCCTATTCGCCGAAACGGGATCGGCCTATGTCCGTGAGCGCATGATGTTCCGCCTCAGTGCCCCGGCGAGGTGAATCCGGGAAGTCTTTCTTGGGCCATTTTGACCTTTCCATTCGCTGTAGTGGATGAGCCACCCCCTCTCCCGGAGGCCGCCTTCAGGGATGCATCGTCGCTGGCCACAACCTCGACACTACACCAAATCGAACAGGAGTGCGAACCCGAACGGCCCATCGAGAAGAAGATCCGAAATGCACGTGCCGAGAAAGCAGCGAAGCGCGCCTAAAGGCGCGAAGGACCGTAAGTCGCTTTAAGCATCTTCGCAATAGGCGGCATCTCGACACCCATTGCGGAGTCATGCCAAGGTGAGCCACAAGGGAACCGCAGCGCCCCATACATGAAGAAGCGGCCCTACCCCGAGGGGCAGAGCCGCTTCCGTCGACCAGTGGAGGTGCCGGGAATTGAACCCGGGTCCTCTGGCGTATCACCAGGGCTTCTCCGTGCGCAGTCCGCTATGTCTCTACTTGGCCCCTTCAGTCACGCGAACAAGCTGAAGTGACGAGCCCAGCCACTGTTTGTTTCCCAACCACACCCCGTAGCCGAGCGCGGCGGTAAGCCTCCTAGCTGATGCCGGTGACCGGGTCGGAGGCGACCCCGGACCGACAGAGTTGCTCTACTGCTTAGGCAGCAAGAGCGAACTCGCGCTGGCTCTTAGGCTCGGCGCTTATTGGTTTGCGATGACGCTTACGGTGGTCTCTCGCCTGCACCGGCACGCTTCTCCTGATTCAACGTCCAAAGTCGAAACCGTTCACCCCCTTGTGGGATACAACCTCCCCATCATAGCTCGGACGGCAACCGGGTTATTCCCGCAGGTGGGGCTAGCCCCACCGGGGAGATGCCCGCGGGCACCATGTCGCCTGTCCCTCCTGAGGGAAGATGCTGGTCTCCTCGCACCAGAGAGGAGCACGACCATGAGTGCGCTAGCGGCCGAGCGGGAGCTGAGCAGGTCCGATCCGTCGTTCGGCGGCTCGCTGGTCTACCTGTTGATGAACCTGCCGATGGGCATCGTGGCGTTCGCGCTCCTGATGACGTTCTTCTGGGTGGGCATCGGTACGGCGGTCGTCTGGATCGGGCTGCCGATCCTCGCGCTGGTGATCCTGTCGGTCCGCGGCGCCGCCCGGATGGAGCGCGCCAGGGTGTACGCGCTGCTCGATCGCTACATCGACCTGCCGTACCTGCCGTTGCCCGACGCGGGCCAGACCGTGCGGTGGAAGGCTCGGCTGAAGGACGCCTCGACGTGGCGCGACCTCGGCTACTTCTTCCTGCTCTTCCCGCTCGGGATCATCGAGTTCGTGCTGGTCACGGTATTCTGGTCGACCAGTCTCGGTCTCGCGGGCCTGCCGATCTACTACCGCTTCCTGCCTGGCGGCGAGTACCGCTTCCCGACCTGGGAAAACGCCTGGTTCACCGTCGATTCGACGGTCTCGGCGCTGCCTTGGGCCGCTCTCGGAGTGCTGTGCATCGCCCTGTCGGTAGCGTTGACGAAGGCGCTGGCGGGCTCGCATGCCCGGCTGGCGACGGCGCTGCTCGGGCCGACCCGCGCCCAGCGCGGCCGTCTGAAGGATTCATGGGGCGAGGTTCACGGATGACGATCGACCAGCAGGTACAGCAGGTGGGGATTCCTCGGCCGCGGCCGTTGCGGTCGATCGTCTACATGATCGTCAGCTTCGTGTTCCGGCTGCTTCAGTTCGTTTTGATCGTCGTGGGCCTGGCGGTCGGCATCGCGACGGCGGTGGTGTGGGTCGGCTTCCCGATCCTCATGGCCACGACCAACTTCATCCGCTGGTCCGCCGACCGGGAGCGAGGCTGGGCGCGGACGATGCTCGAGACTCCGCTGGGACCGATCGAGCGGCTCCCCGTCGAAGGGCTTTCGCTGGTCAAGCGCTGGCTGACCCGGCTGACCGACGCGACGACGTGGCGCGACCTCGCGTACCTGATGGCAGCGTTCCCGCTGGCCTGCTTGGAGCTCCCGATCGCGATCGCGTCGATCGTGCTGCTGCCGATGGCGATCTGGGTCACCCCGTGGCTCGGCTGGCTGCACGGCAACCTGGCGTACTCGCTGCTCGGCCCGAACCGCACGCAGCGGCTGGAGCAGAAGGCCGAACGGTTGCAGTCGTCGCGGGCACGAGGAGTCGACGCCGCCGAGGCCGAACGCCGCCGCATCGAACGCGACCTGCACGACGGCGCACAGCAGCGCCTGGTCGCCGTCGCGATGAGCCTGGGCCGGGCGAAGTCGAAGTTCGACCACGACCCGGACGCCGTACGCGAGTTGATCGACGAAGCGCACCTCGACGCCAAGCTCGCGGTATCGGAACTGCGCGATCTCGCCCGGGGGATCTACCCGGCCGTGCTCGGCGACCGCGGCCTCGACGCCGCCTTGTCCGCACAGGCCGCGAAGTCGCCGATCCACGTCGATGTCGACGTGGACGTCGAGCCGAGGCCGCCGGCGGCGGTCGAGTCGACCGCGTACTTCATCGTCGGCGAGACGCTGACGAACATCGCGAAGCACTCGGGAGCGACCGAAGCGGGTGTGAAGGTGTGGCGCACCGACTCGATGGTCATCGTCGAGATCACCGACAACGGGCACGGTGGCGCCGAAGTCCGGCCAGGTGGCGGCCTGGCGGGGCTCGCCGACCGGGCGGCCACGATCGACGGTGTGATCACCGTCGTCAGCCCGCCCGGCGGTCCGACGGTGATTCGTGCGGACCTGCCGTGCCAATGGTGACCAGCTCGTGAGTGAATAGGCTCTGCCATTCACTCACGACGCTGGGGGCAGCATGCGGGTTGTCATCGCCGAAGACGCGGTTCTGTTGCGCGCGGGGGTGATCCGCCTCCTCGCCGACGAGAACATCGAGACCGTCGCGGCCGTGGACAACGGTGACGACCTGCTGGGCGCGGTCAAGGAGCACCGGCCGGATCTCGCGATCGTCGATGTGCGGATGCCGCCCACATTCACGGACGAGGGCTTGCGGGCGGCGCTGGGCGCTCGCGAGGTCATCCCGGGCCTGCCGGTTCTCGTGCTTTCCCAGTACGTCGAGGAGAGCTACGCCGTCGAACTGCTGTCCGGGGGCGCAGGCGGAGTCGGTTACCTGCTCAAGGAACGCGTCGCGGACGTCGGGGACTTCCTCGACGCGGTCAAGCGGGTCGCCGGCGGTGGTACGGCCATCGACCCGGACGTCATCGCGCAACTGATGGCACGGGGCCGCAAGAACCCCCTCGACGCCCTCACAGCCCGCGAGTCCGAGGTGCTGGGGCTGATGGCGCAGGGCCTGTCGAACACCGCGATCGCGAACTCGCTCGTCGTCTCGCACGGCGCGGTCGAGAAGCACATCGGCAACATCTTCTCGAAGCTCGGCCTCGAAGCGAGTTCGGTGGAACATCGCCGGGTCCGCGCGGTGCTCACTTACTTAGGGCGCTGACCTGGGGAAAGAGAGCAAGGGACCTTTGCTGTCACTCCCGGGACGGCTCCACGAAGCAGCCCGAGTAGCTCTTGGTGGCGAACCCGTCACTCACCTAACATGGGCAGACTGTTGGTGAGCGACGAGCCGAACCGAGGAGGACCCATGACCGGCAGGCCCTCCCACAGCGTCCGCTTCTTCGGCGGCCCCCTCGACGGCCGCGTCCAGGAACTCGGTGACACCGAGCCGGTCGCGGGCACCGTCCTCAAACACGTCCATCTGCACGACGGGCCGAAGATCGAGACCCGCTACGAACTCGGCCTCGCCGAGGACGACTGCTGGGAATTCCGGCTCTGTTCCGCCCCCGTCCCGGAGCCCGCGCCGCGGCCCGAGCCCGAACCGGACGGCGTGGGGTAGGGAAAACTCCACCTTCCGAGGGCGAAAACAGGAAGATCGATACGGCGGCCCGCACCGCTGTTTTCGCGGCCCCGAAGCACCAGGCTCTTTCCCATGCACACGAGCCAGAAGCAGGGCCGGGACAGGTTCCTGGACATCGTCCGAGCGGTCGCGATCCTCGCGGTCGTCGTTCAGCACTGGGGAATGCCGGTGCTCTCGTACGCCGACGGCCATCTCTCGACCGGGAACGCTCTCGCGACGCCCGGCTGGTGGGTCATCACCTGGCTCAGTCAGGTCATGCCGCTGGTCTTCTTCGCGGGCGGCGCGGCGAACCTGATCTCGCTGAGCCGCGCGGAAAGTTCCCGTTCCTGGCTCGCGGCCCGGCTCAAGCGGCTGATGATCCCGGTGCTGCCGCTGGTGGCCGTCTGGCTGTTCGTCCCGGACATCCTGCGCGGGATGGGCATTCCGGAGCAGCCGTTGCAGGTGGGTGGCGCGATCGCCGCGCAGCTGCTGTGGTTCCTGGCCGTGTACGTGCTCACTGTGCTGCTCACCCCGCTGATGGCCGCCGCGCATCGGCGCTGGGGCCTCAAGGTCCCGCTCGTGATGCTCGCCGCCGCCGTCCTCGTCGACGTCGCCCGCTTCAACGACCTCAGCCTGATCGGTTTCGCGAACGCGATCTTCGTCTGGATGGCCGTGCATCAGCTCGGTTTCCACTACACCCAAGGCCGTCTCGGTTCGCTCGGCCGCCGCGCCGCGCTGGGCATGTCCGCCGCCGGTTTCGGTATCACCGCGCTGATGGTCGCTTTCGGTCCGTACCCGGCCAGCATGATCGGCATGCCGGGCGCCCCGGTGTCGAACATGAGCCCGCCGACCGTGCTGCTGGCCTTCCTCGCGATCGGCCAGATCGGACTCCTGCTGGCCTTCAAACCGCAGCTGAACGCACTCGCCGCCCGGCCGAACCTCGACGCCGCCCTGAAGTGGATCGGCCCGCGGTTCATGAGCGTCTACCTGTGGCACATGCCGGCGCTGATCGTCGTCTCCGGTGTCGCGGTCTACGGCCTGGGTTATGAGACCCCCGAACCGGGTTCCGTGCTGTGGCTGACGATGGTCCCGGCCTGGCTCGGCGCCTGCGGACTGGTGCTCCTCGGCCTGCTGCGCCTGTTCGCCCGGTTCGAAACACAGAGCTCCGGCCCGGCCTCGACGGCGCCCACGCCTCAGCTGGTGCTGGCCGGACTGGCGATCGCAGGCGGCCTGCTCGGTCTCGCCGCGCACGGTTTCGCCCCGCTGAGCGACGGTCTCGCACAGGGCCCGGTGCCGTGGGTGGCGCTGGCGACGGGCGGATTCCTTCTGGCGGGCAAGCAGATCCCGGTCACGGAACTGGGGACGCGACTGCTCGGCCGTGCCGTCTCGGTCAGCGAGGTGGCGCAGCTCAAACGCTGAGCAGTTTGGCAGGGGTGTCGTGCAGCACCGCCCGCAGGAACGGCTCACCCAGGCGATCGTCGGCTGCCCAGCCGGCGATCGCCTGCAGCTGCGTGGCGTACGAGTACGGGATGTTGGGGAAGTCGGTGCCGAGCACGACGCGATCCGGGAACTCCGCCAGCAGGTCGGTCCAGTCCGGCGGGAGCGGGTTGCCGCGCGAGGTGAAGTCCACGCCGACCATCGTGGTGTCGAGGTACACGCGTGGATACTTCCTGGCCAGCTCGAACGCGAAGTCGATCTCCGGCATACCCGCGTGTGCCAGGACCAGCGTCAGCTCCGGATGCCGCACCAGGATCTCTTCGAACAACCGTAGCCCGGTGTAGGCACCCTTCAACGGACCGTGTCCACAGTGGACGACCACGGGGACACCGGCGTCCGCCAGCGCGCCCCAGACGCCGTCCAGCAGCTCGTCACGCGGGTCGTAGGCGCCGACCTGGACGTGCGCCTTGAAACAGCGCGCACCCGCCCGCAGCGCACCGTCCACAACGGACAATGCCGAGGGCTCCGGGTAGAACGTGCCCGTCGGCACGGCATCCGGGACGCGTTCGGCGAACTCCAGCGCCCACGACGTCAGCCATTCGGCCATCCCGGGTTTGTGCGGATAGACCAGCGGCGCGAACTTGCGTACGCCGAAGGACCGCAGGGTTTCGATGCGTTCCTCTTCCGACGTGCGGTAGTACACCGGCCAGGCCATGCCGTAGTGCTCTTCGGCCTGGTCGAAGTAGGCCCACACCTTGTCCATGACCGGTTTCGGCAGGAAGTGCAGATGAAGGTCCACGAGCCCGTCGATGCCGAGGGCCGAGATCCAGTCAGGGATCTCGGCGTCCGAAGCGGGCCCGTGGATCAATCGTTGTACCGGCCCTTCAGCGCCCGGCCCAAGGCCCTGCTGATGGTGCGGTCCGCGTCGCGCTTGGAGATGTCCTGCCGCTTGTCGTAGGACTTCTTGCCCTTGGCCAGCGCGATCTCGACCTTGACCTTGCCGTCCTTGAAGTACATCGACAGCGGGACCAAGGAAAGCCCGCTCTCCTTGGTCTTGCCGATGAGCCGCTCGATCTCCTGGCGGTGCAACAGCAGCTTCCGGGTGCGGCGCGGCGTGTGGTTCGTCCACGTGCCCTGCACGTACTCCGGGATGTGCACGTTGCGCAGCCAGACCTCGCCGTCGTCCACCGTGGCGAACGCGTCGGCCAGCGATGCCCGTCCTTCACGCAGGCTCTTCACCTCGGTACCGACGAGCACGAGACCGGCTTCGTAGGTATCGAGGATGGAGTAATCGTGGCGAGCCTTGCGGTTCGACACGATCACCTTGTGTCCACGTTCCTTGGGCATAGCGGCGACTCTACGTGAGTTTCTGTGTTCGGGCAGGTGGTTATCGGGGCGGTTAGTGGCGCACGTACAGGCGCAGCGTCACGTAGCCGGTGATCGCGGAAATGATGACCGAGACGGCGAGCAGGATCGGCGCCACCGGGAACAGCAATTCGAGCATGCCGACCGCGGGGAACACGTCTCCGGTGAGCACCAAGTCGAGCAACAGCACCTTGGTGAGCACGAGGAAGACGATGCCGATGATCGCACCGACGAGGCCGGCGACCACCGCCTCCAGGAGGAACGGCAGCTGCGTGTACCAGCGGGTCGCGCCGACCAGCCGCATGATGCCGACCTCGGTACGCCGGGTGAACGCCGACACCTGGATCGTGTTGGCGATCAGCAGCAGCGCGGCGATGGCCATGATCAGCGCGGCGCCGAAGGCCAGGTTCCGCACACCGTTGAGCGCGTTGAACACGCGGTCCAGTGCCTTCTGCTGGTCGTCGACCTTGCTGACGCCGGGTTTCCCGGTGTACTCCTGGATGATCGCCTGGCTGCGCTCGGGATTCTTCAGCTTGACGTGCAGCGACGCGGGCAGCGCCTCCGGTCCGGTCAGCGCGAGCAGTTCGGGCTGGCTCTCGAACATCTTCTTGAACCGCTCGTAGGACTGCTCACGGTTCTCGAACACGACCGACTCGACGCCGTCGTTGCCCTGCAGGTCCTGGCGCAGCGACTGGCAGGCGGACTGCGAGCAGTTCGGGTCACCGGAGCTGATGTCGTTGACCAGATAGACCGAAACCTCGACGTCGGCGAGGAAGTTGGCCTTCATCTTGTCGATCGTGCCGACGGCCAGCAGGCCGAAGCCGAGCATGGCGAGGGAGACCGCGGTGGTGAGGATCATCGCGATGGTCATCGTGACGTTCCGGCGCAAGCCGGTGACTACCTCGCTGAAGACGAAACTGGCGCGCATCGGGGTTGATGTCCCTTGGAAGTCGTGGGTAACGGAGGAGGGCGGGGCCGGTCAGCGGCCGATGCCGTAGACGCCTCGGGCGTCGTCACGGATGACCTTGCCGAGCTGGAGCTCGACGACCCTGCGCCGCATCGAGTCCACGATCGAATGGTCGTGGGTGGCCATCAGCACCGTCGTGCCGGTGCGGTTGATCCGCTCCAGCAGCAACATGATGTCCTGGCTGGTGTCGGGGTCCAGGTTCCCGGTCGGCTCGTCGGCGAGCAGCACGAGCGGGCGGTTCACGAACGCGCGGGCGATCGCGACGCGCTGCTGCTCACCACCGGAAAGTTCGTTGGGGAGACGGTCGGCCTTGCCGTCGAGGCCGACGAGTTCGAGCACCTCGGGCACGACCTTGCGGATCGTGGGGCGCGGCTTGCCGATGACTTCGAGCGCGAACGCGACGTTCTCGGCGACGGTCTTGTTCGACAGCAGACGGAAGTCCTGGAAGACGCAGCCGATGGTCTGCCGCAGCCGCGGCACCCGGCGACGGGCGAGCTTGGCGACGTCGAAGTTGGAGACCATCACGCGACCCTTGCTCGGCACCTCTTCGCGCAGCAGGAGACGCAGGAACGTCGACTTCCCGGACCCCGAGGGACCGATCAGGAAGACGAACTCACCTTTGTCGATCTCGACCGACACCCTTTCGAGGGCGGGACGGGTCGAGGTCTTGTAGACCTTGGAAACCTCTTCGAGCCGGATCACGGTTCGGCATACTACCCATGCCCGCCGTTAAGCCCGGGTAGCCCGGTACCGGCGGCCAAGCGAGCAAGGGACCTTTGCTGTCACTCTCTTCCGGAGAGTGACAGCAAAGGTCCCTTGCTCTCTCACGCAGGGTTGCTACGCGGCTCCGGACTGCTTGCGCCAGCGGATGCCCGCCTCGAGGAAACCGTCGATATCGCCGTCGAGCACGGACGACGGGTTGCCGACCTCGAACTCGGTCCGCAGGTCCTTGACCATCTGGTACGGGTGCAGCACGTAGGAGCGCATCTGGTTGCCCCAGCTGGAGCCGCCGTCCTTGAGCGCGTCCATCTCGGCGCGCTCCTCCTCCTTCTTCCGCAGCAGCAGCCGCGCCTGGAGGACCTTCATCGCCGCCGCCTTGTTCTGCAGCTGCGACTTCTCGTTCTGGCACGACACGACCACGCCGGTCGGGATATGCGTGATCCGCACCGCCGAGTCCGTCGTGTTGACGCTCTGGCCGCCGGGGCCGGACGAGCGGTACACGTCGACACGGATGTCCTTCTCGGGGATGTCGACGTGGTCGACCTCCTCGACCTCGGGCATCACCTCGACGTGCGCGAAGGAGGTCTGGCGGCGGCTCTGGTTGTCGAACGGCGAGATGCGCACCAGCCGGTGCGTGCCCTGCTCGACCGAGAGCGTGCCGTAGACGTAGGGCGCCGTCACCTTGAACGTGGCGGACTTGATGCCCGCCTCTTCGGCGTAGGAGATGTCGTAGACGTCCGTCGGGTAGCCGTGCCGCTCCGCCCAGCGCAGGTACATCCGGAGCAGCATCTCGGCCCAGTCGGCCGCGTCGACGCCGCCCGCTTCGGACCGGATGGTGACCACGGCGTTCCGCGGGTCGTATTCACCCGACAGCAGGGTGCGGACCTCGAGCCCGTCGATGTCCTTGGTGAGGGCCGTGAGCTCGGACTCGGACTCGGCCACACTGGCGGAGTCGCCCTCGGCCTCGGCCAGCTCATAGAGGACGCCCAGGTCGTCGAGCCGCTGCCGCAGCTCGGAAATGCGTCGCAGCTCACTCTGCCGGTGGGACAACTGGCTGGTGACCTTCTGCGCCGCTTCGGGGTCGTCCCAGAGGTTCGGGCTGGACGCCTGTTCCTCCAGCTCGGCCACCTGGGCACGCAGCGCATCCAGGTCCATCACCGACTCGATCTGCTTCAGCTTGCCGGCCAGGTCCTTCAGTGCCGCATCGAACTCATCACTCACGTCGGCCAAGGTTACGGCAAAACCCACGACCGGTTGCGAGGAACCGGTCGTGGGCACCTGTCCGGGTCAGGACTGGGGGATGGAATCCAGCAGTTTCAGTGCCGCTTTCGCCTGCGCCTGAGCGAACTCGGCGACCGCCTTGGCGTAGGGGCCGTCGGCGGCCTTGGTGGCGACCTTGGCTTCGTCGAGCTGCTGGGTGTAGCTGGCGCGCGCCGACTCGAGCAGCGCCGAGCGCTGCTTCACCGTCAGCGAACCGGCGTGCACGAGACGCAGGATCAGCGGGCTGCGGAGGTGGTCAGGACCGGCTTCGGAGGTCAGCCACGTCTTGAACGCCTTCTTGCCCGCCGCAGTGATGAGGTACTGCTGGCTCGACCGCGGGCCCTGCTTGCCGAGGCGGACGAGGCCCTCCTTCGACAAGGCGGGAAGCTCCCGGTACACCTGGCTGCGGGTCACGCTGAAGAAGGCGCCGAAACGCTCACCCGCCCCCGCGACCAGTTGCCCGCCCGTGGCGGGACCGTCGTGGAGAAGACCGAGCAGTGCGGCGGCTGTTGCATTCAATTCGGACACGTACTCTACGGTCCCACTTTTCGGAACCTGTGTCCACTGTGGTCAGCACATCTGTCCATTGTGGCTAGTGATATGCGCTCATTCGGCCCAACGGACTACGCCTGTCCACAAAGGACCGGACACGCTGCGCAACCGGCGACGGCCACGGGCAGCGGCACACGTCCCCACCCCGGCCGACAACAGCGGATGATCGCCTCGGAGGGGCACAGGACACGGAACCCGGAAAAGAAGAAGCGCGGATCTGCGATTTCCGCAGATCCGCGCTTCGTTTTCTCTGTAGCGGGGACAGGATTTGAACCTGCGACCTCTGGGTTATGAGCCCAGCGAGCTACCGAGCTGCTCCACCCCGCGTCGTTGTGTTAATAGATTACATGGGGGCGAAACCCGGTTTCAGGGGGGTACCCCTTAACTCGGCAAAGGGTCCTTGACCTGCCTTTATGGCGCGACTTTGTCATCCAGCCAGCCGAAGACGCCGTCGAGGACCATGGTCAGCCCGTCGCTGAACCTGCCCTCGACGTCCTCGTCGAAGACCCACGCCGTGGGCGTGGTGTCGTAACGAGGGTCGCGTTCGCCCGGAATCGGATAGACGGCCTGCTCTTCGATGGTGAACCCGACGACATAGCTGTAGACGGTGAACAACGCCCGGCCGGCCAGATGCGGCTCAAGCCCCGCGTCGACGCGTCCTTGAAACGGATTGTCACCGAGAAGGCTGTCGTCGGTGAGGAAAGTCCCGGAGAAGACCTTCGCCCCGTCACGGTAAGCAAGCATCATCCGGCGCAAACCCCGTGACGCCAGCTCGAGCGAGCCCCGCTCCCCCAAGCCTTCCGGCACTCGGCCCGGCATCGCGTCGGCGTACATCAGCGTCGCCATCTCGTCGAGCAGCTCCTGCTTGTTCTTCACGTGCCAGTACAACGCGGGCGCCTTGACGCCGAGTTCCTGCGCGATCAGGCGGAGCGTCAACCCGTTGAGCCCGACGTCGTTGAGCAGCCGAAGCCCGGCGCGGACGATGTCCTGCCTGGTCAGACCCACATTCAACCTTCTTCCAGTGAGAGCATCTTGACAATTTAACGATGTTAAGTGCACGCTGGGCGCAGGTCAATTTAACAACGTTAAGGAGTGGTATGAACAACCTGGGGACGGACGTGGTCGTGGCCGGGGCGGGCCCCACCGGGCTGATGCTGGCTCACGAACTCGCGCTCGCCGGTGTCGATGTCGTGATACTGGAACGGCTTCACGAACGCACAGGACTGTCGAAGGCGCTGAACGTGCAGCCGCGCACCGCGGAAATGCTGGCGCTGCGCGGACTTCTGGACGGCGTCGAGGAGCGTTCGTACGCGACGGTGCAGGACGGACATTTCGCGATGATCCCCGTCGACTACGACGGATGGGACACTCGATTCCCTTTCCAGCTGGGCATTCCGCAGGCCCAGGTCGAGGAGTACCTGGAGGAACGGCTGGCCACGCAAGGAACGAAGGTGATCCGGGGCGCCGAAGTAATCGATTTCGTACAGGACAAGGACTCTGTTTCCGTTCGGTACCGAACAGACAGTGGCGAAAATCGGCTGCACGCGAAGTTCCTCGTCGGCTGCGACGGCTCTCGAAGCGTTGTACGCAAAGGACTCGGCGTCGACTTCCCCGGCGTGGACGGTGAAGGCTTCGGCGTAGTCGCGGACGTCCTGTTCGACAAAACCCCTGACGGCGCGCAAAAGCAGTGGCGAACGATGCGGAACATCGGGCAGCCGACCGGTGCGACCACGTTCAAAGGCCTGATTCCGTTGGGAGAACCCGGTCTCTACCGCTTCGTGTACGGCGACCGGGCCTCGCGGCCGGCGGACATCCGGTCCGCCATCTCCCACGACGAAGTCAGGCAGGCACTGCACGACTCGTACGGCGACTCCGCGACCGTCTCGGAAATCCGATGGGCGTCACAGTTCTCCGACGCCGCGCGGCAGGCGGAGCACTACCGCGTCGGGCGGGTGCTGCTGGCGGGCGATGCCGCGCACATCCACTTCCCGGCAGGCGGCCAGGGATTGAACCTCGGCGTGCAGGACGCCATGAACCTGGGCTGGAAGCTCGCCGCGACAGTGCGCGGCTGGGCCGGTGACGACCTGCTGGACACCTACGAGGCCGAACGGCACCCTGTCGGTGCTCAGGTACTGCACAACGTCGCCGCTCAGCTAGGACTGACTCCGCGGTCTCACGAGTCTCGCGCGCTTAGGGACTTTTTCGCTGAACTGACCAAGCTGCCCGAGGTGAACCGGTACCTGGCGGGCATGGTCTCGGGTCTCGGGATCCGCTACCCGACCTACGGGACGTCGCACCCGGCACTCGGCTCGCGGCTCAACGACCAGGACGTCGCCACAGAGGCCGGCCCGCTTCGCCCGAGCACGCTCTTCCACACCGGCGACTTCGTGCTCCTGACGACCACTCAGGCCCACGTCGAGGCCGCCCGGGCCCACTCGCCGCGCCTGACCGTCCAGCTCGTCACCGACCTGCCGTGGCCCTCCATCGAGGCCGTCCTGTACCGCCCCGACGGCTACGCCTGCTGGGTCGCCGCCCCCACGCGATAGCAAAGGTCCCCCGCTCCCTCGGCGATACCAAAGGTCCCCTGCTCCCTCACGCCACCAAAGGTCCCTCGCTACCTCGGGCACCCCACACATCCGAACACACGGGGGTCCAGGAGACGGAGCCCTCCTGGAGGGGTCTGGGGGTTCGACCCACGGTGAAATACGAAAGAGGCCCGTGTTCGCGTTTCCGCGAACACGGGCCTCTTTCGTCTGTAGCGGGGACAGGATTTGAACCTGCGACCTCTGGGTTATGAGCCCAGCGAGCTACCGAGCTGCTCCACCCCGCGTCGTAGCACCTACCTTACGCCTGTGTTTCCAGCAGGCGCAAAGCAGGTGCCCTTTAGGTAAGCGACGTCACCCTCCGGGCTGGCCGGAGGTCGGCGGCGCACTGGTCGCCGGCGGGTTTGCCTTGGCCGACTCGTAAGCCTTGGAAGCTGCTTCGAGGGCGGCCAGGGCGGCACCCTGGTCGGCGTAGTTGCCGGATTGCTGGGCGGCGCGGAACTTGAGCCAGGCGTCGTGCATGTCGCCCGCGGCCTTGTCGAGCGCCGGGTTGCCGCTGGCGGGCGGCTGCGGTGTCGTCGTGCCCGGCGGCGGAGCCGTGGGCCCCGGTGTGCCACCGCTCTGCGGCGGTGTGACCCCGGAGCCGGTTCCCGCGCCGAAGACCTGGTCGAGCGCTTCGTTAAGTGTCGGCGCGAAGCCGATCTTGGTGCCGTAGGAGACCAGGACGCGGGCCAGCTGCGGATAGCTCAGCTGGTTCCGTTGCCGGATGTAGACCGGTTCCACGTAGAGGAAACCGTTGGCGACGGGCAGCGTGATCAGGTTTCCGTAGGTGACGGTGACGTTCGGGTTGTTGAACAGTGTCCGGTCCTGCGCGACCCGCGGGTCACTTTGGAATCTGTTCTGGACCTGGACCGGCCCGTCGACCTGAGTGGAGCCACTCGCCCCTGTGGGCAGTCTCAGGACCCGCATCCGCCCGTAGTCTTCGGGATCCGAAGACACCGACATCCACGCCGCCAGGTACTGCCTTTGGAGACCGGTCAGCGAACTGGTGAGCTGGAACCGCGACTTGGTGTCGCCCGGCGCGGTCGCCAGGACGTAGTAGCCGGGCTGGTTGGCGATCCCGGAGGCCGACGCGTTCACGCCGCCTTCCTGCGTCGGGTCCTGCGGAACGCTCCAGAAGGCCTGCTGCGCGTAGAACTCCGCGGGGTTGTTCACGTGGTACTTCGAGAGGAGTTCCCGCTGCACCTTGAAGAGGTCTTCGGGGTAGCGGAAGTGCGACCGCAGATCCGGAGAGATCTCGCTGCTCGGCTTGACCAGGCCCGGGAAGACCTTCTTCCAGGCGTTGAGCACCGGCTCGTTGTCCTCAACCCCGTACAGCGTCACGGTGCCGTCGAACGCGTCGACGGTGGCCTTGACCGAGTTGCGGATGTAGTTGATCGAGGAGTTCGCCTGGCGCGTGGTGCCGCTGAGCGAGTCGTTGGTCGCCTGGCCGAGCTGGGTCTGCTGGGCGTACGGGAAGTTGTTCATCGTCGTGTAGCCGTCGACGATCCACTTGATCTTGCCGTCGACGACCGCCGGGTACGGGTCACCGTCGAGGGTCAGCCACGGGGCGATCTTGGCGACTCGATCCCGGGGTTCGCGGTTGAACATGATCTTGGATCCGTCGCCGATGGCGTCGGAGAAGAGAATGTTCCGCTCTCCGTACTCGGCGGCGAAGACCAGCCGGTTGAACCAGTTGTCGATCGGCACGCCGCCGGAGCCCTTGTAGATGTAGGCACGGTCGACGGCGGTGTCGTATTCGCCGGGCGCCTGCCCTGCCTTGCCGCCGACGATCGCGTACGCGGCGTCGGTCGCGAGCTCGCCGTAGTAGATGCGAGGTTCGTCCACCTTGATGCCCGGCTTGTTCGGGTCGGTCGAGCCGGCGCCTGCCGGGTTCTGGGTGTCGCTGGTGGTGGCGATCGGGTAGCCGCCGTCGGAGTTGGCGTCCTTCAGCGCGCGGTCGATCGTGTTGGCCGGCGCGGCGACGAAGCCGTTTCCGTGCGTGTAGACGAGGTGCTTGTTGATCCAGTTCGTCTGGTTGCCGGTGAGGCCTTCGGTCTTGATCTCCTTGGCGGCGACGATGTAGTCCTGCGTGACACCGTTGAGGGTGTAACGGTCGATGTCCAGCTTGGACGGGAAGCCGTAGAAGTTCTCACGGCCGACGCGCTGGGTGAAGGTGTCGCTGAGGACGTTCGGGTCGAGCAGCCGGATGTTCGGGACGGTCCCCTTGTCCGCCTTGATCTCCGCGGAGGTCGCCTCGGACTTGCCGGTGTAGTCCTTGTACTCGACGTTGGTCAGGCCGAACGCCTGACGGGTCGCGTCCATGTTGCGCTGGATCGACGCGGATTCCTTCTCGTTCGCGTTGGGCTTCACGGAGAACTGGTCGAGCACCGCGGGCCACGCGACGCCGACCAGGACGTTCGACAGGATCAGCAGCACCAACGCGATCGCGGGCAGCTGCAGGTTGCGCAGGAACGCACCGGCGAAGAACGCGACGGCGCAGATCACCGAGATGCACAGAAGGATCAGCTTCGCGGGCAGGACCGCGTTCAGGTCGGTGTAGGTCGCACCGACGAACAGCGGCGCACCCCGGTCCGAGAGCAGCAGGTTGTAGCGGTCGAAGAAGTACTCGACAGCCTTCAGCAGCACGAAGATGCCGATGGTGATGGCGAGCTGGGCGCGGGTCGGCCCGGCGAGCTGGCCGCCCTTACCCGCGAGCCGGATGCCGCCGAAGATGTAGTGCGAGATCAGCGCACCGAAGAACGCGATGACGACCGAGATGAACAGCCAGCCCAGGATCCAGTTGTAGAACGGCAGGTCGAAGGCGTAAAAGCCGACGTCGTTCCCGAATTCGGGATCGGTCTGGCCGAACGGTGTGCCGTTCAGGAACAGCTGCACGACCTGCCAGTCGCTCTGCGCGGACGCGCCGGCGATGAGCCCGGTGAGCACCGGGATACCGATGCCGAACAGCCGGATCCGGCCGACGATCGCCGACCTATAGCGCGCAAGCGGGTCGTCGTTGCCGGAAATCGGCACGAAGACGGGCCTGGACCGGTACGCGATCATCAAACTGACCGCGAGCGAACCTCCCACCAAGAGCCCTACGGCGAAGAACAAGACGACACGGGTGATCAACACCGTGCTGAACACCGTCCGGGCGCCGACCTCGCCGAACCACAACCAGTCGACGTAGGTGTTCAGCAGTCTCGCGCCCAGCAGCAGGGCCAGAATGACTACGGCGGCGATGATGAGCAGTATCCGGCTGCGCCGGGACAGCTTCGGCAGGCTCACGGGGGGCCGAGTGGCCACTGCACACGCTCCTGGTTTGGTGAACTTTTCGCTGGGGCGCGCGTACCGCGTGCGGCCCCTGATGCTCTAACTCTACGGATGCCGTCGGAAGTTCCCGGAACCCGCCCAAACCGGACTCGGAAGGCCGCCGCTCCGGCCGCCTGGAACGATGTGCCAATGGCATCGAGTGAGCAGCAGGGCGTGGCCGGCCTGGCCCGCGAAGTCGAGGAGTTCGTCGCCTCCGGAGGATGGGATCAGCCGCCGCAGTTGTTCGCGCTGGTCCCTACCGCGGCACTGCTGGACGAACAGCCCGAACTGGCCGGTCAGCTCGACACGTCGGCCCCGCTGACGCCGGTCGCCCAGGAGGCGCTGCCGGAGGGTGACCTCGGCGAAGCGCTGGCGCAGATCGCGTGGCCCGATCTGGTGCTGGGGTGCGCGCTCGCGCAGGAGATCATCGTGCTGCCGCCGGACGCCGAAGCCGAGCTTCCGGTCGTCCCCGAGACCGATGCCGAACGCCTGCGTCAAGCGGCCGCCGACCACCCGCGCCGTACCGAAGCCCGGCTCGTCGCCGCTGTCCTGCGAGATGGCGCCGGAGCGTGCGTCATGCGGCTTCGCGGTGCCGGGCAGTCCGAGGAGCCAGGTGATGTCCCTGTCGACGAGATCATCGAGAACCCGGAGTTGGCTCCCAACCTGCTCGAAGCCCTGAAGGCGACTTTTCTGCCCTGACCTGCGAAAAGAGAGCAAGGGACCTTTGCTATCGCCGGCCTCGAGACGCGAGCCGGGCGATACCAAAGGTCCCTTGCTCTCTTCGATCAGACCTGTGAGGCGATAGCAAAGGTCCCTTGCTCCCCGGCTGTCAGCACGAGGCGGTGGGCCGTCCCGCCTTGAGGTTCTCGAGCTGCGCGATCGCCTCGTCCAGCGTGGCCACCTTGATCAGGTTCAGGCCATCGGGCGCGGCGGTCTTCGCCTCGGCGCAGTTGTGCGCGGGCACGAGGAAGTCGGTGGCGCCGGCCTCGCGAGCGCCGACCACCTTGAACGAGATGCCGCCGATCGCACCGACGACGCCCTTCTCCGAGATCTCGCCCGTCCCGGCGATATGCCTGCCACCGGCGAGATCGCCGGGCTCCATCTTGTCGACGATCGCGAGCGCGAACATCAGGCCCGCCGACGGGCCGCCGACGTCCTGCAGCGAGATCTTCACGTCGAAGGGGACATCGGCGCGGTCCACTGCCGTCAGGCCCATGAAGCCTTCCGGGCCGTCGGGCCGCTGCGCGAGCGTGAGCGGCACGGTGCGTTCGGCTTGCCCATCGGATTTGAAAGTGATCTGGACGGTCTGGCCGGGCTTCGTCCCGTTCAGCGCGGCACGCACGTCGGTCGCTTCCTTGACCGTCTGCCCGTTGACCACCAGGAGCCGGTCCCCCGGAGCGAGCACCTTGTCTGCCGGGCTGCCGGAGACGATCGTCTTCGCGAGCACCTTCACCGGGGACTTGCGACGCAACGCGGCGACCTGAGCAGCGGTCTGCGAGTCCTGCAGCTGCTGGATGTTCTCCTGGCGGACCTGCTCGTTGGTTTCGCCCGGCTTGAAATACTCCTCGCGCGGCGCCAGCGCATACCGGCCACTCGCCCAGAGCCCGAGCGCGTTGAAGAGCGTGATGCCGCCATCGCGCAGGGAGACGGTCGTCATCCGCAGCTCGCCGGAGGTCTGGAAGATCTCGTGCCCGTTGACCTGGATCACGGGCTGTCCGGCGGCGTCCTTGCCGAGCGTGTCGTAGGTCGGTCCGGGGCTGATCGCCACGTACGGCACCGGGATGAAGAACCCGACCAGTGCGAAGGCGACGAACAACGCCCCGCTGACCAGCAACGTCCAACCGCGCCGGGTCAGTCGCCGCTCGGAGCGGTCCTGGTCACTCGCGGAGCCCGCACGGCTCCGCGCTGCTGTGGTCTGCTCCGAGGGCTCTGTCACGCGTGACAGCGTACGGTGACTGTGTTCGCTTCTCGGTGAAGGCCACGCTCATCACTCCACTTGACGAGCTCTGGATCCCATGACCCGCGTACGGTGGTGCCATGAGCAAACCCCCGTTCGGCTTCGGACCGCCCGATCCCGACAAACGAGGCGAGAACGAGCCGTCGGACTCCGGCGGCCAGCCCTCCGGCGCCGAGGCCTTCAATCAGCTCGGTCAGATGCTCAGCCAGCTGGGCCAGATGCTCAGCCAGGCCGGCAGCTCGACCGGACCGGTCAATTACGACCTGGCGAAACAGATCGCGTTGCAGAACCTCAGCAGCAGTGACGACAGCGACGTCAAGCTCGGCTTTTCGTCATCCGGCGGCGGCGATTCGAGCACGGCCATCCGTGATGCCGCCCACCTGGCAGAGCTGTGGCTCGACGCCGCGACGATCCTGCCCGCCGGAGCAACGTCGACCGTCGCGTGGTCCGCGCGCACCTGGGTCGAGAAGACCCTGCCCACGTGGCAGCGCCTCTGCGACCCCGTCGCCCAGCAGGTCTCAGGCGCGTGGGTCCAGGCCCTGCCCGAGGAGGCCAAGCAGGCCGCCGGCCCGCTCCTCTCGATGATGGGGCAGATGGGCGGGATGGCCTTCGGCTCCCAGCTCGGTAACGCCCTGGCTCAGTTGGCTTCCGAAGTGCTCACCTCCACCGAAGTCGGTCTCCCGCTCGGCCCCGCGGCCACCTCCGCGCTGCTGCCGGCGAACATCGAGAAGTTCACTGAGGGCCTGGAGCTGCCGACCAGCGAGGTGCTGGTCTTCATCGCCGCGCGCGAGGCCGCCCACCAGCGGCTGTTCGCCCACGTTCCCTGGCTGCGGCAGCGACTGCTGGCCACCGTCGAGGAGTTCGCGAGCGGTATCTCCGTCGACACCTCGGCGCTGGAACAGCTCGCTGGCCAGATCGACCCGTCGAACCCGGCCAGCATCGAAGAAGCCATGTCCTCCGGCCTGCTCGAACCCCAGACCTCACCCGAGCAGAAGGCGGCACTGAACCGCCTGGAGACCCTGCTCGCGCTGGTCGAAGGCTGGGTCGACGTCGTGGTCGCCGAGGCGATCGGCGACCGCCTTCCGGGCGCGGACGCGCTCCGGGAGACACTGCGCCGCCGCCGGGCCACAGGCGGCCCGGCGGAGCAGACCTTCGCCACCTTGGTGGGCCTCGAGCTCCGGCCCAGGCGGATGCGGGCGGCTTCCTCGCTGTGGAAGCTCGTCGGTGACCAGCACGGCATCGAGAAGCGGGACGGCCTCTGGTCCCACCCCGACCTCATGCCGACCGCCGAGGACCTCGACGAGCCGCTCGACTTCTCCGAGCGTCTCGGCGACGGCGAGTCGACGCTGGAAGGCATCGACCCGATCGCCGAGATCGAACGCACCGAGCGCGAGAAGAACAAGCCCAAGGACGACGAAGACAACAGCTGAGGCACGTCAGTCCTCCGCCGCGATGCCCCAACCGGCGGCGGAGGACAGGCCCTCCAGATAGCCGATGGCGCGTTCGGTCTTGGGATAACGGCGAACGAGCTCCCAGAACGCCGCGTTGTGCCCTGGTTCCTTCAGATGCGCGAGTTCGTGCACGAGGACGTAGTCCAGCACCCATCCCGGCACCCGGCGCAGGCGATCACTGACCCTGATCGTCGCGTCGACCGGTGTGCAGGACGCCCACCTCGTCCGCATCGGCGGCACCCAGCGAACGCTCGCGGGTATCGCCTTTCCGTCCAGATACTTCGCCGAGAGCACGGCGCAGCGCGCCAGCAGCGCCTCGTCGGAGGCTTTCGGCGGCGAGGCCTGCCGCGGGCCCTTGCGCAGCAGTTTGCGCTGCATCTCGGCTACCCAGTGCTTCTCCTCTGCCCGGGTCATCCGGGCAGGGATCAGCACGACGAGGGTGTCCTCGTCCCAGTACGCGGTGACGGTCCGGTGACGGCGTTGGCTACGCCGTACCTCGACCTTGTGTTCGGGAGTGTCCGACGGATTCGTCGTGTCCCGGCCCCTCAGCGAGGGCGTCCGTGCTTCGACCACTCGACCACGGTAAGGCCAGTCACCGACAACTCCGAGGGCCGAAAGGTCACAGCCTCGAGTTGTCCACAACGGGGTCAACCTGTGGATAACTCGCGTTTTTCTTAGCGGGCGATTAGCGGGCCGGTGCGATCCTGCGATCATGAACCTGCGCGAACCGGATCTGCGATCGATCATCCTGCCCGCCTTCCCGGCCCTGCTTCCCGGCCTGGAGGTGCTGGAACGGGGAAGCGGCGAGCTCCAGATCGGCCTCGACCCCGCACACGCGGTGGTGCTCGCCGGGGTCGCCTCCGAGGTGGCCGAAGCACTCCGCGGACTGGACGGCACGCGAGCCGTGGACGACATCGTGCTCGCGCAAAGCGAACACGACGAACAGCTGCGGGACCTGATGACCGATCTGACGGCCCGCGGGCTCTTGACCGACGCGGGGCAGCCTCAGCGACATCCGAGACCGAGGGCGGAGACAGGGCTCTGGTCGCTCCGTGCCCGCCATCACCAAGCGGCCATGACGGCACGCCGAAAACGCGCCGCGGTGGCGATCCACGGCGACGGCAGGCTGGCCGTGGCCATCGCCGTCCTGCTCGCCAACGGCGGGGTCGGGCATATCGACATCCGGGCGTCGGGCACCGTTCGCGAACGCGACCTGGGCTCGGGCTACACCGAAGCCGAGGTCGGCATGCCGCGCCGGGATGCGATGGCGCAGGTGGTGCGCCGCGCCGGTGCGGACACGTCGACCACCCGGCTCTACTCGGACCGTCAACCTGAGCTCGTCCTGCTCACCGACGCGGTCGTACCGGCCCCCGAACTGGTCGACGAACTCGTCCGTGACGGAGTCAGTCACCTGCCGGTACGCGTCCGGGACGGGATCGGCATCGTCGGACCGCTGGTGGTGCCCGGTCGCAGCAGCTGTCTGCGCTGCGCCGATCTGCATCGCGCCGCCCGCGACGATTCCTGGCCGAGGGTGGCGACCCAGCTCGCGGGACGCGTGCAACGGCCGGACCTCGGCGCCGTGCATGCGTGCGCCGCGCTGGCCTCGGCACAAGCCCTCCGGCTTCTCTCCCCCGCCGATCAGGCGCCGCCCGCGTGGAACGCCACCCTCGAGATCGACTTCTTCGACGGGGCGATCCGCCATCGCGACTGGCCGCCGCACACCGGATGTGGTTGTGGCGCTCGGTGATACGCCGAGCGATGTAGCCCACACACACTCCCCCAACAGGCTGCGCGGGCGGAGTGAATCAAGGCAGAATCGCGAAGGTGACCGACTCCCGCAACGCCGAGGACCGTGAAGCCGCCATCCCCCGCAACGGGGCCGCGCGAACGGCGAAGCTGGCCAGTATCCCGCTCGGCATAGCGGGGCGGGCGGTCGGCGGCTGGGGCAGGCGGCTGACCGGGCAAAGCGCCGAAGAGGTCAACGCGACGCTGTCCGCAAAGGCGGCGGAGCAGCTCTTCGAGGTCCTGGGCACGCTCAAGGGCGGCGCGATGAAATTCGGCCAGGCGCTGAGCGTCTTCGAGGCCGCGGTGCCGGATGAGATGGCCAAGCCGTACCGCGAGGCTCTGACGAAGCTGCAGGCAGCCGCGCCGCCCATGCCCACCCGGCAGACCCATCGGGTGCTGGCCGAGCAGCTCGGACGCACGTGGAAGCAGCGGTTCGCGGCCTTCGACGACGAACCGGCCGCGTCCGCGAGCATCGGCCAAGTCCACCGCGCGACCTGGCACGACGGCCGCGAAGTCGCCGTCAAGGTGCAATACCCCGGAGCCGACGACGCCCTGCGGAGCGACCTTCGACAGCTCCAGCGTTTCAGCAGGCTGTTCCAGGCCTTCGTGCCAGGAACCGAAGTGAAACCGCTCCTGGCGGAACTCGCCGAGCGGATGAACGAAGAACTCGACTACCAGGCGGAAGCCCAGAACCAGCGTGCTTTCGTGAAGGCGTTCGAAGGCGTGTCCGGGTTCCTGATCCCTCGCGTGGTCGCCAGCGCTCCGAAGGTCATCGTCACGGAGTGGGTCACCGGCACCCCCCTGTCGAAGATCATCGCCGGCGGCGACAAGGAGACGCGAGACCGTGCCGGCCGCCTGCTCACCGAGTTCCACTATTCCTCGCCGGAACGTGCCCGGCTCCTGCATTCGGACCCGCATCCCGGCAACTTCATGCTGACCGCCGACGACAGGCTGTGCGTCATCGACTTCGGCGGCGTGTCCCGGCTGCCCGAGGGGATTCCGCAGCACCTCGGTGAGATGACCAGGCTGGCGCTCGACGGCGAGTCCGCGAAGCTCATGCGGCTGCTCAGGGAGTCCGGCTTCATCCGGGCCGACGCGGATCTGCAGGCCGATGACGTGCTCGCGTACCTGGCGCCGTTCACCGAACCGCTGGCGGGCGACACGTTCCACTTCACGCGCCGCTGGATGCAACGGCAGGCAGGCCGGGTCGGCGACACCCGCGGCCGGGATTTCCGGATCGGCCGCTCTCTCAATCTGCCGCCCGAGTATCTGATGATCCACCGGGTGACCGCCGGATCGACCGGCATCCTCTGTCAGCTCGACGCGGAGATCCCCGCTCGCGCGATCGTCGAACGGTGGCAGCCGGGCTTCGCGGCCTGAGCAGTTATCCACAGGGAACGGGGCGACTGAGCCGAAATCGGGGTCGCCCGGGCGAGTTGTCCACAACTTCGCGGAAGTGGTTCCACCCGGTCGGCCCAGCGGTCATCCTCGATTCATGGCCACTACACGAAGCGCCCGACTCATGGCGCTCAGTAACACCAGCGAATCCGGGATCATCACCAGCCGCGAGCTGCGGAAGGCGGGCGTCACCGCGCGTTACGCCGCGAAGCTCTGTGGGCCTGGCGGTCCTTGGCGAAGACTGATGCCGGGTGTGATCTTGTTGCGCGACTCCGCGCCCACCCGGCTTCAGCTGCTACAAGCCGCTGTCGCACGGTTCGGGCCGGACGTGGTGGTGACGGGTGCCGACGCGCTGCGCGCACGAGGCGTCGACTGCCAGAGAACGCAGGAGGTCCATCTCCTTGTCCCCGACTATCGGCGCGTCCCGGCGGAGCCTGGCATGCTGCCCCGAAGAACCACGCGAATGCCGCCGCCGACCTTGATCGACGGCGTCCCGTTCGCCCCGCCGGCCCGGGCCGCACTCGATCTGGCCCGGCTGGAGCTCGATCCCGCGCGGATCGACGAGCTGATCTCGCTACCCCTGTACTGGGGTCTGTGCACGCTCGAAGAACTCAGCGAGGAGCTCGATTCCGGTAACCGGAGAGGTTCGGCTGCGGTCCGAGCGGCTCTGCGGCGCATCGATCCCGAAGAGACCTACGCGCATGGGCTGGCGAAAAAGGTCCTCAGCGGCTGCCCACTGCCCTCGCCGTCGTGGAACACGACGCTCTGCGACAGACGAGGGCGGCCCATCGGCTCTGCCGATGCCTGGTGGGACGACATCGGTCTGGCGTGGCAGTTCCGCGCCCCGAAAGAGGGCGCCGCGAATTTCCACCCGCTGGCGCTGACCGCGACCGGAACCGTCTTGGTCCGCTGCACCATCGACCAGATGAAGAAGGTCCCGATGGAAGTGGCCGCCGAGCTCGTCAGAGCGTTCGCCGAAGCGGCACGGACACCTCGGCCGAAGGTCCTCACGATCGGCCGGATCGACGCAGCCTGAGTGCTTCACCAGTACTCGTCGGGCAGCTTTCCCTCGATGTCACGGGTGTGGCGGCGGGCGCAGGCAGGGCACATCCAGCGCACGACGTTCTTCTCACGGGTGGAAACCCAGGCGAGCGTCTGCGCGGACTCCTCGTCGACGCCGCGGATCCGGCCGCACAAGGAGCAGCCGGGCTGATCACTCACGATCGCCGTCCACAGTGGACCGTTTTCGCCCCCAACAGGAACAAGTCCCGGCGTGCGCCGAGGAAGGCGGGGTTCGCCGGATCAACCAATGCTGCCGCGGTCTCATGGTCTTCGGCGTCGAGGCGGTCGCCTGCCACCTCGTTCAGCCAGGTCACCCGTTCGAGGACGAACTCGCGCAGCAGCTCCGGTCCGGGCGCCGGGTGGTGGATGAGCACACCGAAGGAATCGACGTCGTCGAGGCCGGCCCGTTGGAGCGCGATGTTCCAGCCGTAGGGCATGGAAACGGAGGCGGGGATTCCTGCCCGCATCTCGGCGAACCACTCGCCACGCGCGGCGAGCAGCCTCTCCTCGAGCCCGGGACGGCCGATGCCGAGATCCCAGGGAAGGCAGTTGAAGTCCAAACCGCCCTCGGCGATGGCGACCAGCCCGCCGGGGCGGGCGAGCCGGGCGAGGATGCCGATGGCCGCCTGCTGATCGGGCAGGTGATGGACCACGCGGGAAGCCCAGACCAGAACGGCGGGAGGGAGCTTGGCGGGCAACCCTTCGTCGGCCACGTCGGCATGGATCGTCTCGACGGCGGCCCTGTCCCCCGCGGCCGCACTGACGACCCGGTGTGCTTCGGCCAGCAGGTGCTCGGTCGCGTCGACCAGCACGATCTTGGCGCCGACAGCAGCGAGCTCCTCGGCGAAAAGCACGCTCATCCCACCCGCGCCGCAGCCGACATCGAGGATGGTCGGCCCCTCCGGCATGCCCTCCAACAGCCGCCGGGCCGCCGCCCGCATCGGCTCGGCGTCGAGTACCTCGGCCATGCGAAGCGATCGAAGCCGATCGGCCCAGTCGATGTCGTCATGCGTGTGTACGGCCATTCCCCCAGTGAACACCACGCCAAGCCCCACCACGCCCAAAAGGGAGCGGGGGACCTTTGCTGTCGCGGCGCGATAGCAAAGGTCCCCCGCTCCCCCGAGTGGTCAGGCCTGGAAGCGCTCGGCTCGTCGGGTCGCCCAGCGGGCGACCTTGGTCCACCTGCGTGCGGCGCGTGGACCGCTCCGAGCCCGCTGCGCGCGGACTCCCTCCTCAAGGTCTCGTATTCGGACCCTGGACAGTTCTTCATAAAGCAACATCTCGCTGGTCTCCTCGACCTTGATCTCGTTCAACTTGGCCGGCGTGACAGTGCGGTAACCCGTCCGCGCCTCGTAATCCCTGGTGGTGATGAGTTCGACGGTCATGCCGCTGCGCTCCGCTCGACCTTGCGGGCGACGGGACGAGCCTCGGCGGCGGGCTCGACGACCGGGTTCTTCCGGGGGCGGCCACGGGGCCGCTTCCGCGCGACGACAACGCCACGCTCGAAGATTTCGCCGCCCCAGACACCCCACGGCTCCCGCCGTGAAAGGGCGCCCGCGAGGCACGCGGAACGGACCGGGCAGTCCGTGCAGAACGCCTTCGCGCGCTCGAGTTCTGCCGGCGACTCGGCGAACCAAAGGTCCGCGTCGCCCGAACGGCAGGGAAGCATCGACTCAGGCGAGTCGATGGCGTCGAGCAGGTCGACGACGCCTGCGTCGGCGAAAGGCAGGGCCTCCCCCGGCGCGAAAGCTATGGCCGATGACATAAGTGCACTCCTCTGTGCCGTAACGGATTTCGTACTCACGGTGGAACTGGACAACGCTGAACCCCAATTAGGTTGTGCAGCCAACTTGTTTGTGCAGCAAAAAACACGAAGGCCGCGGATCCGGTAACCGGTTCCGCGGCCTTCGTGAGCCTCTGATCCTGACTAGGTCAGGAACTTCGCTCCCGTTTGGACAACGGAACACGGAACTGCTTGATGACCGGCAGATCGACGCCGCCGTTCACGTACGCTCCACCAAAGGCGGCAGCGTGCGTGAAGGCCTCGTCGGCGGTAACCCAGGTCCGGTTGAGACGCTGAGTGCCGCGGGCGGCAAGGATGCTCACGGGCATGAAGGTGCCCTGGCGCTGTGCCTGCGGGACTTCCGCGACGCAAGACAGACGGGTGCCAGGGTTCGTGAGCATCATGTTGATCGTCATTTCACCGGCACCACCTTTCTCTGTCGCGCGCGAACCGCCCTGCGGTCTACGCTGTGTTGTAGAAGTTCTTCCCCAGACCAGGCGCTTCCCGCCCGGTACCTGCAGGTTATTGCCACCGGCCGCACCGGGGCAACTTATTTTCCAGAAAATCCGTCGAAGCTACGAAGATCGGCTCTGAGCAGCAGGTTCGCCGCGTGGATCAAGCCTGGGACGCGGTCAAGTCTCCACAGAGGCCCGTACGACGTCGAGAACCTCCGCTCCGAAGCGTTCTAGCTTCGTCGCGCCGATCCCGGAGATGGCGCACAAGGCAGTGTCATCGGTCGGTCGCTGCTCGGCGATGGCGACCAGCGTCGCGTCCGTGAAAACGACGAACGCCGGCACCTTGAGCTCACGAGAACGCTCGCCACGCCAAGACTTCAACTTCTCGAGCAGTTGTTCATCCACGTTGGACGGGCAACGGGAGCAACGACCCAGCTTGATGTCCAGTGTCTCCAGCAGCGGCCCACCGCACACCCGGCACCGGGCCTTGTTGCCGGACTGCTTCGGCTGTTGCGATCGGGCGACCCTCGCCGCCGGGTGGTCTTCGGGGATGAGGCCGTAGAGGAAGCGGCTGCGCCGCCGATTGCGGCGGTTTCCCGACGTCCTGGCCAAGGCCCACGACAGCGACAGGTGCTCTCGAGCTCGAGTGACACCGACATAGAAGAGTCGACGCTCTTCTTCGATGGCCGCGTCATCACCGTCAGCGTGAAGGATCGGCACGGTCCCCTCGGCGAGCCCCACGAGGAACACGGCATCCCATTCGAGACCTTTCGCCGCGTGCAGCGAGGCCAGGGTGATGCCCTCCACCGTCGGCGGATGCTGCGCGGTCGCCCGCTGCTCGAGCTCCGCCACGAAGCGGGGCAGATCCGCGTCATCGACGGTGGAGGCCAGCTCTTCGGCCAACTCGACGATCGACAGAAGCGCGTCCCACCGCTCTTTCGCCGCACCTCCGGCAGGAGGCTGATCGGTGAGTCCGACCTTCGCCAGGACGGAGCGAACCCGGGTCACCAGCTCCCCGGTGTCGGCATCGGTCGACGCCATCCGCAACGCCGACATCGCCTGCCGGACCTCGGCCCTGGCGAAGAAGCGCTCGCCACCACGGACCAGGTACGGAATTCCGACCTCCGCCAGCGCCTGCTCGTAGGCCTCCGACTGGGCGTTCACGCGGTAGAGCACCGCGATCTCGCTGGCCGCCACTCCACTGTCGAGCAGATCACGGATCCTGCGTGCGACAGCGGCCGCCTCGGCGGTCTCGTCGTCGTACTCGGCGAAACGCGGGACCGGACCCGAAGGACGCTGGCCGACGAGTTTCAGCCTCGACCCAGCGGGACGGCCACGCGCTGCACCGATCACCTGATTGGCGAGAGCCACGACCTCCGGCGTCGACCGGTAGTCCCGCTCCAGCCTCACGACCGTCGCCTCGGGGAACCTTCGTGTGAACTCCAGCAGCGGCCGCGGAGAGGCACCACCGAACGAGTAGATGGTCTGGTTGGCGTCGCCGACGACGGTCAAGTCGTCGCGGCCACCGAGCCACGCGTCGAGCAGCCGCTGCTGCAGCGGGGTGACGTCCTGGTACTCGTCGACGACGAAGCAGCGGTAGCGCTCGCGGAACTCCTGGGCCACCACCGTGTGCTCCTCGAGGACTGCGGTTGTGTGCAGGAGCAGGTCGTCGAAGTCGAGAACCTGGGCGGCGTTCTTGACCTTCTCGTAGTTGCGGTAGACCTCCGCTACCTGCGACGCGGGCGCCGGCGTGTCCCGCTGTGTCCGCGCGGCGACCGCCGGATAGTCGTCCGGCGACACCAAAGAGGCCTTGCTCCACTCGATCTCACTGGCGAGGTCGCGCAGCAGTTCCGTCTCGGTGCCGAGACCGGCCTTGTTGGCGGCTTGGCTGATGTAACGGAACTTGTTCTCGAGCAGCTCCCAAGGCCGATCCCCGACTACCTGCGGCCAGAAGTACCGAAGCTGGCGGCGGGCGGCCGCGTGGAAGGTGAGCGCCTGGGCGGCGTCGACACCCAGGCCCCGAAGGCGAGCGCGCATCTCGCCCGCGGCACGGGTCGTGAAAGTGACTGCGAGCACCTGACCAGCGGCGACATGGCCGGAACGGACCAGGTGGGCGATGCGATGCGTGATCGTCCGCGTCTTGCCGGTCCCCGCTCCGGCGAGGACACAGACCGGCCCCCTCGGCGCGCAGGCGGCGGCACGTTGCTCGGGATCGAGCCCATCGAGCAGGCCTGGACGACTCTTCGGGGACGATGCGCTAACCACGCCCCGATCCTCGCAGAGGGCCCGACGGGATCGTCGCAGGGCACGCGGCCGTATCCTGGACACATGGCGGGAAAGCAGGACAAGGAAGCAGCGAAGCTGGCCAAGAAGGAGAAGCGTGCCGCGAGCAAGGCTCGCCGCGGGCAGATCTTCGAGGCCTTCAAGATGCAGCGCAAGGAAGACAAGGCGCTCATCCCCTGGATGGCCGGATCACTCCTGGTCATCACGGGTGTCGTGTTCGGCATCGGGTTCATCTTCGACGTCCACTGGGTCGTGCTGCCGCTGGGCATTCTGCTCGGCGCGCTCGCCGCTGTGATCATCTTCGGCAGGCGGGTCCAGAAGACCGTGTACTCGAAAGCCGATGGACAGCCGGGTGCCGCGGCCTGGGCACTCGAAAACATGCGAGGCCGCTGGAAGGTGACGCCGACCGTCGCGGCCACGACTCAGCTCGACGCCGTGCACCGGGTGCTCGGCGGGCCGGGCGTCGTGCTCGTCGCCGAAGGCGCGCCGCACCGCGTGAAGTCCCTGCTCGCGCAGGAGAAGAAGCGTGTGTCCCGTTTGATCGGTGAGACCCCGATCTACAACGTGATCATCGGGAACGAAGACCAGCAGGTGCCGCTGAAGAAGCTGCAGAGCCACCTCATGAAGCTCCCGCGGAACCTCAAGCCTGCCCAGGTCGACGCGCTGGAAGCGAAGCTGGCCGCCCTCGGCAGCCGCGGCGCCGCGATGCCCAAGGGTCCGATGCCTGCCGGCGCGAAGATGCGCAACGTCCAGCGCACCATCCGCCGCCGCTGACCAAGCGAGAATCAGGGGTCCTTTGCTACCGCATGCGGTAGCAAAGGACCCCTGATTCGTCTCCGGACGAAAACTGTCGGTGCGTGGTCGCATGATCACTGAGTGGACAAAACCTCAAGCGCCCGGGAGACGGCGCTGGCAGCGATGTTCCCGGACGGCGTGGCCGCCCGGGCGAAGCTTGTCGCCCTGGGGCACTCCCATTCCTGGATCTCTCGCCGTTGCCGCGAAGGCGGTCCATGGCGACGTCCGATCCCCGGCGTCATCCTCCTGACCAACGCCACACCGACCAGCCGCCAGTTCTTGAAGGTCGCCCTGACCCACGCAGGCCCAGAGGCGATGCTCACCGGAGTACAGGCCGCCAGGCTGTACGGAGTCCGAAGACTCCCGCCCGAAAGACGGGCCCACACCTTGATTCCTCATCGGAGCAAGGTCGCCACCTGGGGGTTCGCCGTCGTCGAGCGAACGATCCACCTGCCGGAACCAGTTGAGATCGACGGACTGCCCGTAGCCCCACTCGCCCGGGCCCTGATCGACGCGGCTAGGCGCATGGACGAACTCAAGACGGTGCGCGAGATGATCCACGACGCGGTCCATCGTGGGCTCTGCACTCCAGAGGAACTTCGAGACGAACTGGCGCAAGCCAGCACGATCGGCTCGGCACTGCCCCGAATCGTCGTCAACGCCCTCCAGGACGGCGTCGACTCCGCCGTCGAGCAATGGCTGGAGTCCGTACTCGAGCGCAGCGGCTTGCCCTGCCCCGCGCGGAATGCAGAGCTACGAACTTCGGACGGGAAGGTAGTCGGGGTCGCCGACGCCTGGTGGCCGCAGGTCGGCGTCGCCGTGCAAGTTCGTTATGACGAGGTCGCTCTCGAACCGGGCAAGGTGCGCGAGGCGCCGGCGCTTGTCGCACCAGGCCTTATCGTCGTCCAGATAAGTCCCGCGCGGCTACGAGCCGAGCCACTGGTAGTGATCCAGGAGCTGCGAGCAGCCCACCGCCGCGCTCGTCAACGCCCACCTCCGGATGTCGGCTGCACCCCTACAGCACCGGCCGCCTGACCACAGCCGGTTCGGCAGCCGTTTCCTCCGGCGAGAGCAAAGGTCCCTTGCTCTCCATCCGCGGTCATCGCATGCGGATCACGACGGTGCCGGTCAGCCGGTCGAGCCAGCTTCGGCCGTCGATGTTGCGGATCGCCGCCGGAATGATCACGAAGGTCAGCGCCGCCCGAACGACGGCACGCCACACACCGACCATTTGCGCGCCATCGAGCCTGGCGACGCGGATCCCAACCGCTGCCATACCGGGGGTGAAGCCGAAGAAAGCCGCGGGAATGGCCGTGATCGCCGCCCAGACGCCGACCGACCAGAGATTGAACGTCTGCATGACAGCCGGATCCTGAAGGCTGGGTGTCACGAAGAGGGTGGTGACCAGCGAGGCGAGAACCAAATCGATTATCAGCCCTAGAAGACGTGCGCCGCCGCCCGCCACCGAGCCGACACCCGATTGGGGCAAGCCGAGTCGCTCACCACGCCACCGCTGCGTACCCTCGCCACCGGCCGTCGTTCCATCCCCGGCTCCGGGTAGCCATTCTCCGGTCCATCTCGCCACCCATCCAGGGTATGCCGGTGGCGCGGGCCACATTCGCCCTGGTCGACTACCCGATATCGCCGCCCCGTTAACACCGGCGAAACATACGGGTGACGGTCGGGCAACACCGCGCTCTTAGCGTGAGCCGAAGAGAGTACTGCCGCCGGCAACGAACGAGAAGGAGTCACCGAGGGTGCCCACTACTCCAGACGACATTCAGCGCCTAATCGCCGACGAGAACGTAGAGGTCGTCGACGTCAGGTTCTGCGACCTGCCCGGCGTTATGCAGCACTTCACCGTTCCGGCGAAGGCGTTCAACGAGGAAGCTTACGAAGAAGGCCTTGCCTTCGACGGCTCCTCGGTGCGCGGGTTCCAGTCGATCCACGAATCCGACATGCTGCTCCTCCCGGACCCCGAAACGGCGCGTATCGACCCGTTCCGCAAGGCGAAGACGCTCTCGCTGAACTTCTTCGTGCACGACCCGTTCACCCGTGAGGCGTACAGCCGCGACCCGCGCAACATCGCGCGTAAAGCCGAGCAGTACATCTCCGAGTACGGCGTCGCTGACAACGTGTTCTTCGGTCCGGAAGCCGAGTTCTACATCTTCGACTCGATCCGGTTCGACTCCGCCGAGCACGCCTCGTTCCACGAGATCGACTCCGTCGAGGGCTGGTGGAACACCGGTGCCGACGTGCCGGGCGGCAACCAGGGTTACAAGACGAAGTTCAAGGGCGGCTACTTCCCCGTCCCGCCGGTCGACCACTTCGCCGACCTGCGTGACGAGATCGTCCGCAACCTGCAGGGCTCCGGTTTCGAGATCGAGCGCGCGCACCACGAGGTGGGCACCGCCGGTCAGACCGAGATCAACTACAAGTTCAACACGCTGCTGCACGCTGCGGACGACCTGCAGCTGTTCAAGTACATCGTGAAGAACACCGTGTTCGCCGCCGGCAAGACCGCGACCTTCATGCCGAAGCCGCTCGCCGGTGACAATGGCTCGGGCATGCACTGCCACCAGTCGCTGTGGAAGGACGGCACGCCGCTGTTCCACGACGAGTCGGGGTACGCGGGCCTGTCCGACACGGCCCGTCACTACATCGGTGGTCTGCTCAAGCACGCGCCGAGCCTGCTGGCCTTCACCAACCCGACCGTCAACTCGTACCACCGGCTCGTGCCGGGCTTCGAGGCACCGGTCAGCCTGGTGTACTCGCAGCGGAACCGGTCGGCTTGTGTCCGTATCCCCATCACGGGCAACAACCCGAAGGCCAAGCGCGCCGAGTTCCGGTGCCCGGACTCGTCCGGCAACCCGTACCTGGCGTTCTCGGCGATGATGATGGCCGGCCTCGACGGCATCAAGAACAAGATCGAGCCGCCGGAGCCCATCGACAAGGACCTCTACGAACTCCCGCCGGAGGAGGCCCAGAACGTCAAGCTCGTCCCTGGCGACCTCGGCGCGGTTCTCGACACGCTGGAAGCCGACCACGACTACCTGCTCGAGGGTGGCGTGTTCACCCCCGACGTGATCGACACGTGGATCTCCTACAAGCGTGAGAACGAGATCGACCCGCTGCGGCTGCGTCCGCACCCGTACGAGTTCTCGCTGTACTACGACGTGTAAGTCGTGCGGTAGCAACACCCAGAGCACGCCGGTGGTGAGGTGCGGAAACGCCCTCACCACCGGCGTTTCTTATTTGGATCTACGCGGCGCGACTACTCCGAAGTGGAAAGAACCTTCAGATCGACGCCCGCCCGCTCGATACGGCCACGCGGGTCATCCACGAGTTTGCGTCGCTCGAGATCCATCAGTCCCAAGGTGCAAGTGATCTCCGCGGAGAGGGTGCCGTCGATCTTGTAGATGTTCGAGTCCATGTGGAAGGTCTTGCCGGTACCGAACTTGGCGTCGCAGGTCACGTCGACGACATCGCCTGCCCGAAGCTCGCGCCGGAACACGATGTGGGATTCGAGCAGCACGAAGGCAAGATTCGCGTCGCGCATGCCCGAGTTCAGGCCACCTGCGAGCTCCATCAGCTCGAGTCTGGAGACCTCGCCGTACGAGTGGTAAACGGCGTGGTTGAGATGGCCGAGAGTGTCCAGCTCGTAGTGGCGCACCTTGATCCGGGTGCGAAATGGCTCGCGCACAGTCACCGGTCCACTGTAAGGGCCGCTCTCCGTCCGCGACGCCGAGTGTGAGCAAGGGACCTTTGCTGCCGCTTCGGCCACCCGTGATCAAGTGACAGCAAAGGTCCCTTGCTCACTTACCACAGGTCACCACCGGTCAGCCCTGGTAGAAGAGGGTCTCCACAACTGCGTGGGCACGTCGCGTCGTCCGCCGGTAGGCATCGAGGAACTCGCCTGGATCGTCGTCGGCTGAGTAGCCGAGCACTCGTGCGACCGCGGCGAGGTCTCGACCGGAGCTGGGGATCTCGTCGACGGCTTTACCCCTGACCAGCATCCCGGCGTTACGGACACGCGTCGCCAGCAACCATGCCTCGGTCAGGGATTCGATCTCGGCGAGGTCGGCGAGCCCGGCCTCCCCCGCGGCCTTCAGCGCCTCGATCGTCGAGGTGGTCCGAAGCCCTTCGACCTGATGCCCGTGACGCAGCTGCATGAGCTGCACGGTCCACTCCACGTCGGCGAGCCCTCCACGCCCGAGCTTCGTGTGCCGTGTCGGGTCGGCGCCCTTGGGCATCCGTTCGGTCTCCACCCGTGCCTTGATCCGCCTGATCTCCCTCACCCGGACCGCGTCGAGGCCTTCCTGCGGGTAGCGAATGGGGTCGATCATCTCGATGAACCGCGCACCGAGGTCGTCGTCGCCGGCGATGAACCGGGCGCGGAGCAGCGCTTGGGATTCCCAGACCTCGGCCCACCGCCCGTAGTAACTGCGGTAGGACTCGAGGGTCCGCACCAAGGGACCGCTCCTCCCCTCCGGCCGGAGATCGGCGTCGACGACCAACGCCGGGTCGGGGCTGGGCGCACCGAGGATCTTGCGCACCGTCTCGGCAACAGAGGAAGCGAACTTCGCCGCTTCGGAGTCCGACACCCCCTCGGCCGGCTCGCATACGAAGAGGACATCCGCGTCGGATCCATAGCCGAGTTCGGCCCCACCGAGACGCCCCATTCCGATGACAGCGATCTTCGCGGGCGTCTGGCCGAGTTCCGTCTGACGTTGGCGAAAAGCAGCGGCCAAGGCGCCCTGCAACACGGCGGCCCACACACTCGACAACGCCTCACAGACGGCTGGGACGTCGAGCAGACCCAGCAGGTCTGCCGATGCGATCCGCAACATCTCATGTCGGCGAAGTGATCTCGCGGCCGCGACCGCGGCGTTCAAACCGGGCTGGCGCCGCACCGCGGCTCGCAGCGAGGTGGCTACTTCGACCGGAGTGCGACCGGCCAGCCGCGCGGGATCACCGAGCAGCTGCAGGACTTCCGGCGCTCTCGCCAGCAGGTCCGGCACCAGCCGCGACGTGCCCAGCAGGAACGCGAGCCGCTCGACGACAGCCCCCTCGTCACGGAGGACCCTGAGGTACCAAGGCGTTTCTTCGAGCGCTTCCGAGACCTTCCGGTAGGACAGAAGTCCACGGTCAGGGTCCGGGGTGTCGGCGATGAGATCCAGCAGGACCGGCAGCAGTGCCTGCTGAATGGCCGCCCGACGGGACATTCCCGCGGTCAGCGCCTTGATGTGCTGCAGCGCCCCGTCCGGCGCGGCATAGCCGAGCGCGGCGAGGCGGCTCTCCGCCTGTTTCGTAGTCAGCCGTAGCGCTTCGGTCGGCACGTTCGCGACCGATTGCAGCAGCGGCCGGTAGAAGAGTTTCTCGTGAAGGCGGCGGATGCTCTGCAGGTGGCGGCGGAATTCCGCCAGCAACGCGTCGCCTTCGCTTCTGCCACGGGCGGGCCGCACACCGCTCGCCCTCGCGATCGTTCGCAGCTCGCTGGAGTCGGAGGCGGCTGGGAACAGGTGCGTACGCCGTAGTCGGCGAAGCTGGAGCCGATGCTCGATGGTCCGGAGAAACACGTACGAGGAGGCGAGCTCCGCGGCATCCTTACGGCCGACGTACCCGCCTTCTCCCAAGGCGGCGAGTGCGTCCAACGTGGACGGAGAACGTAGCTCCGCGTCGATCCGGCCGTGGACCAATTGCAGCAACTGCACGGCGAACTCGACGTCGCGAAGGCCTCCACGTCCGAGCTTCAGCTCCCGCTCGGCGTGCGCGGACGGCACATGGCCTTCGACGCGGCGCCGCATCTTCTGCACCTCGGGAACGAAATTCTCCCGATCGGCCGCTGCCCACACCTTCGGCGCGACCATCTCCGCGTACTGGCGCCCGAGCTCGGCATCGCCCGCGACCGGCCGTGCCTTGAGCAAGGCCTGGAACTCCCAGGTCTTGGCCCACTTCTGATAGTAGGTGGCATGTCCGTCGAGAGTCCGGACCAAGGCGCCCGCCTTGCCCTCGGGACGCAACGCCGCATCGACCTCGAAACAGGCCTTGCCGACCACGCGCATCATCGTGCTGGCCAGCCGCGTGGAAACCGAAAGATCGCCGTCACCGACGAAGATGACATCCACGTCACTTACGTAGTTCAGCTCTCGACCACCGCATTTACCCATCGCGATCACGGCGAGCCGGCCGTCAACCCCGGCGCCCACCTCGGCCTCCGCGACCAGAAGTCCTACCGAAAGCGCGGCCTCGGCCAGCGTGGTGAGCTGTGCGCCGATCTCGGCATAGGGCGGCTGGCGGAGGCCTGGTTCGACCAGATGACCGAGGTCCGCGGCCGCGATTCCGAGGAGCAGCTCGCGATACCCGATGCGAAGAGCCTGCTCCGACTCAAGCCCTGTGAGCAGTTCCCCTTCCGGCCGAAGATGCTCGAGCAGGCTATTCACGTACTGATCCGGCTCGGCGCTCTTCTCGCGTTCAAGGGTCTTCCAGCAGTCGGTGTTCGCGACGAGGAAGTCCGCGAGCGCGCTCGAAGTGCCTAAGACACCGAGCATCCGGCCGCGGAAGGTGCGGTTGGTGCGGAGCGCCTGGTCGAGCTCGTCCCAGGCGGACGGCTCTGCTTCCCGGATCCGGTCCAGCCCACTCAGGGCGAGATCGGGATCCGCCGCACGGGAGAGTGCTGACAACACGTCGACGGCGGAGCCGTCCGGGCCGGATTCGGTCCACCAACCGGCAGCACGCAGCTGCCCGTCGGCACGGGGGTCCGTGAAGCCGTATCTCGCCACGGAAGCGGTCGGCCTGGCGCGCTCAACCATCGGCTTCCACCGTAGTCGCCCTTCCGGCCATGACCAGACGGACGCGCAAGGGAGCAAGGGACCTTTGGTGTCGCCTTCGCGCGGCGGTACCAAAGGTCCCTTGCTTCGCTAGGCGGCGATCCTGCCTACTTCCGGTTCAGGACGGGTCGGAGCGGGAGTGGTGAAGCTGCCGGCGTTGACGGGACTCCGCCGGGAAAGGAGATAGATCCCGATGCCGATCGCCAGGCCGGCGACGCCGACGGAGATCGTGCCCACCGTGCCCGTCGAGGTCACGAGACCGGCCCCGGCACCGACGATGGCCGCTGCCGGAAGCGTGAACAGCCAGGCGATCACCATGCGGCCGGCCGTGCGCCAGCGCACCGGTGACTCGTTCCTGCCCACGCCGGAGCCGACGATGCCTCCGGAACAGACGTGAGTGGTCGAAAGCGGAAAGCCGAAGTTCGTCGAAGCGAGGATGACCGCCGCCGAGCTGGTCTGCGCGGCGAAGCCCTGCGGGCCGGCGATGTCCGTCAGCCCTTTACCCAGCGTGTAGGTGATTCGCCAGCCGCCAAGGTACGTGCCGAGCGCCAGCGCCAACGCCGCGCTGACGATCACCCAGAGTGGCGGCCCGGCCCCGGCGGGGAGGGTTCCCGCGGTGATCATCGTCAGTGTGATGACACCCATGGTCTTCTGCGCGTCGTTCGTACCGTGGGCGAGCGAGACCAGCGAAGCCGAAATGATCTGCCCGACTCGGAAGCCGGCAGTGCGGCCGCGGCGGACGAAGATCCGGTAGACGAAGTACGTCACGATCATCGCGGCGAGGCCTGCCAAGACCGGCGACAGCGCCGCTGGAACCAGCACCTTCTCGACGATCTTTCCGAAATGGACGGAGTCCGTCCCGGCCGACACCCACGTGGCGCCGATCAGCCCGCCGAACAGCGCGTGGGACGAGCTGGACGGCAGTCCGACGAACCAGGTGACCAGGTTCCATACGATCGCCCCGACCAGGCCACCGAACACGATCGCCGGTCCGATCTTGGTGTCGTCGACCAGTCCATTCGAGATGGTCTTGGCCACTTCGACCGAAAGGAAGGCCCCGACCAGGTTCAGAACCGCGGAGATCGTCACCGCGACCTTGGGACGCAACGCCCCGGTGGCGATCGACGTCGCCATCGAGTTGGCCGTGTCGTGGAACCCGTTCGTGAAATCGAAAATTAGGGCCGTGACGACGACGAGCACGACCAACACTGAGGGCTCCACCCCGACCTCCGAACCCTTCGAAATTCCCTTCGCAAGGTACCTGACGGCAAGACCGGAGTGTTAATAACCCATACGCATTTGAGACATAAGTCGTTAAGCCATCGGCAATGTACGTTGACGGTCCGCAGCCGGGGCGAGGTCACCGGACACCAGTCGGACGAAGCGGTGGGCGAACGGTCGCCAGGTTTCGGTGATATCGGCATGCACTCGGGCGAGGTTTTCCGGGGTCAGTACGTCCGGCCGGGTGAGTTCCGCCATTTCCGGCGATTGCCGCGCCCAGTCGAGGACCACGTCCGGTGTCGTCTCGACATGGAACTGGACACCGTAGGCACAACGGTCGAACCGGAAGGCCTGGTAGGCATACCGCGGCGAGGAGGCCAGAAGCTCGGCGCCCGCGGGCAGCCGGGTGATCGCGTCGTTGTGAAACTGGAGGACGTCTTGCATGAGCGGCAGTTCCGCGAAGAGCGGGTCGATCCAGGCTGCGTCCTTCTTGGACACGAGCCCTGGGCCGACCTCAGGCCCTTGATCGCCGGTCGCGACGCTGCCGCCCAACGCCACCGCCAGGAGCTGACCGCCGAGGCAGATCGCGAGCGTCGGGATACGCGCGCCAGCAGCCTTCGAAAGAAGCTTCCGCACGTCCGCGAGCCACGGGTGTGCGTCGTCATCGTTGGCGCCCATCCCGCCGCCGAGGCATACGACGCCCCCGTACCCATCAAGAACGGCGGGGAGAGTCTGATCGGGCAGCAACCGGATGTCGAGCTCGGCTCCCGCCTCGGTGAGCCAGTCGCCGAGTGGGCCGATCGGGTCTGATGCATCCGGCTGGATGACGAGCAACTTGGGAGCGGTCACCTCACCAGCCTACGACCCTGGGAGAGCAGGGGACCTTTGCTATCGCTCCGGGACGGGCGGTAGCAAAGGTCCCCCTGCTCCCTCTGGTCAGCAGGCGCAGCGTGGGGTGGGCGCGGAGGTGAGGGCGGGCACCAAGGTGTCCCGGTCAATGGGATAGCCGGCTGCTTGCCAGGCGATGATGCCGCCGGACAGCCGTTTGACCTTGAAGCCGAGCTCCGCGAGTTTCAGGGCTCCCTTGGTCGCGGCGTTGCAGTGGATGCTCTCGCAGTAGCAGACGTAGACGAGGGCGCGGTCCAACTCACTGACCGACTCGGGCGTCATGTCCCGATACGGGAGGTTGATCGCACCGGGGATGCGAGCCGACGCGAAGGCTTCAGCTGCTCGGGTCTCGACGATCACGTACCCGTGCCGAGCATCAGACGTGAGGTCTTGGACAAGGTCGTCGGGGTCCACCTCGAGTGCGAGTTCGGCTCGCAGGTGCGCGGCCGCGGTCGCACTGTCCAGGGCCGGAAACATCAGTACGCGGGGTTCGGTCGTCATACCTCAATCCTGCTGCTCACTGTTCGATCCGAACATCGGAGAATCCAGGTCTCACCGCCGGTTAGCCTGGAGATCCCTGGCGGGCATGACGATCGACCTGGAGTTCCGTGAACCTCGATGATCTCGACTGGCAGTTACTCGAACTGCTCCAGTCCGACGGCCGGCTGACCTTCTCGGAGCTCGGCCGACGGGTGTCGCTGTCCGCACCCGCGGTGACCGAGCGGGTCCGCCGGCTCGAGGAGAGGGGGATAATCACCGGATACTCGGCCGGGGTCGACCTGGCGAAGCTCGGGCTACCGATCGAGGCGATAGTCCGGGCGAAGGTACGGAGCCTCGACACGGCTCGCTTCCGCGAAACCATTCTGGTCCTGCCACAGGTGCTCGACGCCGATCACGTCACGGGTGACGAGTGCTGGCTTGTGCGGGTCGCCTGCCGGAACACCGCGGAGTTGGAGGAGCTCGTAGAGCGGATGCAGCGCTATGGGGAGACGACGACTTCGCTGGTCTTCTCGTCGCCTGTGCGCCGACGTGCGGTCGGTCGGCAGAGCTGAGCGAGGCCGCGGAGAGAGCAAGGGACCTTTGCTGTCACCTGGCGGAGATGGGTATGAAAAAGGTCTGGGACCTGGGAGAACTCGGGGTTCTCGACCAGGTCCCAGACCTTGTTCAATGTTAGTCCGGCGGTGTCCTACTCTCCCACAACCCTTCGGTTGCAGTACCATCGGCGCTGTCAGGCTTAGCTTCCGGGTTCGGAATGGGACCGGGCGTTTCCCTGACGCTATGACCACCGAAACACTG
>NZ_QHHX01000015.1:0-161783 GCF_003947485.1 Amycolatopsis sp. WAC 01416 | reverse complement strand
AGGCACCTACTCGCGACCTGCGACGCCCTCATCGCACGACAGAAAGCTCACGAGCGCCACGCTGGAGCAGGCGACCCTCCCGAGCGAGGCCCACCTTCGCCTGCTTGAAGTACATGAAGGACCCCTTCACGGAACGTTGGAACCGGAGGTCGTGCTCGAGGGACTCGTATACCCGCTCGCCATCCCGGCGAATGACTCGACCAGACCGTCGAAGCCCACGGCATAGTGAGGCGTCAATTTCACTCCGGCACACAAGCCGACATCGACCGCCATGGACAGGATCTCACCCTCGTCTGCACGAACGACGTCGTGGAGACGAGGGTGTTCCCGTCCAGCCGATCATCGCAAACGAGACCGCCCTAAGAGTCCGTACGCTGGTTTCTAACGGCTGTCTTGGGGGTGGGCATGGGAAAGGTCGCCATCATCGGCGATGTCGGCGGGCATCCGGATCAGCTGCGCCGAGCCTTGACCTGGCTCGGCGCCACCGAAGAAGGACTTCCGCCCGATCTCACCGTGATCCAGGTCGGCGACCTCGTCGATCGCGGCCCGGACAGCGCGGGGGTGCTCGACATCGTGGCGGATCTGCTGCACGAGCGGCATTGGATCCAGCTCGCCGGAAACCACGAGACGCAATACCTGCCCGGTGAAAACGTCTTCTGGCGCGAGCCTCTCGCGGACGACGACGTGACCCGCCTACGAGATTGGTGGGCCGATGGACGACTGCGAGTGGCCGAGGCCGTACGCACCGCCGAGGGCGAAGAACTATTGGTCACGCACGCGGGTTTGACGCTCGCCGCTTGGCAACGCTTGGGAGAACCGACCTCGGCGACCGAGGCCGCGGAGTTGCTCAACGACCGCCCGGACTTGATCTGGGAGAGGGGTGAAGGGGCCGGTCCCTTGTGGGCCGAATCGGGTGCGGCGCTGCACGAACCCTGGATGGGCTATCGCGGCGTCGTCCCCTTCGGCCAGATCCACGGGCACTCCACGGTCGTGCGGTTCGCCGACCGAATCTGGCGGTGTGCCGGACGGGTCCGGCAACGTGCGGCGGTCGATTGGCACGCCCGCCATGTTCGGGTGCGGGTCGGAGGGCGTGTGTTCACCGGTGTCGACCCAGGGCACGGCCGAACCGGCGCCGCCGAGTGGCGACCGCTGGTCCTCGACGACGCCCGCGTCATGGCCTCGGGTCCGCGCTGAATCGTCCTGTGTGGACCCGAGACGGTGCAGAGTCGGACGCTGTCGATTCCGATGGTTACGGCTCGGCCGCCCAGATACCGCGGACATGCCCGATATGACGCCGCATGAGCGCCTCGGCGCCATCGGCGTCTCGAGCCTCGATGAGGTCGACGAGTTCCGCGTGTTCGCGCGCCGAGGAAACGAGTTGCCCGCGTTCGGCCAGGACCTTGAGACCGTAGATCCGTGATCGGGCACGCAGCGACCGGACGATTTCAACGAGGTGTTCGTTACCGGCCAGGCCGAGCAGCGCGAGATGGAACTCCATGTCGAACCTGACGTGATCGATGAGGTCGTGGTCGACGGAAGCCCGCTCGATCCCGGCCGCGAGTTCACGAAGTCGCTTGAGCGCGTCTGCGTCGCCCCCCGCCTCGGCGATGCGGCGCACGGTGGGGACTTCGATCAGGGCACGCAGCTCGGTGACGTCGTCGAGTTCGTGTTCGGTGGGCTCAGTGACACGGAAACCCTTGTTACGCATGGTTTCCATGAGACCTTCCTTGACGAGGTCGAGCATCGCCTCGCGCACCGGTGTCGCGGACACGCCGAACCGTTCGGCCAGCGTGGGCGCGGAGTAGACGACACCGGGACGCATCTCCCCCGAGATCACGGCACCGCGAAGGGTTTCGATGACCTCGTCGCGAAGGTTGCGACGGCCGCCGATCAAGGGCAGCCCCGTGATCGAACGTTCGTCCCCAGCCATCCTCGTTCCCTTTCACCAGGCGTTGTGTCAGTACAATGTCACATGTTACGTTGCTTCACCATGACCAGCGACGGGATCGACGCGGTGGATTACCACTGCGGTGGCGAACCGTTCAGGATCGTCACCGAGACAACGGAACCAGCCGGGGCGACGGTCGCCGAAAAGCGTGTCGCGGCCGCGGTCGACCCCGAAGTCGACGGACTGCGGCAACTGCTCTGCTCCGAGCCACGCGGGCACGCCGACATGTACGGCGGTTTCGTCGTGGCACCGGACGATCCGGGCGCCCATTTCGGCGTTCTCTTCTGGCATAAGGACGGCTTCTCCGCCGCTTGCGGCCACGGCACGATGTGCCTGGGCACCTGGGCGGTCCAGACCGGGCTGGTGCCCACAGACCCCAGCGGTGTCACCGATGTGGTCATCGACGTGCCCTCCGGACGAGTGACCGCGCGGGTGGCCACGACGGGCTCCAAGGTCACCGCGGTCGACTTCGTCAGCGTCGCCGGCTATCTCCTTCATGAGGACGTCGTGGTGGAGACGTCGCGCGGCTCCACCACTTGCGTGATCGCGTTCGGCGGCGCGATGTACGCCCACGTGGCCGCGGCGGACTTCGGTCTCTCCGTCGACAAGGCCTCGCTACCCGAACTGATCGGTCTGGGACGGAAGATCAAGAACGAGCTCAACACGAGCGCGTACGCCGAGCACCCGCTCGACCCGAGACTCAGCGGAGTTTACGGCGTGATCTTCTTCGACGATCTCGGCGACGACGAAGACGGAAACGTCTGTCAGCGCAACGTGACCGTCTTCGCCGATGGTCAGGTGGACAGGTCACCTTGTGGTTCGGGGACCGCCTCCCGCGTCGCGGCGCTGCACGCGTCCGGGCGGCTGGCGGCGGATCGCGCACTCGTCCATTCGTCGATCGTCGGTTCGACCTGGTCCGCCCGGATCGCGGACACGACCGAAGTCGCCGGGCGGAACGCGGTGATGGCCGTGGTGACGGGCCGCGCGTTCTCCACCGGCCACCACCGGTTCGTCGTGGATCCCGACGACGACCTGGTTCCGGGCTTCGTACTGCGCTGAGGGGAATCAGGAGGATTCATGGACGTCGTCACCCTCGGCCCGGAGGAGATCCGTTCGGCCGTGTCCATGCCCGCCGCGATCGACGCGGTACGGAACGGATTTCTCGCGCTGCGACGTGGCGAGTTCGAGATGCCGACGCGGACCGTGCTGCGCGACGGCGGATTCCTCGTGATGTCCACGCACCACCGGCCGACCGCCTCGGCGATGATCAAGACTCTGAGCCTCGACTTCGACGGGCGCGTACCTGCCATCGTCGGGACCGTCGTCTGGAGCGAACTCGGCCATGGCCGTCATCTCGTCGCCGACGCCACCGAAGTGACCCGCATCCGCACCGGTGCCGTCGTCGGTGTCGCGACCGACCTGCTGGCTCCGCCGGACGCGAAGACGTGCACCCTCATCGGCGCCGGCGGGCAGGCGGCCGATCAGATCCGCGCGGTGCACGCCGTCCGGCCGCTGACCGAGCTCAAGATCGTCGCCCGCGGCCCCGAACGCGCCCGCGCGCTCGCGAAGGTCCTCGGCGAGGAGCTGCGCCTCGACACCGTCCATCTCGAGGCCGACGTCGATGAGGCGGTTCGCGATGCCGACATCGTCTGCTGTGCCACGACGTCCACCACGCCACTGTTCTCGCATCTGTCGCCGGCCGACCACGCCCACGTCAACGCCATCGGCGCCTTCCGCCCCACCATGCGAGAACTCCCGGACGAGCTGCTCGCCGGAGCGACCGTCGTCATCGACGAACGAGACGCCGTCCTCGAGGAGTCCGGGGAGATCATCCACGCACTCGAGGCGGGTGCCATCACCGAGGACGACCTCATCGAGCTCGGCACCGCGCTCACCGACGGGATCCCGAAGCGATCCGGCCGGACGGTCTTCAAGAGTGTCGGGGTGGCCATGCAGGATTGGGCGATCGCCGATCTGCTCGCTCGAGCATGCCTCGGCCGGGCAACGTGAACCCGACCAAGCCCAGGATGCCGGGTGTGGAGATCCGGGACCGCACGTGTCCCGAATCTCCACACCCGCCTACGCCTCGTCGATGAGGTCCTCGATCAGGATGGGGATGTGCCGGACCCGGATTCCAGTGGCGTTGTGGACGGCGTTCGCGACCGCCGCCGCCATTCCGACGATGCCGATCTCGCCCAGCCCTTTCGCGCCGACCGAGTTGTGCAACGTGTCCGGGTACTCGACGAAGTGGACGTCGACCTCCGGGATGTCCGCGTTCACCGGAATCAGGTAGCTCGCGAGGTCACCGTTGGCGAAGCGTCCGTTGTCCTCGACCTCCAGCCCCTCGTGCAGAGCGGCCGACACACCCCAGATCATTCCTCCGATGATCTGGCTGCGCGCCGCCGCCGGGTTGATGATGCGGCCGGAATCGAACACGCCGAGCATGCGGGACACCCGGATCTCGCGCGTCCACTTGTGCACGCGCACTTCGCAGAACTGGGCGCCGAAGGAGCTGAACGAATGTTTCGTCAGCTCTTCGCCGGGCGCCGAGGAACCGGTCACCGACAGCGAGGTGCGCTTCAGTGCCCGCAACAGCTCGCCGAAGGTCATCGTCCGGTCTCCGGCCAGCACCTGGCCGTCCGCATAGGACACGTCCATGCCGTCGAACGGTGCGCCGGGGGCCGACGCCAGTGCCAGCAGTTCGTCGATCGCCTTGGCTGCGGCGATCATGATGGCCGTCCCCGCACTCGCGGTGGCCGTCGAGCCGCCGGACATGCCCCCTGGCGGCAGCTTCGAATCACCGAGCCGCGGCGTCACCCGATCCGGCGAGATGTCCAGCGATTCCCCGCCCACCAGGGAGAGCACGGTCAGCAAGCCCGTCCCCGGGTCCGCTCCGCTGGTCGCGACGACGGCCGTGTCGTCGGGCAGCAAGGTGATCTCGACCGTCGCCGGGAACCGCAAGGCGGGGAACATTGCGGTGGCCGTTCCCATGCCAACGAGCCAGTCTCCGTCGGCCCGTCCTTGGGGCGTGCGATCCGCCCAGCCGAACCGCGTCGCGCCGATGCGGAAGCATTCGTCGAGGTGTTTGCTCGACCACTGCAGGTCCTTGCCGGGTGGAGCGGTCGAGTTGTTCCGCTGACGCAGCTCGATGGGGTCCATGCGCAGCGCGACCGCGAGCTCGTCGATCGCGCTCTCCAGCGCGAAAGACCCGGGCGCCTCGCCCGGCGCCCGCATGAAGGTGGTCGGCGGGATGTTCAACGGCACGATCTTCTGGCTGATGGCCAGGTTCCGGGTGGCGTACCACTCGCGCGAGGTGCCGTGTGACGTCGGCTCGACGAACGACCGGTCCTGCGGCGTGCTGCACCACGAGTCGTGACGCAGGGCGTTGAGCGTGCCGTCGTGTTCCGCGCCGAGGGCGATCTTCTGCACCGTCGCGGCCCGGCCCGCGGTCGCGGTGAAGACCTGTTCCCGGCTGAGCGCGGCTTTCACCGGCCTGCCGAGGACCCTGGCCGCCGCCGCGGCCAGGAACGCCGGGGTGGACGTGCGGCCCTTGCCGCCGAACGCACCGCCCACGAACGGGTTCACCGCGTGTACCTCGGACGGCTCCGTGCCCAGCGCCATCGCCAGCTCCGCCGCTTGGAGGTTGGATCCCTGGTTGCCGCTGTGGACCGTCAGGCCGTCGGGCCCCCACACCGCGACCGCGGAATGCGGTTCCAACGCGGCGTGGGTCTGGGGCGCGGTGGAGTACGTGGCTTCGACGACCACCGGGCTCGCGGTGAGCGCGTCCTCGATGGACTCGACGCCGGGAGCGAGGATGGCGAGCGTGGATGGTCCGCCGTCCCTACCGGGAGGCGCGTCTTCCGCCGAAGCCAGGCCGTCCTGCAACGAAGTCAGCGCGGGCCTCGGCAGGTAGGAGACCTCGACCAGCATCGCCGCGTCCCGAGCCTGCTCGTAGGTCTCGGCGACCACGAAGCCGATCGGCTGGCCGTAGTAGGCGACTTCCTTGTCCTGTAGAGGAACCCAGGTCTCACCCATGAACTGTGTGGCCGGGGTGCGCAGTTCCAGCGGATCGAACGGCGTGTACACACCGATCACGCCCGGAGCAGCTTTCGCCGCCGTGACGTCCATCGCGTCGATCTCGCCGTGAGCGATCGTGCTGAGCACGACGTACCCGTGGACCAGCCCGGGGAAGGTGTGATCCGCCCCGTACTCGGCCCGGCCGGTGACCTTCAGCGGTCCGTCCACCCGGCTGGTCATCAGCGGCTCCCCTCGGTCAGTTCGAGCAGTGCGCGGACGATGGTCCGCCGCAACAACGACGTCTTGAACCCGTTCGCGGCCAACGGGCGCGCGCCCTCGGCGGCCAGCGCGGCGGCGTCTTCGAAGGCCGAGACCGTCGCGGGCGCGCCGCGCAAAGCCGCCTCGACCGCGGGCAGCCGCCAAGGCACGGTCGCCACCCCGCCGGCCGCGACCCGGGCGTCGACGATGCGCGAGCCTTCGACCCGTAGCGCGACCGCGGCCGAGCACAGCGCGAACTCGTAGGACTGCCTGTCCCGAACCTTGACGTATGTGGAGTTCGATGCCCAATCCAACCGTGGGACCAAGACTTCCGCGATCAGTTCGCCGGGCTGGAGATCGGTCTCCACTTCCGGGGTGTCACCGGGCAGGCGGTAGAAGGAAGCCAGTTCGACGGTGCGGGTTCCCGTCGCGCTGACCAGCCGGAGCCGCGCGTCGAGGGCGACCAGTGCGACGGCCACGTCGCTGGCGTGCGTCGCCACGCACGAATCGCTCGTGCCCAGCACCGCGTGCATCCGGTTGGCGCCCGAGATCGCCGGGCAGCCGCTGCCGGGTACCCGCCGGTTGCACGGCATGGCGACGTCCCGGAAGTACGAGCAGCGGGTGCGCTGCATGAGGTTTCCGCCGATACTCGCCATGTTCCGGATCTGCTGGGAGGCGCTGAGCAGCAGCGCCCGGGAGATCGCCGGATACACCCCGGGGTGCGCGGCGATGTCGCCCATTCGCTCCAGCGCGCCGAACCGGAGCCCGTCGGAGGTGTCGATACCCCGCAGCGGCACCGCGTTGATGTCCAGGACCTGTTGTGGGGTCAGGACATTGAGTTTCATCAGGTCGACGAGAGTGGTCCCGCCCGCCAGGAAGGTGCCGGGCGAGGAGACCGCGGCCTCGACGGTCTCGGGTGCGAGCAGCTCAAAGGGACGCATCGGCCCTCCTTGCCTGCTCGACCGCCGCGATGATGTTCGGGTACGCCGCGCACCGGCAGAGGTTGCCGGACATGAACTCACGGACGTCCTCGACGTCCTGCTCGACGGCGGCGACCGCCGACATGATCTGCCCCGACGTGCAGAATCCGCACTGGAGGGCGTCACGGTCGACGAACGCCTGCTGGACCGGATGCAGCCGATCCTCCGTGGACAGTCCTTCGACCGTGGTCACCGGCTGCTTCACGGTGGCGGCCAAGGTGAGGCAGGACAGCACCGGTCGTCCGCCGACGTGCACCGTGCAGGCGCCGCACTGCCCCCTGTCACAGCCTTTCTTCGGCCCTGTGACGGCGAGCCGCTCCCGCAGCGCGTCCAGCAGGGTCACCCCGGGATCGAGACTCAGGTGTTCCGTCCTGCCGTTGACTTCGAGTGAGATGTCCACTGGATCTCTTTCCGCAGATCGTCCGGGCACGGGCCCGACGGCGTAGGTTGAGGTGGTGGGAGACTGTTCGCGAACCGAAACGGATATTCATCCGCTTCGATTTTCAAGTTAGCGGATTACAATCCGCTTGGCAATGTCGATGCTCCCCCTGGAGTCACTCCAGGTCGCCCGGGTTCCTCGGCTACATTTCACCGGAGAACGGGATCGGCGGACGGGAGGGAAGATGACGACGGGATCGGTCAACCCCCGGCGCGCGGACACCCGGCGCAACCACGAGCGCATCCTCGCCACCGCGGCGAAGTCACTGGCAGGCTCGGGTGAGGTCTCGTTCAACGCCATCGCGAAACAGGCCGAGGTCGGTGTCGGCACGGTGTACCGGCATTTCCCCACCCCGGAAGCCCTCATCCTGGCGGTCTACCAGCGCGAAGTACGCCAGCTCGTCGACATCGTGCCGAGCCTGCTCGAGAAGTTCCCACCAGAGCAGGCTTTCCGGACGTGGACCACCGACCACCTTGCGCACTACATGATGACCAAACGCGGGCTCGCCGACGCCCTTCGCGCCGCGACGGCTTCGCGCGGCGAGCTGCCCGCGGGGGCCTACGAGGCCATGGTCGGCGCGGTCTTCAAGCTGTTGCAGGCGAATATCGACGCCGGCACCGTCCGCCCGGATCTGAAGCCCGAGACCGTCCTGCGTGGACTGGGCGGCCTGCTGTACCTCGACCCGAACGGTGAGTGGCGGCGCGACGTCGCGAGTCTCCTCGATCTGCTGTGGCGTGGGATGGGCACCGACCGATCCTGACGCTGCTCATCTTTTCCCCTGTCCACAAGAGGCCCTTTCGAGGGGCCGGTGCCTGATTTGCGCGGTTCACGAGGCCAATTCAGGCTACTGAAAGCAGCAAACCTGACGCGCCGGGTCGGCTGCCGAAGGTCCGTGAAGGCCTCCTTGAGGGACTCTGGGTCCCTCAAGGAGGCCTTCACGGACTTCTGGCGGCCCGCAGACCGTCCACATAGGACGCACCTGTGTCCGCTCAGGGCCGAGGGATGTTGCGGAGGTTCGCGCGGGCCAGGTCGATCATCCGGCCGACACCGCCTTCGAGGACGACCTTGCTCGCGGCCAACGCGAATCCGCCGAGCTGCCCGGCGGTGATGTGCGGCGGGACGGACAGCGCGTTCGGGTCGGTCACGACGTCCACCAGTGCGGGGCCATCGTGGCTCAGCGCTTCCTTGAGAGCCGCGCGCAGCCGGGTCGGGTCGGTCACCCGCTCGGCTCGCAGACCGGCGCCACTGGCGATGGCGGCGAAGTCGACCGGCCGGTGGTCGGTCTGATAGTCGGGCAGGCCGTCGACCAGCATCTCCAGTTTCACCATGCCCAGTGAGGAGTTGTTGAACGTCACGATCTTGACCGGAAGGTCGTGCAAGGCCACGGTGAGCAGTTCGCCGAGCAGCATGCCGAGCCCACCGTCGCCGGACATCGACACGACCTGACGTCCCGGGTAGGCGAACTGTGCGCCGATGGCGTGTGGCAGCGCGTTGGCCATGGTGCCGTGCAGGAACGACCCGATGACCCGGCGCCGCCCGTTGGGTGTGAGGTACCTGGCCGCCCACACATTGCACATGCCGGTGTCCACGGTGAAGATCGCGTCGTCCGCGGCGAGTTCGTCCAGCAGATCCGCGGCGAACTCCGGGTGGATGGGGACGTGCCGTTCGACGTTGCGGGTGTAGGCGTCCACGACCTGCTCCAGCGTTTTGCAGTGCTCACGCAGCATGCGGTCCAGGAAGGTCCGATCGGTCTTGCGTCGCAGGAGCGGCCGCACCGCTCGCAGCGTCTCCCGTACGTCGCCGTGCACCGCCAGTTCCAGCGGGGTGCGACGGCCGAGCCGGGTCGCGTCGTGGTCGACCTGCACGGTCCGGGCCTGGGGAAGGAAGGAATCGTAAGGGAAATCGGTGCCGAGCAGGAGCAGCAGATCGGCGCCGTGCATGGCCCGATAGCAGGCGCCGTAGCCGAGCAGCCCGCTCATTCCGACGTCGTAGGGGTTGTCGTACTGGATCCACTCCTTGCCGCGCAGGCTGTGGCCGACCGGTGCTTGGACGGTCTCGGCCAGTTCCATCACCTCGGCGTGGGCGCCGCGCACCCCGGCGCCGGCGAACACCGTGACGGTTTCGGCCTCGTTGATCAACTCGGCGAGCCGTGCCACTTGGGATTCGGGCGGCATGACCGTCCCGTGTTCGGTGACCGGCACGCCGCTCCCGGTGGGCGCCGCGGCCTCGAGGTGCGCGACGTCGCCGGGCAGCACGAGCACCGACACCTCGCCGCGGGACAACGCGTGCTGCATGGCGATCCGCAGCACCCTTGGCATTTGAGCGGGCCTGCTGATCTGCTCGCAGTAGCCGCTGCAGTCGACGAACAGCCGTTCGGGATGGGTCTCCTGGAAGAACCCGGTCCCGATCTGGGCGGACGGGATATGCGAGGCGAGCGCGAGAACCGGGGCACCGGTGCGGTGCGCGTCGTAAAGACCCTGCACCAGATGCGTGTTGCCGGGACCGCAGCTGCCGGCGCACACCGCGAGCTTTCCGGTCAGCTGGGCCTCGGCGGCCGCGGCGAACGCGCCGGCCTCCTCGTTCCGTACGTGCACCCACTCGATGCCCGGGGTGCGGCGGATGGCGTCGACGACGGGGTTGAGGCTGTCTCCGACCACGCCGTAGATCCGCTCCACCCCGGCCTGCACCAGGACTTGGACGAACTGCTCGGCGACGTTGGGCTTGGCCATCAGGACCCCTTCGATACTCCGGCGGCGGGACTGTCCTTCATGATCCACGTGAGTGCCCCGCCTCGCAGGACCTGGGCGCTAGGTCGGCCGAAGAACCGACCACGACGGCATAGAGATCACCGATCGTGGCGAGGGCGGAACGATGCTGCTCCGCGGCGGTCACCGGGCCGACGGCGGACGGGAGCGCGCGCGTCGCACAGGCGGCCGCCACCACGGTCGGGGCGTTTCCACGCAGGAACGCGCCTTCCGCGGTGAACGTGACACACATATGGGTCATGAACCCGGCCACGACGACGTTCTGGTGTCCGGCCGCGTCGACCAATTCTCCCAGCGGGGTGCCGACGAACGAGTTCGGCGCGGTCTTCACCACGACCTCCTCGCCCGGCGCGGGCGCGACCCGTTCGTGGATCTGGCCGATGTCCTGCTGAAGGTCGTACGGGCTGCCCTCGCCGCCGTCGTGCTTGACGTGAATGACCGTCGCGCCCTCGGCACGGGCGCGCGCCAGCAGGGTGGCCGCCTCGTCGAGCGCCGCTTCCCAGCCGTCGAGTTCCATCACGCCGCGCGTGTAGGTGTTCTGGTAGTCGACGAGGATCACCGTCGCGTCCGAGAGCGTCGCGGGAGTCGTCGGCAGGGTGCTGATCTCGCGGAGAGTGGTGCTGGTCATCGTGTTTCCTTCGCTTTCCGTCGGTACGGTTACCATCGTGGCTGACCCGATCCGATACTGGGATACGGATTCGGGTCGGCTGTGGTCGAGATCGGCCGACATCCGCGAGGAGAGAGATCGATGAGTGCTCCACAGGTGGCCGTCCTGGCGTTCGAGGGGGTCAGCCCGTTCCATCTCGCCGTGCCATCCCTGGTGTGGGGACCTGAGACTCCGGCGGGCGACATGGAGCCGTGGCCGATCACGGTCGTCGCCGTCGAGCCGGGTCGTCTCGCCACGAGCGGCGGTTACGCGATCGACGTGCCCGCAGGCCTTGACGCGCTCACGAGGGCCGACATCGTCGTCGTGCCGTGGTGGTCCGACCCGGAAGCCCCGACACCTTCGCCCGTCGCCGCCGCTTTGCGCGCCGCTCACGAACGCGGAGCGCTTGTCGTCGGACTCTGCTTGGGAGTCTTCGCGCTCGCCGACGCAGGCATCCTCGACGGGCGCGCCGCGACCACCCACTGGAAATGGGTCGGAACGTTCCGGAGGCGCTTCCCAGCCGTGGAGCTGCGCCCCGAAGAGCTGTACGTCGACGAAGGCGACGTCGTGACCGGCGCGGGTGCGACCGCCGGAATCGACACCTGTCTTCACCTGCTCGCCCGCACGGCCGGTCAGGTCGTCGCGAACGGCGTCGCGCGCCGGATCGTCGCCGCGCCCCATCGCCCCGGCGGCCAGGCCCAGTTCATCGAGCTTCCCGTTCCCGCGCCGGACAACGATCCGCTGACCCAGGTGATGAGCTGGGCGCAGTCCCGGTTGGACGTACCGCACACCATCGACGGGCTCGCCGCCCGTGCGCATCTGAGCCGGAGCACCTTCACCCGCTCGTTCCGTGCCCGCACCGGGACCACCGTCCACAACTGGCTTGTCGCACAACGCCTCGCGCGGGCCAGGCACCTTCTCGAAACGACCGCGCTCGGCATCGACGCCATCGCCGCGCAGTCCGGCTTCGGGACGCCCGCCCGTCTTCGTGAGCACTTCGCCGCCGCGCTGGGCACCACACCGACCCGCTACCGGGTCGAGTTCTCCGGCAGTGCGGCTGTCCACTGAGAAATCCTTTTCCCGCGCCCCGCCGGAAAGCGGAATCATTATTTCCGCGAACCGGCGATGCCGTGCGAGCTCGGAAAGAGCCATGCCCTACACTTGCTTTTCGCATCGGCGAATAGCTCACCCCAGAGGGTGAGCTCAATCGAGTGCATTGCCTGGCGGAACTGGATCGAAGAACCCACTCCAAGGCAAGATGACCCCGGCACGAGAACCGTTCTGACGGAGGATCATGTGGAACTGTGCGGGACCCCCATCTTCGACTCCCTGGTCGAGGAGACGAGGAGGGCGGCCGCCGGTGATGGCGGACTCCCCCGCGGCGGCGAGGATAATTCCGAATTGACCGAGAACAACACCGATGCCGCTCAGGAAAATCGATGACGACCGCGTACGTGCGCGCCTTCAGTCGATTTCCAATGAATTCACGTCTCCGGGAAAATCCGCCGAATTCCGCAGATCGTCGAGCAACTCCAGCCTGCCGGTGATGACCCCGGTCAGAATCCCGCGCGCGACGGCGAGCAGCTCGGTGATCGACGGACTGGCGAGGGAGTACGACACGGTCGTGCCCTCCTTGTGCGGCACCACCAGATAGGCCCGGCGCAGCACCGCGAGCTGCTGGGACAGGTTGGCCGGCTCGATGCCAAGGTCGGCGAGCAGCTCCGAGACGTGATGGTCGCGCTCGCCGAGCAGTTCGAGCACCCGGATCCGGACGGGGTGGCCCAGCGTTTTGAAGAGCTCCGCCTTCGCCTGGTACAGGGGCCTGTTCATCGGCATCCCTCCCTCGCAGGTCCTGCCGTCCGGATGACCTCGATCGTGCCCGACCACACGGTCCACTGAACCGCACCCCGCGCGGAACCGCAGCGACCACACCCGATCAGGGCACGGCCGCGTTTCTTCAGCGCGAAAAATTGCACATTTATGCAAATCTGCACATCAGAGAAAGGTGAGAACACCTGTGAGTCACGGCATGCGGGATTCCGCGAGCCTCTTGTCGATCCCCCGGCCGTCCGCGAGGAGTGGGCGGTGACCACACGGCACTCGGTCCCGGCCGCGGCCAGCCGGGCGCATCTGGTCCTCGCCGCGCTCGCGGCGGAGCTCGCCGACCTGGCCGCGAACGCCGCCCGGGCGGACTCCGCCTCGGATCACTCCGGTCTGGTCGGGTTGACGCAGCAGATCGTCGAGGCCGCCGTGGTCGCCGCGAGGCTCGACGGGAAGACCTGGCAGGAGGTCGCGTACGGGCTCGACGGGGAGACACCACGGTCCGTGCGAACCCGCTACGGGCCCGCGGTCGCGCGATTCCGGGCGGATCCTTTTCCGTCACAGGACTCCCGCCGTGAAGGTGTGCCGGACAACACCGAGCGGACGTCCTTCCGCGTCCGGCGGTTGTCTGGCTCGGAACCGCATCCCGACACCACCGCCGGGTCCTCGACGGGAGAGACCCCTTCACCGACCGGACACCTCGCCCTGGTCACGATCCCGCCCGAGCAGGGCGACACCAAAACGGGGCCCGAACCGGCGGCCGCGGACGCCCGGCTGAAGATCGCGGAACGGCTGGTCGCCGCCTACGAGCGGATCGCGACCAACGACCGGCAGCCCCCGCAATGGATCCTCGACGGCCTCGCTCACGCCCGCCGCACGGCCGCGGAACTCCGCGTCCACGCGGGCACGCCGTCTGATTGACGTTCTCTCGGCAGGAAGCTACGCGGTGGTCGCCAGACCGGCTTCGCGGTCGAAGTCGTGCTCGTCGTCGGTCTGCGTGCGCGACACCATCTTCGCGACCAGGTCGAAGATCGGCGTGGCTTCCTGCGGGAAGGTCACGCTCTGCTGGTTCGCGCTCTCGGCGATCATGAACTACTACTCCTCAAGGGTGATGACTACAGCGACCGTTCACTCTAACGGCCCCGCCGTGGTGACGGGCCGTATTCGGAGCTTTCGGCCGAAACTTTCCAGGGCGCCTCGCACTCACAGGTATTGACTGAGGTCATGGCCCTTCGGGTTCTTGACCCACTCGGTGCCGTCGGGTTTGGTGAACTTGCCGCTGATGGTGTCGAACTTGGTCCCCAGCGGGGGCAGATCCGGCAGCGGGACGTCCATCTTGCTGTCCATCAGCCGTTTGGCGATGTCCGGGGTGATCCCGGTGTACTGGGTGTTGATCTCGACGTGGTCGCGGATGCCGCGTTCGAAGTCGTTGTCCGATTTGGGGAACTTCACCTCGTCGCTGGGCTTGACCCGGAAGTCGATGCCGATGTCGGAGGCGTCCCGGTTCCCCAGGGCGTTTTTGAGGTCGACGTAGGTCTGGAGGCTCGATTCGAGCTTCTTGTAGTTCATGTTCGCGGTGTGGGTCAGCGGGATCATGTTGTCCGAGTTGCCCGGCCCACCCATGTCACCGTTCTCGAGGTGGCCGCGGATCCACTTCTCGTCGGCGCTGAGGAACTGGCTCTCGCCCGGCTTAGGGTTCTTCTTCGGGGTGTTCTCCAGGGTCTCCACCAGCTTCTCGCTCAGGTTGTTCTCCCCGTACACCTCACCGTTCTGGTCCGTCTTGTTGCGGATGATCGAGTTCTTGTTCAGCGCGTCCACGTCGGTGACCTGCTTGGGGTCAGGCGTGTTGACAAAGTCCTTCCCGCGAGTGGAGTTCTTGTCGTAGGTGGCCCGGACCTCTTCGGTGGTGCCCGCCTGGTTCTTGGTGCGGCCGCCGCGATTGGCGTTGTCGTTCTCGGTTCGCGGACGTTTCGCGCTGCCACCGGTGTTGCCCGCGTTGTGCCCGGTCCCGCTGGTGTCCGGACCGTCGACGTGCTTGCGTTTCTTGTCGCACCACACCAGGCCGAGCGGATCCGAACCCGAGGTCGGGTCATGCGGGTAACCGGCCGGATCGGGCCCGGCGGGGAGGCCGAGCGGATCCTGGCTGAGGTAGCGCGCGGTGGCCGGGTCGAAATAGCGGTGCAGGTTGTAGTGCAGTCCGCTTTCCGCGTCCAGGTACTGGCCGGGGAACCGCAGCGGCGTGCCGGGGAACCCGGTCAACGGCAAGCCCCACAGCGTCCAGCGGCCGCTCCAGCTCGGCGTGCCGAACGGGTCGAGCAGATCGGTCGGGGTCCCGATGGAGTCGTTCACGAAAGCGCGGAACCGGGCCGGCGCGTTGCCGTGTTCGGTCTGGGTGACGGGTTCCTCGGTGTCCGGCCGCCGCTCCCAGGTAGTGACCGTGGCACCCGCCGGGCCGGTGTGCGCCTGCTCGATCAGCGAGTTGCCGTCCCAGACGAAACGCGTCTGCTCGACGACCCGGCCGTCCGTGGCGAGCAGTTCCTTCGCCGTGCGACGGCCGAGCGGGTCGTAGCGGTACCGCCAGCGGCGGCCGTCCGGCGTGGTGAGCCCGGTCAGCCGGTTGCGCGCGTCCCACTCGTACCGCCAGATCCGGTCACCTTCGTGCCGGGCGGTACGCCGTCCGCTCCCGTCGTGCTCGTAGCGGATCACTCCGGCGCTGGTGATCGTGTTGAGGTCGTACGTGCGCGGCCCGGTTTCGGGATAAGCCATGGTCGTGGTGGCCCACTGCACGACCTTGCCCGCCTGGTCGTAGGCGATGTCCTCGCGCACGTTGTCGACCAGGTGGGTGGTGATCCGCCCGGCCGCGTCGCGTCCGAAGGATTCGCCTCCCGCGGCGTCACGGATCGCGGTGAGGTCGCCGTCGGCCGACCTGGCGAACTCGCGGTGCCGCAGTACGGCGCCTGTCGCGTCGGTGAGGGTCTGGCCGATGATCCGGTCGTCGGCGTCGAACTGCTGCCGCAACCGGGCGCCCTGGTCGACGCGCCGCTCGATCGGACGACCCTCGGCGTCGTAGGCGTAGTCGACGACGTGCTCGGCGGTCGACAGCGCGCTCGGCCGCTCCTCCTTGTCGAAGGACCACACACTCGTTGCGCCGGAAGGGGTTCGACGACTGATCGTCCCCTCCGCGGAGTCGTACGCGAAGACCACTTCCAGCCCGTCGGTGACCGTGCGCACCGTCCGGCCGTTGTCGTCCCGTTCGAACTCCACTACGGACTCGCCGTCGTCCGCACGGACCAGTTCGCCGACCACGTCGTAGGCGTAGGTGGTCTCCGTGTCGTCGGTGCGGATCCGGACCAGGTTGCCGATCAGGTCGTAGCCGTATTCCGTGACTCGCCCGGCGGGGTCGACGGACCGGATCAGCTGGCCTGCCGCGTCGTAGGCGTAGGTATGCGCTCGGCCGTCGAAGTCGGTCTGCCGGATGAGACGGCCCGCGGGATCGTATTCATAGGCCCAGGTCAGCCCGTTCGGGTTGGTCACCACGACCGGCCGCAACTCGGTGTCGTAGGTGTACTGGGTGCGCCCACCCGCCGGATCGATCTCCGCGGTCAGCATGTCGAATGGGCCGTACTCGCGGCGGGTCGTGCGCCCCGCCGGGTCGACGTGTTCGATCTCGTTGCCTTCGCTGTCGTAGCGCCAGCTCTGCCGCTCGCTCAGCGAACCGACCCGCCAGGCCCGCAGCCCTTCCACGGTCCAGCCGATCCGGGCCCGTCCCCTGCCGTGCGGGACCGAACGCGGCCTGCCGAACAGGTCGTGGTCCTCGGTCCCGGAGTCGTCGGATGCCGGGCCGGTCTCGAGGTTGATCGAGCCGGAAACCCCGACCGGATCCTGCCGCGGATCCGGCCCCAGACCGTCCGGGTAGGCCCGGTAACGGGTGTGGTCACCTTCGTCGGCCACCAGTCCGTCGACCGCGCCGTCGTCGGACCGGTTCACCAGCACCACACTGCTGTCGGGCCGGGTGACCTTCGAGATCTCGCCCTCGGCATTGTAGCTGAACCGCGTGGTCCGGCCGAGCGGATCCGTCTTCGACCGCATCCTGTCCCGCTCGTCCCAGGTGAAGACGGTGGTCGCGCCGAGCGGATCCGTCTCGCGCACCACGTGATGCGCGGCGTCGAGCTCGAAGACCGTGACGTGGCCGAGGGAATCCGTGTAGCGCGTCCGTTTCGGCTCGTATTCGAAGGTGCAGTCGAGGAATCCGCGATCCCCGACCGTGCGCACACAGCGTCCGGCCGCGTCGTAGACGTAGCGGTACCAGATCCCGTTGCGGTCCTGCCATTCCGCCAGCCTGCCGTCGGGGTCGTAGTCGAACCGCAGTGCCCGGCCGGAGGAGTTGGTCACCTCGGTGAGGTTGCCCGCGTCGTCGTAGCCATAGCGCATGACGAAGACGTTCTGGCCGTGCACCGGATCGGTCATCCGCAGGGCCTGGATCCGGCCGCGGGCGCGGTCGATCTCCAGTACCCGCCCGTCGGAATGCCGCCAGCGCGCGCCGGCGCCGTCAGCGTCGTGGTCCACCTCGATCCGCGGCCCGTCTTCGCCGAGCTCGAACGCGGTCACCGGCAGCACTCGTGACGGCGCACCCGGGACCGGAGCGAAGTACAGGGTGATCCCGGAATCCCAGGTCTCCAGCCGATAGGTGCCGGCCTCGTCCACGAGCAGCGCTCGGGAAGGCCCGGCCGTCGATTCCGTCGGCCGCCCCGGCTCCGGCAACGGGAACGTCGGCGCCGTGCCGTCGTCGGAAAAGAACCGGGCGTGTTCGGCGGTGAGCTCCAGCCGTAGATCAGCGGTCGATGCCCAGGAGCGGCCGAAGCCGGTGCCCGACCGGTAGCTCGACATGTGGGTGCGGCGGATCCGGATCGGCAGCGGTCCGGCCAGCGACAGATCGTCCTGCACCATCACGACCTCGCCGGTGGCGATGTCGATCGGGTCGCCACAGAGGTTCATCTCGTCGGGTGCGGACTGCTTGGGCGGCGGGTCGGTGCGGGCCGGGGGCGGGTTTCCGTTGCTTCCGCCGCCACGGCTGCCGCCCGCCCCCGATGGGGTGACATTGTCCCCCGCCGGACCGGTGTTGCCGTTCCTGTCCCCGCCGCCCGAACCACCTCTGTCCCCGCCGGAGCCGCCCTTGTCGCCGGATGGGCCGGTGTGGTCGCCAGAGGGGCTGGTGCCTTCCTCGTCGGGTTTGGGTTTGGGCTTCGGCTCGGGGGATTTGACGTTGATGTCCTTGGGCTTGCCGGACGGCGTGACCGTCCCGCCCTTGAGGTTCTTCAACGCCTTCCCGGCGTCGTCGAACAGATCGCCCGCCTTCTTCAACAACGGGACCAGGCCCTTGAGCGCCTTCACCAGCTTCGTGGTGAGGCCGGCGATCTTCGACGCGGTCTTCGCCACCGCCGCCACCACCTGCGGTACCACCCACGCCAACCCGATGCCGAGCGTGAACACCACCTGCAGCGCCCAGGAGATCAGGTGCCCGATGAGTTCGGCGATGATGTCCCGGACCAGCGTCCGGACCGCGGCGACGACCTCCCCTGCCGTCTTCACCCCGCTGCCCGCGCCCTCGCTCCCCTTCTGCGCGCTCTCGATCAGCGTGGAGGTGTTCTTGGCCTGTTCGCGGTACGCGTCGGCCGCCTCCCCCGTCCAGCTACCGAGATCCTTCTCGACCAGATCCACCAGCTCGATCGAAACGGTCCCGAGTTCCTTGGCGATGTTCGTCCAGGTCTCCGCCTGCGCCGCGATCTCGTCCGCGTTGCCGGTGAGCGCGTTGAGCGCCTCCTTCAACGGGCCCACGTGCTCGATCAACCAGCCCACACCGGCGGCGAGAACCGCGCCGAACGGGTCCATCACGGCCGTCAGCGCGTCCAGCGCGGTGCCCACCGCGCCCATGGCGACCGAAGCCCAGTCGCCGCTCTCGATCGCCGACTTCAGGTCGAGCGCGCCTTCCAGCAACGGCACGCCCGACACCGCAGTCGTCGAGTCCTTGACCGGCGCGACCAACGGATTGCTCATGACTTGATTCAAGCATGAGCCGAAACGACCGCCGTCGACACCGGTTCAGGCGATCGTCACGGTGCCGGGAAGCCGACACCCTGCCGATATCCCAGAGTGTCACTCGAGTACATGTTGTAGACGCCACCGATGTTCGTGCCCGTGACGCTGCCTGTTGTGCACATCGATGCTGCCCGAAAGGGCAAAGCGCGTGCCGAAGATCACTCGACGCGCCCGGAGTCCTTTGTGGACAGAGGGGCGACGGGCGTCTCGTGCTAGCGCCGGGTGAGCACCAAGGGCCCGTCTTCGGTGATGGCCACCGTGTGTTCGGAGTGGGCCGTGCGTGAACCGTCCGCGGAACGGATGGTCCAGCCGTCGTCGTCGAAGATGATCTTGTCCGTCGTGCGGGCGAACCAGGGCTCGAGCGCGACGGTCAGTCCCGCCTGGAGCTTCAGGCCGCGGCCCGCTTTGCCCTTGTTGGGGATGTGGAGTTCCTCGTGCATGGTGCGGCCGATGCCGTGGCCGCCGAACTCGGTGTTCACCGGATAGCCGTAGTCGCGGGCGACCGCCCAGATGGCCGCGGAGATGTCACCCAGCCGGTTGCCGGGACGCGCCACCTCGATCGCCGCCTCCAAGGCCTCCTCGGTGGCGTGGATGATCCGCAGGTCCTCCTCGGCGGGCGTCCCGACGATGATCGTGCGCGCCGAGTCGGCCGCCCAGCCGTCGATCTTCACTGCCAGGTCCGCGGTGAGCACGTCTCCGTCGCGCAGCGAGTAGTCGTGGGGCAGGCCGTGCAGGACGGCGTCGTTGACCGCCAGGCAGATGACGTTGCGAAACGGGCCCTTGCCGAAGGACGGCGCGTAGTCCCAGTAGCACGACTCCGCCCCGCGCCGCTGGATCATGCCGCGCACGTGGTGTTCCAGGTCCATCAGGTTGACGCCGACGTCGGCGATGCTGCCGACCTCGGTGAGCACCTCGGCGACGAAACGCCCGGTCACGTGCATGCGGTCGATCTCGGCGGGCGTCTTCAGTTCGATCATGGGATCCTCGCGTGGCCGGTGGTATTATTATACCGGCACCCTAGCACTTGCCGGTATAATAATACCAACCAGTGGCCCTGTGGCGCGCGATCACCTCGGCGCCCGCCTCGCCGTGGGGGCGTGCGTCATGACAGTCTCCTTGCCACCGCGGTGCTCTCTTCCGCCGTGTCGAGTTCGACCGCCGGATTGGCGTGCCAGCGAGTGCGGGCCAGGGCGGCGGTGCCCTTCATCAGGAACGCGTCCGCCTCGGCGATCGCCCCGTCCGCCATCGTCACTCCATAGTGGACGAACGCGCCGGTGCCGATCGTGCACCCCGCGCCGATGGTGACGTAGTCGGACTTGAACAGGCCGTCTTCGAGCGAATGTCCTTGGACGACGGTGTGCAGGTTGAGCACGCAGTCGTCGCCGATGCTCACCAAGGACCGTTCGGGGATCGCGCATCCGTCGTCGAAGACACGCCGGCCGATCCGGACGCCGAGGCAGCGCAGAAGGAAGGGTTTGAACGGAGTCCCGTCGAACAACGCGAGGTAGCGAGCGGGGCTGAGCTTCCAGAACCGCTCGTGCCGCCAGAAGGCCGGATCGTAGATCGAGCAGAACCGCGGCCGCATCGACCGGAAGCCCTGCACGCCGAGTTCCGCCAGCATGAGGAAGGAGACCGAGAACACCAGTGTCGCCACGATGCCGGCGCCGATGGCGAGTGGGCCGAGCCGCTCGTGCAGGGCACCGGCGGCCGCGCCGATCAGCAGGACCCCGAGCAGGTGGAGCCAATGCACCAGCAGGTAGACGAAGATGGTGACGGTGTTGTGCCGGTTTTTCGCTCGCAGGCCACGGCGCAGGGCGTCCCCGGTACTGAGATGGTCGAAACCGGTGTCACGGCGGACGGTCCGGGGGATCTCGAACGCGGGTGACCCGAGCAGGCCGACGTTCTCCCTGATCGGCCCGTCCAAGGGCACGAGGACCTTGGTGGCCAGCAGGCAGTTCCGGCCGATCCGCGCGTCCGGTGGATAAGCGATCTCGTTGCCCAGGAACGCCTGTGGTGCCACGGAAGTCCTGCGCAGCCGGAACGACGAGGCCGAGAAGTCCGCGTTGAGCAGCGAAAGGCCGTCCGAGACCATCGTCCCGGTACCGACCGTGCTGAGGAACGGCGTTTCGTGCTTGACCTCGACCCCGAAGTTGGATCCGGTCTGCTGGACCTCCGACAGGTCGTACCCCAACGCGCGCAGGTAGTGCACGATGTAGCTGCTGTCGCCGAAGAGGTAGGTGAACGCACGGAGGTTTGTCAGCCGCGCGATCAGCCGCTGGATCGCGAAATGCCTCCCGTAGAGCGGGTAGACCCGGTCCGGCCGGAGGAACAGGCCGAGCAGACGTGGGATCGTGAGGACGACGGCCAGCCCGGCGCACAGTGCCCCGAAGTACACCAGCGCCGAGTCGGCGATCTGGCCGCGGTAGAAGGCCCAGCTCGTGAAGTCCACCGTCTTCGTGAACAGTCGCTCGGCGAGCACGTCCGCGCCGCCCAGCGTCACGGGAAGCGTCACCAGCAGCAGGAGCAGCAGGCTGGACGCGCTGAAGACGAACGGCCTGAGCCTGCCACGTGCGACGATCGGCAACGCCCGGTAGTCCACGGTCGAGAGACGGGCGGGTGACCCGTGCCAGCTCTCGCCGTCGGGGACGGACTGTCCGGCGTTCAAGGACGACGAGTGGCCCAGTTGTGCGTTGTCTCCCAGCGTCGTGCCGATGTCGAGCACGGTCATCTCACCGACGAAGGCGTTGTCGCCGAGGGTGACCCGGCCGGTCTGGATCCTGCCCGCCCTGGCGCGGTAGCACGAGAAGTAGGCGTCCTTCCGGATGACGGCCCCGTCGCCGATGCTGAGCAGATCGGTGCAGACCGGCAGGTTCCGGGACAGGATCACGGCGCCCTTGCCGATGTCCGCGCCGAGCGCCCGCAGATAGCAGGAGTACAACGGCGTGCCGGTGAACAGCATCAGCGGGCTGAACCTGATCAGTGTCTTGACTGTCCAGAAGCGCAGATAGCCGGGGCTCCACAGCGGGATCTCCGCCGGCTGCCATCGTCCGACGAGCGCCCACTTCGCCAGGATCGGCACCACGGAGAGGACGACGAACACGGCGAGACCGAGCCCGACGGCACGCGCGTAGCCGTCGACGAGTCCGGTCGCGGCGGCGAGCCAGGTGAATCCCGTGTCCAGGATCCAGCCGGAACCGGCGGCGTAGGCGAGGAAGGCCAGGAGCTGGAACACTCCACAGAGGACATACGACGCCGTGGAAGCCCGGCGCGGCTCCTCGGCACGAACGACCGTGACCTGGACCGACGTAGAAACCGACTCGGCGAGACCGCGAACAGTGGGGTTGAGGTAGACGTCTTTCGCCGACAACGGCGCGACGTCGCCGCGTTCCCGGACCAGGGCGCAGAACTTGGCCAGCAGCAGAGAGTCGGCGCCGTAGTCGTCGAAGAAATGTCCCGTCGCCGAGATCCGCTCGATCCCGAGTACCCGCCCCAAGGCCTCCGCCAGGTGGAGCTCGGTCTCGGTGGCCGGTGCCACGTAGCCGACGTCGCTCGCGGTTGTTCGCGGGCTGCTGGGTGCCGGGAGATTCTTGCGGTCGGCTTTGCCCGCCGGTGTCAGCGGGATGTGGTCGAGTCGTTCGAGATAGGCGGGCACCATGTAGCCGGGCAGCAGTTCCGCCAGGCGACGGCGTAGCTCCCCTGGATCGATGTCCGCCCTGTCGTGTCGCAGGCTGTAGTAGGCGACGAGTTCGGTCGTGCCGGGGTCGGGATGGTGGGTCTCGACCACCGACTGGGCGATCCCGGGGATCTGGAGCAGTACCGATTCGATCTCGGTCAGCTCGACTCGGTAGCCGCGGATCTTCACCTGGGTATCCGCACGCCCGTGGTATTCGATCTCCCCGTCCGGGGTGATCCGGCCGAGGTCTCCGGTGCGGTAGATGCGGTGGGACGGGTTGTGCCCGATGCCGAGGAAGTCCGGGATGAACGCCCGCTCGGTCAGGTCGGGACGGTTCAGGTACCCCCCGGCGAGGCCGATCCCGGCGATGCCGATCTCCCCCAGTTCGCCCGCGGCCAGTGCCCGCGGCTCGTCCGGATCGAGGATGACGACCGAATACGTGGGCAGCGGCACCCCGATGGTCACCGGCCGGTCCGGCCGCAGCACCGACCACGTCGCGGTGACCGTGGCCTCTGTCGGGCCGTAGACGTTGAGGAACCGCCTTCCCGCTCGGTACCAGCGGCGCACGAGGTCTTCGGGACACGCTTCACCGGACACCAGGAGAAACCGCAGCCGCGGCAGGTCCTCGTCGAGGCTGGCCAGCAGGGTCGGAACGCAGCACAACGCGGTGATCCGGTTCTCCCGCAAGAATTCGAGAAGGTCGTGGCCGACGAGGGCCGCGCCGCCGGGTTTCGGCACGAGCGTCGCGCCGCACAGCAACGGCACCCAGATCTCCTCGACCGAGAAGTCGAACGCGATCGTCATGCCCTGGTACATCCGGTCGGCGCCCCGGATGCCGTAGACGTCGGCCGCGACGCTGACGAAGTTGCAGATCGAGGCATGGTCGATCGTCACGCCTTTCGGCCGCCCTGTCGAACCGGACGTGTAGACGACGTAACAGAGTTCGTCCGCCGGAGCGCCCTTCTCGGCCGCGATGAGCCGCTCACCCGGAAGGGCGGCGATCCGGTCCGCGTCCTCGTCGAGGCAGACCAGCTCGACGCTGCCCGGATCGAACCGGTCACGCAGACCGGAGATCGACACCACCAGCCGGACATCGGCGTCGCGGACGATGTACGCCAGTCGGTCGTCCGGGAAACCCGCGTCCAAGGGCACGTACGCCGCGTTGGCCTTGAGCACGGCCAGCATCGCGACGTAGGGATGAACAGGTTCGTCGAAGAGCAGCCCGATCCGATCGCCGGGCCGCACTCCGCGCGCTCGAAGGTGGCGGGCGAGACGATTGGCCCGCTCGTCCAGTCCGGCGAAGGTGAGCTTCGTGTCCCCGGCATCCACCGCGAGGCGATCTCCGAGGCCTTCTGCGCGCAGCCGGTCGCAAAGCCGCTCGTACAACTGCTCGAGCCGATCACCGGCCTGCCATCGAACCCGCTGTTCGTGGCCGTCGCAGGTCAGGACCAGGCCATCGGTGGTGAACAGGCCCGACGGCTGTCCGTACGGGCTCATGTCCTGTCCTCCGCCAAGCCGAACGAGTCATGAAGGGCGCGGACCGTCATGTCGATGGCGTCTGCGGGGATCACTGCGGTGAGCCGCGACTGCGACGTCGTCAACGACGGCACCGTGACCCGGTGGTCGGCGAGGACTCGCAGCAACTCGGGCAGGAACCCGGGGTGGTCGAGCAGCGCGGTGCCGACCACGGAGACCGAGCCGAGCTCGTCGAAAACCGAGGAGCGGGCGTCCAGCTCCATCGCGAGTTCGGCGATCGGGAGGCGAGGCTTCGAACCCCGGACGGTGAACCGGAGTTCGCCGGGATCGGGCCAGCTCAAGTTGTCCGGTCTCACCCCGCACCTCGCGAGCATCGTGAGCACGCGGGCGTACCGATCCGGGCCGTCGGCGGAAACCTCGACCCTGACCAGCCGCACCTCGCGTTCGTGTGCGATGCCGATGACCCGGGGAGTGCCTTCCAGGGACGGTTCCTCCTCCGTGACGACGGTGGACGGGCCGGGGTCCGAGGAGTGCATCACCCGCACCGCCAGCCCGTGGCGGCGCGCGAGCTCGACGGATCTGGGATGCAGCACGCGGGCGCCGAGCCCGGCGAGCTCGGCCATGGTGTCGTAGGAGATCGTCCGGACGGGACGCGTGTCCGGGACGATCCTGGGGTCGGCCGTGCGAACGCCGTGGACGTCGGTGCGGATCTCGCATTCGGCACCGCCGAGCGCGGCCGCGAGCGCGACCGCGGTGGTGTCGGAACCGCCCCTGCCCAGGGTCAGCAGCTCGCCGTCGGCGTTCCGTCCCTGGAAACCCGCGACCACGACGACCTGCGATTCACTCAGCCGTGTGAGGATCTTGCCGGGGTCGACCCGCACGATGGTCCCGGCCCCGGGTTCGCCGGTCACCTCGATTCCCGCCTGGTCACCGGACAACGACACGGCCCGCACCCCGCGCTCGGCCAGCGCCATGGCGATCACCGACGCGGAGACCTGTTCGCCTGTCGCCATCAGCTGGTCGAGTTCTCGAGGATGCGGTGGCTCGGCGAACTCTCCGGCCAAGGCGATCAGCCTGTCCGTGGTGTCCCCCATCGCCGATACGACCAGGACCAACCGGTTCCCCGCTTCGGCGATCGCGGCCACTTCGGCGGCCACGTCGCTCACCATTGCCGGCGTGGCCAGCGAGGAGCCACCGTATTTCCGTATGACCGGCCCTTCGCTTCGCGTCTTCCGTAAAGGCAGGTCCAGGCTGAGCTCGAGGTCCGGAGAAGAATTCACCAGTTTCCTTAGTGGATCGCCGCGGCGGCCGGGTTCGAATTCGGACAATCAGCCCGCAACGAATATTCTTCACGCAGGGCGGGATCTACGACATCGGCGTCGAAGTCCCCGCCAGAGAGGACTTCCGTGACTCAGTCTGCGCGGTCGGGCTGTCAGGAATGGAAAGTAGTGCGAGGAACTTTGAACGGGTACCTCCGTAAGTACGAAAGACCGGTCGTCCATTTCTCGCAGGTCATAACCTGACAGCATCGCGCAACGTTATAGCTGCGAACAGCCGAGTTCGATGGAATCGGGCCGAAAGAATGACGTATTCCCATTGCCTTCGAAATTCGAAAGTGCGACCGCGGCAAGGAACGAATCTTCCCCTTCCCTGGAAGTCGCGGGATCCTTTTACGTGTTCGCAGCCGTCGAGGGAATGCCCAACCGTCCATCGTGGACTTCGACGATCCTGTCCACCGCGGCGAGGTGGACTCGGTCGTGGGTGACCAGGACGGTGGCGGTGGCCCGCTGGCGGGTGAGGCGGGTGATCAGCTCGATGACCGCGGCGCCACGGTCGTGGTCGAGGGCGCTCGTCGGTTCGTCGACCAGCAGCACGGTGGGTTCGTTCATCAGCGCACGCGCGATGTTCACCCGTTGCCGTTGCCCACCGGAGAGCTGATGCGGGCGCCGTCCGGCCTGCGGGGCGAGCCCGACGGCGTCGAGCAGGTCCATCGCCACACCCCGTGCCGCCGCCGGGGAGCGGCCGTCGATCCGGGCCATGACCTGAAGTTGTTCGGCCGCCGTGAGGGAGGGCAGCAGATTCGGTTGCTGGAAGACGATCCCGATCTTGCGGCGGCGGAGTTCGGTGAGTTCGGCGCGGGACCGGCCGGTGGTCACCGTGTCGTCGATCGTGACGGTCCCGCTGTCCGGGCTGATGAGTGTGGCGGCGACGGCGAGCAGGCTGGACTTGCCGGAACCGGAGGGCCCGGCGACAGCGGTGAGCGCGCCGGAGGGGACGTCCAGCGTGACGTTGTCGAGTGCGGTGAGGCGGGAGTCGCCGTCGGGATAGGTGAGGGTGATGCCGGTCAAGTTCAAACTCATCGGGCACTCCCGAGTGCGGTCAGCGGGTCGACGGAGGTGATACGGCGGACGGAAAGCGCGGCCCCCAGCGCGCCGAGCAGGATCATCACGGCGGCCGGGACGAGAACGGTGGCGGGTGTCAGCAGGAAGGGCACGGCGGAGCCGCCGACGACCGCCCCCAAGCCGACGGCCAGTCCGGTTCCGACGGCGGTGCCGCCGACGAGTAGTACGACAGCCTGGCCGAGCGCGTCCTTCAGCAGGAAGGCCGTACTCGCTCCGAGCGCCTTGAGAACGGCGATATCGCCGCTGCGCTGGATGGTCCAGACGGTGAAGAAGGCGCCGATCACGAGGGCGGAGATGGCGAACAGGAAGCCGCGCATCAGTTGAAGTGAACCGTTTTCGGAGGTGTAGGAGCCGATCGCGGACAACGAGTCGCTCTTCGAAACCGTCTGGGTGCCGGCGGCGCGGTCGGTGGCCGCGAGATCGGCATCGGCGGTGGTGTTCAGCGCGAGCACGGTCGCACTCGGCTCGCCGCCCGAGGGCGGCGCCGTCTTCGCCCAGACGTCGAGGGCCGCCCACACCACCGGGGTGTGACTGAACCAGGCGTCCCCGGTCACGGCGCCGACCGTCAGCGGACGTCCGGCCACGGTGATGGTGTCCCCGCTTCGCACGCCCAAGTCTTCGGCGGCGGACGTCGACAGCACCACCGAATCACCGGTGATCCTCCCGCCGTCCGGGGCGAGTGCCGAACCGGTCCGCACGCCGAACACGGAGATCCCGGCGCTGCGGTTCCCCGCGGTGGCCTTGGTGGTGGCGATGCCCAGGGGTTCGGCGCCGGTGACGCCCGGGGTCTCGGCCCAGCGCTGTCGTTGTGTCTCGGTGACAGCGGAGTTGGCGTAGGAAAGGCTCTGCCCGTCACCGGGAGCGGCGAAGACGATCTTGTCCGCGGGCAAGCCGGTGATCGCGGAGATGTTCTGCTCGCCCAACCCCGCGGTGAGCCCGGATAACAGGCCGACCAGCAGGGTGATCAGCACGACGACGGCACCCATCAGGGCGAACCGCCCCTTGGCGAATCTCAGGTCTCTCCAGGCGACGAACACGGTTCTGGTCTGTCCTCTCCGGCAGGTGGGCTGGGTACCTCTCCACGATCGCCGCCGGGACCGGCGAGGACATCTGGCCGGAGATGGCACTTCGTCCGTCGGAAGACGGCACGCCGCCTCTACCTTTGGATAGAGGCGCTCGCCGAACTTGCTCCGTAATCTGGACGCATTGTGATCACCACGCCTGCTTTGACCCCGACCAGCCGGGTGCTGACCTGGTGTCTGCACCTGCTGTTCGTCGCGCTGCTCGCGTTGGCGGCCACGCGGGCGGTGGCCGGCGGCTCTGCCCACGCGGTGGCCGTCGTCGCGACGGCGCTGGTGTGCGGTGCGGTGTACGCGGCCGGGCCGCTCCTGCCCCGCGTCAGGTCGTCACGGCAGGCTGCCCTGTGGTGGCTGATCGCCGTGGGCATCGTGTGGCTGGTCCTGTTGGCGCTGACCGCCGACGGTGTCTGGCTCGCCTTCCCGCTGTATTTCCTGCAGTTGCATCTGCTTCCGCGCCGTCAAGGTCTGTTCGCGGTGATCGCGACCGCGTTGGCCGCCATCGCCGCGTTCGCCGCCCACCAGGGTTCCTTCGTCCCGGCGGCGGCGATCGGGCCGGCACTCGGCGCCGCTGTCGCGGTCGCCGTCGTATGGGGATACCAGGCGCTGTACCGCGAAAGTGAACAACGCCGCGACCTGATCGAGGAGCTCACCGCCACCCGTGCCGACCTCGCCGAGGCACAGCACGCGGCAGGAGTGCTCGCCGAGCGGGAGCGGCTTGCCCACGAAATCCACGACACCCTCGCCCAAGGGCTGTCGAGCATTCAACTCCTGTTGCGGGCCGCCGAGAGAACTCTCCCCGACACCGCCGGGAACGCCGCCCGGTATGTCGAGCAGGCACGTCAAGCGGCCGCGGACAACCTCGCCGAAGCCCGCCGCTTCGTCGTCGCCCTGTCCCCTCCCGCGCTCGACGACACCACACTGGCCGACGCGCTGGAACGGCTCTGCGCCACCACGAGCGCCCGGCACCGGCTCATCGCACGCTTCCGCCTCGCCGGGGCTCCCGTTCCGCTGCCGACCGCGCACGAGGTCACGTTGCTGCGCATCGGCCAGGCGGCCCTCGCGAACACAGTCCGGCACGCCGACGCGTCCACCGCCGAGATCACCTTGAGCTACCTCGGGGAACACGCCACCCTCGAGGTCGTCGACGACGGCATCGGCTTCCACCCGGAGCACAGCGGCTTCGGGCTCAGCGCGATGCGCACGCGGACCGAAGCACTGGACGGAACGCTCACCGTCGAGTCCTCCCCCGGCCACGGCACGACCCTGTCCGTGCGGCTGCCCGTCGATTCGGAGGAACGCCCGTGACCTCACCCCCGATCCGGCTGCTCCTGGCCGACGACCACCCCATCGTCCGGGCGGGACTGCGCGCCTTGCTGGAAACCGAACCCGGTCTCGTCGTCACGGCCGAAGCCGCGACCGCGGAGGAAGCGGTGGCTCGCGCCGCCGAGGGCGACATCGACGTCGTGCTGATGGATCTGCGGTTCGGCCCCGGCATGACCGGGGCCGAAGCCACCGCGGTGATCACCGCGCGGCCGGACGCACCTCGCGTCCTGATCGTCACCACCTTCGACACCGACGCCGACACGCTGCCCGCCATCGAAGCGGGTGCCACCGGCTATCTCCTCAAAGACGCCCCTCCCGAAAACCTGGCGGCCGCCGTGCGCACCGCCGCCGCCGGACGCACCACACTCGCCCCGACCGTGGCCGACCGGCTCATGAACCGGATGCGGATGCCCTCGGCCGCGCTGACGCTGCGCGAGATCGAAGTACTGGTCCTGGTCGCCGACGGTCTGTCCAACCGGGCCATCGCCGAGCGGCTCCACCTGACCGAAGGAACCGTGAAGTCCCACCTGGCCCGCAGCTACACCAAACTCGGCGTGGACTCGCGCACCGCCGCCGTCGCCACCGCGACCGATCTCGGCCTCATCCGCCGGTGAACGTCTCGCGAGTCCCGTGGATTCCGGCTGCGGTTTGATCTCGGGCCCGGTCCGTGAAGGCCTCCTTGAGGGACTCTGGGTCCCTCAAGGAGGCCTTCACGGACTCGATGATCGCCACATATGCCCCACCTGCACCAGCAAGTCACAGCGGCTGCGCGTGAAGGCCCCCTTCCCTCGGCTCAGCCGAGGAAACTCGACCTTCACACCTTGCCGAGTACATGAAGGCCCCCTTCCTTGCGCCAGGCGCAAGGAAGGAGTCCTTCATGTACCTCAGGCCGGGCAAGAGGGCACCGGTACCGACCGGTCAGGGCTCGTGAGTGGTAAGGACGGTCAGAGCCAAGGTTGTCTTAGGTACTACGGCAGGTGAGCCGGTCTCGCGAGTCTGTGAAGGACTCCAGTCAGGCGCTCACGTAAGTGGTCGCGGTCGTCGGGATGTCGTGAAGGGCACCTTTGAGACGATGAAGGTCTCAAAGGTGCCCTTCACGACATAAGAGCTCGGCGCCGGGACCATCGGAAGCGCTGAAGGAGCCGTCCGCACATCCTCGCGTCTCGTGAGCGGTAAGAACGGTTAGAACCTTCCTTACCACTCACGAGTGGGTCAGTGCCCGAGGACGCCGCTCACCTCGTTCGGCGTTCCCGGAATCGTGCCGGTCGCGGTCTTCGTGCCCGAGGCGAGGTCGACCGAGTGGATCTCCTTCTTGCCAGGATCGGTGACGTAGGCGGTTCCGCCCCGGACGAAGATCGCCGGACGCGGCTGCTGCCACTCGATCGGTTCCTGCCAGGTTCCGAGGACGGCGATCTTCCGCGTCACGGCACCGCTCACCGGGTCGATGACGTGGATTTGACCGTCGGTGCCCAGCACCAGCGCCTCGCCCTGCGGGCCGCGGGCCAGCGACCGGAAGGTGTAGCTGGTCCCGATGTCGACGTGCTTGAGCGTCGCCTTCTCAGTGTCGATCAGGGAAATCCGGGTCGGGCGTTCGAGCTCGGCCGCTTCGTCGACCTTGTAGTCGCCCAAGGTGATCGGGGAGACGTCCGAACCCGCCTGGTTCCCGATGCGGCCGTAGGGATCCGGGCTGGTCACCTTGGTGATGGCACCGTTGCGGTAGATCAGCACACCGGTCTGGCATCCGACCACGACCGCTTCGCCACGCGCGGCGGCTTCACCGTGCACGCCGGGGCACTGCTCGTTGCGGGCGATCTCCTTCTTGTCCTTGTCCAGCACCACGATTCCGGATCGCTTGTCCTTGTTCCCGACGGTGGTGACCAGCTCGCCGTTCGCGAGTTCGACGGCCACGCCGTGATGCGCTTCCGGCGTCTTGTGCTTCGGCGCGGGCAAGGCCGCGGTGCCGATCGTCTTCGGGTCGAAGACCGTCACCTCGCCGGTCCCGTCGGCGAACAGCACCGTCTTGCCCGCGTGCCGGACGACGTGTCCCGGCTTGGCCGCCTTCACCTCGTTGTCCGTCAGCACGGCACCGACGGCGTCCAGGACCCGGAACCCGGTGGACGTCGAGACAAGCAGGTGCCGGTCGTTCCCGGCGGGGTTGAGCCGGTTGAAGCCCTCCAGCGGAAGGTTCTTGGCCTCCTTCAAGGTCTTCCCGTCGAGGAGGACGATGCCACCGTCATAGGTGACAGCCACGGGATCGGCGACGACCGGTGCCGGAGCCGCGCCCTTCCCGGCCTCCGCCGCCGGCTGTTCGGTCGCACAGGCGGCGAGCGCGAGCGTGCTCGCCGTCGTCGCCATCAGCGCGAGGTATCGGGTCTTCCGTGCCATTTCACTGTGCCTTTCGTCTGTTCCGATCAGGAACGGGTCAAACCGGTGGTGATCGATTCGGTGTTGGCGCGCATCATTTCCAGATAGGTGGCCGCGCCCTGGCCTGGTTCACTGAGCGACTCCGAGAACAACGGGGCCACCTGGACATGCAGCCCGGCTTGCTCGGCGAGCACCCGCGCGAGCCGGTCCGGTTGCGAGGAATCGGCGAAGATCACCGGAACCCCCGCCGCACGGACGGTGTCGGCGAGTGCTTTCAGATCCGAGGAACTGGGGGAAGCGAGTGTGGTCCCGCCGGGGATCACCGCGCCGACGACGTCGAAGCCGAACCGCTGGGCCAGGTACCCGAACACGTGGTGATTCGTGACCAGCTTCCGGCGTTCGCGCGGAATCCCGCTGAACTTCTCGGCCATCATGGCGTCGAGCGCCTCGATCTCGCCGCGATAGCGTTCGGCGTTGGCGCGGATCACCGCTTCGTCGACGCCGTCGACATGCGCGACGACCTCGTCGGCGATCGTCTTCACCGTGTCGCGCACCCGTGCCGGATCCGTCCAGAAATGGGGGTCCGGCTTGTTGTCGGCGTAGCTGATCGGGTTCGCCCGCTCCCCGGCGGGCAGCGACGGCACACCGTTTTCCTCGGCTGTGCGGACGGTGCGCAGCATGCCCTCTTCGAGTCCCAGTCCGTTGTAGACGATCAGTCCGGCGCGCTCGACCTGGGCCGCCTGCTGTGCGGAGATGCCGAAGGAATGCGGATCGGCGTTCGGCTTCATCAACACGGTCACTTCGGCCTGATCGCCGACGATGGCGCGGGTGATGTCGCCGAGGATGTTCGTCGTGACGACGACCGACTTGCCGCCTCCGCCGCCGGCGGAGCATCCGGCCGCCGCCAGCAGCGCCACCGCGAACAGGGCGAGCGCCCGCCGCCTCATCGGCCGGTCTCCACGATGTGACCCGCCTTGCCGCCGACCTTCAGGGTCCGGGCGCGACGGAGGTTGTCGTTGTAGTCGATCTCGTACACCTCCGCCGAAAGCGGGTTGTTGAGATAGGCACGGGTCGTATCGACCTGGATCGTGGGAGCTTCGGCGGCGGCCGCTTCGGGCGTCAGGAGCGGGATCGCCGCCTGTTCCTTCCCTGTCCCGTCGAAGGAGCGCAGCTTTCCGTCACGGGACAACACCAGCAGCGGGCCGCCCTCCCCGACGGCGTTCACCGCGGCGACCGGTCCGGTCTCGACGTACTGCCAGCTGCGGCGCGCGACGTCCAGCGACCACACGGCGGACTCCCCCGCCCGCGCCGCGAGCGTGGAGCCACCTGGCCGGTGGAAGAACGCGGTGGCGCGTTCCTGCGCCGTGACACTGCGCGGGTACGGGATCTTCACCCCGGCGAACGCACCGTCCTTTTCGGTCACGAGCAAAGCGCCGTCCGCGCAACCGAAGACGACACCGCGCCGGGTCACCGCCTGCCCTTGCAGGTCAGGGCACGGTTGATCGATCTCCGCCACGGCCTTGCCCTGACGGTCATGGACGCGCACTCCGCGACCGAGCGGCTTTCCGGCGTCGGCCACCGTGGCGACGATGTGCTCGCCATAAGGGATCGCGATCCCGGCGTGCGGTTCGCGCGTGATCTTCCCCAGTTCGGTCACGGACCCCTTGTCGAGCGCGGCCCGATCGAGCAACGTCGTCGTACCGTCCGAATAGGACAGGGCGGAAACGGCGGGATCGCTGTAGGCCGACAAAAGCTGTTTGCCCGGTGCCACGCCGATGTCCCGGACCTTCGCCCGGTAGTAGTGGACGTGGTCACCGTGGTCGACCATCCAGGAACCGCTGTCGATCAACCGGATGGTGCCGTCGCGAGCGGTCAGGTAGCCGAAGCGGCCATCGCTGGTCACGGCCTGCACGCCGTCGACTCGTCCGACTTCGTGCACCTCCTCGGTGATGAGGTCCACGACGCGGACCGCGCCGGTGTCCGTGTCGGCGACGATCAGCCGTGACTGCGCCTCGGCCGCTTCTTCGGCGCCTTCGACATAGCCGTGCGGGACTTCCGCGGTCACCTCCTTCGGCTGCTCCGCGCCGCACGCCGCCAGGGTCAGCGCCGCGACGACCGCCGTCACTGCTTTCAGTTTCATCGTGAGCACTCGATCTCCGGTGTCAGGGAACGGAATCGCTGTCGTACGAAGGACAGGAACGCGGAAAGGAAGAACAGGAGGACCGCGCCGGCGGCGATGGTCGCGCCCGCCGCGGTGCCCCAATGCCAGGACACGAGCAGGCCGCCGACCGTGGCGGCGACGCCGAGCAACGCCGCGATGAGCATGATCGTGGTGATCCGCCGCGACCAGAAGAGCGCCGCCGCGGCCGGTGCGATGAGCAGGCCGAACACCAGCAGCGTCCCCACCACGCGGAACGACGCGACGATCGTCAACGTCACCAGCCCGAGCAGGACCGCGTTGGCCAGACGTGGCCGAAGCCCCAGCGTGTGCGCTTTGCGGACATCGAAGGTGAGCGCCGTGAACGAGCGGTGTCCCGCCAGTGCCACCACCCCCACGACGAGCAGGGTGATCGCGAGGCCCACCAGGTCGCCGGATCCGACGGCGAGCACGTCACCGAACAGGAATCCGGTGAGATCCACCGCGAACGACCGCGAGTGCGACACGATGATCACGCCGCTCGCGAGCATGCCGACGAAGAGCAGCCCGATGGTGGTGTCCTCGGACAGCCGCCGCGAACGCCCGAGCGCCGTGACGCCGAGCGCCATCACCCCGGCGCTGATCGCGGCGCCGATCAGCAGGTTCACACCGGTCAGCGAGGCGAGCGCCACGCCGGGCAACATGCCGTGCGACATCGCGTCGCCGATGAAGGCCATGCCGCGCAACACCACCCAGGTACCCACGACGGCGCACACCGCCGAAACGAGCACTCCCGCCACCAGCGCACGCTGCACGAACGACACCTCGAAGGGGATCAACAACCACTCCACGCGTCACACTATAGTGGTAATGATTGTCATTATCTGAAAGAGGGTGGGATGACCCCGGACACAACCGCACTCACGATCGACCGCGCGCACGCGCACTACGGGCCCCGCGAAGTGCTGCGCGGGATCACGGCTCAGGTGCCGTCGGCCCGGCTCACCGCCGTCGCCGGCGCGAACGGCGCGGGCAAGTCGTCGCTGCTCAACCTCGTCGCGGGTGTCCTGCCGCCGACCAGCGGTTCGGTGACCCGGCGGAATCCGGGGCGCGTCGCCTACGTGACCCAGCAGAGCGAGGTGTCACGATCGCTGCCGATCACCGTGCGCGCCACCGTGACGATGGGACGCTGGGCGCACCGCGGTCACTGGCGACGACTGTCCAAGGTGGACCGGCAGATCGTCGGAGAGTGCTTGGAGCGGCTGGAGATCACGTCGATCGCGGACCGGTTGATCGGCACCCTCTCCGGCGGGCAGCGTCAACGGGCACTGGTGGCGCAGGGGCTGGCCCAGCAAGCCGGACTGTTGCTGCTCGACGAGCCATCGGCCGGTCTCGATCTGCACGCCCGCGGCCTGATCGACGAAGCCCTGCGCACCACCGTCGCCGAGGGCACGACGATCCTGCGTGTCACGCACGACCTCGAGGTGGCGGGCCGGGCCGATCACTGCCTGCTGCTGCAGGACGGCCGCCTCGTCGGCGAAGGCGCGCCGGCTTCGGTGCTGACCCCGGAGCGCGTGGCGGAAGCGTGGGGCCTGCCTGCCCACATCCAATCGCCCGCTTTCGCGCCGGAGGCCGCCGATTCTCGCTAGGGTGGTCCGCCGAGTGAAGGGGGCACCGGTGGAAGAGACGTGGCGGCGCATCATGGCCTTGTTGTCCGAACACGCACCGGTCACCGCGCGGGAGATCCGGCCCCCGGCGCCGGCCTCGGACCTCGATCATCTCCGAAACCGCGTCGGCTTCGAACTCCCACCCGAGCTGCTCGCCTGGTGGGCACTCATGGACGGCGTCGACGACCAGCGCGTCCGCGGAGCTGGGTACCTGATTCCGAAGGGCTACCTGCCTCTTCGGTGACGCGAGCCGAGGACGAGTACGCCAGGCAGTCGCAGTACCCCGACCCGGACTGCTGCACCGCCGAAGGAACGCACCGCAAGAAGGCAGGACAGGACGGATTCCCGTTCTGCACAGCCATTCTCCCCATCGGCCGGGCCATCGACGGAGGCCTGCTGTGCGTCGACCTCCGGCCGGGCGAGCACCACGGTTGCGTCATGGAGTGGTACGCCAGCGACGGGATCTACTGGTCCGACTGGGCGTGCGTGACCGAGATCCTCGACGAGATCGCCGAGCGGCTCGACAACTACGTCCACGACCGTGAACTGCCCTACCGCGAACGGCATCCCGTCATCAGCGAAGGCGAGCTCAGCTGGCCTTGACCCGCGAAAGCCACCTCGCGGTGACGTCGAGTGCTTCCCGCGCGGTACTCCCGAACCCGTGCCCCGCGCCGGCAAGAGAGTGCCAATCCGTCGCGGGTCGCGCGAGAGCGGTCTCCCGCGCGATGTCGTGGGAGACGTGCTCGTCCCCCGAACCGTGGACGACGAGCGCGGGCATCGTGGACGCCAGGAAGCCGCCACGTGGGTCGAGACGAGCGAACTCCTCGAACAGCGCGGCCCCGAGCTCGAACCGTCCTTCGATGTCCAGGAACCCGTTCTCTGCCAACGAAGTCCGGTCCGAGTACAGGACAACACCCCGGGGCAGCTCCGGCTCCAGGAAGGTCCGCCGCAGGTCGAGCACCGGCTGCCAGAGCACGATCCGACACACGGGTAGCGACACCAGTGACAGTGTCGTGCTCACCGCGCCGAAACTCGAAGCCACGACCGAGACGGGTCCGTCCGCCGATTCCACCACAGCACGCAGATCGAGAAGTTCGCCCGCGATGGTCATGTCCCTCGGCCGGCCCTCACTGCGGCCGTGTCCGCGAAACGAGAACCGCAGCACCGCGAATCCCGCCGCGGTGAGCCTCGGGGCCAGCGCGGTGAAGAGTCCATTCTCCTCGAGGTCCGCGGTGATCCCGTGGACGAGCACGACGGTCTCCGGGCCGCCTTCGTGCCGGACGTGGTCGAGCCGGAGCCCGTCGGACGTCGTGATCACAGGTACAGCACCGCCGTGAGCACCATGCCGCCCAAACCGACCAGCCAGGTGTAGGGCAACGTCGAGACCATCGCGCGCTCAGGCCGGACACCGGCGTACTGGGACGCCCACACCGTCTGGGTGCTGGTGGGATCGGAGACGCTGAACACCTGGTTGTAGGACGCCATCAGCCCGACGACGGCCGGAAGCGGATAGATCCCGCCGGTCACCAGCACGCCCGCGACACCTGCGCCGAGTCCGAACACGTTGAGCGGGCCGCGGAACAGGCAGAGCGGGACGAGGGCGGCGAAGACCACGACGAACCACACCGCGCCGGACGGGCTGATCGCCGCCACGATCGGCGTCAGCGCGCCCTTCGCGCCGGGAAGTTTCACCGCGGCGAGAAGCATCCCGATCGCCACGAACAGCGCGATCGGCGGCGCCGCGACGTCGAAAGCCTTGTACAGCGAACGCAGACCGCGTCCGCTGAGCTCGCCCCATTTGGTCGTCGTCACCAGTGCGTAGACCACGCCCGCCAGGAGGGACGGCACGATCGGCACCGCGAACCCGAGGGCGAGGACGATCGGCAGGAGTGGCGCCAGGAGCGCGTACCAGGGCGCGTCGCCGCGTCGGACGCGAGCCTTCGGCCTGTCCAGTTTCACCGCCCACGTGTGCCGGGCGCCGCGCCGCGTCTGGATGAGGACGTACGCGATGCCCACGACGAGCGCCAGCGGGAACAGTTTGATCATGATCGACTTGACGTCGGAGACCGGCGAGCCCAGCGCGTCGGACAGGAACTGCCACACGGCGAGTTCGAGCGGCGAACCGGCGGAAATGCCCATCAGCACCGTGCCGCCCGCGGCCACCGGGCTGACGCCGACGGCGATCATGGCAGGGATGCCGACGACACCGGCGAGCATGGCCGCCGGAGCGGAGCCGGTGATGCTGCCGCACAGGATCGACACGGCGAACACGCCGAGCGCGACGACCGACGGCCGTTCACCGCCGAACTCGACGATCTTGCGCACGAGCGTGCCGGCGATACCGGTCTCGTCCATGAGCGTGCCGAGCCAGGATCCGAGCAGGACGGCGATCATCGTGGACGCCAGCGTCGCGGAGCCGGTTTGGAGCACGCCGGTCAGGATGCTGTCCTTCGCGCCGGTCAGCGGCGCCCCGGCGAGTACGGCGATGCCGAGCGCCAGCAGCACCAGCGCGAACGCGGTGGGCAGCACCCGGGTGAGCATGAGCACCACGCCCACCGCCATCAGGACGAGAATCGCGATACCCATGGTCAGTTCCCTCCCGCGAGCGCGGTGGTGATGAGCAGCGGGCTGACGGCCAGACCGCTGCGGTGATGGGCGAACCGGTGCGCGGCGATCTCCTCCGCACCGGCGACGTGTCCGCGCAGCCGCAGCGGGCCGAGCCGGATCGCCAGATGACCGAGCCGTCGGTTCAGCTCGCGCACGTCGAGCCGATGGTGCGCGAGTTCGTGTGCCACGGCGGCACTGCGCAGTGCTTCGCGGGTGACCGGCCATCCGCGTGCCTGTGCCAGTTCTTCCACCCGGCGCAAGGCCTCGGTGTACACCACGACGGTGCCGCGCTGATGCTCGGCGAGCAGCAGTACATGGTCGCCGACGCCGCCTTCCCGTTCCACGACCTCGATGTCGCCGGAATCGCTCCCGGCGGCCAGCTCGTCGCCGTAGGCCAGCGCGATCTCCGCCCAGGTGCGCAGCTGTTCGTCGGAACGGTTCTCGTGGGTGGGCGTCGCCCGCAGCAGGCAGACGGCCAGATCGACGTCACTCATCGACGGTCCTGGATGATCATGACGACCGGCTCGTCACTCGCCCGGGTCTTCAGCTCGGCTCCGGCGAGTGCGAGCAGCTGGTCCCTGTCGAGCACCCCGGACAGATCCGCGATCTTGGGTCCCACGAGCAACCAGACCGCCGGTGCGCGGGAACCGCCGTCGCCGTAGCGGGTGTGCTGATCGGCGAGCGTGGCCAGCCGCCCTTGAGCGGCACCGGCGTCGGAGGTCTCGACGACGGCCCCGGCACCGTGCAGCCGGATCACGCCCTCGCCATCGACGACCCGTACGTGCCGGACCGGCTTCGTGAACCGGCCGAACAGGCCCTGGCGCCGGGCGGACGCGGCGAACACGCGATGGTGCGCGGTGGCCGCGACGTGCCTCAACCCGTCACGCCCGACACCGATGCTGCGCGCGACCGCGGCACCGACCGTCTCCTCGTCCACTGTGGACGCTCGATCCTTCGTGCGCAGTTCGGTGGCGCCCGTGGCCACCGCCCGCACCAGGTTGCGCTGCGGGTCCACCGTGACGTCGACCTCGACACCGGCCGGATCGGCGCCCTGCGCAACGACCGCGGCCTCGGCTTCCGTCCGCACGGCGAGGATGTCGGCGTTGGAGGGACTGGGCACGATCCGCTCGACCGACTCCCGGACCAGCGCCAGCGCCGCGCCGAGCGGGCTGATCACCTCGGCGTGCGCGGCGATCCGCCACTCGTGCCCGGAATCCTCGCCGAGGAACGGGGTGACCGCGGCGGCACCGCCTCCGCCGCCGACCAGGGTCGGCCGGTCCAGCCGGTACTCCCGGGCGAGCCTGCCGACGACCGCGCGCACCGGCTTCACCGCCTGGCGCAACACCGCCCGCGCGGCTTCCTCGGCCGAAATGCCCATGGCCGCGGCGAGTGGTGCCATCGCCAAGCGCGCGGATTCCGCCTCGGAACGCGCGTAGGAGTCGGCGGGCACGACACCGAGCGCGTTGGCGGCGCACGTCAAGGTGAGTGCGTACCGCTTGCCGTCGGCCGCCTCCAGCGCCACGTAGTCGTTCGGATCGTCCGGCCGTGGAGAAACGGCGACCAATTTCGCTCCGGCCAAGGCCGACGCCGGCGCGAAACACGCGTACGGCAGGCCCGCGATATGCGCGCTGCGTGGCCCGACGTCGGTCACCGCGCGTCCGGAGAACCGGATCAGGGAACCGCCCCCGATGCCGATCGTGCGCACGTCGAGCGCGGGCAGGTAGGTTTCGTGCCCGCCGAGGTGGGCGTGACGCACCAGCACCCGGCCGCGGCGGACCACGCTGATGTCGGTGGACGTACCACCCGTCTCGAGGAACAGCCCTTCGCTGAGCTTCTCCCCCATCAGCGCGCCCGCCACCCCCGCGGCAGGTCCGGAAAGCGCCGTCAGCAGCGGACGGCGCCGCATCTCCGGCAGCGACATGACCCCGCCGTCGCCGCGGACCACCATCAACGGCGCGGTCACGCCCGCCCGGCGCACACTCGCCTCGACCAGGTCGGCGGTCGACACCATGCGCGGCATGATCCCCGCGTTCAGCACGGCGGTGCGAGCCCGCTTCGTGAGGCCGTAGAGGCCGGTGATCTCGTGCGTGGCCGTGGCGAGCAGACCGCGGTCCCGCGCGGCGGCCGCCACCGTCCGCTCCCCTTCCGGATCGTCCACACTGAACGGTTCGACGGCGACGACCACCTCAGCCCCTTGACGGACCAGGTCCTCGACGGCCGCGCCCGCGTCGGAGAGGTCACGCACCGGCGCGAACCGCACCGGGAGTTTCCGCCCGGGCGCCAGTTCCGTCTTCGCGAACGCTCCCAGCCTTCGCGTGGCGAAGGCGTCGAAACCGGTCCCGACCCCGGCGATCCCGACCGTCGCCACGTCGCCTTCCAGCAGCGCGTTGGTCGCCTGGGTGGTGCCGTGCGCGAGGAACGAGACGTCCTCCGCGCCTATGCCGACGTCGGCGCGGAGTTTCTCCAGCGCCTCGAGGATGCCGTGGGCGACACCGTCTTCGTGGTCGTGGCTGGTCGGGACCTTGACCTGGCCGAGCAGCTCGAACGTACGCGCGTCGACGGCGACCGCGTCGGTGAACGTGCCACCGACGTCGATGCCGACGCGAACCGGAGTGGGCTGGGACGACTCGGACCTCACTGTCCGCACCTCCTGGGGAATGGGTCAGTAACCGCGGACTTCCGGCCAGCGCCGTTCGACACCGGCGCGGTCCAGCACCCGGGCGAACTCCTCGAACCGCGCCGGCTCCTCGCGGACCGCGTGCGGTTCGCCGCCTCCGCGCAGTGCGAACCCGGCGAGGTGGCCGGCGACCTCGCCGACGTTCCACTCCACGGGGTGCAGCCGGTGGCAGCCGTTGGTGATGTGGGTCGTGCCGATGTTCTTGCCCGCCGGCAACAGGTTCCGCATCCGCCGGGGCAGCAGCGCGCCGAGCGGCAGCTCGAACGGCACACTCGGGACGTCGACGTAGGTGTCCCCCGCCGTGGACGGATGCAGGTCGATCCGGTAGCTGCCGACGCCGACGGAATCCTCGCGGCGTTTGCGGCCCGTCGGCCCGAGCACGTCGAGTGAGACGTCCTGCTCGACGATCGTCGTGACGGCCAGGATCCGCCGTGCTTCACGCACATAGGCGGCTTTGGCCAGGCCGTCTTCCGTGTCGACGATGTCCCGGCGGAGCTTCAGCCCGGGGAAACCGGTGCCACCGTCGAGCCTCGGTGCCTCGGTCTGCAACCAGTACAGCACCGACAACGAGAGCTGTTTGGCCTCGTGATGCGCCAGCGCCACGTCCTCGGCGGTGCTCACGCCGTCGATCTCGACCGCGGGCCGCAGCCAGTAGTCGTTGAGCGGCCAGTTCACCAGCGTGACGTCCGAGTCGAACGCGCCCGGCCGGTGCAGTTTCCTGGCGAGGATCCGGCGGAAGCCCCACAGTTCCTTGTCACCGGCGTCGGCGCTCTGGTCCGCGCTCACCGCCAGCGGATCGGTGTCCGGGTTCGGGGCGAAGGTGCGGCCGACCGGCGCCAGCGAACGCGGATCCGGGGCGAGGAAGCCGAGCAACGGGCCCGGCCAGAAGTCCGGCTGGTATTCGCGCCAGAAGCCGAACATCTCCGGCCGGTCGATCGTGTGGTCCTCACCCGCGTGGTGCGACAGGGCGAAGCAGTAGGTGATCCCTTGGAGATTGCCGCGATCGGCCTGCTCAGGGGCGTGAGGTTCGCCGTGGTCGGACTGGGCTTCGGCACCGATGGCGAACTCGGTGCCCGTGAGCGGCAGCAGGTCGCCGTTCTCGGTCGCGTCGAGCACGTACTCCGCGCGCACCGTGGTGCGCTCCCCGCCCGGCCCCTCGAAGGTGACGGCGTCGACCCGGTCGCCGCTCGCCTCCGCCGCGACCGGCCGATGCCTCAGCAAGACGGTCAGCCGCCCGGCGGCCCGGTGGGGTGCCAGCATCGCCTCCAGTACGGCGAGCGCCACCCGCGGTTCGTGGCACAGCTTGCTCACCCTGCCTGCTCCGGGGTTCAAGTCGGCCAACGCGGCCGCCTCGGCACGCAACGGGTAGTGCCGCCGGTAGTAGTCACGCACGCCCTCGCGGAAAGCGCGATAGGTGGCCGTACCGCCGAAGCGTTCGATCCACGGGTTCTCGTCCGGGGGAACCGCCTGTGCGGTGAACTGACCGCCGAGCCAGTCGGTCTCCTCGGTCAGCACGACGTGATGCCCCGCCGAGGCGGCGGCCAGCGCGGCGGCGACGCCGCCCACCCCGCCGCCCGCGACGAGTATCTCGGTGCCGAGTTCGAACATGGTTGGTCCTATCGGGATCGAGGTGGGCCGACCTGTACGCCGTCCACCTGTGGGCACCGCAGCAACTGCTGCGGCGCGGTCGTCTTTTCGGTCACGAGGTCGACCAGCAGCCGCACCGCGCGTCTGCCCATCTCCCGCATGGGGACCTCGAAACCGCTCACGGCCGGCGGTCCGCCGAGCACCGCCAGCGAAAGATCGTCCGGAGTGGACAGTCCGGCCATGTCGACGGCACGCTGGACCGCCCGGTACGCCGTGCCGGTGTCGGTTCCCTCCACCACCACGGCGGTGACCCCGTCGTCGACCCAGCCACGCACGGTCGTCGCGGTCAACTCCATGCCCTGTAACCGGACGACGCCGGTATGTGGGGCCGCTCGCAGCACTCCACGCTGCCGGTCCTCCGACGACGGCGCCTCGTCGGCCTCGCGCACATAGCGGATCTCGCGGTGGCCGAGATCGAGCAGTCGCCGTAGCACCAGCGCCGACGCGGTCACGTAATCCGCGCCGATATAAGGGATCCGGCCACCGAGTTCCGGACGCCGTCCGATGTAGACCAACGGGAACCCGTCGTCCACCAGCCGCGACACCGGCCCCTCCGGCACATGCCTGCCGAAGAACAGACAGCCGTCGGCCAGCCGGGTGCGGCGGATCGCGGCCTCCTGGCGGGCACCCGGTCCGCTGGTGCCGGTGAACAGGATCAGGTCCTGGCCGAGATTGGCCGCCTCTTCCTCCACACCGGACAGAATCGGGTGGTAGGTATCCGTTTCGTCGGTAGGGAACGCACTCCGGAACGTGTAGAGGCCGAGCAGGTTCGACCGTGACCGGGCGAGCCGGGTGGCCACCGGATGCGGCACGTAGCCGAGATCCTGAGCCACTTCCATCACCCTCCGCCGGGTCGACTCGGCCATCCGCACGGAACGGTTCCCGCCGAGCACCACGGAAACGGTCGCCTGTGACACCCCGGCGATGCGGGCGATGTCCGCCTGCCGCGGCGGACGGCGTCCTGATGCCATTCCGTCTCCTCCAGGGTGTGCTAATGCGGTTTAGCCGAGCATCTGTGCGAGATCCGGCGAAATCAAGGAAACGGGCCGATCCTGTCCGGTGTCGCCATTGAGCAGGACTAATACGTATTAGCGCCTTGACGGTGCACGGGGCGCTCCGAATGGTTGGACGAGCACGTCGACGCCGACGAGAGGGAGTGTCCGCATGACCGAACTGTCCCGCCGCGCGGCTCTGCGCGGAGCCGCCGGAGTAGGCCTCGGCCTGGCCGCGATACCCGTTCTGGGTGCCGGATCCGCGGTCGCGGCACCGGCCGGATTCCCGGAGTACCGCTACCTGCGCACCGCGTTCGACAAGAGCAACCTGAAGTACAACCCCACCGGCGAACTGATCTTCCCGTGCATCCGCGGTGTCGCGGGCCGGGTCGCGAACCCGTTGGGCCGCTACTACCTGTACTACGCGCCGCACGACGCTCCGGGTGGGATCTGCCTTTCCTACGCGGACAGCCTCGAAGGTCCCTTCACCGAATACCCGGGCAACCCGATCGTCAAGAGGACCTGGAATCCGCACTACGACGTCTCACACGTCTCGTCGTCGCACGTGCTGTGGAACGAGGACGCACGCGAACTGTGGCTGTACTTCCACGGTGAGAACACCACGACCCGGCTCGCCCGGTCGAAGGACGGCATCCACTTCACCTACGACAAGGTCGTGCTCTCCACCGCGATGCTGCCCGCCGGCACCACGGAGACCTCCTACGCGCGGGTGTTCCGCCACAGCCTGCCTTCGCGCGGCGCGAAGTTCGTGATGGTCTTCATGATCAACGACAAGAGCAACCATCGTTCGATCGGCTGGGGCTGGTCCGCCGACGGACGGAACTGGACGTTCTCGCAGACCCCGCTGATCCGTCCCGAAGAAGTCGGTGCGAGCAACATCGGCGCCCCGACCATCGCCGAACGTGGCGGCTCGACCTACGTCATCTACCACGAGAACATCGAAGCCGGCGGCAACATGCTCATCACCGAGGTCGGCACCGATTTCGGCAAGCGCGAACACCTCGGCGTCTTCCATGCCCCGATGTCGGGCGCGCCGGACAACGGGCGCTGCGCGGCTCCTTCGTTCGGGACCATGGACGGGAAGGAGTACATGTTCTACGAAGGCGGCGCGAGGCTGGACGGCTCGATCGCGATCGCCCGCGCGGTGTGATTTCCGAGCAACACCGCGACGGCCTGACGCGCCTGCCGGGCCGGAGCCGGGTCACCGCTGATGCCCGCCGTCACGATCGCCCCCTCGGCGAGCAGGTACACCGGCTCGGCCATGGCCGACCCCGCGGCCAGCACCCAGGTCTCGATCTGCTCGTGGAACGCCTGTTTGTGTGCTCGCACCTCGGCAAGGACCGCGTCGGAGGCAGGACCGACCTCGCCGTGGGCGTTGATCCAGGCGCAACCGCGGAAACCGGGTTCGGCGAACCAGCAGCCAAGCCAGTCGAAGATCGACAGCACCCGCTCGCGGGGATCCTGGACCTGCTCCACGTGGGCGGCCAAGCTCCCCCGCCACCGCTGATCACGCCGTTTGAGCATCGCCACCACGAGGTCGTCCTTGGCTTCGAAGAACCGGTAGATCCGCTTCAGCGACAGGCCGGACGCAGCGCGGAGCTGGTCCATGCCGACCGCCTGGATGCCGTTCTCGTAGAAGAGTTCCTCGGCGGCGTCTAGCAGGGCTTCGCGGTCCACGCGGTTCTGCTCGTCGGTGACGGCGGCCGGCATCGGGACTCCCTTGACGTTGAGAACGGTCGTTCCCTATCGTAGGCGCCAGACGTAGAGAACGCCCGTTCTCAACATGAGGAGGCCGAAGATGCCAGAAGATCGCCCGCCCTACCCGCCGTTCACGCGGGAGACGGCGCTGCGCAAGGTCCAAGCGGCCGAGGACGGCTGGAACACCCGCGATCCCCGCCGGGTGGCGACGGCGTACACGCCGGACTCCGTCTGGCGGAACCGGGACACGTTCGTCCGCGGCCGCGAGGAGATCGTCACGTTCCTGACCGCGAAGTGGGAGCGGGAACTGGACTACGCGCTACGCAAGAACCTCTGGGCGTTCACCGACGACCGGATCGCCGTCCGGTTCCAGTACGAATGGCATGACCACGCCGGTCAGTGGTGGCGCAGCTACGGCAACGAACTGTGGGAGTTCGACGAGCACGGGCTCATGAGCCGTCGCGAGGCGAGCATCAACGACGTGGCCATCTCCGAGAGCGAGCGGCGCATCCACGGCCCGCGCCCGGAGGAGGAACACGGAACCGACTTCCCACTCCGGTGAGGCCTCTCGCCGATCAGTCCACGATCGCGGCGATCTCCCACAATCCCAAGGACTTGTCGGCGTAGGACCCGCCCTTTCGGTACACCCTTCGACCAGCACGGCCAGCGGCTCCGGGAACCCGAACGGTTCCCGGCACAGGTTCAGCGGCCGCCAGTCACCCGTCGCGATGTCGGTGTTGGTGCCCAGCTCGGTGAAGGTCGTGGTCAGCAGGTACCGGGAGCCGCTTCGCCTGAGATTTCGCAGCGCCCGCTCGATGTCGGCGAAACTCAAGTGCACCAGGCAATCCCGGCACAGCACGAGGTCGGCAGACGGCAGCGGATCACCGGTCAGATCGAGCACCCGGAACTCGTGGACCGGATCGTCGTGGAACCGCGCGGCGTTCATCTCGATCAGGTCGGGGACGATGTCGGCGCCGATGTACCGGTCGAGGTCGAGGTCCACTTCACAGAGCCAGCCATAGTCCCCGCACGGGAGGTCGAGCAGGGTGCGCACCCCGAAACGATCGAGGAGGCCGGGCAGCCGGTCGCTCAGTTCCCGCGTCTGGACCGACTCGGAACCCGGCCCGGAGACCGACGAGGAACTCCACAACCGGGAGCGGAAAATGTAGGTGAAACGATCCTGGGTCCCCATGGTTTCGAGCTCTTCGGCGACCCGCCGGAAGTTGCGCTGCGCCGTGGTGATCGGTCGTTCGTCCACCCCTGCATGGTAGATCGATTCTCACGATTTGCCCGAAGACGGCATCAGCGCGTTCTCCTCGTGGTCGAGTTCGGTTTGCAGGATCCGCAGGCTGGCATCGGGCAACCGGCCGGCGTCACGCCAGCGAAGGAGCTCTTCCCGCTGCGCCTCGATGATGCTGTGCCGGGCGCGGACGGCCGCCTCGTATCCCGGAGCCCGGGGCGTGAGCGGGTTGTCCTCGAGGTAGGCCAGCCGCGCCCGGTAGCGCCGCTGACGGCTTTGAAGGTTCTTGCGCAGCGCCGCCACCGCCTCGTCCGGCACGTCGTCCTCTTCGACGAGCTGGTCCAGACGAGCGAGCGCCGCGTCCACGGCGGCGCTGCGTGCCTGATTACGCAGCCGGGCCTGATCCTGGACGTCGGCGCGCAGGCCGAGCCGTTTCAGGAGCGGCCCGAAAGTCACCCCTTGGCCAACGAGCGTCACCAAGACCACCAGGAATGCCGAGAACAGCAGCAGATCGCGCGCGGGGAACGGACTGCCGTCCGCGGTCACGACGGGGATCGCGAACGCGGCCGCGAGCGTGATCACCCCTCGGGTGCCCGCCCAGCTCAGGCCCGCGATCTCTTTGCCCGTCAGCGCCCGCTCCGCTGCCTCCCCCGTTTCGTCCGCGCTGCCGAGCCGGGCGTGCAGCCGCCGCGGGAAGAGTTGGGTCAGCACCAGCCACAGCGGCCGGACCAGCAGGACCGCGCCCACGGTGACCACCGCGGTCAAGACCACCGAACCGGCCGGGTAGCCACCGAGCCCGGCGATGACGGCGGGCAACTGCTGGCCGATGAGCAGGAAGACGAATCCTTCCAGGAGGTAGTTGACCAGGCTCCACACCGCGCCCGTCTGCAACCTGCTCGCTCCCGTCTGGAGGCGGGGCGTCTGATGTCCGACGATCAACCCGGCCACCACGACGGCCAGGACACCCGAACCGTGGATGGTCTCGCCGAGCACGTAGGCGGTGAACGGCGTCGCCAGCGAGACCGCGTTCGCCGACAGGGGATCCGCCAGGACGCGGCGGGACAACCGCACCAGGAACGCCACGACCACACCGACCAGCAGGCCACCGATCGTGGCCAAGGCGAATTCGCCGGTCGCGAGCCCGAACGAGAAACTGCCGCCGACCGCGACGGCGAGCGCCATCTTGTAGACCGTCAGCGCCGTGGCGTCGTTGAGCAGCCCCTCGCCCTCGATCAGGGTCGACAGCTTCGCGGGCAGCCCGACCCGGCGACCGACGGCCAGCGCCGCCACCGGATCCGGCGGCGCCACCGCCGCACCGAGCGCGATCGCGGCCGCGAGCGGGATCGCCGGGACGAGCCAGGTCAGCAACCCGCCGACCGCGAAGGCCGTCGCCAGCACCAGCAGGACCGAGAGACTGACGACCGAGCGCAACCTGCTGCGGATCGCCAGCAGACTCGAACCGAGCGCGGCGTTGTACAGCAACGGCGGAAGGATGACGTCGAGAACGAACTCTGGTTCCAAATGCAGATTCGGCCCAGGGAGCAAGGCGTAGACGAGCCCGACGACGGTCAGCAGCACCGGATCCGGCAAGCCGATCCGGTGACTGATCGCGCTCACCACGACGATGACGCCCAGCATGACCAGCACGAATCCGATTGCACCCAGCATGCCCCTTGTTCTACCTGACGGAAAAACCCGGCCGCGCGCGTGTCGTCCATCCAGTCACGCGTGTCGTCCGTCTGATCACACGTGCCGTCCCGTCAACCACTAGCCCCAGCAGCACGATGGCGCGTGAAGGCCTTCCCAAGTACGTGAAGGACCCCTTCACATACTTCGTGCGACCACCGGCACCGACCGTGCCACCTTTGCCTTACCCCTCGATAACACCCACGAGCCCCGGAGCAGACCGATGACCGAATGGGACGTCGAAAGAGACCAGCTGTTGAAGGCGAATGCCGGTGCACTGGCCGGGACCGCGCTGTCGAACGTCGTGCGCGAGTACCCGCACCACGAGAGCCACTGGCATCTCGAAGGCGTGCCCATCCTCTCCCCGCGCCTGTCGCATCCGTGCTTCTACGGCAGTTTCGACTGGCATTCCTGTGTGGAGATGTTCTGGGTGCTCGTACGTCTGCTGCGCCACCACGCCGAACTCGTACCGGCCGAGGAGATCCGCGAGTGCCTCGACCAACACCTGACCGTCGACGCCCTCGCGGGTGAGGTCGCCTACTTCGCCCCCGAGGAACACCGCACCACCCAACGGCCGTACGGCTGGTCCGCGCTGCTGGAACTCGCTTTCGAAACCGCCACCTGGGACGACCCGGATGCCGCACGCTGGTCAGCCGCGTTACAAGAGTTGAGCGCGGTCTTCGTGACCCGCTACCTCGGCTGGCTGCCGCGCACCACGTACCCGATCCGGTACGGGGTGCACGACAACGGCGCGTTCGGGTTGTCCCGCGCCCTGCCCTACGCCTGTCACCTCGCCGAGCAGGGCGACTCACGACTGCGCGACGTCATCGTCGAGACCGCCTGGCGCTGGTTCGGATCCGACCACGACTACCCGGATGCTTGGGAACCGTCCGGAGCCGACTTCCTGTCCCCCGCCCTCGCCGAAGCCGAACTCATGTCCCGCCTGCTGCCCGCGACCGAATTCGCCGAATGGCTGGACAGGTTCCTGCCCGGCATCGCCGAGCGGAAACCCTTGTCACTTTTCACTCCGGCGACCGTGACCGATCCTTCCGACGGGCAGATCGCCCACCTGCACGGCCTCAATCTGCATCGCGCCTGGTGCTGGCACCGTCTCGCGTGCACCCTCCCCGAGGGCGACGACCGGATCCCCGCCATACTCGGGACCACGCACGCGCACACCCATGCCTCACTTTCACAGACCACCGGCGGTGCCTACATGGTCGAACACTTCCTGGCCTACTACGCACTCCTGCTGCTCGGTTGAGCCGGCGATGACCTGGTCGTTCCCGCGAATCACCATCGGCGCCGAACGCCGGCTGCTCGAAGCCATGCTGGACCGCAACCGGGCCGAACTGGTCGGTTCGGTGCGCGGTTTGTCGGAAGCCGACTCCCGACGGCGGCTCGTCGCGTCGATGACCACACCGATCGGCCTGCTCAAACACGCGGCGGTCGCCGAACGGATCTGGTTCCACCACGTCCTCGGCGGCGTGCCCGAGAACGAATGTGACGGTGACACGACGCCGGGCGACGCCAGTTTCGTCGTCGGGGACCACGAGACGCTGGCCGAGGTGATCGCCGAGTTCGAGCGCGCCAGTGCGCGTTCCCGCGTGATCGCCGCGGACTTCGACCTCGACGAGATCAAGACGCATCCCCGCGTCGGCGACGTGAGCCTGCGGTTCGTCCATTTGCTCTTGATCGAGGATTTCGCGCGGCACGCCGGGCACGGCGACATCCTCCGCGAACAGATCCTGTCCGAGGGGTGACCACCCGGTCAGACCAGTCACTCGCTGTTGGTGAGCCGAGTGAGGTCACAACAGGTGGCGGGACGACCGATCGAGTGAACCCACCGTGAGCACGGATGCTCGGGTTTGGCTGAAATTGACCGTAACCCGCTCTTGCGATCAGCATTCTGCATAGTGCCAAATCGTCGCGCACGACGACGAATATTCGGTACTCCACCTGCGAAGATCAGCTCGGGGGCAGATCGCGCCACGACCTGGCTCGACACCGGAAAGGCAAGTCGCCGGGCCGTCGAGGCCTCTCGACGTCACTGGGCCATTCGGCGCCACCCGCTACTTTTAGTAGTTTTCTGGGTCACCCAGACCGTTGAGCGACGCGTGCATACCGTTCAGCGCGACACACGCTGTACGACTGAACGGTCACAGTCCGCTTTCGCCAAGATGTTCTCAGCCGCACCGGTAAAGAACCGGTAACGCACGCGTGGCCCCCTGCTGTAACAGGAGGCCACGCGGATGTCCATTCGCCCGCTCGCTAGAACAAGGACAGGACAGCCGTGACCATACAGCCTGATAACGCGAAGACACCAGACAACGGTCCGCCCCGACGGGTCAAAGTCGTCATCGAGCACGTCGAAAAGCCGGCGCGGCGGGTCGCCACCTCCGCGGAAATGCTCCGCGCGGCGCGGCCTCTCCTGAGGAGCCCCGGGCGCCACCGCAAGGAGCAGACCAGGGACAGCTGGCTCTGCCTGGCGATGACGGTTCTCGCCGGCTGGGCGCCGACGCTGCGGATGTGTCTCCTCCTGGCGATCGGCGGCGGGATCGTCGTCGGCGTCATCAAGATCAGCACACCGGAGATCGGCGCTTCGGCGGGGACCTTCGTCGGTCTTCTGACCCTCTTCGGCGCCTGGATTGTCAAAGCCCGCCAAGGAAAACACCGGCGCGAGCCGAGTCTGTAGCCCGAACCCACGCCCCGTGCCGGTCGCGTCGCCGGCACGGGGCTTCGACATAGTCGGAAATTCTCCACATCCGGCCGGCGACCTCCGGTTGAATGATCGCGAAGTCCCGACATGTGAGGAGATCTCGTGCGGACAGCTAGAAGACTGGGGGCCGTGGCCGTTTCGGTGCTGGCAGCGGCCACGGCATTGAGCGGCCCGGCGTCGGCGGGCACCGTGCAGTCGTTCCACACCACGCTCGACCCCGCTTCGGTGCGGGAGTCGGTGCGTTACCTGGTCGAGAACTACCAGGTCGACGAACAGGAGGCGATACGCCGTCTGGAATTGCAGACCGACGGCGTCAAGCTGGACGAGCTGCTGCGCCGTGATCGCGGCGCCGAGTACGGCGGCATGTGGCTCGACCAGGAAAAGGGGCAGCTGGTCGTGGCGATGACCGAGCCCGCGGCCGCCGAACCGTATCTGCGGGCGATGCCCGCCCGTTCCGACGTTCGCACACAACGGGTCCAGCACTCGTTGCAGCAGCTCACGGCGGCGAAGGAACGCGTCGCCGCGAAGGTCGGCGCCGGGCCGGAAGCCGTCTACCTTCCGGCGGTGAGCGAGTCCGAGAACCGGGTCGTGCTGTGGGAACGCGGCTGGGTGGCACAGGAGAAGGCGGCCATGCGCGCCGTGGCCGCCGAAGTCGACACCGCTCGCACGGCCGCGGCGGCGGAATCCGGCATGGTCGTGTCGCGCGTGCTGGCGAATCCCAACGCGCTCTCCACGCCGAACGTGGACTTGGGTTTCTGTCATCCGCTTTACTGCACCGGTTACGGCCCGATGCGCGGCGGAATCCGGCTGGATATGAAGCGGGACAACGGCACCTGGGGCGGCTGCACCAGCGGTTTCAACCTGCGGTCGACCGGCGGCGGTTTCCCCGGCAAGGGCTGGGTGCTGACCGCGGGACACTGCATGCGGACGAAGACCAACAACACGCCGACTCAGCACAACGGCAACGATGTGCTGCAGCAGCACGGCATCGAGAAGAGCTCGTACCCGTACGACTACGCGGCCTTGCCGTACGTCAACGACGCGGCGGCGACGAACTGGCTCGAAGGCCAGACCGGCCGCAACCGGGTGCTGAAGTACTGCCGCAACGGTGGCATGGACAGCAACGGTGACACCCCGTGCGGCGCGCAGGCCACCTCGGTCGACGAGTACATCACCGGCGCGCACAAGCTCGCCGACATCAAGGCGGGCTGGGTCGTCTGCGCCTCGGGGACCGCGTCGAGCGCGGTGAACTACCCCGATTCCGTGGACAGCGGCGCGGGCGCCGGCTACCTGGTCGGAACCCGCTGCGGTCGTGTCCTGTCCACGGACGTCGGCATCAACACCGACCTGTGCGCCCGTCCCGGCGACAGCGGCGGACCGCTGTTCAGCCAGGCCGATCACGCGGCGCTGGGCATCCTGGTCGGCAACCAGCAGTCCCGGTCGGGCCCCTGCCAGGCCGGTGAGCTGAACAACTACGCGCCGATCGAGACGATCACCACCGATCTCAGCGAGCGGATCGCGAGCCAGGGATCGAAGTTCGCGGTGATCACCACTCCGAACGGCTGATCCTCGAGTACGTGAAGAGGCCCCCTTCGTCGCGAGACGCGATGAAGGGGGCCTCTTCATATAACTTCTCAGGACGTCAGCAACGGACCCTCGTACCGCAACGAGTCATCCTCGCCGTACACCCGGACCGTCAACTCCGGCGGCTCCCACGGCGCGAACACTTCGTCGACCGTCTGGGGCACCGGCCCCAGGTCGACGTCCACCGCGAAGGTATGAGCCACGATGTCGGCTCCGACGACGGCGCCACCCGCATCGGCGACCTCCAGGCGGCTCACCCCGGCGTCGATCGCTCCGAGCACACCCGGCCTGCTGCTCCAGACCGCGAATCCGCGCTCGGCGGTGTCACTTCCGTACCCTCTGCTCATGATGTTGAACAGCGTGCTCTCTCCCTCCCGGAAGACGCACTCCGCCTCGGCGCCCGAATCGTTGTAGGCCAGCAGCCGCCCGTTCGCGCTGCCCGCCAAGAGCCGTGCGCCGGTGTGCCATCCGGCGTGTGACACCGCCTCCGTCGAGCCCGCGGTCTCCGCTGACCGATACAGCTCAGTGAGGGCCGTCAACTCCGCTATCCACTGCTCGACTTCTTCATCCCTTGCTGGGGCCACTACGCGTGAACTCTCCTTTCCGACTGTCCACAATGGTCACCATTGAGGCTGACACACCCGGATGTCGATCACATCGGGGTTTCCCCGGAGATCGCTGGGGCCCGCTGCACGGTTCCGTGCAACCGACAGGCGTTAGGCCGGGCAGAGCAATCTCACGGCTTTCCCGTCATGGGGGTTTTGGTCGCACGTCGGAGTGTCGCCGGGGCAATCCCGGCGACACTCCGACGCAGAGGGGTACGGCTGATGACCGCGCAGCGCACGATCATGGACGAGATCGGCGAAATCGGTGTCTGGCTGACGGGCGAATTCGGCGGCCGCGTGTCCTCGACCATGATCAGCCGGGTGCTCAACGCAAGCAAACGCGACCTCGAAGGACGTATCGACCCCGAGGAACTGGGTGAGATGTTCTACACCCTCTGCCGGTTCCGGCTCCAGCGGATCGTGGCCGCCGACCAGCGGATCACCGTCAAGCTCCCCTGACGTTCACGGTGACGGTCTTGAGCTCGACGTACAGAGCGAGGGCCCGCGGCACCGTATTCACGGCCGAGGCCACTGGCCTTGAAGCCACCGAAGGGGCCGTCGAACCCGATAGATGCACCGTCGACGTGACCGTGCCGGTGCGGATCCGCCGTACGACGGCGAGCGCACGACCCTCGTCGGCCGACCAGACACCGCCGGAGAGCCCGTACTCCGAGTCGTTGGCGATGCGGACCGCTCTGCTGATCCAGCCCCTCCATCTGCCTCGAAGGAGGACATGGCCGCTCCGCGTGCGGCGGATCTGCTCGTCGACCCCTTCCTGGGTGGAGTTGGTGCGAGCTAGCGTCCGCCCTGCCCATGAGGATTCCGTCGCGTCAAGTGCCCGCTTCGCGACGATGGCGCGCTCACATCCTGCTTCTTGACGCCTTCGATCGGGGCGGGGACCTCCGGCGCCCGAGAAGTGGATCGGTGGCGGTTCACCCGATCAACGATCCCGGGCAGCGTCGTGCCGGACCAGAGCGTGAATGAGGCATGAGTTAGGCGTGAATGTGGCGCACGGTTCCCTGAACAGGCTTTTCACAGACGATGCCGCCCACTAGGAACTTCGTCACCCGCTCCCCCCATGGAGCGGCGATGTCACGCTGAGTGTGCGATGGTGACGACATGGCCGCTTCGCGCAGACGATTCCCCGTGTCCTGGACCACCGTCATGCCGGTCCTCGCCATCGTCGTCCTGGTGCTGAGCTGGGGCCGCGAACTGGGCCCCGTGCCGGTGGTCGTCGTCGCGCTGGCGCTCGGCGGGACCGTGCTGGCCGCGGTCCACCACGCCGAAGTGGTCGCGCATCGCGTCGGCGAACCCTTCGGCTCGCTGGTGCTGGCGATCGCGGTCACGGTCATCGAAGTCGCGCTGATCGTGACGATGATGTCCTCCGGCGGCCCCGAGGCAGGCACACTGGCCCGTGACACCGTGTTCGCCGCGGTCATGATCACGATGAACGGCATCGCCGGCATTTCGCTCATGGTCGGCGCTCGCCGCACCGGCGAGACGCATTTCAACCCGGAGGGCAGCGGCGGTGCGCTCGCCACCGTGGCGACGCTCGCCACCGTCAGCCTCGTCCTGCCGACGTTCACCACCAGCACCCCCGGCCCTGCCTTCAACGGCACGCAGCTGACCTTCGCCGCTGTCGCCTCACTGCTGCTCTACGGCCTTTTCGTGCTCACCCAGACGGTGCGTCACCGTGACTTCTTCCTACCGGTCGACAGCGAGGGTTCTGTCAAGGAGGAGGAACACGCGGAACCGCCGACCGACAAGGCGGCGCTGACCAGCCTCGGGTTGCTGCTGGTGGCGCTGGTCGCCGTCGTCGGACTGGCGAAGGTCGAATCACCGGCGATCGAAGCGGGGGTCAGGGCGGCGGGCTTCCCGCAGTCGTTCGTCGGCGTCGTGATCGCCATGCTGGTCCTGCTGCCGGAGACCCTGGCCGCGTCCCGGGCCGCCCGACGCGACCGGATGCAGACCAGCCTCAACCTCGCCTACGGTTCGGCGATCGCGAGCATCGGGCTCACCATCCCGACCATCGCGCTGGCGTCGATCTGGCTGGACGGGCCGTTGATGCTGGGCCTCGGCGCCACACATATCGTGCTGCTGGCGCTGACGATCGCGGTCAGCGTGCTCACCGTCGTCCCCGGCCGCGCGACCCGGCTGCAGGGCGGGGTGCACCTGGTCCTGCTGGCCTCGTTCCTGGTCCTCGCCGTCAATCCGTGACACGAGTCCTCTTCGGACGGTGTTCTGTCGGTGGTCGCGGGTAATCTCTGCCCGGTGAACGCTCGGGACCGCATCCAAGAACTCGCCGATCAGATCGTCGTCCTTCGCGACGCCTACTACCGGGGCTCGCCGAAGGTGTCCGACGCCGACTACGACGCGATCGAAGACGAATTGCGCGGCCTCATCGAGGCCAACCCCGAGCTGACCCCGGATCCGAACCCGCTCGACCAGGTCGGCGCGCCCGCCATCCTGCACGCGCCCATCCGGCACTCGCGCCCGATGTTGTCGCTGGAGAAGGCGACCAAGCCTGAGCAGGTCGCGGCGTTCTTCACCCGCTTCCCGGGGCAGTCGGTGGTCGTCATGCCCAAACTCGACGGCCTGTCGCTGGCCCTGGTCTACGAGAACGGGCGGCTCGCCAGGGCCGTCACCCGCGGCGACGGGACCACCGGTGACGACGTGACCATGCTGGTGCGGGCGCTTACCGACGGCGTCCCGGACAAGGTCGACGCACCAGGCCGGGTCGAGGTCCGCGGCGAGGCCGTCATGCTGCGTTCCACTTTCGCCGCCTACAACAAGGTCCACCCGGACAAACCGCTGATCAACCCGCGGAACGCCGCCGCCGGAACGCTGCGTGCCAAGGACCCGGCCACCGTCGCCGAGCGGCGCCTCCAGTTCTTCGCCTTCGACCTCTCCACCGAACCCGACAGCGCCGAAACCGATCTCGACGGCGCGCTGAGGACGCTCGGGTTCGCCGCCGCCGACATGCGGCACTGCGAAGACGCCGATGCGGCGCAGGCCGTCATCACGACCATCGAGCAGCAGCGCAACGACCTCGATTACGACCTCGACGGTGCCGTGCTGCGCCTGGCCGATCGCGACGCCTACGCGGCCGCCGGAACCCGGTCCAGCTCACCGCGCGGCGCACTCGCGTTCAAATTCGCCGCGGAGGAGAAGACCACGGTGCTCGCCGACGTGGTCTGGGATGTCGGCAAGACCGGCAAGATCGCTCCCGTCGCGTGGCTGGAGCCGGTGTTCGTCGGCGGGACCACCGTCACCCGGGCGACACTGGCCAACCAGGAGGTCATCCGCGCCCGCGGCATCAAGATCGGCGACACCGTGCTGGTGCGCCGCGCCGGCGACGTGATCCCGTTCGTGGCGGGTGTCCTCGACGCCACCAAGCGCACGGGCGAGGAGCTGGAGATCGTGCCGCCGTCGGTGTGCCCCTCGTGCGAAGAACCGCTGACCGAACAGGGCAACAGTCGCGAGCTGTTCTGCACCAACGTCGCCTGCCCCGCACAGACCGTCCGGCGGCTGATCCACTGGGCGTCGCGTGCCGCCGCGGACATCGACGCGATCGGCGGGGTCTGGATCGAGCGGCTCGCCGAGGCCGGGATTCTCGAACACCCGTCGGACTTCTACCGGCTCACCAAGGAAACACTGCTGGAGTTCGACCGCATCGGCGAGATCTCCGCGACCCGCATGATCGAGTCCATCGACAAGAGCCGCGCCGTCGGTCTGCGCCGGGCGCTGATCGGGCTGGCGATCCCGATGGCCTCCGAAGGCACCGCCGCGCGCCTGTGCCGCGCGGGATTCGGTTCGCTGGAAGACGTCGCCGACGCGGGCGAAGAGGGCCTCGTCGCCGTGGAGGACATCGGCCCGAAGGTCGCCGCGTCCCTGATCGAGCACCTCACCCGACTGCGCCCGGAACTCGAGCGGCTGCGGGAGGCCGACGTCTCACTGGACGTGCGCGAAGAGGACCTTCCGCCGGTCGTCGCGGCCGGCGCGCCGCTGGCAGGCAAGACGGTCGTGGTCACCGGATCGATCAGCGACCCCCGTTCCGGAGAGAAGGTGCCGCGCCCCACCTTCCAGCGGTTATGCGAAAAGGCGGGCGCGAGCATCGCGTCGTCGGTCTCGGCGAACACGGACCTGCTCATCACCGGCGCCGACGTCGGGGCGAGCAAGCTGACGAAGGCCGAAAAGCTCGAAGTCGAGGTCGTGGACCAGGGCGTCATCTGGCAGCAGTTGATCGAGGCGGGCGTCGTTTAGCAGGAATCTCGTGAGTGGTAAGGACGGTTCTGGCCAAGGGTGTCCTATTGAGGGGTAGGGCAAAGGTGGCGTGAATGGGGTCGCCAAGGAGCCTGAAGCGCTCTTGACCGTCCATAAAGGACGCCAACCAGGCAACGGTGTCCATTTGGGTACTTCGCGTGGGGGTCGCGAGTGGCAATGAGGGTTCTAACCGTCATTGCCACTCACGACCCCCACGCGAAACCGTTCATATAGGCATCAACCAGACATTTCACCACTCGAAAATGTCCCTTGTGGACACTCAAGGGCGCGGCTGGCACCCGTAGTCGGTCCAGAGCCACGATACGAAGGCCTCCTGCCCACCTCGAAGCCATCGAAGGGCCCTTCCCTCGGCTCAGCCGAGGAAACTCGACCTTCACACCGTGCCGAGGTACATGAAGGACCCCTTCACTGCGCCAGGCGCAAGGAAGGGGTCCTTCATGTACTCAAGAGGGCAAGAACACTGGTACGAGCTGGTCAAACCCTCGTTACCCCGCGGGCTTCGTCCGGTACCGCGGGCTCGTCGAGTGCCATTCGAAACCGCCGCCCATCCATCCCCGTAACCCGCGTAGGAACCGTTGCAGTTCAAGGGAAGGCACAGCGCTCAGCTTCTCGTGCGCCGCCTGGAAGTCCCGGACGACGTCGTTGTGCAGTTCGACGGTGATCGCCGTGGCCTCTTCGATCGAGCATTTCCGGTCGTCGGCGATCAGCAGGACCGCGTTGCAGGGCGGCGACTCATCCTCCAGGTCCTTGGCGACCGAGTGCACGTCGTTGACCAGCACGGACGCCGTGCCCGCTTGGATCGCCGCCTCACGGACCCGCGGGTCGTAGTAGAGGTTCGACGTCAGTTCGTAGCCGCCGAGGACGTCGATCAACGTCATCGACGTGTAGAAGCTGTCGTGCTGCCGGGCAGCGAGGTACTCCCAGGCGGGCGGGTATTTCCCGCTGTGGCGCCATGCCGCGTAGGCACTCCAGCTCACGAACATCGCGAAGGTCGAATAGCAGACCCGTTGGACCTGCGCGGCGGTCCCGGCTTGCCGCAGGAAGTCCGTCCCCGAGTTGAGGGCCACCAGAACCCGGTCGTTTCGCAGCGTTTCGTCGAGGTCTCGGCTGAATTCGCCCAGTGACGGCACCGGGTCCATGGCGGCCATCGCGAGCGCGAGCTTCGGCGGCAGCTCCGCCGGCACCGCACCGAGCGAGGTGTCATCGGCGTAGAGGTCGTCGGCCGCCCACCAGGCGGCGTTGAGCCGCGCGGAGATCAGCAGTTTGTCGGGATCCTCGCAGTCCGGGTGGGCGAGCATGACGAGCCTGCCGAAACCCGCCTTCCCGATCTGCTCGCATTCCTCCTCGCCGAACCCACACTCCCCCGCCCACAGGATCAGCCGTCGGTCGACCTCCTCGGCTAGCGGATCGTTGATGCGTTCGGTGACGGGGCAGTACAACGGCGGCGCGGACCCGTCGCCCCACGGCCGGTACGCGTACGCCGGGTCGAGAGCGGGTTCCCCCGGCGGCGGAGTTTCCTCCACCGCCTGGGGAACAGCGGTCAATCGGGCCACCAGCCGAGCGGCTGACGTGCCCAGTCCGCTCGGACCGGCCAGTAGTGTGGCGAGCGCACCCTGTTCGGTCATCGCTTACTCCGATGGTCTCGCGGGATCAGACGCGGTCCGCGGCGATCAGCAGGTAGTGGAAACTGCCTTCGCGATAGGCGTCCAGGAACGGGCCCTCGATCCCGGTCGCCACCGAGGACTTCGCCCGCAGTTCCCAGTACGGGATCGTGTCCGGCGTCAGGTCCACCACCGAGATCGGCACCAGGTCGTTGGCCGTCATGGCCTTGAAGTACTGGCTGCGCGGATGGATGTTGCAGGTGTAGTGCTGGTCGATCTGCGCGACGGCCTTGGACCGGCCACCGGTCACGTCGTTGTAGCAGCCGGTGATGGTGACGTAGCGCCCGCCGAACTCGAGCTGTCGCGCGTGCTCGGCGAAGAGCTCGTGGAGGTCCACGTACATGGTGCTTTCGTTGTTCCAGATCGCCTTGCGCGAACCGGTTTCGAAGCCGGTGTCGAGCATGTTCCGGAAGTGGTAGCGCACCCGGTCGGCGACGCCCCTGATGTCCGCCTGGTGATTGGCGAACTCGACCTGCTTCTCCGAGATCGAGATCCCGTCGACGTGGCAGCCGAACCGCGCGTTGGCCATGATGCTGGACCCGCCGCGCCCGCAGCCGGCGTCGAGGAGCCGGTCGTCCGGTTTGACGTCGCCGAGGTGATCGAGCAGGACGTCCGCCTGCGCGGTCTCCAGTCGGTGCATTTCGGCGATGATCCGCTCGTCACGGGTGTTCTCGGGGCCTTCCAGCACCGACCAGTCGACCTCGCCGATCCCGTAATGGTGGTGATAGAGCCCGTCCACATCGCCAAGACGCAGGTTGACCGGGTCCTTCTCCTTGTTCCAGTACGACGCCACCGACTTCTGGTATTCGGTGCGCAGCACCTTTGCGGGAGCGGGGGTACGGGCGATGGTCACGTGTGTGGTCCTTTCTGAAGCCTTGTTGTTCGTCGTCGTGGCCGGCCGGGGCGTCAACGCGCGACCTCGACGTTTTCCAGGACGCCGAGCGCGTCGGGAACGAGCACGGCGGCGGAGTAGTAGGTGCTGACCAGGTAGTTGGCGACGGCCTGTTCGTTGATGCCCTCGAAGCGCACGTTCAGACCCGGCTCGTATTCGTCGGGAAGGCCGGTCTGGTGCAGCCCGATCACACCGTTGTCCTCCACGCCGGTCCGCATGGCGAGGATCGAGGACGTGCCGCTTTCGGTGATCGGGATCTTGTCGCAGGGCAGGATCGGCACCCCGCGCCACGCGTTGACCACCTTGCCGTCGACCGTGGTGCCTTCCGGATACAGGCTGCGGCGCGTGCATTCCCTGCCGAACGCGGCGATCGCGCGCGGATGGGCGAGGAAGAACTTCGTCTTGCGGCGACGGCTGACGAGTTCGTCCATGTCGTCCGGCGTCGGCGGGCCCGACCGGGTCTGGAACCGCGATTTGAGATCGGCGTTGTGCAGCAGCCCGAACTCGCGGTTGTTGATCAGGTCGTGTTCCTGCCGCTCCCGCAGCGCCGACACGGTCAGCCGGAGTTGCTCGTCGAACTGGTCCATCGGCCCGTTGTAGAGATCGGTCACCCGCGTGTGCACCCGCAGCGCCGTCTGCGCGACGGCCAGGTCGTACTCGCGTGGCGAGATCTCGTAGTCGGCGAAGGTGCCCGGCAGCAGCGGCTCGCCGTCGTGCCCTGACGACATCCCGATCTCGGCCTCGCCCTTGGCGTTCTGCGGCTTTCCCTTGTGCGCCAGCATGTCCTGCACGTGGCGGCGCATCGCCTCGGACCGGCCGTTGAGGTCGGCGAAGTCGTCGGCGCGCAGGGTCAGCACGATGACCGGGGTGACGGCCTTGACGGTGAACGGCCAGTTCCGGTCGATGCCGGCGAGCATTTCGTCACCGAAGTGGTCGCCATCGGCCATGCTCCCGATGGTGGCTTCGGTGCCGTACTCACCGGGCGCCACCTTGGCGACCTTGCCGTGCGCGACCAGCACGACCTCGTCGAGCGGCGAACCGTGGCTGACGATGGTCTCGCCGGGCCGGTACTCGTGCTGCACGAACCGGTCGGCGAGCGCGGTGAGGGTGTCCTCGTCGTCGAAACCGCGCAGCAGCGCCAATTCCGCGAGTTCCTGCGGGACGACCCGCACCTCGGTGCCGACGTTGGTGAAGGTCACCCGCCCGTCACCGATGGCGTAGGTCAGCCGCCGGTTGACCCGGTACGTGCCGCCGTTCGCCTCGACCCAAGGCAGCATCTTCAGCAGCCACCGCGGCGTGATGCTCTGCATCTGCGGCCGCGTCTTGGTGGTCGTCGCCAGGTTCCGCGCGGCGGCGGGGCCGAGACTGAGCCGCCGGTCGGCCTCCGGCGTCGTGGCGGTCATCCTTCGCGGCCGAGTTCGGCGGCTTCGAGGACGGCGAGCGCGTCCGGTACGAGCACGGCGGCGGAGTAGTAGGTGCTGACCAGGTAGGAGATGATCGCCTGCTCCGAGATGCCCATGAACCGGACGTTCAGCCCGGGCTCGTATTCGTCCGGCAGGCCGATCTGACGCAGGCCGACCACGCCCTGGCTCTTCTCGCCGGTGCGCATCAACAACACGGAACTCGTGCTGGTCTGGCTCACCGGGATCTTGTTGCACGGCAGGATCGGGACCCCGCGCCACGACGGCACCTTGTGCCCGCCGAGATCGGCGCCGGTCGGGTAGATGCCGCGTTTGCTGCACTCGCGGCTGAACGCGGCGATCGTGCGCGGATGCGCGAGGAAGAAGCCGGGTTCCTTCCACACCAAGGCGAGCAGGTCGTCGAAGTCGTCCGGAGTGGGCGGACCGGTGCGTGTCGCGATGCGCTGGGTGAAGTCGGCGTTGTGGAGCAGGCCGAAGTCCGAGTTGTTGATCATTTCGTACTCTTGGCGCTCGCGCAGCGCCTCGATGGTCAGCCGCAACTGCTGCTCGGTCTGGTCCATCGGCTGGTTGTAGAGGTCGGAGACGCGGCTGTGGACCCGGAGCACGGTCTGGGCGACGCTCAGTTCGTATTCGCGCGGCGAGGTCTCGTAGTCGACGAAGGTGCCAGGCAGCAGCGGCTCGCCGTCGTGTCCGGACGAGATGTCGATCTCGGCCTCGCCGAAGTCGTTGGCACGCCCGGAGTCCTGCGTCGCCTGCTCGATCTGGGCCTGCAGCGATTCGGACTGTTCCAGTACGCGCTCGAAGTCCTGGTGGGCCAAGGTGAGCACCGTGCAGGCGGTGGCCGCTTTGGCGGTGAACTCCCAGATGCCGTCGTCGGCGACGAGGGCCTGCGCGCCGAAGTAGTCGCCGTCCTTGACCACGCCGAGCGCGGTCTCGTCACCGTACGGGCCGGGGCCGGTCTTGGTGATCTTGCCGTGCGCGATCAGGAAGACCCGATCGGCCCGGTGGCCGAATTCGACGAGTACGTCGCCTGCCGCCACCTCCTGCTGTTCGAAGCGGCGGGCGAGTTCGGCGAGTACTTCTTCGTCGTCGTATCCCTTGAGCGGCTTCAGTTCTCCCAGTTCCGCCGGGATCACCCTCACCTCGGCGCCGGCCTTCGAGAAGGTCACCCGCCCGTCGCCGACCGCGTAATTGAGCCGCCGGTTGACCCGGTAGGCGCCGCCGTTCACCTGAACCCATTCGAGCATTTTCAGCAGCCAGCGGGACGAAATTCCCTGCATCTGCGGAACGGATTTGGTCGTGGTCGCCAGGTTGCGCGCGGCGGCCCGGCCCAAGCTCAGCTGCGGATTTTCCGGCCCCTGGACACCTTCGGCGGCAGTGCCCGATTCGGTGACGGTCACAGCAAGGTCCACCCTTCGATAGTCGTGCGAACAAACAAGAACCACAAGTCGCGGCGTGCCGGTCGTACCCCGAAGTGCGGCCCCGCAGGATCAACATAGCAAGGTGTTTTTCCCGCACAAGCGCACTTTCAGGTAATGCGCCAACGCCACCCGAATGCCGCTTTTCCCATTGCGCAGTAACACTTTTGCCGACGTTACTCGACACTTTAAAGCCGCCACGCAATCGGTCCACCGATTGTTCATAGGTGTTATGCGAAGCCGCGCCGGAACTCCCGGGTGTACCCGCGATGCGGCCGTTGGAGTGGACGCGCGGAACTCTTTCGGGTCGCCTCCGCGCCCGTGTTCGGCGACAACTTGACCGACAGCGACAAAACAGAGGGTCGCGTTCGGACACTCCGTCGTGTCACGGTTCAGCCCCCTTGCCGACATGTCAGCGGTGGCTGTACTGTCTTGCCTGTGCTGACATGTGAGACCCAGGGCGCAGCGCTCGCCCGGCTCGGCCGTGCCCTGGCCGACCCGAACCGCTGCCGAATCCTGGTCGCCCTGCTCGACGGAGTAAGTTATCCCGGCAGGCTGGCCGACGAGCTCGGCTTGAGCCGCTCGAACGTGTCGAACCACCTGGCCTGCCTGCGTGGCTGCGGACTGGTCGTGGCCACCTACGAGGGCAGGCAGGTCCGCTACTCGCTGGCGGACGCGCATCTGGCCCACGCACTGCGGGAACTGGTCCAGGTCGTACTCGCCGTCGACACCGCCGAGCCCTGTGTGGACGACGCCGCCCTTCAGGTGCTCCGATGAGTTCCTGCGCGGACGGGTGCTGCGCCACGAAGTCCACAGTGGACCCGGATCGTCGCGTGGTGCTGTCGCGCCGGGTCCGGCTCCTGGTCGCCGCGACGATCACCTACAACGTCATCGAGGCGGTCGTCGCCATCTCCGCGGGAACCATCGCCTCCTCGACCGCCCTGATCGGCTTCGGCCTGGACTCGATCATCGAAGTCGCGTCCGCCACTGCCGTCGCGTGGCAGTTCTCCGGCAAGGACCCCGAAGCCCGCGAACGCACCGCGCTCAAGGTCATCGCGGTGTCGTTCTTCGCGCTGGCCGCGTACGTCGCCGTCGAATCGGTACGCACCCTGTTCGGTGCCGACCACGCCGAGCACTCCCCCGTCGGCATCGTGCTGGCGGCGGTCTCGCTGCTCGTGATGCCTTTCCTGTCCTACGCCCAGCGTCGCGCCGGGCGCGAACTCGGCTCCGCGAGCGCCGTCGCCGACTCGAAGCAGACCTTGCTCTGCACCTATCTTTCCGGTGTGCTGCTCGTCGGGTTGCTGCTCAACGGCCTCTTCGGCTGGTACTGGGCCGATCCGCTGGTCGCGCTCGTCATCGCCGCGGTCGCGATCAAGGAAGGCCGCGAGGCCTGGCGCGGCGAGCACTGCTGCTGAAAGGACCGTCATGACCCGGCCCGCACGATGGAACCGTTACTGGGACGGCAAATCCCAGAACTACGACCGGGAGATGCAGTTCCTGGACCGCAAGCTCTTCGGCGATTCCCGCGCGTGGGCCTGCGGCCAGGCCACCGGCGACGTCCTCGAAGTCGCCGTCGGGACCGGCCTGAACCTGCCGCTCTACCCCGAAGGCGTCACGCTCACCGGCATCGACCTCAGTGACGGCATGCTCGCCATCGCCCGCGGCCGCGTCGAACGCCTCGGCCATCCGGTGACGCTGCGGCGGGCCGACGCGCACGACCTGCCCTTCGACGCCGATTCGTTCGACACCGTGGTCTGCACGCTCGGGCTGTGCGCCATCCCGGACGACGGCAAGGCGTTGCGGGAAATGGCCAGGGTCCTGCGGCCGGGTGGCAGGCTCATCCTGCTCGACCACATCGCGAGTTCGTCGCGTGCCGTGCGCGGTCTGCAGTGGCTCGCCGAACGGGTCACCGTGCCGATGGCGGGCGAACACTTCCTCCGGCGCCCGCTCGACAAGATCGGCGGCCTCGGCCTGGCCGTGGAGCGCCGGGAACGGTTCAAACTCGGGCTGGTGGAACGGCTCGTCGCCCGCAAATGAGCCGTGTCATCGGAATTTCATCGACGCGGTCGATCATGGTGACGTGACCTACCCTCAGCAACAGCCACCCATCTGGCAGCAGTACCCCGTCGCGCCGCCCAAGAAGGGCCCGAAGACCGGACTGATCGCCGGGATCGCGGCCGCGGCGCTCGTCGTCACCGGCGGGGCGATCGCGGTGACCGTCGCGATCACCACCGGCGGCAGCACCCCCGGTGACAGCGCCGCCGGGGGCAGCGCGCCCGAGGTCGATCCCGACCCGTTCTCCGCGCAGGCCGGAGACTGCATCTCGGCCGACGAGGACGCCGGGAGCAACGGTGCGTTCAGCGCCAGCGCCGTCCGGGTCCACTGTTCGGACAGCGCGGCCAACTACTCGGTGATGGCACAGCTTTCGTCCGGATCCGGTTCGGACTGCGCGTCCGTGCCGGGTTACGAGTACGGCAACCCCGTCGTCTACGACTTCAGGTCGGGACAGCCCAGGGAACTTTGCGTCATGCCGAAGGGCTGACGGTTTCCCAGGCCGCTTCGATCATCCGGAAGATCTCGTCGACCGCGGCCTCGGGATCGGCCGCCTCCCTGCCGATCGAATAGGCGTCGATCACGAACCGCGCGATCGTGCGACAGGCCGTCGTCGACCGGGCCAGGGCCGGATCTGCAGCGATGGCCGCCGCCAGCGATTCGGCGTGGCGCAGCCGCATCGAGTCCTCGTACTCCCGCAACGCCGGCGATTCGTCGATCATGCGCCGGATCGGAGCGGCGCCGTCCGCCGTGCAATGCCGCACCATCGCGTGGATCTCGTGGCGCACCGCGGGGATGAGCGGCTCGTGCGGGGCCCGTTCGGTGACCGCCCGTGTGAGACCTTGCTCGAAGTCCGCGTCCTGTTCGAACACCAGGGCCTCTTTCGAGGCGAAGTGGGAGAACAGCGTGGTGACGGCGACGTCCGCCTCCGCGGCCACCTCGCGGATGCCGACCGCGTCGTATCCACGTTCCAAGAAGAGCCGGAGTGCGGTGTCGGCGATCTTCTGGCGTGTCGCGGCCTTCTTGCGCTCACGACGTCCGGTCGGCACGGTCATGCGGTGACGCTATCAGATCCAAAACACTAACGGTTTCAAAACCCTAACCGTTAGTGCTACGGTCGATCGCATGAAGAAAGTGATCTTTACCGAGTTCGGTGGTCCGGAAGTTCTGCAGCTCGTCGACGCCGAGGATCCGCACGCCGGTCCCGGCCAGGTGCGCATCGCCGTGCGGGCGGCGGGAGTGAACCCTGTCGATTGGCGTGTGCGTGAGGGGCAGGTCCTCGGTGCGCATCCGACCGTGCTGCCGTCCGGTGTGGGCCTGGACGCCGCCGGCGTGGTGGACGAGGTCGGCGATGGCGTGGTCGGCGTCGAGATCGGCGACTCGGTATTCGGCGAGGGTTCGAACACCTACGCCGAGTTCGCCGTGCTGACGGCCTGGGCCGTGATGCCCGAGGGACTGACGTTCGAGGAGGCCGCCGGATATCCCTCGGTGGTCGAGACCGCGCTACGTCTCATCCGCGAAGTGGGCGTGCGACCCGGCGAGACACTGCTGGTCAGCGGTGCGTCCGGCGGGGTCGGTTCGGCGGTGCTGCAGATCGCCCACGAGCGCGGCATAGCGGTGATTGGCACGGCGGGCGCCGCGAACCAGGACTATCTGCGCGGCCTGGGCGCGGTCGCCACGACCTACGGGGAGGGCTGGGTGGAGCGGGTGCGGCGCGGCGACCGGGTCGCCGCGGCCCTCGACCTGGCCGGGTCGGGCGTGATCGCCGAACTGGTCGAGCTGACGGGCGATCCGGACAAGGTGCTCACCATCGCCGATCTCAGTGCGCCTCAGCTCGGCGTCCGGTTCTCGGGGGTGGCCGGGAGCGTGCCGGACGCACTGGCCGAAGCCGTCGACCTCATCTCGCGGGCCAAGCTGCACATCCCGGTCGAGAAGTCCTACTCACTGGCCGATGCCGCGGCGGCCCACGTCGACAGCCACGCCGGGCACACCCGCGGCCGCCGGGTCATCGTCGTCTGAGCCGGTTCAGGCGGTGGTCGAGGGAAGGACCACGACGCCGTCGTCATCGGCGTAGAGCGTGTCGCCGGGAGTGAAGGTCACTCCCCCGAAACCGACCGGGACGTCGACAGCGCCGACGCCCGCCTTGGAACTTTTGCGCGGGTTGGTGCCGAGCGCCTTCACTCCGAGCGGAAGCCCGGCGAGCTCGGCGCTGTCACGGACCGCGCCGTTGACGACCACGCCCGCCCAGCCGTTGTCCACGGCGGACTTCGCGATCATGTCGCCGGTCAGCGCGCTGTGCAGCGAGCCGCCGCCGTCGACCACCAGGACACCGCCGTCACCGGGGGTGGCCAGCAGTTTCTTGACCAGGCCGTTGTCCTCGTGGCAGGAGACCGTCCGGATCGGGCCCGAGAACGTCCGGTGCCCGCCGAACTGGCGGAACTGGGTGTCGCAGACGCGCAGCCGGTCGCCGTGTTCGTCGACAAGGTCGGCGGTGGTGAAGGAATCGATCACGCGCTGGAGTTTCTCACGTCGCCTCGGGAGAGAACACCGAGTCCAGCACGTGGGTGAGGATGGCGGCGGGGTCGGCCGCGGGCGCGACCGCCTGACGCAGGGCGAGCCCGATGCCCAGGGCGCCCAGCATCACGACGGCCTCATGGAGTGGCAGGGCGGGTTCGAGGCGGAGTCGTTTCGCGTGTTCGACGAGCAGAGCGACGACCTCATCGTCGTGGCGCTGCTGGATGGCGGCGACAAGGGCGGCGGTTTCGGGCTGCTGTGCCGTCGCGGCGAGCACTTCCGCGGCCGCAGCGCTCCATTTGGCGGCATCCTTGTCCACCACGTCGACAGGAGCCAGTGCCGCGATCACGTCGTCCCGGCCGGTGGCGAGGGCGAGGGTTCTCCGCAGCTCCGCGAGGTGACTTTCCGCGCCGGCTTCGATGATCGCCAGCCACAGCCCTTCCTTGCCGCCGAAGTGCTTGTAGACGGCACCTCGGGTGTACCCGGCGTCGGCCGCGATCTCCTCGACCGTCGCCGCCAGGAAGCCGCGCCGCAGGAAGACCTGCCGACCGGCCTCCAGCAAGTGTTCGTGGGTGCGCCGCTGCTGTTCGACCCGCGTCAGCCTGGTCATCGCCCGCCAATTCAGTAACAGAACGTTTCTGGATACACGATGTTACTGTATCGTCCGGTGCATGGAGTTCCTGGCACCCGTGGCCGCGTTTCTCAGCCTTCCCCTCTTCCTGGCCGGATTCGCTTGGTACGCGGCACGTGCCCGACGGGCGGGCGTCAGCCAGTCGCTGTTGGCGCCGATCGAGGAGATCTGGGACCCGATCTCGCACAAGACCAACATCGAGATCCAGATCGAGGCCGAACGGAGCCCGGAGACGCCATCGCCCGGAGACCCGCCCGAGCTGAAGTGGCGGCTCTAACCTGGGGTAAGGCAAATGTGGCTTATGGGTCGCGCGCTCTCCGGTCGGGTGCCTTACCCCTCAACAACCTCAGTAGCCGACGGTGAAATGCCGGTCCTGGCCCGGATTCTCGAGTTCGTCCACGACGGCGACGGCGAGGTCCTCCGCCGAGATCCCGGACGAACCGTCCTCCGCGGTGACGATGGTCGTCGTGCCCCGCCGATAGGCCCCGGTCCGGACACCGGGCTCCAGCATCGCGGGCGGACTGAGGTACACCCAATCGCCCGTGTGGGCCTCGCAGGCCAGGAGCTGACTCAGGCTGGCCGAGGCGATGGTCCGCCACGCCGGCGGCACGAACGCCGGATCGTCGATCACCAGCCCGCCGGACGGCGACCGCAACGGTCCGGCGCCGCCGACGACCAGGACACGCCTGCCCGCCGCGGCGTCGAGCAGGGCCGTGACCGTGGCGGCGACGGCGTCTTCCGTGCCGGGCGCGGGTCTCGTCGCGCCCACGACGGCGTCGACTCCCCCGAAAACCGCGCTCATGTGGCTGACGTCGGTGACGTCGCCGCGTACGACGTCGACGTCCGGATGCGGGGATTCCGGTGCAGTGCGGCGAAAGACGGCTGTGACGTGGTGTCCGCGCGAAACGGCCTCGGTGACGATCCGGGAGCCTGCCATTCCCGACGCTCCGACAACGGCGATCTTCATCGGACGATGCCTTCCATCTTGGTCTTCGGGGTGATCTGGCCGGCCACGATCGAGGCAAGGGCGAGGGCGAAACCGGCGAGCTGGACCGGGCCGAGCGACTGAGCGAGCAGCACGGCACCGAGCACCGCGGCGACCATCGGCGAGAGCAGGCCGAGGACCGCGACCGACGTGACCGGCAGGGACGTGATGCCGCGGAACCACAGGACGTAGGCGAGCAGGCCGCCGATCAGGCCGAGCCAGAGGTAACCGAGAGCCGCGTCCAGGTCGATGGCGGGCGGGGCGCCTTCGAACAGGAAGGTCACCGGCAGCAGGAACAACCCGCCCGCGGTGAGCTGCCACGAGGCGAACGCGGTCGGCCCGACGTCGGCCGGGCGTCCCCATCGTTTGGTGAGGGTGACGCCGAGCGCCATGGTGCCGGCGCCACCGAGTCCGGCGATGACCCCGACGAGGTCGAAACCCGCGGCGGGGCCGATCACGACCAGGCCGACACCGACGATTCCGACGATCCCCCAGGCGAACCGCCACGCGGACGGGCTCTGCCGCAGCACCGCCACGGCGAGGATCGCGACGAGGAGCGGCTGAGCGGCGCCGAGGGTGGCGGCGACCCCGCCGGGCAGCCGTTCGGCGGCGACGAACAGCAGCGGGAAGAACATCCCGATGTTGAGGACGCCGAGCGCCGCGGCCTTCAGCCACCATGTGCCGCGCGGGAGGGTGCGGGTGATGGCGAGCGCGATCAGTCCCGCGGGCAGGGCGCGCATGAGTCCGGCGAACAGCGGATGTCCTGGCGGGAGGAGTTCGGTGGTGACCACGTAGGTCGTTCCCCAGACCATGGGAGCGAAGGCGGTCAGCGCGGTACCGGCGAGACCGGCGGCGAGGGGTGTGGTCGTCAGCGTTTTCACGCTTCTCAGCTTCGACGCCGACGATCAATGAGTCCAACACATGTTTGTCACTTGATCCATCGTGATTCAAGATGGATCCATGGAGCTTCAGCAGATGCGCTACGTCCTGGCGGTGGCGGAGACGAACAGCTTCACGCGCGCCGCGGAACGCTGTCTGGTCGTGCAGTCGGCGCTGAGTCACCAGATCGCGCGGCTGGAGCGTGAACTCGGCGCGCGGCTGTTCGAGCGCACGAGCCGCCGAGTGCGGCTGACCGCAGCGGGCGAAGCTTTCCTGCCCGCTGCCCGGCAATGTCTCGAGGCCGCCGAACGGGCCGGTTCGGAGGTCGCCGCGGCCGTCGGCGAGATCCGCGGACGACTCACCGTCGGCGTCATCCCGACCGTCGCGGCGGTCGACGTCCCGGCGGCGCTGCACACCTTCCGCGGCCGGTATCCCCACGTCCGGATCGGACTGCGGGTCGGGGCGAGCGAAAAGTTGGTGGAGCAGATCAGGGACGGGGCGATCGAGGTCGCGTTCCTCGGCCTCCCGGTGTCCGACCGGCCCCAAGGCGTGGCCACCTGCGAACTGGGCCGCGACGACCTCATCGCCGTGGTGGCGCCGGGGCATCCTCTCGCCGTCGAGTCCGAAGTGGACCTGAAGCGGCTTTCGACCGAGGTCTTCGTCGATTTCCCCGCCGGATCGGCGGGACGGGCCCAGACGGATCAGGCCTTCGCCGCGGCGGGGATCACGCGGGAGGTGGCCTTCGAGGTGACGGCCGCCGATTTCATGGCGCGGCTCATCCATCAGGGACTGGGTGTGGCGCTGCTGCCGTCGAAGTACGTGCCGAGCCTGACCGACGTCGTCACCGTGCCGGTGCGGGACGCGCCCGCGCGGATCGAGCACCTCGTCTGGAACCGCTCCACGGTCACTCCGGCCGCGAAAGCATTCCTGGACGTACTGGGCGTGGCGCAGGCCAACGGTGTCGAACGGGTCGTTCCGTGAAGGCCTCCTTGAGGGACCCAGAGTCCCTCAAGGAGGCCTTCACGGACCGGCGATGCGCGCCGTGAGTCAGGCGACTACTCGCGCCCTTCCTTGATGATCTCGTAAAGGCTGGTCCACGAGCTGCGCCCGTGTCCCGCGGCGATCGCCCGGTCGTAGTGCGACTTGATCGCCTCCGGCAGGACGACGTCGATCCCGGCGTCCCGGCTGGCCTGCACGATGTGGTCGGCGGACGCGCCCATCATCGTCACGTTGGCTTCGTCGCCAGGGTGCTCGCCCTTCTCGACCTGCTCCGCGGCGGCTTCCAGGTAGAAGCCCATCATCGCGAAGTTCTCCTTGGCGTACGGGAGGAACTTCGCGATCGGCACCCCGGCCGAGCGGATGAGCGCGGTCGCGTGCAGGAACACCGAAAGCGCGTTCAGGAAGATGTCCAGCTGCGCCTGGTAGAACAGCTGCGCCAGCCGGACGTCTTCGCCGAGGAAGTCCGGCCGCCCGATCAGCGCCAGGATCTCCCGGTACTTCTCGAACACGTCGGTGGGACCGCTGTAGAAGACGTACGCCTCCTCCTTGCCCACCAGCGGGGCCGGCACCATGACGCCACCCGCGAGGAACTGCCCGCCGCGGGCCTTGACCCAGTCGGCTGCTTCGCGGGTCTTCTCCGGGGTGTCCGAGCTGAGGTTGACGATCACCTTGCCCGCCAAGGCGTCTTCGGCCTTGCCGAGGATGTCGTACATCGCCGCGTAGTCGGTGAGACTCAGCAGCACCAGTTCCGACGCCGCCACCGCTTCCGCCGGTGTCCCGGCTCGCACGGCACCCGCGGCGACGAGGTCGTCCGCACGGGCGGCGGTGCGGTTCCAGACGGTCACTCCGTGGCCGTTCTCCAGGAGTACGCGGACCATGGCCTGTCCCATCGGGCCGAGCCCGATCAGTGTGATCATTGTGTTTTCCTTACTTCTTGAGGAGTTCGATGACGCCGATGAGGTCTTCGGTGCCGTGTCCGTCGGCGACTCGTTTGTCCATCAGCGGCTGGAGCGGCGTGAGCAACTCGGCGCTGATGCCCTGGTCCTCCGCCGCCTGCGCCAGGTTGGGGTAGGCGGCGGCCTGCATCCCGATGTTCGACACGACGTCGGTCAGGTAGTCGCCGTCGTCGATCTGTTCGGCCGCGCGCTCCAGGAAGCCGCTCATCGCGTCGATCCAGCCGCGGAGCAGCGGCGCGAATTCACGCGCCTTGACCCCCGCCGAGCCGACGAGCGCGTACGCCTGGATGACGCCGATGAAGTACCCGTACATCCCGCTGAGCAGCGCGATGTCGTGCAGTGGTGCCAGCCCGGGGTCGGCGCCGAGGTAGTTGACGCCGCCGAAGGTGTCGAGCGCGGTGCGAGCATGGCCGAAGACGGTGCCCGATCCGCTGTAGAAGATGAACGCCGCGGGAGTGCCGATCATCGGCGGGACCGCCATGATCCCGCCGTCCAGGTACTCCGCGCCCAGGTCTTCGGCCCAGGCGGCCATTTCGCGTGCCTGGCCGGGGGTGCCGTTGGTCAGGTTGATCAGCTGCCGTCCCGCGAGCCCGGCCGCGACCGGGTCCAGGACCTCGTGCACCGAGTCGTAGTCGAGCAGGCAGGCGATCACGATGTTGTTCGCCGCGAGAGCCTCCGAGATGGTCGAAGCGACTGAAGCTCCCTTCGCCGCCACCGCCTCGGCGCGGCTCGTGGTCCGGTTCCACGCGGTGACCGGATGTCCCTCGGCCAGTAATGCCTCTACGAGCGCGGTTCCCATCGCGCCCAGCCCCAGTACCGTCACCGGGGTCTTGCCGTGTTCGCTCATGGGACCACCGTGACGCCGCCCGCGCACGGAACGCTGCGGGTCCACGCACGGTCTTGTCGGTGGTCCGCGCTAACGTCGGTTTCGTGCGTTTCGGAGTACTGGGACCGCTCGCCGCGTGGACGACCGCGGGCGAGCCCGTCGTCGTGCCCGAGGCCAAGGTCCGCCTCCTGCTCGCCGCGCTGCTCAGCAGGGAAGGCAGGGCGGCGTCGGTGTCGTCGTTGACGGACGATCTGTGGGGCGAGCATCCGCCGGGCAATCCGGGCAACACACTGCAGACCAAGGTCTCCCAGCTGCGCCGCACGCTGGATCGGGCCGAGCCGGGTGCCAGGGAGATCGTGACGCATCAACCGACCGGGTACGTCCTTGCCGTCGAGGCCGGTGACCTGGACGTCCACCGGTTCCGCGCGCTCACCGCCCGCGCGCGTGACACCGTCGATCCGCGCGCGCGTGCCGCGCTGCTGGCGGACGCGCTGGCCTTGTGGCGAGGCCACGCGTATGCCGGATTCGAGGACGAACTCTTCGCCGTGGCCGCGGCACAGCGGCTGGAGGAGGAAAGGCTGCTCGCCGAAGAGGACAGAGCCGAAGCCCGGCTCACGCTCGGCGAACACGGCCTCCTGACCGGGGAACTGGCGGCCCTGGTGTCGCGGCATCCGTTGCGCGAGCGGCTCCGCGGCCTGCTGATGCGCACCTTGTACGCCGCCGGGCGGCACAGCGAAGCGCTGGAGTCCTACGCCGAGCTCCGGGCTCGTCTGCGTGACGAGTCCGGTCTCGAACCGGGACCGGACCTCGCGGCCCTCCACCAGGCGATCCTCACCCGCAGTCCGGACCTCGAACCCGTCCGCGCCGCCGAGCCGGTGCGCGGGAACCTGCCGGAGTCACTCACCGAACTGATCGGCCGCACCACGGCGGTCAAGGAGGTCGGCGCGCTCGTCACCGACACGCGGCTGGTCACCCTCACCGGTCCCGGTGGCGTGGGAAAGACCAGGCTCGCCATCGAGGCCGCCTCGAAGCACGCGATGGCCGACGGCACCTGGCTCGTCGAGCTCGCGGGCCTGGACAACGTCGAGTGCCCGACGTGCCCGCCCGAAGACCTCGTCGCCGTCGTCCTGGCGGCCGTGCTGGACCTCCGCGAGGAGGCCACGTCGGCGAAGTCGGTTACGCAGTCGCTGGCCGATGCCTTGCGAGACAAGGAAATCCTGCTAGTCCTCGACAACTGCGAACAGGTCGTCGAACCGGTCGCGGCGCTGGTGGAACGGCTGCTCGCGGCGGCGCCGCGGCTGCGTGTGCTCGCCACCAGCCAGGAACCGCTCGGATTGCCCGGCGAGAACGTCTGGGCGGTGCCGCCGCTCGAACTGCCCGAGCAGGCGGATTTCGCCGCCGTGCGGGAATCGAGCGCCGTCCGGCTGTTCACCGCCCGTGCCGCGGCGGCCGCTCCGGGGTTCACGCTGGACGCCGAGAACGCGGCCGTCGTCACCCGCATCTGCCGCACGCTCGACGGCATCCCGCTGGCGCTCGAACTCGCCGCCACCCGGGTCCGGACGCTCGGTGTGCACGAACTCCTCGCCCGCCTCGACGACCGGTTCGGCCTGCTGTCCTCGGGCAGGCGGGGCGGGCCGCGCCGCCAGCAGACGCTCCGCGCGATGATCGACTGGAGCTGGAGCCTGCTGAGCGAGCCCGAGCAGATCGTGCTGCGCAGGCTCGCCGTCCACGCCGAAGGCTGCGGGCTCGACGCGGCCGAGTCGGTTTGCTCGGGCGGCGGAATCGCCGCCGCCGACGTCATGGACCTGGTGTCCCGGCTCGTCGACAGGTCGCTCGTGGTCAGCAGGCCGGGCAGATCCGGCGAACCGCGGTTCCGGCTGCTGGAGTCCGTTTCGGCGTACGCCTTGGAACACGCCGAACGGGCGGGCGAACTCGACGAACTGTCCTTACGGCATGCCCGTTTCCACGTCGAACTGGCCGAACGCGGTGACACGGGGCTGCGTGGGAAGGAGCAGCGGCGCTGGCTCGACAGGCTGGACGCCGAGGGCGCCAACACCCGGCGTGCGCTGGAAACGCTGCTGAGGCTGGGAGAACACCGGCTCGCGTTGCGGCTCGTGAACGCGACGACCTGGTTCTGGTTCCTCCGTGGACGGCTCAGCGAGGCCCGTCGCTCGCTGAACCTGGTACTCGACACGAAGATCGACACCGGCGACGAGTACGCGCAGGCTCTCGGCTGGTGCACCGGCATCGCCGTCCTCGACGGCACCTGCACCGAGGGCGCGGCGGAGGACACCGTGTGGGGCATCGCCGATTCTGTCGCGCGGGCACGGACGCTGTGGTTCCTCGGCTACGCGTGGTCCACGATCGGCGACCTGTGCCGGGCGGAGAAGCTCACCCTCGGCGCGCTGGAAACCGCCCGCGACATTGGCGAAGACTGGAGCGCCGCGGCCGCGCTGAGCGACAGGGCAACCCATCTGATCGCCGGTGGGGACCTCACCGGCGCCGGCCGGATCGCCGCTCAGAGCGCTGGGGTCTTCGATGGGCTCGGCGAACGCTGGGGCTGGCTTCAAGCGTCGTTCGTCGTCGGTGTGCTGGCGTCGATAGCCGGGAATTACGACCACGCCGCCCGTGTCCATCGGGAAAGCCTTCGCCGCGCGGAGGAACTCGAGCTGTGGCCGGAGGTCGCCTACAACCTGTCATGGCTGGGCCGGACGGCACTGCTCACGGGCGACTTCGAAGGGGCGAAGGAGTTCCATGAGCGGGCCAGGACGTTGGCCGTCGAACACAGTTTCAAACCCGGCGAGGTCTATGCCGAGACAGGGCTCGCACTCGGCGAGCGACGTCAGGGGCTGTTCGAGGAGGCCGAACAGCGCCTGCTGTCCGTACTGGACTGGCATCGCCGCGTGGAGTCCGAAGCGGGCAGCACGCTCATCCTCGCCGAGCTCGGGTTCATCGCCGAGCAACGCGGAGACACGGCGAAGGCGAAGCGGCTCCAGCTGGACGGCCTCGTGATCGCCCGTCACAGCGAGGATCCCCGTGCGATCGCCCTCGGTCTGGAAGGTCTGGCCGGGGCGGAGGCAGCAGCCGGCTCGTATCGCGCGGCCGCGCGGCTGCTGGGTGCCGCGGCGGCTTCGCGGCGATCGGTGGGCGCTCCCCTGCCGAAGGGGGAACGTGGCGACGTCGACAGGATCACCGGCGTCGTGATGGCGGCGCTCGGAGAAACCGCATTCTCGGCGGAGAACGCGGTGGGTGAGCGGACACCGATCGATCAGTTGGTGACGGACAGTCAGTAGGCGCGCACCCGTATCACCACAATGGACCAGGCCTTACTTCACGTCAGCAACAAACGGTGATTTCTTTCTGTCGCCAAAGCCCCCCGACCGGTAGCGTGCGTAGCCATGCGGGTGAGGTGGGGGGCTCCCGGCGGGCCCAGGGTGACAATGCCGTGGCGAGCGGCTCCGAGGGCGGCACTGACCAGTCCTCTGACTTTGATCATCGCCGCGGTGACCGCCTTACTCGCCTGTTTCCTCGGCACCGCCGCCATCCTGCAGGCTTCGGCCGCGGGCGGTGCCGCGGTGACGTACCAGTCCGGCATCGCGTGCCCGGACTACTACGGTCCCGTCTTCAGCAAGGACACCGTCCCCGCCGCGGTCGCTCCGCAGGTCGTCGACTCGGTCCGCCGCAACGCTCCGGCGCACGGTTTCGCCGCGCCGGTCACCTCCCGGTACACGCCGTACCTCACCGGCACCGAGTTCAACGGCGACCCGAACTACAAGGTCGTTCTCGCCCACCGGGATCAGGCTCTTCCCGGCCATCTCGACCTGACGGACGGGTCGGCGGGCGCCGGATTCTGGCTCGGCACCGTCGTGGCCGGGGCCGAAGGGATCAAAACCGGGACCACGCCGAGCGTCCGCGGCACCCCGTTGCCCCCGGTGACCGGGTTGTACCGCGACCTCGCCGACCCGGCGCCGCGCTGGTGGTGCTCGCAGCAGCGGAACGCCGTCGTCAGCAGGCTCGCCAACGACCCGCTCGACTCGGTCATGTTCGCCACCGACGGGAAGACCTTCGACGACACGGTCCGCGCACTGGGCATCCCGGTGATCAAGACGCTGCACCTGTCGTTCTACGAGGCTCCTCCCAAGACCGTGAGCGAGGCCGAAGACCTGCAGGAACGTTCGAAGGCCCTCATTGCCGCGGTCAAGGCGGATCTGGGTGCCCGAGGCCTCGGTGACGCGATCGTCGGCTCGCTGCCGTTCGAGCGTTCGGTGGAGATCAGCAACCAGGCCGAATCGAATGTCCTGATCTCGATCCTGCCGCTGGCGGCCATCAGCATCCTGGTCGGCTGCGCGGGGATCGGCACCGTCGCGTTGCAGTGGTACCAGCGGCGGCACCCGCAGCTGAGGTTGCTGTCCGCCCGGGGCAGCGGCCCGGGTGCGTTGGGCCTGCTCGCGGTCGCCGAACTCGGGCTCCCCATCGTCGCCGGTGGAGCCGCGGGCGGGGTCCTCGCACGGCTGTTGCTCGGGGTGTACGGACCACCAGGTGAACTGGACGACGGGGCGATGGTGTGGGGGTCGCTCGTCGCGGCCGCGATTCTGCTCGTTTCGCTCGCGCTGCTCGCCGGGGTGATCGCGCTCCGCACCCATCGGGAGTTCGAACTCGGCCGCGTCCGCTCGGGAGGTCGCCGGCGGGTGAAGTTCCTGGCGTTCTTCCCGTGGGAACTGCTCACCGCCGGGGTCGCCCTGCTCGGCTGGAACCGGCTGGTCGACTACAGCAAGGGATCCCGGATCGGCAACCCGCTCCCCCAGGTCGACCCGCTGGCGCTCACGTACCCGGTGTTCGTCGTGCTCACCGTCGGGCTCGTCGCCGCACGGCTGGCCTGGCTCGCCTTGCACGCGTCGCATCGCGCGCGGCTGTGGTCCCGGCCGGCGCTGCAACTGGCCATCCGACGGCTCGCCAGCGCCCGCGCGCCGGTTACCGGCGTGCTCGTGATCGGCACGCTGGCGATCGGGACACTGGCGACCGGGATCGGTATCGCCCGCGGCCAGGAAGAGGCGCTGCAAACGAAGTCGGCCATTTTCGTCGGGGCGGAGACGAGGGTCGACACCGAAAGCGTCGTCGGCACCGGACAGGTCCGGCTGCCTGCCTCGGTCGCCGACAGCACCACGATCGTCGGCGAACTGACCGGCACCGGCAATGTCGTGCTGGTCGTGGACCCGCGGACGTTCCGGCGCGCCGCCACGCTCGGCCCGCTCGACGGCGCCGAGGTCGACCGGTTGCTGAGTGGCCTGTCCAGCGCCGGCGCCGGTGTCCCGGCGATCAGGCTCGGCAGCGACGCCGCCCGGAAGACCGCGCTGCCCGCCGGCCTCGGGGACGCCAGGGAGATCGGCGAACTGCCGATGTTCCCGATCATCGGCACCAAGGCCGGGTACGTGATCTCCCGGGATTCGCTCGGCGCCACGCAGCTGCGCGGCGTGCCCAAGTGGAGCGTGCTGTCCAGCTCGTCGATGACCCAGGTGACCGAGGCGCTGAGCTCCGTGGGGGTGGCGACGGCGGTCAACCGCGTCACCCGTGAGTCCGCACTCGACGCGCTCCCGTTCTACGTCGTGTCCTGGACGTTCTCGTTCATGGCCCTGCTCGGTGCCGTGCTCGGGGTGGTGGCGGTGCTGTCGCTGCTGGTCGCGGTCGAAGTCCGCCGACGCCAGAACGCGCTGGCCGGGGCGCTGGTGCTGCGGATGGGGATGCGGCCGCGTGCCCTGCTGGCGAGTCATCTGATGGAACTGGGCGCGCTCAGCGGGCTCGCCGTGGTCATCGGTGTCGTCTGCGGTGTGTCGGTCGCGGGGCTTTCGGTGCCACGCTTCGATCCGGCGACCTTTCTCCCGCCGCAGTCGGCGCTGCCGGACCCGACCCCGCTCGCTTTGACCGTTCTCGCCGTCGGTGTGCTCGTCGTGGCGCTGGCGGGCTGGATCGCGATGCGCTCGGTGCGCACCGCCCGGACCGCGGAGTTGATCCGTGCCTGAGAAACCCATCTTCCGGCTGCGCGGGATCGGCGTCGACTACCAGACCCCGGCGGGCACCGTCACCGGTGTCGACGACGTCACCATCGACATCCCCGCGCGCGGGATCACCGTGCTGGCGGGGCCGTCCGGCTCCGGCAAGTCCACCCTGCTGCGGACGCTCGGCCTGTTCGAGCAGCCCGTGCGGGGCACGATCTCCTTCCAGGGCACCGAAACCGGCAAGCTTCGGCATCGCGAACGGCGAGCGCTACGGCGAAACCACCTCGGCCTGGTGTTCCAGAACCCGACCGACAACCTGCTCGCGTACCTGAACGTCGCCGACAATCTCCGCGCGGCGGCGGAGTCGGCGGGGACCGAATGCCTGCCCGACGACATCCTCGATCAGCTCGGTCTCGGCGGGACCGGCAGCTGGCGGATCTCGGCACTGTCGGGCGGGCAGCAGCAGCGGCTCGCGTTCGGCTGCACCCTGGCTCGCCGCTCCACCGTCGTCCTCGCCGACGAGCCGACGTCCCAATTGGACGAAGGGTCCGCCGACCGGGTGCTCGACACCCTGAAGTACCTGGCGGGCCAGGATTTCGCCGTCATCGTCGCCTCGCACGACGACCGGCTCATCGAACTCGGCAGCCGGGTCGCCCGGATGCACAAGGGCAGACTGGAAAAAGTCGAAGAACGGGAGGTCGTGCCGTGATGGCGGAACCCGCCCTCGAGGCCGTCGGGTTACGCCGCCGGTTCCCCCATCCCAGCGGCGACGTCGAAGTCCTGCGCGGGCTCGAACTGCGCGTGGCCGCGGGCGAACTGGTCACCGTCTCCGGCCGGTCCGGTTCCGGCAAGAGCGCGCTGCTGGCGCTGCTGTGCGGCTTCGACTCGCCTGATTCCGGCAGTGTCCTGCTGGACGGCATCCCGATAGCGGGCGCGCCGCCGTGGCATACGTGCGCCGTCCTGCCGCAAGCACTCGGCCTCGCGAACGAACTGACGATCGCGGAGAACGTGGCGCTGCCCTTGCGGCTCCGCTCCGACGTCCCCAAACCCAGCGCGAAGGACATCCACGCGCGGGTTTCGGGACTGCTGGAGGAACTCGGGATCGGTGAACTCGGCGACCGCTACCCGCTCGAGGTCTCGTTCGGGCAGCAGCAGCGGGTCGCGCTCGCCAGGGCGGTCAGCGGGCGGCCGCGGGTCCTGCTCACCGACGAACCCACAGCGCATCTGGACGCCGGGAGCACGCCGCGGGTGCTGCGGCTGCTGCGGCGATGCGCCGAGGAGGGCGCCGCGGTCATCGTGGCGACGCACGACGACGACGTGCACCGGATCGCGGACCGGCGGGTCCGCCTGCTGGACGGCGTTCTTTCCTGACCGGTTATTGAGCGGTGTCGTGCCGGACCGGTGAGCGTTTCCTCGGGAGGTTGTGAGTCGCTCTGGCGAGTTCTCTCTAGGTGCCCACCCCAAGTACATGATGGCCCCCTTTCCTCGGCTCAGCCGAGGGAAGGGGGCCTTCACGCGCTGCCTTCGCGGCTGCTGGGACTGCTAAGGAGCGACAGGACCCGCCTTCCCGTACAGGTCGTTCCCGGCCCAGTGCACGATGTCCTGCGAAGGCCGCGATGGCGGGACCGGCACGAAGTTCGCGGCGTCGTCGACGCTTCCGGTGCCGTCGTACTTGGCCTGCAGCGGGTACGGGAACACCGGCCGGGTGCGGAAGACCTTGCCGTCCGCGTCGCGGCCGGTGGCGATGGTGCGGTCCGGTGCGGTGCCGCGTTCGACCCAGGACACCAGTTCCTTCAGCGGGTCGTACTCGGTCAGTTTGTCGCCGGTCGCGCAGTGGTACAGGCCGGGCACCATGAACAGCCGCGCCCAGCTCTGCGTCGCCGCGGGGCCGCCGTTGGCGCGGGTGAGCCGCTGGTAGTAGTCGATGCTGCCCGCGGCGGGGATCGCCTGGTCGGCCCAGCCGTGCCAGATCACGAGTTTCCCGCCCGCACGGCGGAATTCGCGCAGGTCCGTCGACATCGCGTTGGAGCGGATGCCTTCCGGGGTCAGCCGGTCGAATTCGCGTGCGGTGAAGGCGAATTTCTCGACGGACGAATGCGGTGTCCCGATCGGGTAGGCCATGTACTTCAGGTAGTTGTCGGCGAGCGCCTGTGCGAAGGGGACGCCGCCGGTTTCCGGTGACGGGATGATCCAGCCGTACCAGGAGAGCTCGGAGCCGACGGTCTGGCCGCCCGGGTACAGCTTGCGGCCGCGTTCGTCGGTCGGCGGCGCGTAGATCTTCTTGGTCGCCTGGACCTGTGCCGCGGTGAGGCAGCCTGCGTTGTCGGTGCCCGGCGGGCAGGCGATGGTGGCCGGGTCGAAGCGGCAGGTGCGCGGGTCGTCGATGGCACCGTCGCCGAGGCCGTCGGACTTGTCGCATGTGGACAGTGCGGCGGCGTGCAGGGCCGGGAGTTTGTCGGCGGTCAGGATCGGCTTGCCGTCGGCGCCGGTGTTCGCCTTCGCGAGCCAGGTCTGGTAGACGCCGAGCAGCGGGCCCCAGTATCCGGCGGGCGCGCCGGCGACGATGCCGTCGAAGTCGTGAGGGTAGCGCTGGGCCAGCAGGAGCGCCTCGCGGCCGCCGTCGGAGCAGCCGCTGAAGTAGGACTTCTTCGGCGGAGCGCCGTAGAACGCCGCGATCAGTCGCTTGGACGCCTTCGAGACCACGTGCGGCGCACGGAATGCGAAGTCGTCACGGGCGGCCTGGTCGTTCTCGGCCCACTTGCCGTCGTCGACCACCGAAGGGGTCTTGCCGACATGACCGTCGTCGGTGGCCGCGACCGCGACGTCACCGCCGTGCGGGAGGCCGCAGTCGGCGAACGGCGGCGTGTTGACCGCCCCGCAGAACCCGCCGCAGCCGAACTGCAGGTACCGGCCCGCGTAGGTCTTGGTCGGCAGCCGGAGCTGGAACCGCACCGCCGGTTCGACGTAGCCGCGGACGTCGCAGTTCTCCGGTTCGGTCGCCGTCGCCGTCGCCACGGTCGCGGTCTCGACGTGCGTGACCGCGCCGGGAAGGTCGTAGGTCCGCACGAGATCGGCGCAGGTGCGCACCGGGCGGAAGGTCGTTTCGCCGGCGGTGGCCGCCGGAGCCGTGAGTATCGAGCCCGCCGTGACGAGCGCTGCCACGCCGAGCATGGACAACCGCCGCATTTCCCCACCCCAGTTTCCGGATCGGCTTCAGTTGGCTCATTCACCCTGGCCCCGCTCCCGTCCGTTGTCCACCAGGTTTGGAGACATCCGGGTTGTCCACTTCGGGTCAGGTTTGTCCGGGTGTCTTGACATCGATGTCACAACCGAGTTTTTCTCTCTTGGCGTCACCGGTCCCCCTGCGAGAAAGCATTGGTGCAACGATGCCCCGAAGCGTCAGACCTTGGGTCTGCAGCCTTCTGAGTGCCACGGTCGTGGCGTCCGGGCTGGTAGCCCTCCCCGCCACCGCCGCGGCCGAAGAGGCCCCACCGGACTTCTACTCCTCGTTCGAGCCGGGTGAACCGGAGCCGACGTGGAGCGACACCGTCGACATCGACCCGTCGGGCAAGCCGAAGGCCTTCGGCGTCGACGGCGCGAACGCCACCACCATCCCCGGTGACATCCGCGGCAAGGTCACCGAGACCTCCGCCAACAGCGAGAACACCCCCAACGAGGGGGTTTCGAACCTCGTCGACGGCTCGACCGACACCAAGTGGCTGGCCTGGACGCCGACCGGCTGGGCGCAGGTCACGCTGTCCGAGCCGACGTCGATCACGCGGTACGCGCTGTCCTCGGCGAACGACTTCGACAACCGCAACCCGCAGGACTGGACGCTGCAGGGTTCCGCCGACGGCCGGACCTGGACCGAGCTGGACAAGCAGACCGGGCAGAAGTTCAGCGAGCCGTTCCAGACGAAGGAGTACCGCCTCGCGGCCGGGAGTGCCGCGTACAAGTACTTCCGGCTCGATGTCACCAAGAACAACGGCGGCCCGATCATGCAGCTTTCGGAGCTGCTGCTGGCCAACGAGGACCCGGCCCCGCCGGCGCTGCCGAACATGCGCAGCTTCGCCGACAGCGGTCCGGGCAGCGGCTACACCAGCAAGAACCGGGTGGGCTTCACCGGCCTGCGGGCGTTCCGCTACTCCGGCAGCCACAAGGCGCAGGGGCACGGCTGGTCGTACAACAAGATCTTCGACGTCGACATCCCGGTGGCGGCGACCTCGGAGCTGTCGTACAAGGTGCAGCCGGAGTTCATCCGCGGCGACCTCAAGTACCCGAGCACGAACGTCGCGGTGGACCTGGCATTCACCGACGGCACGTACCTGAGCCAGCTCGGCGCGGTCGACCAGTACGGTTTCGGGCTCTCGCCGCAGGGCCAGGGCGCGAGCAAGGTGCTCTACACCAACCAGTGGAATCTGGTGCGCTCGCAGATCGGCGTGGTCGCGAAGGGCAAGACGATCGACCGGGTCCTGGTCGGCTACGACAACGCCGACGGGCCGGGTTCGCTGCAGGGCTGGCTGGACGACATCAAGGTCTCGGCGACGCCGACGCCGCCGGCGAGCCTTCGCCCGTCCGACAACGTGCTGACCACGCGCGGCTCGCTGTCGAACGGGTCGTTCTCGCGGGGCAACAACATGCCCGCGACCGCCGTGCCGCACGGGTTCAACTTCTGGATCCCGACGACCGACGCGGGCACGTTGAGCTGGATGTACTCCTATCACTCGCGCAACAACGAGCAGAACCTCCCGGCGCTGCAGGCGTTCTCCGCGAGCCACGCGCCGAGTCCGTGGATGGCGGACCGGCAGACCTTCCAGTTCCTGCCCTCGACCGCGTCCGGGGTGCCGAATCCCGACCGTGAGGCGCGGAAGCTGCCGTTCAAGCACTCGAACGAGACCGCGCGGGCGCACTACTACGGCGTCGACTTCGAGAACGGGATCAAGACCGAGGTGGCGCCGACCGATCACGCGGCGCTGTACCGCTTCAAGTTCCCCGGCGCGGACTCGAACCTGATCTTCGACAACGTCAACAACAACGGCGGGCTCACCCTCGACCCGGCAGGCCGGGCGATCACCGGGTACAGCGACGTGAAGAGCGGGCTGTCCGCCGGTGCGACCCGGATGTTCGTCTACGCCACCTTCGACAAGCCGGTGACCGCCGGCTCGAAGTTGTCGACCGGTTCGGGTGACCAGAAGCGGGACAACGTCCTCGGCTATCTGAAGTTCGACGCGGGTGCCGACAAGACGGTGAACATGCGGATCGCGACCTCGCTGATCAGCGTCGATCAGGCGAAGAAGAACATGGAGCAGGAGCTCGCCCCGAACGCGACGCTCGAGTCGGTCGCCGACACCGCGCAGAAGGCGTGGGACGAGAAGCTCAAGGTCGTCGAGGTCGAGGGCGCGTCGAAGGATCAGCTGATCACGCTGTACTCCAACCTGTACCGCCTGTTCCTGTACCCGAACTCGGGCTTCGAGAACGTCGGCACGGTCGAGAAACCGGTGAAGAAGTACGCGAGCCCGGTGTCGCCGAAGACCGGCCAGGACACTCCGACGCAGACCGGGGCGAAACTGGTCGACGGCGAGTTCTTCGTCAACAACGGGTTCTGGGACACCTATCGCACGGTGTGGTCGGCGTACTCGCTGCTCAGCCCGGAGACCACCGGCAAGCTGGTGGACGGTTTCGTGCAGCAGTACCGCGACGGTGGCTGGATCTCGCGCTGGTCCTCCCCCGGTTACGCGGATCTGATGACCGGGACGAGTTCGGACGCTGCCTTCGCGGACGCTTATCTCAAGGGAGTCAAGGGTTTCGACGTCCAGTCGGCCTACGACTCGGCGATCAAGAACGCCACGGTGACCCCGCCGAACGGCGCGGTCGGCCGCAAGGGCATCGACGAGGGCACGTTCCTCGGGTACGCGCCGAACACCGCGGACCACGGGTTCTCGTGGGCGATCGAGGGCTACGTCAACGACAACGCGATCGCGAACATGTCGAAGAAGCTCTACGACGAGGCTCCGGCGAACGACCCGCGCAAGCAGGAGTACTTGGACAACTACGGGTACTTCACCGAGCGGGCCACGCAGTACGTGAACGTGTTCGACCCGAGTGTCGGCTTCTTCCAGGGCCGTGACGCGGCGGGCAAGTTCACCCGGAGCAAGGAGGAGTTCGACCCGGAGGTCTGGGGTATCGACTACACCGAGACCAACGCGTACGGCATGCGGTTCTCGGTCCCGCAGGACGGGCAGGGCCTGGCGAACCTCTACGGCGGCAAGGCGGGGCTGGCGTCCAAATTGGACGAGTTCTTCGCCAAACCCGAACAGGGGCTCAAGTTCGGCACCTACCCCGGGGTCATCCACGAGATGACCGAGGCGCGGGACGTGCGGATGGGCATGTACGCGCATTCCAACCAGGCCGCGCACCACACGCTCTACATGTACGACTACGCGGGGCAGCCGTCGAAGACGCAGGCGAAGGTCCGCGAAGCGCTGTCCCGGCTGTATGTCGGCAGTGAGCTGGGCCAGGGCTACGGCGGTGACGAGGACAACGGTGAGCAGTCGGCGTGGTGGCTGTTCGGCATGCTGGGCTTCTACCCGCTGCAGGTCGGCAGCTCGGACTACGCGATCGGCTCGCCGCTGTTCACCAAGGCGACCGTGAACCTGCCGGGCGGCAAGAAGATCGTGGTCAACGCACCGAAGAACAGCGCTAAGAACGTCTACGTGCAGGGCCTGAAGGTGAACGGCAAGCCGCAGACCTCGACGTCGCTGGCGCATTCGGCGATCGGAGGAGGCGGGACGCTCGACTTCGACATGGGCCCGAACCCGTCGTCGTGGGGTACCGGCCCGGACGACGCGCCGAAGTCGATCACCAAGGGCGACGCGGTGCCGACGCCGGTGCACGATCTGACCAAGCCGGTCTCCGGTGGGGACGCTGCGTTCTTCGACAACACGTCGCGGACCGAGGCGAAGGTGAAGGCGCCGATCCAGTATCAGGTGCCCTCGACGAATGAGGCGGGTTCGTTCTACACGCTGACTTCGGGCAAGGGCGCGGGTGACGCGAAGAGCTGGGTGCTGAAGGGTTCCTACGACGGGAAGACGTGGGCGGTCGCGGATCAGCGGACCGACCAGAAGTTCTCGTGGCGTCAGCAGACCAGGGCGTTCAAGATCGCGAACCCGGCGCACTACGCCCACTACCGGCTCGAGGTCACCGCGACCACGGGCGGGGAGGCGTCGCTGTCGGAGTTCGAGGTGCTGGGCAAACCCGACGCGGCGTGCACGCAGACGATCACGGGCGAGCGCAAGGGTCCGCTGATCGTGCGGGACGGGGTGACCTGTGTGGACGGTGCGACGGTGTCCGGTCCGGTGTCGGTGGCGGCGGGCGCGAGCCTGATCGTCCGCGGCGGGACGATCTCCGGTCCGCTGACCGCGAACGGTGCGGCGCAGATCGTGCTGGACCGGACCAAGGTGAACGGTCCGGTGGCGATCTCCGGGGCGACCGGTCCGGTCTCGATCGAACTGACCGAGATCGGCGGGCCGGTGGCGTTGACGGGCAACAAGGGGCCGGTGCTGACCGCGAGCACGGTCGGCGGACCTCTGGCGTGCGCGGCCAACTCCCCCGCTCCGACGGACTACGACCTGCAGAACACCGTCCGCGGCCCGGCCGCCGGGCAGTGCGCGAAGCTGTAGTCCTCCGGTAAGTACGTGAAGGCCCCCTTCATTGCGTCTAGCGCCGTGAAGGGGGCCTTCACGTACTTAGGGCGTGTCGCAATTCGTCATCTACTTGCGGCCGCGGAGGATGCCGAAGCCGACGAGAGCCGCGGAAAGCAGGGTGAGTGCGAGACCGGCGTAGGTGATCGCGTGCTGGAAGTCGGCCGATTGCTGAGCCGTCGTCAGCGCACCGGGGAAGACCAGCGCCAGGATGGTGCCGCTGAGCGCGATGCCGATCCCGATGGTGACCTCGCCGGCGGTGTCGACGAGTGCGGCTCCGACGGCGGTCCGGTTCGACGGCAGGCCACGCATCACGTTGGTGCCCGCCACGACACCGACCACGCGCATACCCGCCGCGACGAGGGCGAGAGCGACGGCGATCCAGACGTAGCCGAGCCCGCCGAACGCGGTGTAGACGGCGAGCCCGCACACGACCGCGCAGGCGCTGAGCCAAGCGGCCTTGGTGAGCCCGACGCGGGTGATCAGCGGGGTGACGAGGGTGCCGCCGGCGATCAGCACGACGACCTGGGGCAGCATCCCGATCGCCGCTTGGGCGGGCGCCCAGCCGAGACCGAACTGCAGGTGCAGCGTCACGAGGTAGCTGAGGCCGGCGGTCGCGAGTCCGGCCGCGGCTTTGAGCGCCAGGCCGCTGGAGACGAGTGGCCGGGCGATGAGCTTCAGATCCAGCAGTGGATGCCGTGCGGTCTTCTGGCGGAAGACGAAGCAGGTTCCGGTGACGAGCGCGGCCGCGGCGACGCCCCAGGGCGGCGCGGAGGCGGTGCCGGCTTCGACGAAGAACGTGGGAGCGAGAAGAGTGAGGATGATCGTCGTGGTCCCCAGCGCGGCGCCGGCGAGGTCGAACGGATCGCGGTGCAGGCCGGCGGGGTCATCTACCGGGATACCCGCCCGGATGCCGAGGAACGCGAGCGCCGCGACGGGCACGTTCACCAGCAGCAATGCTTGCCACGGCGCGAAACCGAGCACGAGGCCACCGGCGGTGGGGCCGATGGCGAGGCCGACCAGGCCCACGGTCGAGATCAGTGTGGTCGCGCGAACGCGCAACACGTCGTCGTCGAACAGGCGGAACACGAGGGCGAGCGATCCCGGTGTCGTCATCGCGGCCGCGACACCCATGACGGCCCGGACGGCGATGAGCTGCCACGCGACGGTGACGAACATCGTGGCCAGGCTCGCCACGCCGAGCAGTACGAGCCCGGCGAGCATGACCTTGCGCCGTCCGATCCGGTCGGCCAGCGCACCGAAGGCAGGCATCAGCCCGCCGAACACGACGGAATACACGCCGGTCACCCATTGCAGGGTGGTCGTCGAGGCGGAGAGTTCGCGGCCGATGGTCGGCAACGCGACGTTGAGGATCGAGTTGTCGAGCATCTCGAACAGGAATACGGCCGAGAGCCCGGCCAGCGCCGGCCACGCTTCGACCAAGGACCGGCTTTGAACGTGGGTACGCAAAGAAAAACTCCTTCACTAGGAAGGAGTGACGGTTCATTCGATACCGCGTGTGCGTGTGCCGATCGGACAGCACATTTCTACCCCGATACCGTGATCTTACCATCGCTGCTCTGTTCGAGTGGGATGTGTTTCCCGCTACTGCGGGTAAGGAGCGCCGGACGCTAGCGTCGGCTGGGGAGAGCATTCGCGCTTACAGGGGAGATTTTTCTTATGGTGCAAAGAAAATCGTCGCGGCCTTTGCTGAGAACCCGGCTCGTGGCCGCGCTCACCGTCGCCGGGTTGATCGCCACCACGGGTACCGCGCTCGCCGACACCAGCGCCGACCGCGCGGTCGTGCAGGAGGCACTGGACCAGATCACCGTGAACGGAGCGCTCGGCGTGCAGGCCAGGGTGACCGACGGCGTCCAGCGGTTCACCGCTCGCTCGGGTAAGGCGGAGTTGGGTTCGAATCGCCCGGTGCCGGAGAACGGCCGGTTCCGCGTCGGCAGCATCACCAAGACGTTCGTGTCGACAGTGCTGTTGCAGATCGCGGGCGAAGGCAAGCTCGACCTGGACGCGCCGGTCGTCCGTTACCTGCCCGGCCGGATCGACGGCCGCATCACGGTCCGCCAGGTCCTGCAGCACACGAGCGGCCTCTACAACTACACCAGCGCGTTACCGCTCGACCCGGACGAATTCGAGCAGATCCGCTACAAACACTGGGCGCCAGAGCAGCTGCTCAAGATCGCCACCGACAAGCCACTCGACTTCGACCCCGGCACCCGGTGGAGCTACTCCAACACCAACTACGTGGTCGCGGGTCTGCTGGTGGAGAAGCTGACCGGCAAGCCGTACGGGAAGGCGGTCGAGCAGAGGATCCTGAAGCCGTTGCACCTCGACGGCACCGAGGTCCCTGGCGACAACGTCGAGATCAGGGGCCCGCACGCCCACGGTTACGTGACCGTGGCGGGCAAGCCGAACGACGTCACCCGCATCAACCCGTCGGTCGCGTGGGCCGCCGGCGAGATCATCTCCACCACGCGTGATCTGGACACGTTCGTCGTGGCGCTCGCGAGCGGCAAGCTGCTCAAGCCCGCGCAACAGCGGGAGCTCAGCAAGACCACCACGGTCAGCCCCGAGTACGGCCTCGGCCTTCAGGTGCAAACCCTGCCGTGCGGCAGCAAGGTGTGGGGACATGGCGGCGGCATCCCCGGCTACTCCTCGCAGCTGCTGACCACACCGGACACCAAGAAGCGGCTGGAGCTCTCGGCCACGAGCGCGCCGACCGGGGGCGACCCCAACCCGGCGCTGCTCAAGCTGCTCGACGAAGTCTTCTGCTGAGGTCTTCCGGGGTAGTGCCTGCAGTGGGTCGAGCGTGGAGGATTCAGGACGCTCAACGTCTTGAATCCTCCACGCTCGGGGCGTGTCAGGCGGGAGCGCCCCGCACCGCCAGTTTCTGCACGTCCATGTACAGGCAGCCTGCCGTCGTGGGCTGCGGCGAGCAGGCCCTGCCCGGGTAGAACGACAGCTGGTTGGACGAAACGGTCAGCCGCACGAACAGCACCCCGGTCGCGCTGCCCGGCGCGAGCTGGAGCGCGGTGAGCTTGTTCAGGTCGGCGGGTTCGAAGTCGCCGGTGCCCGCCTTCACCCACGTCGTGCCGTCCACCGAGGTCTCGACGGTGACGTCCTTGGCCGCGGCGGGCGGGTCGTCGCCGCAGACATTGGACGGGTCGATCTCGATGGCGCTGACATTGACCGGTTTGCCGAGTTTGATCGTGACGAATCGCGTCTCGACGGTGCCGTCGGCCCGGACGACCTTGTCGGTCGACCAGCCACCACCGCCGAGCACCGACGACTTCACCAGGTCACCGGGACCGCAGCCGTACGGCGTGAAGTCCTCGCCGTTGAACGCGGTGACACCGGCACCCGCGTCGGTGGAGGCCCAGTTGAACCGCAGTGACCAGTCGACCTTGGTGGTCCCCGACCGCACCGAGACCGCGCGGGTCTCGCTGTCGGCGCCGCCTCCGGAGGCGTAGACCTTCGGATAGGTACCGGGGAGCACGCCGGAGATGGTGTAGCCGCCGCCGGTGTCGGTGACCGCGGACAGCGAGCCGCCGAATCCGGAGTCGTGCCCGCTGAACCGGACGGCGACGCCGCCGATCGGGGCGCCGCTTTCGCGTTCGGTGACCTTGCCGGTCACGGTCCCGGTCGGGGTACCGGCGGGCGGCGGAGTGGAGAAGTCCTCGGCCGGTGCGGTGTCGGCGCCGGTGATCGACGCGGCGAAGTAGCCCATGCCGCGCGCGGCGAAGGTCTTCCACAGTTCGGCGTGTGCGCGGCCGCCGTTGATCACCGTGTCGGCCTGCAGGATCGCGTTCCGCATGTCGAGGAACGACGGCGACGCGGGCGAAAGCTCCATCGCGCGGGTGACCAGCGCCCGCGTCAGCTGCACACCGAGCGCGGAGCGGAGATCCCACAGCGCGCTCGCCCAGACCTCACCGTCGGCGTGCACCTCCGGGAAGCCGACGATCCGGCCGAGGTCGCCGTAGGTGTAACCGCCGGGCCCCGCCCCTGGTGTACCGGGACACTGTGGCGCACCGGCGCCGACCGGGCAGTCCAGCGGCTGGGTGCGGGCGAGGGGGACGCCGTTGCTCACGTAGTCGCCGCCGAGGAGTTCACCGGGCGCCGAGGTGTCCTTGATCGCGTTACGCCCGACGAGGTAGTCGAAGGCGTACCAGTCGCTCCAAGCCTCACCCATCGCCCCGGACTGGAAGGAGTTCAGCGTGGAGTTGCCCTGCGCGTCGACGACCAGCCGGTTGGACAGGCCGTGGCCGTACTCGTGGTGGATGATCGTGGCGTCGTCGGCGGAGTTCGCCGCGAGGAACGGGTCGGTGGGGTCCCGGGGGTCGTGGAACAGGAACATCCCCATCGTCGGCGGCTGCCCGTCCGGCGGGGTGCCCATGAACGCGTTGTCGTAGTAGCCCGGTTCCTGCGCGCCCAGCAGGGTGTGGACCTGGACGGCGTCGCCGTCGACCTTCTCGAAGTTGCCCGCCTCGCGGGTGAAGCCGATCGGGAAGGAGGCGAGGTGGTCGTGGAAGCTCCCGACGTAGGCCAGTGCCTGCACGGCGTTCTGTTCGCGGTTCTTCGCCCACGAGCCCGGCGTCTTCGGGTCCCAGGAACACGGCCTCGCCGTCGAGCACGGCGGGCCGACGACGCCGGTGAAGTCGGTGAACCGGTAGCGGTAGGTGCCGTCGGTGTTCGGCCCGATCTCCTCCTGCGGCTGGAACTTCAGGTCGCCGTTGACGTCGGCGGCGACATGCGCGACGTTGCCGTCCAGCGTCTTGGCGTCGGCGGGCAGCCAGCCCTTCTGGGTCAGGTCGACCTGCTTCTGCGGGCCCGGCTGGGCTTCCCAGGCGAGGCCTTTGGCTCCGGCAGCGTCGTTGGCGTCGTTGGCGTGGTTCACCAGGTTCTTGCGGTAGAGCAGCTTGCCGGTGCCGGCGTCGGTCACCTCCTGGAACATCTTGTCCACGGCGGGTTTGGCCAGCGTGTACCAGGCGGGCCGGAGCCCGTCGCCGGTCAGGAAAGCGACCTTTTCGGAGTCCGGTGCGGGGGCGGCCAGCGTGGCCACGCCCAGCGACGCGGGAAGATCACGTACGGGCGCCCCGTCCAGCTGGATCAGCCTGCCGTCCTTGGCCACGTGCGCTTTCAAGCCGTTGCCGAACACCGGAACCCCGCCGACGGACTGGGTGAACGACAGGTGATGGGTGCCTTCGACGTCGACGTAGTCCTTGCGCAGGTTCAGCTTCGCGGTGTCTCCCGCGCTGAGACCGACGAGGCCTTCTTTCTCCCGCAGGTAGTTCAGCACGATGTCGCGGGGTGATTTCCCGCTCGGTCCGGTGAGGAACCCGTCGGTGCGAGCGAGGACGCGGGGTGTGCCGGTCAGCTCGTCGAAGTCGAGCACGGCCTGGTTGCCCAGTTCCGCGCGTGCCTTCGCGACGGAATTCGCCCGTGACGCCGAGAGCCGGTCGTGCGCGCCGAGGACGCGCGGGCTGGTTCTCGCCGTGTCGCGGACATCGATGTCCTTTCCGGATCTGTCCGGTGTGGTGTGCACGGCGCCCGGTGCCGGTGCCGCTCCGGCTTGGGGCACTGTGACCAGCGCTAATACTGTGATGGCGGTCGCGGCGCACAATGAGGTACGCGAACGCGACGAACGTGACGTCACTCCAGACCCCTCTCTCGGTGGTGACGCAGACGTTCTCTTCGTACCGATACAGTCACAGCCGACGTCAGCGCCGATCAGGTACGGAATTCCCGGTGAGCGGGACCCACGCGCCTGGGCGTCCACAGTGGATTCAGCGGGATTCGTAGGGGAAGATGGACAACGCCACAGAATTCGAGCGGCTGCGCCCTGCCATGTTCGGTCTCGCCTATCGCCTGCTCGGTTCGGCGGCGGAGGCGGAAGACGCCGTTCAGGACGCCTATCCGAAGTGGGCGGGCGCCGAACGCGGGTCGATCGCGTCGCCGCGGGCGTGGCTGGCGAAAGTGGTCACCAACCTCTGCCTGAACCGGCTGACCTCGGCCAGGGCACAGCGAGAGCGGTATATCGGGCCGTGGCTGCCCGAACCGGTCCTGACCTCGGATGACGCGCTCGGTCCGCTGGAGACGGCGGAGCAGCGGGATTCGGTGTCGCTGGCGATGCTGGTGTTGCTGGAACAGCTCAGCCCGGTCGAGCGGGCGGTGTTCGTGTTGAAGGAGGCTTTCGCATACAGCCATCGTGAGATCGCCGAGATCCTCGACGTGTCCGAGGTCAACTCACGCCAGCTGCACAGCCGGGCGCGACGGGCCTTGAACCGGTCGGACGAGCGACGGGCGCCGAACCCGCGACACCTCGAGAAGCTCGTCGAGAGCTTCCTGTCGGCGGCGCGGGACGGCGATCTGCCCGCTTTGGAGAGCTTGCTGACCGCCGATGTCACGGCGTGGTCCGACGGCGGCGGCAACGTCACCGCCGCCCGGCGTCCGGTGCACGGCGCGGCCAAGGTCGCACGGTTGTACGCCGGGATGTTCGCCGGCGTCGGACAGGTGTCGATCGAGATCCTCGAGGTCAACGGCGGTCCGGCGGTGGTCGCGACGGCCGGTGACGTCCTGTACGGCGTCCTCGGGTTCGAGGTGGTGGACGACCGGATCTCGGGGCTCCGCGCGGTCGGGAATCCGGACAAACTGACGTTCCTGTCGGGGCAGTTGTCACATTCCGGGTGGCCGGCCGGTTCTTGAGGGTGGAAGCTCTCGTGAACGGAGGATCAAGGTGACGAACCCGATTCTGGTGACCGGCGGTACCGGCGACCTCGGCCGTGAGGTGGTGCGGCGGCTGGTCGCCGGAGACCGGCCGGTCCGGATCATGAGCCGGCGGCCGCGTCCCGCGGCGGAACCGAACGAGTGGGCGCGGTGCGATCTGAAGACCGGTGCCGGTCTCGCCGAGGCTGTCGACGGTGTCTCGGCGATCATCCATTGCGCGTCGACGCTGGGTCGCGGGGACGAGCTGGTGACCCGGAACCTGGTCGAGGCTGCGCGGCGCGCGGGCGGCCCGCATCTGGTGTACATCTCGATCGTCGGCATCGACGTGATCCGGTTCTTCTACTACGACGAGAAGCTGGCCTCGGAGAAGGTGATCGAGGAGTCCGGTCTGCCGTGGACGGTGCTGCGCGCGACGCAGTTCCACGAGCTCGTCGCGCGGGCGTCGTCGGCGCAGCGGCGGCTGCCGGTGACGTTCATGCCGTCGGGATTCCGGTTCCAGCCGGTCAGCACCGGCGACGTCGCGGACCGGCTGGTCGAGCTGACGTCCGGTGTGCCGTCGGGAAGGGTGCCGGATATGGGTGGTCCCGAGGTGCGGAGCGCCCGTGACCTGGCGGAGGCGTACCAGCGGTCGGTGGGGCGCCGGAAGCCGATCGTGCCGCTGTGGCTGCCTGGCAAGGCGGCGCGGGCGTTCCGGGCGGGCGGCAACCTGACCCCGGAGAACGCGACCGGCGCGGGCACCTTCGAGGAGTTCCTCTCCTCACGCGTGTAGTCCTCTGCACGCGGCACACCGAGCCGGGCTCACGCGTGCGAGTTACGGTGGCCTGGTGACGATCACCGGGTTCTCCTCCTCCTTCGAAACGGGTGATCCGCAGCCGGTGGATCCGGCCTTGAGCGTCGGCACCGGGCCGCGGTCGTCACCGACCGCGAAGAGCGGCGTCGGGTTCACCGGCGCGCACGCCCTCCGCTACGAGAACACGCTGCGCGCCACCCTGTTCGAAGTGGACATCGAGGTCACCGGCGACACCGAACTGTCCTATGTGGTCTTCCCCGAAGCGGGGACGGACTACAGCGGCACCTTCGTGGCCCTGGACGTCGAGTTCACCGACGGGACGTCCACCGGGTTCACCGCCGCCGGGCAGGGCATGGACAAGACGCTGTACGTGGACCAGTGGAACCTCGTGCGCCGCAGGCTGGGTGAGTTCGCCGGACGACGGATCGCCCGGATCGTCCTGATCAGCGAACCCCCGGACGGCGAGAGCGCGGGCTGGGTGGACGACGTCCGGATCACCGACCGCGTCATCGAGATCCGCGAGCCGGTGGACCACGTCCGCACCACCCGCGGCACACATTCCAGCGACAAGTTCTCGCGGGGCAACAACTTCCCCGCGACCGCCGTCCCGCACGGCTTCAACTTCTGGACCCCGGTCACCGACGCGAGCGCCACCAACTGGATCTACAGCTACCACCGGCACAACGACGCCGCGAACCGTCCCGCGCTGCAGGCGTTCGCGCTGTCGCATCAGCCGAGCCCGTGGATGGGCGACCGGCACACCTTCCAGGTGATGCCGGGGATCGGCCCGGTCGAGTCCGACCGGGCCCGCCGCGCGCTCGCGTTCTCCCACGACGACGAGATCGACCGGCCGCATCACTACGGTGTCCGGTTCGCCAACGGGATCACCACCGACATCGCCCCGGCGGATCACGCGGCGCTGTTCCGGTTCACCTTCCCGGGTGACCGCGGCTGGCTGCTGTTCGACAACGCCCGCAACCGGGGAGGGCTGCGGCTCGACCCGGCGAACGGTGTCCTCACCGGTCACACCTGGGTGCGCAGCCGGTTGTCGGCCGGGGCGCGGCGGATGTTCGTCCACGCCGAGTTCGACGTCCACGCCGAAAACGGCGGGAGGATCCGGCGCCCGGTGTGGCGCACGGTGACCGGGTTCCTGGAGTTCGCGGCCGGCGAGGTGACGATGCGGATCGCGACGTCGCTGATCAGCCTCGCGCAGGCCAAGCGGAACCTCGACCGGGAGATCCCCGCCGGAACGACCTTCGAGCAGGTCCGCGATCAAGCCCGCGCGCGGTGGGCCGAGGTGCTGGACCGGGTCGAGATCGAGGGAGCGACCGAGGAGCAGCGCACGACGTTCTACTCCAATCTCTACCGCCTGTTCCTGTATCCGAACTCCGCGCACGAAGACACCCCGAAGGGCGTCCGCCACGCGAGCCCGGTCGTCCGCCGCCTCTGGCCCAGCACGCGCACCCGGACCGGCGCGAAGGTCGTGGACGGCGAGATGTACGTCAACAACGGCTTCTGGGACACCTATCGCACCACCTGGCCCGCGTACGCGCTGCTCACCCCCGGCCGGTGCGGGCGGATGATCGACGGGTTCGTCCAGCAGTACCGCGAAGGCGGCTGGATCTCACGCTGGTCCTCCCCCGGCTACGCCAACCTCATGACCGGCACCAGTTCCGACGTGGCGTTCGCCGACGCGTACCTCAAAGGCGTGCGCGGATTCGACGTCGAGGCCGCCTACGAAGCGGCACTGAAGAACGCGACGGTGACGCCGCGCGGGCAGAGCGTCGGCCGGAAGGGCCTGCACGAGTCGATCTTCCTCGGGTTCACGCCGACGTCGGTCCACGAGGGACTGTCGTGGGCTCTGGAGGGCTGCGTCAACGACTTCGGCCTGGCCAATTTCGCCGAGGCACTCGGACACGACGACGACGCCGCCTACTTCCGCCAGCGCTCGCAGCAGTACGCGAACCACTTCGACCACCTGATCGGGTTCTTCCAGGGCCGCAACCGGGACGGCAGCCGCCACTTCGCCGCCGAGGGCTACGACCCCGAAGCGTGGGGCGGCGACTTCACCGAGACGAACTCCTGGAACACCGCCTTCTCCGTACCCCACGACGGCGCCGGCCTCGCGGCACTGCACGGCGGGGCGGAGGCACTCGAGTCCAAACTGGACACGTTCTTCGCGACGCCGGAGACCGGCCGCAAACCGGGTTCCTATGGTGGGCTGATCCACGAGATGACCGAGGCGCGCGACGTCCGGATGGGACAGTACGGGCATTCCAACCAGCCTTCGCACCACATTCCCTGGATCTACAACCACGCGGGCGCGCCCCCGAAGACGCAGCGGATCGTGCGGGAGGTCCTGCGGCGGCTCTACGTCGGGAGCGACCTCGGCCAGGGCTACCCCGGCGACGAGGACAACGGCGAGATGTCCGCTTGGTACGTCTTCGCCGCACTCGGGTTCTACCCGCTGGCGATGGGCAGCCCCGAGTACGCGATCGGCGCGCCGCTGTTCACGAAGGCGACCGTCCACCTCGAGAACGGGAAGGACCTGGTCGTCGAGGCGCCCGGCAACACCGACGACACCGTGTACGTCCAAGGGCTGACGATCGACGGACGGCCGCACGAGAGCACCACGCTCCCGCATTCCGCGCTGGCCGAGGGCGCGAAACTGGAGTTCACGATGGGCGAGCGGCCGTCGGACTGGGGCCACTCCCTCGTCGAGCCCGCCGACCCGCGACCGCTCACGGACATCACGGCGGGCGACGGACCACTGTTCGACGACACCACCAAGACCGAGATCACCTTCCCCGGGCGCGAACCCGTCATCGAGTTCCCCGTCGAGGACGCTTCTCGCGACGTCGTCATGTACACGCTGACCTCGGGAAGCCGCCGGGGTGATCCGCGTTCGTGGGTGCTGGAGGGATCCGACGACGGCGAGCGCTGGACGCTGCTGGACCAGCGTGAGGGCGAGACGTTCCGATGGCGCCGCCAGACGCGGCCGTTCGCCCTCGCCGAGCCGGCACGACACGCCCGATACCGTCTTCGCGTCACCTCGTCCACCGCCCGGCGGGTCACCCTCGCCCAAGGAGAGCTGCTCGCCCGATGATCACCCGCATCACCCAGGCCACGACCGACCGTCTGGTCGCCTCCGATCCCGGCCTGGTCCGGCTCCGGCTCGGCTTCTCGGCCGTCCTCAGCATCGTCGTCGCGGTGCTGGCCATCCTGCCGTTCCACCAGCCGCTCACGGTCACCCTCGTCGCCGCCATCGCCGCGATGACCTCCGCCTTCACCGTCAACGACGAGACCCCCGGGAAGCAGGCGGTGACGCTGGTACTGGGACTGCTGCTCGGTGCGGCGTCACTCACCGCGGCCAGTGTGGGATCGGCGGTGCCGCCGCTGGACAGCGTCGTGTTCGTGCTGCTGATCTTCGTCGCGGTCTACGCCCAGCGGTTCGGTTCGCGCGGGATCGCACTGGGCTCGCTGTCGTTCTTCCTGTTCTTCTTCGCGATGTTCCTGCAGACGCATTTGAAGCAGGTTCCGGCGCTGCTGCTGGCGCTGACCATCGGGATCGCGGCCAACGCGGTGGTCCGGTTCGTCCTGGTGCGCAGGGACACCGACGCGGAGTTCCTCCGGATCCGGCGGGCGTTCCGGGCCAGGCTCGCCGCGGTGGTGATGGCGGCCGAGGATCACCTCACGGTGGGCGGCAGCGAACGCACCCGCAAGCGGCTCCGCAGGACGAACGCCCGGATGCACGAATCCGTGCTGCTCATCGAGGACACCGCGCCGGAGGTGACCGGCGCGGAATCGGCGAACCGGCTCCGCCGCCGGGCGATCGAGGTCGAACTGGCGGTGCAATGGCTGACGATCACGGTCCAGCGCACCTGTGCCGAAGATCTCGACGAGGACGTCCGGGACGATCTGATCGCACGGATGCGGCGGTTCCGGTCGCTGATCGAACGCGATCCCCGTGAACTGCCGCTGATCAGCGAGACCGAAGAGTTCAGCAAGATGCTGGTGGAAGGCAGCCGGATCGACGAACACGCCGCACCCGGCGACGGCGTCCGCCGCGCGCTCGCCGAACTCGCGCTGGCCGATGTGCGGGCACAGCGGGTCGCCGAGCACGACGTCTCCGATGCCGCCGACGACCCTGAAGATCCCGACGAGGGGAAGTCGGCGGCGTTCGCCTACGACAACCAGACGCGCAGCGCCATCCAGGCCGTGGTGGGCGGCGGACTCGCCGTGCTCGGCGGTGAGCTGGTGTCGAGCCAGCGGTGGTACTGGGCGGTGTTGACGGTCTTCGTGGTGTTCATCGGCTCGTCCACGGCGGGGGCGACCTTCGTCAAGGGCGTCCGGCGGCTCGGCGGCACGCTGATCGGGATCGTCGGCGGGCTGGTGCTGACGCTGCTCGTGTCGGGCAGTGTGCCGGCGACGCTGGCGCTGATCCTGGTGTGCGTGTTCGGCATGGTCTACATGGCGCGGGTGTCGCAGGTGATCATGGCGTTCTTCATCACCAGCATGCTCGGGCTGCTGTACAGCCTGCTGGGCACGTTCAGCATCGAGGTGCTCTGGATCCGGGTCGCGGAGACCGCCGTGGGCGCGGCGGCCGGAGTACTGGCGGCGGTGGTGATCGTGCCGGTGCGCACGCGGGCGGTGATGCTGGACGACGTCTCGGCGTTGCTGGAAGAGCTGGACGAGTTCGTCGAGAAGGCCGCGGGCCTGCTCTCCGGTGCCGAGAACGTGAGCGTCATCGAGAAGTCGCGCGATCTCGACCGGGCGGTGGACAAGGTCCGCACGACGATCGAGCCGCTCACCCATCCGGTGAATCTCAGCAGCCGCCGCGACTACGGCTGGCATGTGCTCACGACGGTGGAGACCATCGCCTTCCGCGCCCGGCACGTCGCGGCGCGATCACAGCCAGGGCTGCTGCTCAACGAGGCGGATCGGTTGCTGCTGTACACCGGGCGGATCCGGGAGAACACCTCGGTGCTGAGGAAGGCCATGGGTGATCCGGGCGGACTCGCCCGCGGCACGCTGATCCGCGACGACGGCACGCCGGTGGCCGACCGGATCGACGATCCGCAGGCTCGTTCGGTACTCACCAGTCTCGGACATCTCGACGAGACGGTGATCGCGCTGGGCCGCGTGTTCGGGGTCGAGGCCACCGATCCGGCGCCGTCCGGGAAGTCGTGAGGATGCTCGGTCCGTGGGGTGTCGTGAAGGGCCCCTTTGAGACAATGATCGTCTCAAAGGGGCCCTTCACGACATAAGAGCTCGTGGCTCGTGATCAGTTCTTCGGTTTGGGACAGGACTTCCAGGAGAAGTGGTAGGTGGTCTTGATGGCGCCGTCGGTCGAGTCCATGGTGACGAAGCTGGTGGTCTTCTTCGGATCGGAAGTGCCGACCGCGGCCCGCAATTCCGTGTTGATGTTGAAGTTCCGGTCCTCACCACAAGGTTTGTAGACGATGGCGCCGACTTCGATCTCGTCGGTGAACTGCCAGTTGTCCTCGAACGGGCCCTTCAGGCTGTGGTTCACGAAGGACGTCGGGGAATTGCCCTGGAAGTAGTAGTTGGCTCGCTCCAGCCCGGTCGCTCCCGCGGCCAACGAAGCGAACCCGCGGTAGTCGGTGCCCGCGATGCCGTAGGTGAAGCCCTGCGGCACGTGGACATAGAGGTTGAGCTGGCAGTTCTTGCGCAGATCGGTCGGCTTCGCACCGACACCGACCTGGGCGGTGTACTCGCTGTAGGTCACCGTGAACGCGGTGTTGTCCGGAGACACGGAAACAGCCGCGGTACCCGGTCTGCAGCCGGTTCCGTTGACCGTCACGACGTCGATGACTATCTTGTCGGACGGCAACGGAGGCGGCACCCAGGCGTTCGGCGTGACGACCGAGGACAACAGGGTCACGGCAGCGACCAGCACGTTGAGCATGGGATCCTTCCCAAAGCTTCCACACGGCGGAACTGGGCGGATTCGAGGTCAGCGAGACGTTCTTTCCCGGCCCGCCCGCCGATCGGGACGAAAACGGATTCGGTCACCGGACACAGGGGTGACCGCCGAAAATGGGGTCGTCGAGAAGACTCGCCACCGGGCAGGGCCGGCGACGAGCTGTGGAGTCGTCGTTCAGAGCGGCCAAGGTCCTGAACAAGCAGGGGTCGACGGCCTTCTTCCGGACCGGGAAGCAGGCCGTCACCCTGGTGGAGCGGTCAGGAGGCCGGGCAGGTCTTCCACGAGAAGTGGTAGGTGGTCTTGAACGCGCCGTCGGTCGAATCCATCGTGATGAAACTGGTGGTCTTCTTCGGATCCGACGAACCCGCGCCGACCCTCAGCTCCGTGTTCACGTTGAGATTCCGGTCCTCACCGCACGGCTTGTAGATGATGACGCCACCTTCGGCCTCGTCACGGAATTGCCAGTTGTCCGACAACGGCCCATTGACGGGGTGGCTCACCTGCGCGGTCGGCGAATTTCCCTGGAAGTAGTAATTCGCCCGCTGGAGCCCCCTGGCGCCGGATTCGAGCGAAGCGAAACCGCGGTAATCGGCGCTGGCGATGCCGTAGGTGAATCCCTGCGGAATGTGGATATTGAGGTTGAGCTGGCAGTTCTTCCGGAAGTCGGTCGGCTTCGCGCCCACGCCGACCTGGGCGGTGTATTCGCTGTAGGTGACCGTGAAGGAACTGTTGTCCCTGGCGACGGCGACCGCCGACGAACCCGGCGGGCAGCCGGAACCATTCACGGTGACCACGTCGATGACGACCCGGTCGGGCGGGGGTACCGGCGGCGGCGACATGCTGTTCGGCGTTATTATCGACGAGAAAAGCGATACGGCGGCAACCACTGCATTGAGCATGGGGTCCTTCCCGAAAACTTTCACACGGGGCGGGGAACTGGGCGGACTCATGTTAGCGAAACGATCTTCACGATGCCGCCCGCCGATCGGACGCAATTCGCAACGGCAATCGGTTCATGAAATGACATTATGGCCTGTAACCGTTTTCCGGAGCGCGCGAGAACGCCACTCGGACCAGAAAACACCATTCGATTCGCACGATATGAAAAAGGCTTTCGCGGGTTCGGCGTTGACGATCCCGGTGAGACAGCGACGGCGCCCGCGGCCACCCACCCACCACCTCGACGCCCGGAGAGCGTGGGCCTGATCACCCGGCGTCGGCATCGATCAAGAAAACAGTGACTGGACGCACCCGAACGGCGACTCGGGACAGGACTAGCATCGCGGTACAAGTCGATGTCGCCTCAAGCTGGAGAACCGCAATGACCCAAGCCCCTGTCAACGTCACCGTCACCGGTGCGGCCGGCCAGATCGGCTACGCGCTGCTCTTCCGCATCGCGTCCGGTCAGCTGCTCGGCCCGGACACCCCGGTGAAGCTGCGGCTCCTGGAGATCCCGCAGGCGGTCAAGGCGGCTGAGGGCACCGCGATGGAACTCGAAGACGGCGCGTTCCCGCTGCTGTCGGGCATCGACATCTTCGACGACCCGAAGCAGGCCTTCGAGGGCGCGAACGTCGCCCTGCTGGTCGGCGCCCGTCCCCGCGCCAAGGGCATGGAGCGCGGCGACCTGCTCGAGGCCAACGGTGGCATCTTCAAGCCGCAGGGTGAGGCCATCAACGCCGGCGCGGCGAGCGACATCAAGGTCCTCGTGGTCGGCAACCCGGCCAACACCAACGCCCTCATCGCCCAGGCGCACGCGCCCGACGTCCCGGCCGACCGCTTCACCGCGATGACCCGCCTCGACCACAACCGCGCCCTCGCGCAGCTGTCGAAGAAGCTGGGCGTGCCGGTGACCGAACTGAAGAAGGTCGCGATCTGGGGCAACCACTCCGCGACCCAGTACCCGTCGATCGCGCACGCCGAGGTGTCCGGCAAGCCCGCGACCGAGGTCATCACCGACCAGCAGTGGCTGGCCGACGACTTCATCCCGACCGTCGCCAAGCGCGGCGCGGCGATCATCGAGGCCCGCGGCCTGTCCTCCGCGGCGTCTGCCGCCTCCGCCGCGATCGACCACGTCTACACCTGGGTCAACGGCACCCCCGAGGGTGACTGGACCTCGGCGGCGGTCGTGTCCGACGGCTCCTACGGCGTGCCGGAGGGCCTGATCTCCTCGTTCCCGGTCACCGCCGCGAACGGCGAGTACAAGATCGTCCAAGGCCTGGAGATCGACGACTTCTCGCGCGCCCGCATCGACGCTTCGGTCAACGAGCTGGCCGAAGAGCGCGACGCGGTGAAGAAGCTCGGCCTCATCTGAGCCTGATCTGCTTCACGAAGGCGGCCGCGTCCCCCGGGACGTGGCCGCCTTTTCGCTGCCGATGATCGTGTCGAGATTCCCGCGGGTGGTCTCCAGCTCGCCGATCGCCGCGTCGATCCGGTCACGCTGCTGCCGCAAGGCATCGACCAGCTCGGGGCAATCCGGGGTCAACCAGCCGTCCTCGTCGACGATGCACGGCAGGATCTCCAGGATCTGCGCGGTGTTCAGCCCGGCCCCGAGCAGGATCCTGATCCGCCGCACCGCCGCCACGTCGACGTCCCCGTACACGCGATAACCGCTCGGCCGCCGCTCCGGAGCGAGCAGACCCTGCTCCTCGTAGTACCGCAGCGCGCGCTCACTGACGCCGGTCCGCCGCGCGAGTTCCCCGATCCGCATCCGCACTCCAGACTTGACTCTCACGTCAATGTCAAGGTTTAGCTTAGCCGCCATGACCACCGTGACCGTCCTCGGACTCGGCCCCATGGGACACGCCCTCGCCACCGCGTTCACCGCCGCCGACCACCCCACCACCGTCTGGAATCGCACCCCTGGCAAGGAAAACGGCCTCGACGCCACCGTCACCACGACCGCGGCGGAGGCGATCGCGGCAAGCCCGCTCGTGATCGTCTGCGTGCGCGACTACGCCGTGGCGCAGTCGATCCTCGACGCCGACGCACTCAAAGGCCGCACGCTCGTGAACCTCAGCGGCGGATCACCACGGCAAGCCCGCGTGATGGCGACGTGGGCCACCGAACACGGCTTCGACTACCTCGACGGCGTCATCATGGCGACCACCGACGCGATCGGCGGCCCGAACGCCGCCCTGTTCTTCAGCGGACCCGCCGACGTCTACGAAACACACCGCCCCACACTGGCCGCACTCGGCGAGAACGCCCAGTACGTCGGCGACTCACCCGGCCGCGCCGCCGCGTTCGACGCGGCCCTGCAGGACATGCTCTGGACCGCCATGAGCGGCGTGATCCATATGATCGCGCTCGCCAAAGCAGAGAACATCGGCGCCACCGACATCGCCGCACACGCGAAAGCACTGCTCGGCTTCTTCCCCGACATGATCGACCTGCTCGCCGGGCAAGTCGCCGCCGAAAACTACGCCGGAGACGCGGGCACCCTCGAAGCCACCGCGGCGACCATGGACCACATCCTCGACGCGATCCGCGCCCAAGGCCTCGACAACGGCGTCCTCGCCGCGGCCCGAGCCCAAGTACAGCAAGCGATCGACACCGGCCACGGCTCCGACGGGTTCGCCAGGCTCGCCGCACTCCAGTGAGAGCCAGTGCAAAGGTGGCGTGGTCGGTACCGGGGGTCGTGAGTGGCGATTCGGGTTCTAACCCGAATCGCCACTCACGACCCGGACCGGAACTGCCGCGCCGTGATGCCGTACTGGTTCATCTTCCGGTACAGCGTCGCCCGGCCCATCCCGAGCTTCTCCGCCGCCCCGACCACAGTGGACCCCGGCTCGGCGAGACAACGCACGATCTCGTCCCGCTCCATCGCCTGCAACCGGCTCAACCGATGCCCCACTCCGGAGAACACCTCCGCCGGCAGATGCTGCGTGTCGACCACGTCCGACCGTGACGCCGCCTCCCGCACCACCCGGCGCAGCTGCTTGGCGTTCTCCGGCCAATCGCAGGCTGCCAGCGCCCGCACCGCGGCCGGGGTGAACACGACCTCACGACCCCGGTCACGGCGCGCGAAATGATGCGCCAGCGGGAGCACGTCATCCGGCCGGAACCGCAACGGCGGCACCTCGACCACGACCTCCACCAGCGGGGCCAACGCCTCCGGAAGCGCACCGGCGTCCGCCGCGGTGAGCACGAACGGTGGCGGCTCCCCCTCCCGCCGAGCCTCGGCGAACAACCCGGCCAACTCGGCGGCCGCCCACGCCGGAAGCGTGTCCACCCCCGAGACGATCACACACGTCCCGTCCTTGACCAGCTCAGGAGTCCACAACGTCAGCCACGTGTCGACGTCGTCCGGCGCGGGCGGGCGCGCGTTCAGCACCCGATCCCTCGGCCGCAACGCCCGCCGCGCGGCCGACGCGAGCGCCGTCTTCCCCGCCCCGGTCTCACCGACGACAGCGGCCACCCGCCCGCGGCTCAACGCCGAACGCACCTCATCGAGCGCATCCGACCAGCCCGGCGACAGACTCGGGGCATCAGCCGGATCGAACCGGTCGGAGTGCACCCGGAACACCTCACCACGCGGCGCCGGCCGCGGAGTCCGCCCCGACGCCCGCGCCAGCATCAACGCCGCCGTGTTCCCGGCCGCAGCCTGCGCCAACGCCAGCAGCAACTCCGAAGACTGATCCGACCACGTCGTCAGGTTCACACTCCCGGCCAGCGCACCGGTCAACGGATCCAGCACCGGCACCGCCGCACACGTATACCCCCGCAAACCCGTGCAGTAGTGCTCCGCCGCCCGCACCAGCGTCGGCGCGCGATCGGCCAGCGCCAACCCCAGCCCGTTCGTCCCCGCGTTGCTCTCCGCGAAGTAGAACCCCGGCGCCAGGTGGACCCGATCCAACGACCGCACGATCGACGCGTCCGTGCACAACCTGCTCAGCACCAGCCCCTCACTGTCGGTGATCATCAGGCTGACCGGCTCGTTCGCCAGCGTCGCCTGCAACCCCCGCAGCACCTCGTTGCCGCACTCGTACAACAGCGAACCGGTGTCCAGCGAACCGGTGAACACCGGCCGCACCTCGTCCTCGGGCGCGCCGTACCGGGCGCTGCGCTGCCAAGACGCCCGCAACCGCGGCGCGATGACCGCGTTCGCGCTCTCCACATCGACCTCCCGGGACGCCACAGTGCGTTCGGACTTCCGCCAAGCGTACGTCCACGGCCACCGGCACACAGGACCGTCGGTGTCTCAAACTGAGACACCGAGCGCCTCCCTGACCTGCGCCGACACCCCTACCGTTCACCCTCAACGTGCCAACGGCGGTCACGAACGCGGAGGAAACCCATGTACACCAAGGACGGCGAGAGCTACTTCATCGTGGACGCGCACGTCGCGCTCTGGGACGCCCGGCCGGAGAACCAGGCCAACATCCACGGCAAACAGTTCATCGACTGCTTCTACGACTACCACCGCAACCTCAGCCCCGAATCCGAGCTCTGGCCCTACGAGGACTACCTCTACTACGGCGGCGAACGCCTGATGAAGGACCTCTTCGAAGACGGCTACGTCGACCACGCCATCTTCCAGCCCGCCCACCTCGGCGCCTTCTACAAAACCGGCTTCGGCCAGACCGAAGAAGCCTTCGCCCTCACCAAGCAACACCCCGACAAACTCACCTACAACCACTGCTTCGACCCACGCCTCGAACAGGCAGGTCTCGACCAGCTCCGCCGCGACGCCGAACGCTTCGGCCTCAAAGGCGTCAAGCTCTACACCGCGGAATGGCGGGACGACTCCCGCGGCTACAAACTCGACGACCCCTGGTGCCGCCGCTACCTGGAAACCTGCCTCGAACTCGGCATCCGCAACATCCACATCCACAAGGGCCCCACCATCCGCCCCCTCGACCGCGACGCCTTCGACGTCGCCGACGTCGACAAGGTCGCCACCGACTACACCGACCTCAACTTCGTCGTCGAACACTGCGGACTCCCCCGGCTCGAAGACTTCTGCTGGATCGCCACCCAGGAACCCAACGTCCACGCCGGCCTCGCCGTCGCGATGCCCTTCATCCACACCCGCCCGCGCTACTTCGCCCAGATCATCGGCGAACTCCTCTACTGGCTCGACGAAGACCGCATCCAGTTCTCCAGCGACTACGCGCTCTGGACCCCGAAATGGCTGGTCGAACGGTTCGTCGACTTCCAGATCCCCGAGGACATGACCGAGTACGCGCCACTGACCACCGACCAGAAACGCAAGATCCTCGGCCTCAACGCCGCCGCGATGTACGACCTCCCGGTGCCCGAGGAACTCCAGGTCCGGCGCATCGAAACCCAAGCCGTCTCGGTGGCCTGACATGCGCGAACACGACGCCTACACCGCACTCCACGCCGTCTTCGACCCCGAACTCGACGAACCCATCACCGACCTCGGCTTCGTCCGCTCCCTCACCGTCGACGGAACCGAGGTCACCGTCCACCTGAGGCTCCCGACGTCGTTCTGCTCACCGAACTTCGCCTACCTCATGGCCTCCGACGCCAAAGACGTCCTCACCGCGCTCGACGGCGTATCCCGGGTCCACGTCGTCCTCGACGACCACCACGACTCCGACCTCATCAACCGCGGCCTCGCCGCCGACGCCGGATACCGCGGCACCTTCGGCGACGAAGCCGAACAGGACCTCGACGAACTCCGGCTCACCTTCCGCCGCAAAGCCTGCACCGCGGCCATGGAACGCGCCCTCACCCGGCTCCTGCGCGAAAACCGTGAGCTGACCGAGGACGGGCTCCACGACATCACGCTCGGCGACCTTCCCGACCATCGCACCACCCACGCACTCCTGCGCCGGCGAGCCGCACTCGGACTCGGCACCGCACCGGAAGCGCCTGTCCTCGTCGACGACCACGGAAAGCCCTACCCCCGCGAAGAAGTCCCACTACGGCTGCGCTTCGCCCGCTCCGTCCGCATCTCGATCGACGGCAACGCCCACTTCTGCCGTGGCCTGCTCCGCACCCGGTACCCGGAATCCGCCGCCGACCAGACACCCCGAACCCAGGAGGTCCACGCATCGTGAAAGCGATCCAGGTCATCGGTTACCACGAAAAGCTCCAGCTGACCGAGGTCGCCGAACCCGAACCGACCGGCCCCTACGACGTCATCGTCCGCATCGGCGGCGCCGGCGTCTGCCGCACCGACCTCCACATCCTCGAAGGCCAATGGGCCGAGAAATCCGGCGTCACCCTGCCGTACACGATCGGCCACGAAAACGCCGGCTGGGTACACGCCGTCGGCAGCGCGGTGACGAACGTGGCCGAAGGCGACAAGGTCATCGTCCACCCCCTCATCACCTGCGGCCTCTGCCGCGCCTGCCGCTCCGGCGACGACGTCCACTGCGCCCAGTCGCAGTTCCCCGGCATCGACACCGCCGGCGGCTACGCGGAGTACCTCAAGACCTCCGCCCGCAGCGTCGTCCGCATCGACGACTCCCTCGAACCCGCCGACGTCGCCGCCCTCGCCGACGCGGGCCTCACCGCGTACCACGCCGCGGCGAAAGCCTCCCGCAGGCTCCGGCCCGGCGACCGCTGCGTCGTCATCGGCGCCGGCGGCCTCGGCCACATCGGCATCCAGGTCCTCAAAGCCCTCACCGCCGCCGAGCTCATCGTCGTCGACCGCAACCCCGACGCCCTCGAACTCGCCGTCACCTTCGCCGGCGGCCACGGCGTCATCGCCGACGGCACCCAGATCGACCAGGTCCTCGACCTCACCGGCGGCGAAGGCGCCGAAACCGTGATCGACTTCGTCGGCGAAGGCGGCGCCACGACGGACGGCCTCGCCATGCTGCGCCGCGCGGGCGACTACCACGTCGTCGGCTACGGCGAGAACATCGACGTCCCCACCATCGACGTCATCTCCGCCGAGATCAACCTGATCGGCAACCTCGTCGGCTCCTACACCGACCTCTGCGAACTCATGGTCCTCGCCGCACAGGGCCGCGTGAAACTCCACACCGCGCGCTACCCCCTCGAGGAGTTCCAAACCGCGCTCGACGACCTCGACGCGGGGCGCATCCGGGGCAGGGCGATCCTCGTTCCCTGACAACGTTCCGATGTGGCGGTGGAGGATTCGGGACACTCACTGTCCCGAATCCTCCACCCAGACAAGCCCCGGCTCGCTCTATGCGGGTTTTGATCTCGTAGTTGAAGTTGATCTTGCCTACTGTCGTGCTGAATAGGTCGTTATACACTCGAACCGACCAGGTCAGTCCAGCTGAGCCTGCCGCCTGCGGTAAGCGCGCTGCTGGCAAGCCCGTGAGCAGTAGTCTCGCGGCCTGCCCCGCCCTCCCCCGTCCAGCGGATTACCGCAGATGACACACTCCCCTCCCCTGGTTTCGTCACGCATTACCTCACTCCCCTGACCGTCGACGAGCGCCTGGACGCCGTCGAGGGTGCGCCGCAATCCGAAGTCGAAGGGGTCGAGCGGCACGTCCATTCCCCCGGCCTTCCACAGTCGCTCCAGCGCCGGATAGCCGTCCAGGCGCTCGAAGAGGGACTCGCGCTCGCTCCACCAGCGCTCATGGGACACACCTGTGCGCCGCTGGAGTTCGGCGGTCTCCCCCGCTTGACGCGCGACGGACTCGACGAATCCACCCACCAGGTTCACCACCGCGATCACCTGCGCCGGCGCCAGGCCGCTCCGAGACGCCACATCGAGCGCGTGGTCGTATCCGGCCATGATGTTCGGCCCTGGCAGGCGACGGGTTCCGGCGCTGTGGACCAGCCATGGGTGCCGGCGATACCTCTCCCATGCCCGCCGCGCCCAGCGTTCCAGGCCCGCTCGCCAGCCGAGCCCGTCCGAGGGCTCCATCGGGAACTCGCCGTACACCGCGTCACGCATGAGTTCCACCAGCTCCGCTTTGCCGGGTACGTACCGGTAGAGCGACATGGTGGTGGTGCCGAACCGTTCCGCGACCTTGCGCATCGACAGTGCGGCGAGCCCCTCGGCATCCGCGACTTCGACGGCCGCGGCGACGATCCGGCCGAGACTCAAGCCGGGCCGCTCCGGCTCGGCGGCGCCCCACAGCAGCTCGATCGCGCGCTCCGGATCCGGCTGCGTGTCGTCTTCCGCCACCGGGCTACTCCTTGACTCTCATCACTCGAACGTGTTTAGCTGATAAACCTCAGTATATCCCATAAACCTCTCGCAGGAGCGCTTCAGCATGCCTGAAATCAGGTTCTTCGTATCCACCGACGGCAGAGACGACTGGTCCGGCACTGCCGATAAGCCTTTCGCCACTCCGAAAGCAGCGCAAGAGGCCGTCCGCGCCGTCACCGCCGAGATGACCGGCGACGTCATCGTCACCTTCACGGCAGGCGTCCATCACCTCGAAGAACCCCTTGCCTTCGACGACGCGCTCGACGATTCCGGCAGGAACGGATTCCGCGTGATCTACCAGGTCCATGGCTACGGAACCCCTGATCAGGCGGAGGTCGAAGTGAGCGGTGGCCGGGTGATCACCGGCTGGACCGCGGGCGACGACGGCGTCTGGACAGCACCCATCGGCGACCTGGCACCGCGACGTCTCACCGCCGACGGCCGCCCCGCCACACGAGCGGCCCGCAAGGACGGCCTTCCGGGGAGCGTGACGAAAACAGCCACCGGTTACGTCACAGACAGCACGGAGCCACAGGCGTGGCCGGACCCGTCCGGACTGGAGTTCGGGTACCCCGGCGTCTACCCATGGTCCGAGGCCAGGCTCGCGGTCGCGTCGATCTCCGGTGACGCGGCCTCGTCCACGATCACCATGGCCCAACCCGCCTTCGACGACGCCAAGTCCCTCTACGACTCCAAGTGGTACGGCGCCGGCGGAGACGGCACCTGGGACGGCCTCGCCGCACCTTCCGTACTCGAGAACAACGTGGCCTTCCTGACCGACCCGGGAACCTTCGCCGTCAGCGCCGACCCGACTGGCCACGTCCTCCACTACCGTCCACGCCCCGGTGAGGAGATCGGCAAGACCCGAGTCGTCGCCCCGGCGCTGGAGACACTCGTCAGCGGACAGAGCGTGCACGACCTCGTACTGCGCGGCTTCACCTTCACCGACGCGACCTGGTCCGGTCCCACCAAAACCGGTGGTTACCTGCACTATCACGGCAACGCCCGTTACGAGCGGGGCGAATTCCAGAAGATCGACCTCGGCGCGGACGTGGGCTACGTCCACGTGCCCGCGGAGCCGGTTCAGTTGCCCGCCAACGTCAGCCTCACCTCGGCCCGCCGGGTCACACTGGAGGGCAATCACTTCACCCGGCTCGGCGCCGGGGCACTCCTGATCGAGGACGGCACCGACATCGAGATCCGCGCGAACGTCTTCGACGAGATCTCGGGGAGCGGGATCGCCGTCCACACGAGCACCCGGGTCTCCGTCGAGGACAACCTCGTCCACCACATCGCCACCGAGTACCGCGGCTCCCCCGCCGTCCTCGTCGTCGAGTCCGAAGAAACCACCGTGGCCCACAACGAGATCCACGACGTCCCGCACAACGGCATCGTGATCACCGGCGGCGAGCGAGCCGGCGGCACCCAGGTGATCTCGAACCTCGTCGAACGCAGCATGGGGAAGCTGATGGACGGCGGCGGCATCTACCTCTCGGCACCGCAAGGCTCGTCGTTCGCCGGCGGGGCGATGGTCCGCGGCAACGTGATCCGCGACGTCCTCACCTCGTACAACTTCGGCCTCTACGCCGACTACGGCGCGGCGTGGATCACGGTCCTCGGCAACATCGTCCACCGAGCCGACACTCCGATCGTCCTCCAGGTGGGTCCGCCGATGGAGAACGTCGCCTTCGTCGGCAACTTCTGGGACGTCCTGCCCGACGGCTACGACACCCCGCCCGAGACGGTGACCGTGGCCGGGAACACCTTGCTGCCCAAGGAGAGTTTCGACGAGGCCGTCCAAGCGGTCCCGGCAGGCGCCGACATCCTCGCGCGGGCGGGCCGCCGGGGTCCGCGACGATGATCGTCGCTCCTGCCGGACACGAGTCCGGCAGGAGCCGCTCCGGCAACGATCCCCGAGAAGACCACGCGCCATGTCGTCCCCGGCGGTGGTGTTCTTCTGCTGCTTGAAGCGGTTTTGACCTAAGCCGCGCAGTATAGGTCGTTATACACTTTGCTTGAGCCGTCGGATGCCCTCGATGAGTTCGGCGATGTCGGCAGCGGCGGCGAAGCCCAGCCGAAGGAACGGTCCGGACGGCTCGGTGGCGAAGAACCGCTCCCCTGTCCCGATCACGACTCCTCGCTCTCTCGCGGTGCGGGCGAGCGCGTTCGCGTCACTCCCCGCCGGCAGCCGCACCCACAGATGCAGCCCACCCTCGGGAATCCGCGTGACAGTCCACTCAGGACACTCCCCGGCCAGCGCCGCGGCGGCCTTTCCGCATCGCTCCCGCAATTCCGCACCGAGTTTCCGCACGTGACGTTCCCAGGAAGGCGCGCTGAGCAGTTCGAGGGCCGCCTCCTGCAGCGGGCGGGAGACGAAGAAGTCGTCGACCCGCCGGATCGCCTTCATCCGGTCGAGGACCGGTCCCCGTGCGATCAGCGCGCCGATCCGGAGGCTCGGTGCGGCGGCTTTCGTCACCGACGTCAGGTGGACGACCGTGCCGTGGCGGTCGTCGGTGATCAGCGGACGCGGCGCCGTGGTCCCGTGCGAGAGATGCCGGGCGAAGTCGTCCTCCAGTACGAACGCGCCCGCCGCACGAGCCACCTCCAGCACGGGGGTCCGGCGTTCGGGGGCGAGCACGGTGCCGGTCGGGTTGTGAAAGGTTGGCTGACAGTAGAAAAGCCGGGCTCCGGTCATCGCGAAGGCCTCGGCCAGCAGGTCCGGGCGGACCCCGTCGTCGTCGATCGGCACCGGCACCGGGCGGAGTCCCGCCGCCCGCGCGGCGGCGAGTGCTCCCGGATAGGTCGGTGATTCGACGAGTATCGGGCTTCCCGGCGCCGCGATCGCCCGGAACGCCATGGAGAGCCCGCTCTGCCCGCCGGCGGTGATCAGGACGTCGTCCGGGGACGCGCCGGCCGGTCCCGCGAACACCGACCTCAGCGCGGTCAGCCCGGCGGCGGGTGCACGATCCCAGGCGTCCGGACGGCGGCCCGCCCTGGCGAGTGCCGCGCCCAGGAACCGGGTCGCCTGCAGCGACCGGTGCGGATAACCGCCGTCGAGGAGGATCGCGCCGTCCGGCGGCGGGCCGAGGGTGCCGGTGAGGGATCTGGTGTCGACGCTGCGATCGGTCAGCGCGACGGTCTGCCACGCCGTATCGAGTGGTTCGCCCGCTGTCGACGGCTTCGTTGCCACGTACGTCCCGCTGCCGGGGCGCGTCACCACAGCGCCCTCGGCGGCGAGCAGGGCGATCGCGCGCGAGACCGTCACCGGGCCGACCCGGTAGCGCTCGATGAGCTCGCGGCTACTGGGCAGCCGGTCCCCCGCTGCCGCGGCGCGGATCAGCGAACGCAACTGGAGCACGAGCGCGGAAGTGCTACTATCCGACATGAAGGAACATGATAGTGCTACTGGACATCGCACGGAATCACTACTGGACATTCCGGCACTGCGGGCCGACACGCCGGGCAGCGACAAGGTCGTCCATTTCAACAACGCGGGCTGCGGACTGCTGGCGAAGCCGGTGCTCGCGGCGATGCTCGATCACCTGAATCTCGAAGCCGAGATCGGCGGTTACGAGGCCGCGGCCTCCCGTGCGACCGAGGTCGACGGCTTCTACCGTGAAATCGCCGCACTCATCAACGCGCGGCCGCGCAACATCGCCTTCGCGGCGAGCGCCACCCACGCCTATTCCACGGCGCTGTCCTCGATCCGGTTCGAACCCGGCGACGTCGTGCTCACCACCCGCAACGACTTCATCTCCAACCAGATCGCGTTCCTGTCACTGCGGAAGCGCTTCGGCGTCGAGGTCGTGCACGCGCCGGACACGCCGGAAGGCGGTGTCGACGTCGAGGCCATGGCGGCCCTGATGCGCGCGAAGAAGCCGAAACTGGTCGCCGCCACGCACATTCCGACCAATTCGGGGCTGGTCCAGCCGGTCGCCGAGATCGGGCGGCACTGCCGGGAACTCGGTCTGCTGTATCTCGTCGACGCCTGTCAGTCGGTCGGTCAGTACCCCATCGACGTGGAGGAGATCGGCGCCGACCTGCTCACCTCGACGTGCCGCAAGTTCCTGCGCGGTCCTCGTGGTTCGGGATTCTTGTTCGTCTCCGACAGGTTCCTCGAAGCAGGACACGAGCCGCTGTTCATCGACATGCACGGCGCCCGCTGGAGCGCGCCCGGCGACTACGAACCCGCGGCTTCGGCCTCCCGGTTCGAGGAATGGGAATTCCCGTACGCCACGGTGCTCGGCTGCGCCGCGGCCGCGAGGTACGCCCGCGCGGTCGGCCTGGAGGCGATCTCACGGCGCACCCCCGCACTCGCGGCGAGGCTGCGGGACGGACTCGGCGCCATCGCGGGCGTCGAGGTGCTCGACCGCGGCTCGCGACTGGGCGCACTGGTGACGTTCTCGATCAAGGACTGGGAGGCTGTGCCGTTCAAGGCGGCGATGGACGCCCGGCGGATCAACTCGGCGCTCAGCTACCGGGAGTTCGCGCAGTTCGACTTCGGGGACAAGGACGTCGACTGGTGCCTGCGGCTGAGCCCGCACTACTACAACACGGAACAAGAGGTGGACGACGTGGCCGCGGCCGTCGCCGAACTCGCCGCCTGACGCGGTTTCCCTGCCTGGGCGCTGGGGGTGTCCGGGCAGGGAAACCGTCAGGGATCAGGCCCCGGCGAGGCCGCGGCGCTTCAGCAGCGGCTCGATCTCCGGGTCGCGGCCGCGGAACGCGCGGAAGGCGGCCATCGGGTCGACGCTGCCGCCCCGGCCGAGCAGTTCACGGCGGAAGTGGTCACCGTTTTCCCTGATGAGCCCGCCGTTCTCGCGGAACCACTGGACGGTGTCGGCGTCGAGGACCTCACTCCAGATGTAGGAGTAGTACCCGGCGCTGTAGCCGCCGCTGAAGATGTGCGCGAAGTAGGTGGTGCGGTAGCGCGGCGGCACGGCCTCCAGCGCGACACCCGCCTTCGTCAGCGCCTCGGATTCGAACCGCTGGACGTCCTCCACGTGGTCCTCGGTGCCGAGCGCGTGCCACGCCTGGTCGAGGAGGGCTGCCGCGAGGTACTCGGTGGTCGAGAAGCCTTCACCGTACTGCTGCGACGCCAGGAGCTTGTCGATCTGCTCCTGCGGAAGCGGCTCACCGGTCACGTGGTGCTTCGCGTAGTTGGCCAGCACCTCGGGCCACAGCATCCACATCTCGTTGACCTGCGACGGGTACTCGACGAAGTCACGCGGCACGTTCGTGCCGGAGAACATCGGGTACTCGACGTCGGAAAGCAGCGAGTGCAGTGCGTGCCCGAACTCGTGGAACGCGGTGTCGACCTCGTCGAAGGTCAGCAGGGTCGGCTCACCGGACGGCGGTTTGGCGACGTTGAGCACGTTCACCACGACCGTCTTGGTGCCCAGGAGTTTCGTCTGGTCGACGAAGTTGTTCATCCAGGCGCCGCCGCGCTTCGAGTCGCGGGCGTAGTAGTCGAGCAGGAACAGGCCGAGTTCCGTGCCGTCCGCGTCGAAGACCTCGAAGATCCGGACCTCGGGGTGGTACTTCGGCAGGTCCTCCCGCTCGGTGAAGCTCAAGCCGTACAGCTTGGACGCGGCGAAGAAGACTCCGTCGGTCAGCACCCGGTTCAGTTCGAAGTACGGGCGCAACGCCGCGGTGTCGACGTCGAACCGGTCCTTGCGGACGCGTTCGGCGTAGAACGCCCAGTCCCACGGCCGCAGGACCGCGCCCGGGATGTCGGCTTCGAGGTAGCGCTGCAGCTCTTCGGCTTCGGCCTTGGCGTTGGCGCTCGCGACCGGGGCGAGGCGTTCCAGCAGGCCCACCGCGGCCTCGGCGGTCTTCGCGGTCTCGTCTTCGATGACGTACGAAGCGTGGTCGGGGAAGCCCAGCACCGCGGCCCGCTCCGCGCGCAAGCGGACCAGCTGAGCCACGATCTCGTTGTTGTCCGACTCGTTGCCCCGGTTGCCGCGGGACACCGACGCGGTGAAGATCCGCTCGCGCAAGGCGCGGTCCTCCAGCGAGGCCAACGCGGCCTGCGCCGTCGGCAGGGTCAGCTTGAGGACGTACTTGCCCTCCTCGCCGGCGGTCTCGGCGGCCGTGGCGATCTCGGCCTCACCCAGTCCCGCGAGCTCCGCGACGTCGTCGACGACCACGGCGAGTTCGTTGGTGTCCTTGAGCAGGTTCTGCTGGAACTTGGTCGACAAGGTCGAAAGCTGCTCGTTCAGCTCACGCAGGCGCTTCTGCTCGGCTTCGGGAAGCCCGGCGCCGGCACGGCGCACGTCCGTGTGGTGACGCTCCAGCAGGCGAAGCGACTCGGGGTCGAGACCGAGTTCATGCCTGCGCTCGAACAGGGTGTTGATCCGGGCGAACAGCGCCGGGTTCAGGTTGATGGCGTCGGCGTGCGCGGCCAGCCGCGGCGCCATCTCGGCCTGCACGCGCTGGATCTCGTCGTTCGCGTTGGATCCGGCGAGGTTGAAGAAGACGCTGGACACGCGAGACAGCAACCTGCCGGACTTTTCGAGCGCGACGATGGTGTTCTCGAAGGTCGGCGGCTCGGCCGAGTTCGCGATCTCGTCGATTTCGGCGGCGTGCTCGGCCAAGCCCGCTTCGAAGGCGGGAAGGAAGTGCTCGTCGGCGATCCGGTCGAACGGAGGAAGGGCGTAGGGCAGCTCACTCGGCGCGGCGAACGGGTTGTCCTGCGAAATCATCGGTGTTGCTCCCGGGTCGTCGAATCTGCTGGTCTGGCCACCTTACGGGCAGCGAGGGGCCGGTGGATGCCGTCCGTGGCGGTGACGCCACCGACGGCGTGGTCACGCTCCGGTGGTACCGCCCACCACCGCGTCGGAGCTCCGCTTTCCCTTGCCCCGCTTGGCTTTGGCCTTGGGTTCCGGTGGTGCGATACCGGCCAGGTCGCCGCCGTTGTCGTTGACGCGCAACACGAACGGACGAGTCTCGGTGTACCGGACGACCGAAACCGACGCCGGATCGACCACGATCCGCTGGAAGGAATCGAGATGCTGGCCGAGCGCGTCGGCGAGGATCGCCTTGATCACATCGCCATGACTGCATAAGAGCCACACCGCGTCTTCCCCGTGTTTCGCGGTGATCCTGGCGTCATGCGCGCGGACGGCCGCGACCGACCGGGCCTGCATCTCGGCGAGCCCTTCGCCGCCGGGAAAGACCGCGGCCGAGGGATGCGCCTGCACGACCCGCCACAGAGGTTCCTTGAACAGATCCTTGAGCGCGCGACCGGTCCATTCGCCGTAGTCCACTTCGGACAAACCGGGCTCTTTGAGCTTGTCCAGACCGCGTGCCTCGGCCAGCTTCGCGACCGTCTGGCGGCAGCGGAGCATCGGCGAGACCACCAGCTCGGCGAGCGGCACCGGCGCCAGGCGCTCGACGAGCGCGGCCGCCTGTGCCCGGCCGGTGTCGTCCAGGCCGACCTTGGGCGTGCGCCCGGCCAGGACACCCGAACCGTTCGCCGTGGACTTGCCGTGGCGCAGAAGGATCACAGTACTCACGTGGCCCACCCTACGTGTCGTGCTTTGCCCCGCTACGAAACCTCGTGAGTGGGTGAGGACGGTTCTGGCCAAGGGTGTTTGGGTACCTGCTGGGGTGAGCCGGGTAGCGGCCGGTCCGTGAAAGCCATCACGAGCCCCAGCAGCACCACCAGCCACAACGGCGGCGTGTGAAGGACCCCTTACCTCGGCTCAGCCGAGGTAAGGGGTCCTTCACACCTTCCCGAGTACATGAAGGCCCCCTTCCTTGCGCCTGGCGCAAGGAAGGGGGCCTTCACGGACCGTGCCTGGCAACGACCGCAAGCAGGTGCCGAATCGCGTCGGGGGTTACAGGTGCGGGCCGGCGCCTGGGTCCAGGACACCGGTGAAGATCAGCACGAAGAGCAGGGCACCGAGCACGAGCCGGTAGATCACGAACGGCACGAAGCTCTTGGTCTTGATGTACGACATCAGCCAGGCGATGACGGCGTAGCCGACGCCGAACGCGACCAACGTCGCCAGGATCGTCGGCCCCCACTGTGCCGGGGCGCCGTCCTTGCCGATGTCGGTCAGCTTGTACAGGCCAGAGCCGAACACCGCCGGCAGCGCCAGCAGGAAGGAGTACTCCGCCGCCTCCGCGCGTGTGTAGCCGAGGAGCAGCCCGGCGCTGGTGGTGCCGCCGGAGCGGGAGACGCCCGGGATCAACGCCAGCGCCTGCGCGAACCCGAAGCCGAGGCCGTGCGGCACGGTCAGGTGGTCGAGCGTGCGCTGCTGTTTCCCGATGCGGTCGGCCACCAGCAGGATGAGCCCGAACACGATCAGCGTGGTCGCGGTGATCCGCAGGTCACGAAAGGTTTCGTCGATGGCGTCCTGCAGCAGCAGGCCCAGTACGACGATCGGCATCGAGCCGACGATGATCAGCCAGCCCAGCCGGGCGTCGGGGTCGCGGCGCCAGTCCTTCTTGTAGATCGAGAAGAACCAGGCGCGGAGGATTTTCCCGATCTTGTTCGAGAAGTACAGGATGACCGCGAGTTCGGTGCCGATCTGGGTCACCGCGGTGAACGCGGCGCCCGGGTCGTCCCAGCCGGCGAGCGCCGCGGTGATCCGCAGGTGCGCGCTGGAGGAGATCGGCAGGAATTCCGTGAGACCTTGGACGAGACCGAGGACCAGTGCTTCGAACCATCCCATCAGGCGACACCGGCCAGTTCGATCGCTTCGGCCGCGATCTCGAGGGCGCGTGCGGAGCCCTCCGGATCCGGCATGGACGGGGCGACGGTCAGCGTGGTGACGCCGGACTCGGCGAAGGCCCGCATCCGGTCGGCGATCCGCTCCTTGGGGCCCAGCAGCGACGTCGCGTCGATGAACTCGAGCGGGACGGCCGCCATGGCGCCCGCGTAGTCCTTGCCCAGGTACTTCTGCTGGACGTCGGCCGCTTCGCGTTCGAAGCCCATCCGGCAGGCGAGCTGGTTGTAGAAGTTCTTCTCCCGGCTGCCCATCCCGCCGATGTACAGCGCCGCGTAGCCGCGGACCGCGTCGGCGCAGGCCTCCCAGTCGTCCCCGACCACGAGCGGGACGGTGGGGACGACGTCGAAGCCGTCGAGCGAGCGCGCGGCCTTGTCGGCCCCCGCCTGGATCAGCTTCAGCTGCTCACCGGCGTGCTCGGGCGAGTAGAACACCGGCAGCCAGCCGTTCGCGATCTCGCCGGTCAGTTCGAGGTTCTTCGGGCCGATGGCGGCCAGGTACACGGGGATCTCTTCGCGTACGGGGTGCACGGTCAGGGTCAGCGCCTTGCCGGGCCCGTCGGGCAGGGGCAGCTGGAAGTGGTCGCCGTCGTAGCGGACCCGGTCGCGGCTCAGCGCCTTGCGGACGATCTCGACGTATTCGCGGGTGCGGCCGAGCGGCGACGCGAACTTCACCCCGTGCCAGCCTTCGGACACCTGCGGGCCGGAAACGCCGAGGCCGAGGCGGAACCGGCCGGCCGAAAGCGTGTCCAGGGTCGCGGCGGTCATCGCGGTCATCGCCGGTGTCCGCGCGGGGATCTGCAGCACCGCGCTGCCCACGTCGATCCGTGACGTCTGCGCCGCCACCCACGCCAGCACCGTCGGCGCGTCCGAACCGTACGCCTCCGCGGCCCAGACGACCGCGTAGTCGAGTTCGTCCGCCTTCTTCGCCAATGCCAGGTTGGCCGCGTCGTTTCCCGCGCCCCAATAGCCCAAGTTCAGTCCGAGTCGCACGGCGTGAATGTATCCATCGGAGTGTCACTCCTCCGTTCAGGGTGTTGACACGGCGATGACCCGCACGGTGGTACTCGATCACGACACGCTGACCTGCTCCGCGTCACCCACTTGCCTTCCGGCTAGGCTCGCCCGTCGTGGAAAAGCGACAGCTCGGCCGGTCGGGACTTCGGGTCTCGCGGATGGCCCTCGGGACCATGACGTGGGGTGGCGACACCGACTCGGAGGAGGCGGCGAGCCAGCTGGTCGCGTTCGTCGACGCCGGGGGCACCCTGGTCGACACCGCCGACATCTACGGCGAAGGCGAGAGCGAACGCGTACTCGGTGCCCTGCTCGGCGACCTCGTCCCGCGCGACGACATCGTGCTCGCCACCAAGGCCGTCGCCCGCCGCACCGATGGCCCGTTCGGCGGCGGCGCCTCACGCGGTGCCCTGCTGAGCGCGCTCGAAGGTTCGCTGCGACGGCTCGGCACCGACCACATCGACCTCTGGCAACTGCACGCCTGGGACACCACAGTGCCGGTCGACGAGACCCTCGGCGCCCTCGAGTACGCCGTGACCAGCGGCAAGGCCCGCTACGTCGGCGTCTCCAACTACTCCGGCTGGCAGCTGGCGACCGCCGCGGCCCGCAGTTCCGCCGCCGCCCCGCTGGTGTCGACGCAGGTCGAGTACTCGCTGCTGGAGCGCGGCGTCGATCGCGAGGTCGTCCCGGCCGCGGAACACCACGGCATCGGGCTCCTGCCGTGGGCGCCGCTCGGCCGGGGCGTGCTCACCGGCAAGTACCGCAGCGGGACACCCGCCGATTCGCGCGGCGCTTCGAGTGTTTTCGCGGGCTATGTCGAACATCACCGGACCGAACGCGCGGCCCGGATCGTGCAGGCGGTCGCGACGGCCGCCGACGGCCTCGGGACCTCACCGCTGGCCGTCGCGCTGGCCTGGGTCCGAGACCGGCCCGGGGTGGTCGCGCCCGTGGTCGGGGCCCGTGACACCGGTCAGCTGACCGGCTCGCTCACGGCCGAGGACATCATGCTCCCGCCCGCCATCCGCTCGGCGCTCGACGACGTCAGCGCGATCGAGGTCGGATACCCGGAACGCGGCCTGTGAGCCGTCTCGGATACTGGATTAGGTGACTGTTGGGTGACGCAGACGTGACGTGGTGGAGTTCCTGGAGGATGCTGGACAGGTCCGTCCGACGATTAGCAGGTGGAGGCACCAAGGTGGGTCGGCTGTCCGCCGTTTCCCGGATCGCGATCCCGCTCGCTGGCGCCCTGGTGCTCTCGTCCTGCAGTACGGATGACACACCGAACGACACCTTGCAGATCGTGCAGAACCCCGTCGCGGCCACCGCCGCGGTCTCCCCCGCGGTGACCATCAAGCCCACCGGTTCGGTGTTCGCCGGGCCGGGTGTGAAGGCGTTGGCGACCGACGAGGCGAGCAAGACGCTGGTCGTCGCGGTCTCGGAGCCGCCCTCCCTGCGCATCTACGATCTCGCCGCTCTGGACGCCCCGAAGACGACCGTGGCCTTGCCCGGTCCGGCGGAGCGGCTCACGGTGTCGGGGTCCCAGGTGCTCGCCAGCGTTCCCGGCAAGAGCCTGCTGGCGAAGGTCTCCCTGCCCGGTGGCGCGCTGGAGACGGTTCCGGTCGCGGGACAGCCGTCGGCCGGTCTCGCCGACGGCGACGCGACGCTGGTCTCCGTCCGCGACCGCAAGGTCGTCGAGGTGCTGTCGAAGAACGCGGGCCCGAAGACCATCACCGGCCAGATCTACAGCGCCGACGACGTGCTGAACACCGGCGACGGCGTGGTCGTGCTCGACAAGCTGCGTACCGCCTTGTTCGCCGTCGACCTCACCGAAGGCAAGATCGGCGAGGGTCTTCGTGCCGGTGACGGCGCGGCCAACGCCGTCACCGACGATCTCGGCCGCGTTTTCGTCACCGACGCGCGCGCGGGCGCGCTGCTGGCGTTCTCCACGACGCCGTTGCTGCTGCGCCAGCGCTATCCCGTTCCCGGCGGGGCGTACGGCCTCGCCTACGACCGCCCGCGCGGCCTCGTGTGGGTCACGCTCACGGGACGCAACGAGGTCGTGGGCTTCGACGTCCGCGGCGGGGAGCCGATCGAGAAACACCGGTTCCCCACCGTGCGGCAGCCAGATTCGGTCACCGTCGACGAGCAGAGCGGCCGCGTGGTCGTCGGCTCGGCTATCGGAGAAGGGATCCAGGTGATCACGCCATGACAGTTGTGGACGAGGCGGTGGTCGAAGGGGATTGGGAGTACCGGCGGCTGCAACTGCCTCCCGGTGTTTCCCGGCGGGCGGCGGCGACGCAGCTGTCGATCCACGCCGAATTCGCCGGTTGGGAGCTCTCGACCGTCCGGCTCTACTCCGATGGGACCAGGAGGGTGTGGTTGCGCCGCAAGCGCACCGCCACCCCGCTGCCCGGCCTCATCACCTGAGCTGAAGGGGACTTCCCCGCATACGATGCCAGGGTCCCGGCAAAGTCACCTAACCGCTGGTCCACCGACGTTGCGAAAGTGGCTTTCGCAACACGCCACGATCGCCCTACCCCTCAGTAGAACCGAACCGCCACTCACAACCCCTGTCGAACCGACAGATAAGCATCAAAGGGATATCCAGCTGTCGGATAGCGTCCTTCACCGCGTGAGATGCGGTGAAAGACCCCTTCAGCTCTTGAACACCCGGCCGAGCCAGCCTGCCCAAAGCGCGTCCTGTTCCACGGAGTCGACGTCGCCGAACAGGTGATGCATCGTGACCATCGGGCCGGCGAAGCCGCGGACGAACCTGAGGAGCGCGTCTCCGATCCGGATCCCGACCGTCTGGCCGTTCGCGCAATAGACCTCGCCGTCCACAGTGGACACCGCACCGGTGGAAAGGCGGACCTTGTCCCCCGTTTCCGGCCGCCCGGCCAGGCCCAGTTCCCGGCCCAGCTTCAGCCACGCGCTGTCCCAGTCCCCGATCATCGGCCCGAACACCGTGACCGGCACCGCCCGCCTGCCCGCGAAACCGTTGAGGTACTCGACCAGGGTGCGGAAGAACAGCTCGCCGCCGGCGGTCATCGCCTCGAACTCGTCTTCCCAGTCGTCGCCCGGCAGGAAGCCGCTCGTCACGGTCCGCAGCACGGTACTGCCGCCGGAACGGCCCTCGATGAGGAATTCGTAGGCGACGAATCGTCCGTCCGGCGCGGGTTCCGTGCCGTAGACGAGCCGTTCCAGCGGGTCCCACGCCGTGATCGCCGACGTGGGTTCGTAGCCGCCGAAAGCGGTCTTCACGGTGCCGCCGACGCCTCCGTCGACCTCATTGCGCCCCATGAACCACGACGTGATCCCGGGCCCGGTGGCGATGGCGTCCCAGACCTGTTCCGGTGTCGCGTCGACCTCGAGGCGGTCGGTGAGCTCGAATTCGTGACCCATTCAGCGCTCCTCGGGCTCGGTTTTGACGCTCGGGTGGACGGCGACGACGATCCGGTGGTCGCGGCCCTGTTCGGCGCCTTCGTCGTGGTACTTGCTCACCAGGTTCGTGATCGCGACGGTGAGCTCTTCGGCGAACGCGGCCCTGTCCGCGGCCGACGAGAACCGCACCTCGCCATCGATCGCGAAGGTCGCGACCCGTTTGCGCGCCTTGGTCGAACCGGTGATCAGGAGGCCGACGTCGCGCACCAGTCTGCCTGCCACGGCGAGCAGCCAGCGCGCGGACAGCCGGTCCGGCGACTGGGCGGGATCGGGCTGCACGGCTGAAAGCGCCGTCGGTGAAATGACGTACGAAGACGCCGTCGCGCGCATCATGCGCTCGGTGACGTTCCCCTTGCGCCGTTCCTCGACGAGCTCGACCAGCCCGTGCTTCTCCAGCGCGCGAAGGTGGTAGTTCACCTTCTGTCTCGGCAGGTCGATCCGCGCGGCCAGCATCGTGGCCGACGCCGGTTCGGCGAGTTCGGCGAGCAGCCGGGCCCGGACGGGATCCAGCGACACTTCGGCCGCTTCCGCGTCCTCGATCACCGCAACGGAGAACATGGCAAGAAGGTGCCACCGAAAAGAGAAATTGTCAAGAACGTCAGGCTTGTCGGCGCGCTTCGGTCACCAGGGCGAGCAGGCGTGGCACCACCTGCGGAGCCGCCTCGAGCGGCACCACGTGCCCGACGCCGGGCAGCACCACGGACGTGCCGTTCTCCACTGCACCCGCCAGTTCCTCGACGTCCGCCGTGGGCACCAGCTTGTCGCGCTCCCCCACGATCGCGGTTACCGGCACCGCGCCGACCTGCGACAACGCCGATTCCCGCGTGTAGGCGTCCAAGGCGGGCCGGAACGCGGACACAGTCTGCGGCCAGTTGCCGCGGATCATCCGCACGGTCAGTTCGACGTCTGCGGGCACCGGGTCGTCCCCGAAGAGCCACCATCGCAGCCCGGCGGTCACGGCCTTGCTCGTATGCTCCCGCACCAGGCCGATCAGCTTCGACCCGAACACCATCTCCAAGTCCCTGCCGAGTTTCCCGAGCGCGTTCGGCCAGATCGCGTCCGGGGTGACTCCGCCCGCGGACATGGCGAGCAGCCCGATTCCCGCCACCCGCGCGGCGAAGACGTCCGGATGCCGCTGGGCGAGCGACAGGATCGCGAGGCCGCCCATGTCATGGCCGACCAGGACGATCCGGCCATTGGGGATCACCTTCTCCAGCACCTCGGCCAGATCGTCGGCGAGCTGCCCCATGGTGGCCGACGCGGCCCGGACCTCACCGGATTCGCCGTGGCCGCGCTGGTCGTAGGCCAACACGGCGACAGGTTCCTCCGCGGATTCGGACGCCTCGGCCAGCACCGGCGCGATACCGCGCCAGCTCCGCCTGTCGAGGGCGTACCCGTGAAGGAGCACCACGGTCACCGGCGCCGACGGATCACCCCAGCGCTCGAAGTGCAGGGGTGTGCCGTCGGCTGCCAGCAGACCGGGCATCAGGCCGAGCGGAGGAAGCGGTCGAGCACGCGCACGCCGAACTTCAGCGCCTCGACCGGGACACGTTCGTCGACCCCGTGGAACAGCGCGGAGAAATCGAGGTCCGCGGGCAGCCGCAACGGCGCGAACCCGAAGTTGCGGATACCGAGCGACTGGAACGACTTCGCGTCCGTGCCACCGGAGAGCATGTACGGGAGCGTGCGGGCACCCGGGTCCTCGGCGAGGACCGCGTTGGTCATCGCGTCGACGAGAGCGCCGTCGAAGGTCGTCTCGACCGGCGGCAGCTCCATCCACTCCTTCTCGATGTCCGGGCCGAGGATCTCCTCCAGTTCGGCGTTGAACGCCTCAAGACGCCCGGGAAGGATCCGGCAGTCGACCGAGGCCTCCGCGACCGAGGGGATGACGTTCGACTTGTACCCGGCGGTGAGCATCGTCGGATTCGCCGTGTCGCGCAGGGTCGCGCCGATCATCCGGGAGATGTTGCCGAGTTTCGCGACGGAACCCTCGATGTCGTCCTCGGGGAAGTCCCATCCGGTGATCTCGGTGACGCCGTCGAGGAACTCGCGCACGGAGTCGGTCATCACCAGCGGGAAGCGGTGGTTGCCGAGCCTGGCGACGGCCTCGGACAGCTTGGTGACGGCGTTGTCGCGGTGGATCATCGAACCGTGGCCGGCGGTGCCGCGCACCCGCAGCTTCATCCAGCGAATGCCCTTTTCGGCCGTCTCGATGAGGTACGCGCGGACGTTGTCCTTCAGCGTGATCGAGAAGCCGCCGACCTCGCTGATCGCCTCGGTGACGCCCTCGAACAGCTCGGGCCGGTTCTCGACCAGCCACTGCGCGCCGTACTTGCCGCCCGCTTCTTCGTCGGCGAGGAACGCGAAGACGAGGTCGCGCGGCGGGACGATGCCGTTGAGCTTGTAGTGACGGGCCAGCGCGAGCGCCATCGCGCACATGTCCTTCATGTCGACGGCGCCGCGGCCCCAGACGTAGTCGTCCTGGATCGCGCCCGAGAACGGGTGGACCGACCACTCCGAGGCGTCGGCCGGGACGGCGTCGAGGTGACCGTGGATCAGGAGCGCGCCGCGCGCCGGGTCCGCGCCCGGCAACCGGACGATCACGTTGTGTCGGTTCTTGCCGCCCGACTCGACATAGGTGATCTCGTAGCCCGCGTCGGTGAGCTTCTCGGCGACGTACTCCGCCGCGGCGCGTTCACCGACGAGCGTGTCGGGATCACCCGTGTTGGTCGTGTCGATGCGGATCAGTTCACTGGTGAGCGTGACTGCCTCTTCGGCGGCTGCTTCGATCAAATTCGGTTCGGTCACCAGGCATTCCTACCATTGGTGGAGCTCGCCGACCCGCTGCCACCGCGTGCTGGACACCGTGTGAAGACCCACCCCATGTCGGGTGACCGGTAAGGGTCCCAGGGCGTGGCTGACAGACTGCGGGGGTGATCGTCGGATACGTCCTCGCGCTGCTGGCGGCGGTGGCCTCGGGTAGCGGTTCGGTGCTGGAGTCGATCGGGGTCCGCCGCGCGGGCGCGTACGGCGGCAGCGCACTGGACCTGGTGCACTTGCGGCGCCAATGGATTTACTTCGCGGGCATCGGCGTCGACCTGGTCGGCTTCGCCTGTGCGGCGGCCGCGTTGCAACGGCTGCCGTTGTTCCTGGTCCAGTCGGTGCTCGCGTTCAGCGTCGGCGTGACGGCCGCGATTTCCGCGTTCATGGGCACCCGCCTTGCCGCGGCGGGCTGGGCCGCTCTGAGCGTCGGAGCGGTCGGTCTGATCCTGCTGGGCTTGTCGGCGCAGCCGGGTCCGGCCAAGCTGCTTCCGGCGGAGTGGCGCTGGGTTCTGCCCGCGATGGCGCTGGTCGTGGGGTCGATCGCCTGGTACTTCCGGCGCTTCGATCGCCCCTGGGCCGCGCAGGTGCTCGGCTTCGCGACGGGGGTCGGGTTCAGCGTGGTCGGCGTCTCCGCCCGCACCCTGGACCTACCTTCGTCCGGCTGGGCGATTCTGGTGGAACCGGCCGTGTGGGCGATGATCCTCAACGGCTCGGCCGCGGCGGTCGCGTTCGCCCTCGCCCTGCAGAAGGGCGGGGCGACGGCGGTCAACGCGATCATGTTCACCACGAATACGGCGTTGTCCTCGATCATCGGCCTGGTCTTCCTCGACGACCGCGTCCGCGACGGCTTCGCCACGTTCACGGTCGCGGGCCTGATCCTGGCCATGTCGGGCGCGATCGTCACCGCCCACTACGCTTCTCAGGCCAAGGAGCCCGCCCGTGCGGCTCGACTGAGCTCGTGAGGCCGGGTTCAGCGCGCCTGACCCTCGCCGAGGAGCACCCGCAGCAGTGAGGCGAGCTGGGCCCGCTGCTCGTCGCTCAGTCCGGAAACCGTGCCAAGGAAGCCAAGAAGATCCCCCGCCGGAACTGAGTGCGGGTTTGGGGTGGCGCGGGCCGGACCCCCAGCAACCGGCCCGCGACCGACACTCACGGCACTCCCCTCGGCCACCGCGAGACCCGTTCCACCCGACCATCGTGCGGCCGGGACCGGGCCCGCGCATGGGTGCAGGGCCCCCATATTCCGGCGCGACGGGTGGCTGACCGCGGGTGAGCCCGGCCGTCACTCTCCGGGCATCTTCGTGCGTGCGCTGAATGTGGGTGCGTCGCCCCCATGTGCGGCCCGCGCCGAACTGAAAGCATGACTGCCGTGACGCCCCAGCTCCCGGCGACGTCCCTGCCGCTGAAGTGGTGGGTGCACGGCCAGACCCCGCGCGAACGCGCAGCGACGACCAAGCCCGTATGGGCGGACTTCGCCGAACACACCGTCACCGCGCTTCTGCCGGAGCGTCCCCCAGTCGGTGACTGGCGTGCCGCGTTCGCCGGGGTCTTCAGGTCGTTCGTCGACGCCGCCACTCGTGAGGCGGTCCCGGACGATCTCGCGGACGCCGACGTCGAAGCACTCCGCCGGGGTTTCGCGGCCCAACTCGACCAGCATCTGCTCAAGCTCTCGGTCCGCACGCTCGTGCTGGAACTCCACCACGCCCGCAAGGCCGGGATCCTTCAGGGCGAGACACCCGAAGAGCGCTTCTCGGACTTCGTGCGCCAGCAGTCCACACCGGCCGGCCTCGTCCGGTTGTTCGGCGAATACCCGGTACTGGCCCGGCTCCTCGCCCAGGCCTGCCTCCACGCCGCCGAAGCCCACGCCGAAACACTGGCCCGCTTCTCTGCCGATGCCGCCGCGTTGCCCTGCTCGGTCGTGGACGGCGAGCTCGGCACGCTCGTCGAGGTCGCGGGCGGGATCGGGGACGCGCACGCACGCGGGCGTTCGGTCAAACTGCTCGGCTTCTCCAGCGGCGCCAAGGTGATCTACAAACCCCGCCCGCTGATCCTGCACGAACGGTTCACCGACGTCGTCGAACAGCTCAACAAACGACTGCCCGGTCTCCACCTGCGGACCGCCGACGCACTCCAGCGTGACGGGTACGGCTGGCTCCGGTTCGTCGAGCATCGGCCGTGCGCCGACATCGCCGACGTCGACCGGTTCTACCGCCGTCAGGGCATCCTCCTGGCGCTCCTGCACGCACTCGACGCCACCGACGTCCACTACGAGAACATCATCGCCTGCGGCGACCAGCCGGTGCTGATCGACATCGAGACGCTGTTCCAGCCCTCGCCATCCGATTCGGCGGATGGCGACCCAGCCGCGGCGATGCTCGCGCGGTCTGTGCAGCGCACGCTGCTGCTCCCCCAGCTCTTCGCGGGTGAGCACGGCGCCGTCGACATCTCCGGCCTGGCGGGCCACGGTGGCAAGCTGCCGACCGACCGGATCGATTGGGCCGATCCGGGCACCGACCGAATGCGGCTGATCAGGGTCCCCGGCGAACTCGCGGGCGGGAACAACCTTCCGCGTCTCGGCGGCCGTGACGTCACCCCCGCCGAGCACAGCGCGGCACTGCTGGCCGGGTTCCGGCTCGGCTACGACGCGATCTCCACCGGACGGGACGAACTCGCCGAGCTTCTCCGGCACTGCGCCGAGGATCCCATCCGGGTACTCATCCGGCCGACGAACTTCTACTTCCGTCTGCTCGACGAGACAACCCACCCCGACCTCCTGCGTGACGCCGCCGACCGCGACCACGCGTTCGACCTGCTCGAAGCGGACTCGGCGGATGAGGAGAAACTGCTCCGGCTCGTCCCGCACGAGCGGGCCGACCTGTGGGCGGGCGACGTGCCGATGTTCACCTCGAACCCCGGCTCGACGTCACTGCTGGATTCGCGCGGTGACAGCGTCGACGGAGTGGTCGACCGGGCGTCGCTGGACACCGTGCTGGCCAAGGTCGCCGACATGGATCCGCTCGACCAGCGCGACCAGGAATGGCTGATCTCGGCCACCCTCGCGATCAGCACGGCGACCGGCGACCACCACGGCGGCGGCGAGACCGCGGAAACGGCGGTGCCGAACCAGGCGCCCGACCCGGAACGCCTGCTGCTCACCGCCTGCGGGATCGCCGACCACATCGTCGCCAACGCCTTCTCCGACGAGCACCGCTCGAACTGGCTCGGCATCGAACTCGTCGACGACCGCTATTGGACCGTGCTGCCGATGGGGGCGGGACTCGGCGAAGGCTATTGCGGTGTCGCGCTGTTCCTCGCCCAGCTCGCCGAGCTGACCGGGATCGCGCGGTACCGCGATCTGGCCGCGTATGCGATCAGCCCGCTCCCCGGTCTTTTCGCCACTCTTCGCGCCGATCCCGGACTGGCCGCCACCGCCGGCTGCGGCGGGCTTCTCGGGCTCGGCGGCGTCGCGTACACGATCGCGCGGCTCAGCACCCTGGTCGGCCTTCCCGCGGGCGACCTCATCGAGCAGGCCGTCGATCTGATGCCCGAGGCCACCCCCGAAACGCCGTCCGGATTCACGACGGGCCTGGCGGGCGGCGTCGCGTCGATGCGCTCGGTGTATGTCCAAACAGGACTGGAAGCGGCCCTGAAGCGGGCGGACCGCTACGCCGGGCAGCTGCTCGAGCGCGAACGTCCACAAGAGACCGGTTTCGCCCGCGGTCCGGCCGGGATCGACTGGGTCCTCCGGGCACACGACCGTTCCGGCGAAGAACCACCCGGAAAGGCGGACGATCGGGCGGAAAGCACCGGCGGCTGGTGCGAAGGTCTCGCGGGCGAGGCACTCGGGCAGGCCGCGCACCTGCCGGATCCCGGATACGCCCGTGGCCTGGACCGGACGATCAAACGGCTGGCCGACGGGGCACCGCTGAAAGATCTCAGCCTCTGCCACGGCGAGTCCGGAGTGCTGGACGTGTTGTGCGTGCTGGCGGAGAACGGGCACACTGGCGCCGCCGCCGCGGTGCGCCGCCGGACCGGTCATCTGCTCGCCGCCATCGATCAGCGCGGTACCCGCTGCGGGACTCCCGGCGCGGTCCCCTCGCCAGGACTGCTGAGCGGCCTGTCGGGGATCGGCTACGGCCTGCTGCGGCTGGGATTCGGCGACCGGGTCCCGTCCGCGCTCCTGCTCCGCCCCGACCGGCCGCATCCCGCGGCCACCGTTGTTCCGCCGGTAAACCGAGAATGAGGAGAAGAACCGAATGTACGAAAGAGATCTGCCCGCCACCGAAGACGCCCTCGGCGCCGTGAACCTGCCGCGCGCCCTCGAGGTCGGCTCGCGCAACCACGCGCTGGCGGGCAGCAAGCCGCGGCTGAGCGCCAACCCGCTCGCCACCCTTTCCACGGACCCCGGTTCGCCGTCCGTCGTCAGCGTCTTCACCGGCGGCTGGATCTGAGGTTTGCTACATCCGTAGGTGAACCCGCGACCGCGATCAACGTCGGCCGGGCGGGTTCACGCGTTCGGTCGCGTCGTGAGCCTGTCACAGCTCCGCCGACCAGATCCACAAAAGCTCACGAAGGCGGGCTCGCGCCGCCCGCCTTCGTGATCGCTTTTCCCCATGACTGCGGAATCCGCTCGCTATAGTCGCGTTGGTGGGGATCCGTTCGTCGCGGGTGATCGGCCGCGATGCCGAACTGACCGAGCTTTCCGAAGCTCTCGATCGCGCCATCGCGGGCCGCGGCGGCGCGGTCTTTCTCGTCGGCGAAGGTGGCATCGGCAAATCCCGCCTCGCCACCGAAGCCGCGTCGCGAGCGGTCGCCGCCGACATCCCGGTTCTGCAGGGCAGGGCCGGTTCGATCGGTCCGCTCGTCCCGTTCCGGCCGCTGACCCAGGCGCTGTTGTCGCATTTCCGCGGCGGCGGACCGCCGGAGGCGGCCGAACTCGACCCGTTCGTCCCGGTGCTCGCCCAGCTCGTTCCCGACTGGGGCCAAGGTGACCGGCCGCGGGAATCAGGCTCCCTGCTGGTGCTCGCCGAAGCGGTGTTCCGGCTGCTGGCCGTCACCAGCCGCGACCGCGGCGCGCTCCTGGTCCTCGACGACCTCCAGGACGCCGACGCCGAAACGCTGTTCATCCTCGAATACCTCGTCGACAACCTGCCCGCGGCACAGACCCTGTTCGTCGGCACGCTCCGCAACGAACCTTCCGACGCCCTTCGCCTCGCGACCTCCGGTGCCCAGCGGATGAGCTGCGCCGTCGTCGAACTCGGCAGGCTCGGTCTCGCCGACACCCGCGCTCTCGCGGCGGCCTGTCTGGAGACCGAGCCCGGTAAACTGCCGTCGCCCGCGGCGGAACTGTTGTGGCGCAACAGCGCCGGCCTGCCCTTCATCGTCGAGGAACTGCTTCACGGCATGGTGAACGAGGGTCTTCTGGTCGAGGGCCGGGACGGCTGGCGGGTCATCGGTGAACTCCGCGCCCGCGTACCCGCCGCCCTGGTCACCAGTATCGGCGTCCGGATGGAGCAACTCGGCGAGCAGGCGGGCGAACTGCTGTCGGTCGCCGCGATCATCGGCCGCCGCTTCCCGCTGACGGTGGTGCAGACGGTCATCGGCACGAACGACCGGACCCTGCACAACCACCTGAGCGCCGCGGTCTCGGCGAACCTGGTGACCACCGACGAGACGACTCCGGGCTGGTACGCCTTCCGTCATCCGCTGACCGCGGAAGCGTTGCTGGCACGCCAGTCACCGGCCCGCAAGGCGGCACTCGCCCGTCAAGCCGCCGACGCCGTCGAGAAGCTGTACCCGGGTCTGCCGGGCGATCTGTGCGCGCTCGTCGCGTCGCTCCGGCTGACCGCGATGGACGAACGGGCCGCGGGCCACCTGTTCGCGCGGACCGGTCGCCGCGCCCTCGACGCCGGTGCCGCGGATTCCGCGGTCACGATGCTCACCAAAGCCGTCGACCTGCTCGCCGGTGCCGACGCGGGTGATCGGGCCGAGGTGCTGGAGACACTGCTGTACGCGCTCGGGCAAACCGGCCAATTCGACCGGGCCGTCGAGCTTTCGGCGGGCTTCGTCGAGATCGGCACGCTCGAACGGGCCGCCAAACTGCACACCCAGCTCGCCTGGGCCGCCTACATCGCCGGACGGCACGACGAATGCCTCGGCCAGATCGAACGCGCCCGTGCTCCCCTCGGTTCGGCGATCTCGCCCGCTCAGCAGGCCGCGCTCGACGCCGTCGAAGCGAACCTCTGGCTCGACGTCCCCGGCCGGACCGGCACGGCGGAACGGCTCGCGCGTCAGGCGTGGAAAGTGGCCGAGGAGACCGAGCAGCCGTTCGTCGTCTGCCAGGCGCTGCAGGTGCTCGGCATGCTCGCGCTGTCGCGGGACCTCACCGAATCCGAGCAGTACATGCAGCTCGCGCGGCGAACCGCCGAGGACAACCACCTGCACCACCTCCGCACTCAGGCACTGGTCAGGCTCGGCGGGCATCGCGTGCTGATGAACGGCGACGAGCGGACCCTGCTGCTCGCCCGCGCGGACGCCCAGCGGACCGGGTCGATCACGCTGCACTGCGCGGTCGATTCCGTGCGTACCATGCACGCGATCCTGCGCTGCGAGTTCGACACCGCGCACGCGCTGCTGGAGGAGAACCTCGCCGTGCTCGGCAGGCTCCGGTTGACCGCGTTGCTGCAGTACGCGCAGATGACCAGGGCGATGTCGGCCGGGCACCGCGCCGACCGCCCGGCGATGGAGCGGGCGCTCGACGACTTCCGGCAAAGCGGCGGTGAGAACGCGCAGGAGATGGTGCTGAGCATCGGGCTGGCACGCGTCTTCTGTTCGCTCCTCGAGGAGGACTTCGAGCGGGCACGCCGTGAACTCGACGAAGTCATCGAGCTGGAGGACCGGCGGCCGAGCCGGTTTCACCTCGCCGGACAGCACGGGCTCAGGACGCTCGTCGACACCCTCGGCGGCGCTCCCTGCCCGGAAGCGGGCTCCGCCGTGAGCGGGATGCGATGGAACCGGCAGTTCGTCGAATTCGCGCACGCCGTCGAGCACGGCAGGCGCGGTGACACGACGGAAGCCGAACGGTCGGTGGCCTCCGCACTCGAGACGTCCGCGCCCTATCCCCTCGCCCGGCACCTCGGGCTCAGGCTGATCGCCGAACCGGCCGCCGCCGACGGCTGGGGAGATCCGGCGGGCTGGCTCAACGAGGCCGAGGAGTACTTCCACGGCAGGGACATCCAGGCGGTCGCGGCCGCCTGCCGTCGCCTGCTGCGCAAGCTCGGCGCACCCGTGCGGCAGCGCCGGTCCGGTGTCGACCGGGTGCCCGGTGAGCTGCGCGCGTCCGGCGTCACCGTCCGCGAATACGAGGTGCTGGTACTGCTCGCCGAGCGCATGGGCAACAAGGACATCGGCGCCCGGCTGCACATCTCGCCCCGCACGGTCGAGAAGCACGTCGCGAGCCTGCTCGCCAAGACCGGGCTCGCCGACCGTTCGGCCCTCGCCGACCACGCCGCCGGACCGCGACCTGGCATGCTGTGATCCATGAGCGACCTCACCGTGTACGGCGCCGACTGGTGCCCTGACGTCAAACGCAGCCGTGCCCTCCTGGACGCGAAGGGCGTCGAGTACGACTACATCGACGTCGAAGCGGACACTGTCGCCGAGGAAACCGTGCGGGCGCTGCAGAACGGTGAGCGCCGGATCCCCACCATCGTCTGGCCGGACGGCACCCACCTGGTCGAGCCGAGCGACGACGAGCTCACCGCGCACCTGGACCGGTGACCCTCCCGGACGTCCCGGTCGGCACGAGGGTCGTCGTGCGGTACCGGATCGAAGGCGGGTTCACCGACGCCCTCGGCTACCTGCGCTCCCGTGACGACGCGGAATGCGCGGTGGAGACCAAACGCGGGCTCGTGACGATCCGGCTGGCGGACATCGTCCTCGCGAAGACCGTCCCGCCTCCACCACAGCCGCGTCCTCGCCCGGTCTGACCTAGTGAGGGGTAGAGCAAAGGTGGCGTGGTGAGTCGTGAGTGGAGGTGAAGGGCCCCTTCCCTACTCTCAGGGTAGGGAAGGAGTCCCTCACGGACCTGCGATCCCGACCCACCCGCCGTACGCCGACCCGGCGCCGAACTCTCATGTCCTGAAGGGCCCCTTTGAGACGGTGATCGTCTCAAAGGGGCCCTTCACGACATCCCCACGACCGGCGACCGACAAAGCGGTTGACCAACTTGAGCTGGATGGCATTGCGGTCTGACCGCTGTTTCGCCCCGGCGCTCCCGGGTAAGCGAGGGAATCCCCTTCAGGAGGTTCCCTTGGCTGCCACAACGGAAAACCCGGACGGTCCCACGGAGTTGTCCCGCCGATCGTGGTTCGCGGTGCTCAAACGGACGTTCGCCCAGTTCAACCACGACAACATGCTGGACTGGGCGGCCGCCCTCACCTACTACGGCGTCCTCTCGCTCTTCCCGGGGCTGCTGGTCCTGACCGCGATCCTCGGCCTCCTCGGAACCGTCCGCGACCCAGACCCTGATCGACAACGTCGGCCGGGTCGCACCCGGTCAGGGCCGGGACATCCTGGTCGGCGCGATCGAGGAGCTGTCCAAATCCGGCGGACTGGCCGGACCGGCGGCGATCATCGGCTTCGTGGGCGCGTTGTGGTCGGCGTCCGGTTACATCGGCGCGTTCATGCGCGCGTCCAACGTCATCTATTCGATGCCCGAAGGCCGCCCGATCTGGAAGACCGTGCCGCTGCGGGTCGGGCTCACCGTCGCCGTGCTGATCGTCCTCGCCTTGTGTGCCGCCGGTGTGGTGGCGACCGGCGGGGTCGCGCGCTACCTCGGTGATCTGATCGGTCTCGGTTCGACGGGTGTCCTCGTCTGGGACATCGCGAAATGGCCGGTGATCGCGCTGCTGGCGGGGCTGGCGTTCGCGATGCTCTACTGGGTGAGTCCCAACGTGCGGCAGCCGAAGTTCCGTTGGCTCACGCCCGGCGGCCTCGTGGCCGTGCTGCTCTGGGCCGCCGCCACCGCGGGATTCGCCTTCTACGTGAGCAATTTCGGTTCGTACAACAAGGTCTACGGTTCGCTCGCCGGGGTCATCGTGTTCTTGATCTCGCTGTGGATCTCGAACATCGCCGTCCTGCTCGGCGCCGAACTGGACGCGGAACTCACCCGTGGCAAGGAGCGTGCCTCCGGACGCCCCGCCGACGACGAGCCGTTCCTCCCACCGCGCGACACCGCGGCGATGGACGACGACGAAGCGGCCGCGGTCGAGACGAAGACCACCGACTGACTCCCGCACACAAGAGGAGTAAGGCCAAGGTGGCGTCAGGCCGGCCGTGGAGACACTCACCAGTCCGTGAAGGCCTCCTTGCCTACCCTGAAGGTAGTGAAGGAGCCCCTCACTAGCTTCCGAGGTACCCCCTCGACACAGGGGACAACCGACAACCGGGTGAAGGTCAACCCCGGTCCGTGAAGGCCTCCTTCACGGACCGACCACCTGACGTGACACCTTTGCCTGACGCCCGCACATAAGAGAAGAGCCCTTCCCCGGCGGTACCGGGGAAGGGCTCCATCGATTCTCCTAGCTCTTGCTCGACTTGGTGGCCTTCTTCTTCGCATCCTTGGCCTTGCCCTTGACCGTCCCGATCGCGTCCTGGACCGGCGCGTAAGTGCCGTAGAGCGCCGGGTCGGGCTTCGGAGCGGTGCCAGGTCCGCCGAGGGCCTCCGGATCCATCAGGTACTCGATCCCGTCCTCGCCGAAGCTCCAGCCACCCTTCGAACCGTCCGGGCCGTCGGACAGATGCCAAATGGTGTTGTTGTGCTCCTGGTTCTCCTCGTCGAACAACGCCGTCGGCGCGATGTCGCTTTCCAGGCCGTCGGCCTTGAGTTCCTCGATCGCGGCGAGCCACTGCTTCTGGTGCACCGTGTCCCTCGCGAGGTTGAACTGCAGCATCGCCTTCACGCCCGGGTCGTCGGTCATGTTGTACAACCTGGCCGTCTGCAACCGGCCCTGCGCCTCCGCGGCGACGTTCGCCCGGAAATCGGCCAGCAGGTTGCCCGACGCCACGACATAGCGGCCGTTCCAGGGGTAGCCCTGGCTGTCGCTCGGCGTGGCGCCGCCACCGGAGATGATCGCCTGCTGGGGATCCATCCCGCCGAGGATCGCCGCGGTGGCCGGATCCTTCGCGGCCTCGGCCACCGTGGTGGCGGGCGCCCCTTCGAGCAGCCGGGCGACCATCGTCGCGAGCATTTCGACGTGACCGATCTCCTCGGTCGCCGTATCCATGATCAAATCCTTGTACTTGCCCTCGATGCGGCAATTCCAGCCCTGGAACAGGTACTGCATGGTGACGGTCATTTCACCGTAGGCGCCACCGATGAGTTCCTGCAGCTTGCGGGCGTACAAGGCGTCCGGCTTTTCCGGCTTGGCCTCGAATTGGAGCGATTTGGTATGACGGAACACTGACAACCTCCGAAGAATTCAGGGAAGAAACAGAGCTAGCGCGAGTCGGCGATCGACGCCTTCGAACCGGAAAGCGGAATGAGGCCGAGTGCGATCATCCCGACGGCGAGCCCGAGGTGCAGCCAGTTGTCGGCACTGTTGACCGGCACGAAATTGGCCGCCGAGCCGTGGTCGATCAGCAGCCCGTACAGCCAGAGCACGAGGTAGATCACCCCGCCACCGACGAGGAACGCCTTCGCGCCGCTCACCTTCCGGGCCAGCAGGATGCCCGCGACGCCGAACGCCAGATGGACGATGTTGTGCAGGATCGACACCTGGAACACGCCAAGCAGCAACGCGCCGGACTCGTGACCGGCGCCGCTCAGCTGTTCGTAGTTCGTCGTGATGCCGGGGATGAAACCGAGGATGCCGACGAGCAGGAAGACCGCGCTCACGCCGAGAGCGATGAGCTGGCGCGGAGCCCGCCGAACCGTGGCCGGCGATGCAGTCATGATTTCCTCCGATCCGGGTGACTGGGGAACTGTGCGAACATCGCGTCGAGTACCCGGGCGAATGCCGTTTACACCAGGGATCCAGAGCTCATGAATTCGTGGGAATTCAGGTGTAACCCGGCCTGGCCGGGGTAGTCACGGCGAAGCACGCACGTCACAAGGAGGTCGGAATCGTGGCTGAGAACGCCGCAACGCAGGCCGGGCCGGGCGGCAAGCTTTTCCGTGCCGGCTTCCACGCCCTCGCGGCCCTGCGTGGCGCGAGAGCCTTCCACCCGGATGGGCTACTGCTCAAAGGTGAATTTCACGGCCTGAGGTGCGATGACCTCGCCCTGCCGGACGAGCCGGTGGCCGTCACCGTGCGGATGTCCAAGGGGGCAGGCCTCCCGGGACGGCTGCCAGACGCGCTGGGGCTGGCGGTCCGGATTCCTTCCGCCGACGGTGATCCTTGGGATCTCACGCTGACGAGCTCGGGTGCCGGTCTGGTCGGCCGGGTACTGCCGCGGCCGTCGCGGGCCTGGACCACCGGGCGCTACAGCACCCTGCTGCCCTATCGCACGAAAGGCGAACTGGTCTGGCTTTCGGCCCGCGCGGAGACGCCGCGACACGCCGAAGCATCACTCGACGCCTTGAGGCGCCTGGTGACGGAAGGGCCGGTGTCCTACCTCGTCGAGACCGTCCGCGCGAACGGGCATCGGAAGCCCTGCGCGACGCTGAGCTTGCACGAGGTGGACGAAGACTCCTCCCGCCCCGCCTTCGATCCGATGCTGCATCCTCCACGGGGGTGGGAGCCGCGGCCCGGCTGGCTCGCCAGGCTCCGCGAGCGGGCCTACGAAGGCAGCCGCGAGGGCCGCTGATCAGCCCGCGAGGGGCTTGTCCAGCACGGCCTTCACGTGGCTGAAGTTGTCGATCGAATAGCGGCCGTGATAGCGGCCCATCCCGCTCTCCCCCACCCCGCCGAACGGCAACTCCGGCGCCGCGAGATGGATGATCGCCGCGCCGAACACCAAGCCGCCCGACGACGTCTCCCCCTCGATCCTGCGCTTCGTTTCGTCCGATTCGGTGAAGGCGTACAACGCCAGCGGCTTGTCGCGTTCGTTGACGAACGCCAGCGCCGCGTCGACGTCGGGCACCTCGATGATCGGCAGGATCGGGCCGAAGATCTCGTCCCGCATCACCGGGGCGTCCGGGGAAACGCCGGTGAGCACGGTGGGCGCGATGTACTTCTCGTCGCGGTCGGTCTGGCCGCCGACGACCGCGGTTCCGTCGTCCAGCAGCGCGGCGAGCCGGTCGTAGTGCCGGGTCGAGATGATGCGACCGTAGGAGTCGCTGGTGGCGGGGTCCTCGCCGAACATCGCTTCGACGGTCTCCGCCAGCTGCTCGGCCAGCTTCGGGCCGGTGTCGCCGATCGCGAGGACGTAGTCGGGCGCGACGCAAGTCTGACCCGCGTTGGCGAACTTGCCGTACGCGAGCCGCTGCGCGGTCACGGCGAGATCCGCGCCCGGCTCGACGATCGCCGGGCTCTTCCCGCCCAGCTCCAGCGTGACCGGCGTGAGATGCTTCGCCGCCGCGGCCATGACGATCCGGCCGACCGTCCCGTTCCCGGTGTAGAAGATCGTGTCGAACTTCTGCTCCAGCAGCGCCGTCGTCTCGGGGATCGCGCCCTCGACGACGCGGACGCCCTCGACGTAGTCCGGCAGATGCTCGGCGATCGCGGCCGACGTGTTCGGGGACAGCTCGCTCGGCTTCACGACCGCGCAGTTTCCCGCCGCCAGCGCTCCGACCAGCGGCGCGAGCACCAGCTGAAGTGGGTAGTTCCACGGCCCGATGATCAACGCGACCCCGAGCGGTTCACGCACGACGCGGCCGTTCCCCGGCCGCAGCGGGTACGGGAGCTCGGCCGGCTCCGGAGCCAGCCAGGAGTCGAGGTTCTCCAGCGTGTGGTCGATCTCGTTGCGCACGAGCGCGATCTCCGCGCGCTTGGCTTCGGCGGTGTTCTTGCGCAGATCGGCATAGAGCGCGTCGAGGAAGACGTCGGCCCGCTCGGACAGAAGCTTCCGCAGGCCCGTGAGCTGCGCTCGGCGCCATTCCACCGGTTTCGTGACGCCGGAACGGAAAAGGTGACGCAGTTCTTTGACGACGGCGGAGGCATCACTGCTGGTCATGGCTCCGAGCCTAGCGGCGAGGTGAAGCAGGTGCTCACTGCCGAGTAGTATAGGGCGTTATACGCAAGTATGAAGGGCGCTTTCCTCGCATGTCGCGCGGGGAAAGCGCCCTTCAGCCCTCGGTAAGCGTTACGGGTAGCTCACCAGATTGCTCGGCGTCGTACCCGGTGGCGTCACCGCACCGGTGTCGTTGATGACGTGGGTGATGGTCCCCTTGTAGTTCAGCGAGACCGTCACCATGTTGTGGAACCGGACGCCGGAGCGGTTCGGCACCTCGAACGCGTGATACAGGTTCACCGACGGGTTGTCGTTGAAGAAGCAGTAGCTGCCAAGGCCCCACGCCTCGTGCGTGGTCACGTTGTCCCCCACCTTGTAGGCGGCGTACCCGTTGAGCCCGTTGGGACTCTTCCAGCCCGCCTGATCCGGGACGTCGTAAGGGATCTCGTTCTGGAAGAAGATCGTCCTGCCGTTCTGGCCGTTCCAGATCACCTGATACTTCTGGTAGTGCTCGACGAACAGACCGGTCGCCAGCACGTTGTCGCCGTTGACGACCACCCCGGTGTCGCCGGTGTTGACCGTCCAGCCGTAGGTGCCCGCGTTGCCGTGGTCGGCACGCCAAGCCCAGATGTGGTCGATGATGGTGTCGCGGCTGTTGACGATCAGGCTGTTCGTCGCCTTCCCCGCGATCTGACCGCCGATCCGGAAGAACACGTCCTGCAGCGTCGTCGGGTTGGCCGAGTGGTTCGCGGTGGAACCCGCCTGGCCGACCGTGAGCAGCGACTGCGAGTTGGTCGTTCCGGCGTCGAACAGCAGCCCCTTGATCCGGACCCCGTCCACGTCGGCGACCCGCATCGCTTCGACGCCGTTGTCGGGCACCAGCGTCGAGTAGCCGACACCGAGGACGACGGTGTTCGCCTTCGTCACGTTGAGCGTCTGGTCGAGGTGGTAGACGCCCGGCGTGAAGAACAGGTTGCAGCCCTGGGAGAGCGCCGTGTTGATCGACGACGCCGTGTCCCCCGCCTTCACGACGTAGAACTGGCTCATCGGCAGCGAACTGCCCTGCGTGCCGCCATTGGCCCAGCTCGGCCCGGAAGCGTTGGTGCGCAACGAAGGCAGGAAGACCCGATACTTGCCGGAGCCGTCGAGGTAGAGATACGGGACGTCGCGGGACACCGGCGTGGTGGCCAGCGTCGTCTCCGGCGGGTTCGGGAAGGTGTTGGCGGGGGCGCCGTTCGTCCCGGAGAAGACCATGTTCCAGACCCCGCCGTCCCAGCTGCCGTAGCTGCTGTCGCGGGTGTACCACTGCTGTTGCGAGATCGAAGCGGTCTGCCCGGAGACCTTGGTGTCGGCGGTGTAGCCACCGCTGGCGAATCCGTAGCTGGCCGGGTAGAGCTGGAGCCCGCCGCGGATGTCCATGCGGCGGAACGGCGCGGCCTGTGCGACGGCCCAGCGAGTGGAGCCGCTACTCGGGACCACGGCGAGGTTTTCCGCCGAGCGCCAGAAGTTCTGCAGCGCCACCCCCTTGTCCGACTCGTTGAAGGCGTCGACGGTCACGTCACCGTTGATCACGACGTCGCCCGGGTTCTGCCCGAGGCCCGCGACGGAGGTGTAGTAGCCGACGTTGTCGTGGATGCCGTTGTACACACCGGGCTTGAACAGGTGCGCGTACCGGCGCTCGGTGAACTGCGCGGTCAGCGTGTCCTTCTGCGCGTTGAAGTCCGCGTCCAGCCTGCTCTGGATCGACGCCGCCGACATGCCGGGGTCGAAGATCCGCACGTTCGGGCCGAAGTCCGGGACCTCGGCCTGCGTCGGGCAGGTCGCCTGTGTCGATCCGATCGTGTAGCTCGCCGACGTCACCGGCGAATTCGCCGAGCCCGACTTGACCGCGATAGCGGAGATCGTCGAGGACGCGGAAACCGTGATCGGCCCGGTGTACGGAGTGGACGAAGCGGTCGGCGTGGAACCGTCCACTGTGTACCGGATGGTCGCGCCCGCGGTCGCGGACGACAACGTCACCGAGCGGGCGCTCGGATAACTGCCGCCCGGCGGGTCGAACGTCGGCGAGGCGACGGTCGTGCCACTTCCGCCATGGGTGTAACCGAAATGCGGGGTGTCGTACTGCGGCCCGTTCTTCTCGTACGTGAACCAGTAGTCGAGCACCGTGCCCGCCGTGAGCGAGCCGACGGTGTGCCGCCACGTGCCCCCGTTGTCGGTCATGCGGACGTTCTGCTGGCCCACGCCGGGAACGCCGGTGTAGTGGATGTCGACGTAGCGCGCGGGCGTCGCCGGCGTGAAGGAGAACTGCGCCTGACTCGCGTTCAAGGACGCTGCACTCTGGCTGTAGTCGGCGGCCGCGGCGGTGGCACCGCCGAGACCGGCGGTGATCAGGAGGGCGGAAAGGGCGGCGGCGAGCGCGCCACGAACCCTTTTCCGCCGTTGGGGCTGCACAAAGATCCGATCCACGTCGTGACACCTCCGGCGTTGGAAATCCACGGGCGAAGCAATTCGTTGCGCGCCACAACAAAGTAGCCGTCCGTGCGATATGTCCAGATCACGCTTCGGTAACAGTGATGGTCCAAACCACTGACTGCTCCGCACGGCCGCATGGGACACGGCCGTTCGGCGTCATCGGACGAGGCGATCGGGTGCCGTTCAGCGGTCCGGGACGACGTAGAGCGTCGAGGCTTCCCCGCCGTGCATGGCGGCCAGGCTGGCTCGGCAGGCCATGAGCACCTCGCGGTTCGCGGCCGTGTCCGGCGGGACACCGCAGCCGTCGCAGAAGAGTTCGACCGAGCCCGGGAAGGTCTCGTCGACCTCGACGTCCACCGTGCGATCGCAGCGGCGGCACCACCGGTGGCCGGTGACGACCAGGATGTGCATCGGATCGGAAACGCACTGGTGCACCCAGCGGCGATGGACGTAACAGGTCGTCCGGACGTGCGCGCTCAGCCCGTGTTCCTCCGCCACGTCTTCCGCGGCGAGGATCGCGGCCAGCCGCCGGTCGGCGATCTCGCCGTATCGGTCCCGCCGCCGGCCCGGCGGGGACGCGTCCGCCGCCGCGAGCAGTCTGAGATGAGCCCTTGAGGGTGGCGGGGTACGTAGCACCATGTGGGTCTCGACCTTTCGGCGTCCACCGGAAGTCTTATCAGGTCGTTCCCCGATTTCGCCGAAGCGACACCCGACCGGGCGACAAGGCAAAGGTCGTTTGTACGGCCCTTGTATTCGCGCTGCCCATGCTGACCGGACAACCGAGTCCGTTCAGGAGGCAGGAATTGTTGACCAAGGTAGCCGTGCTCGCGACAGCGACCGCGCTCTCCTTCGGCGTGGCCGCACCGGCCGGCGCCGAAGTGGCCGTGACCGCGTTGCCCACGGCCAGCATGGAAGCGGTGCTCAAGGCCGCGCAGATCGACCCGCGCCGCGCTGACAGCGCGTTGACCCCTGGCGCCAAGGACAGTGTGCTGCTGGTGGAACAGGCGCTGGCCGCCAAGGGATTGCTCGATCAGCAGTACGTCGACGGCCACTTCGGCACCTCGACGATCAACGGGTACTCCAGCTACCAGAAGTCGCTGGGCTACACCGGGATCGACGCCTCCGGCCTGCCGGGCAAGACCTCGCTCGAGAAGCTGGGCGAGGGCCGGTACACCGTCACCGCGGTGGTCTCGGCGGGTAGCCGTCTGACCTACCACGGCAAGACGATGAACACCCGGACCAAGGCGATGCTGGTGAAGGCCGAGGCTCTGCTCGGCAGGCAGCTCACCATCACGCAGGGCTCGTATAACCCCGGCGGCGTCGGCGCTTCGGCCGGGACGCACGACGGTGGCGGCGCGCTCGACATCGGTGTCGAGGGCATGTCGTCGACGACGCGGACCGACGTCGCACGGAAGCTGCGTCAGGTGGGCTTCGCGGCTTGGGTCCGGACCCCGGCCCAGGGTTTCGCCTACCACATCCACGCCATCGCACTGTCCGATCCGGACCTGTCCTCCGGTGCGCAGCACCAGGCCGGCGACTACTACCTCGGCTACAACGGCCTCGCCGGCCGTGGTTCCGACGACGGCCCCGCCGTCACGCCGAAGCTCACTTGGGAGGAGTACCAGCGGTCCTGATCCCGCTGGCCGAAGGCCACCTTCGTCGATGTCGATCGCCGCGAAGGTGGCCTTCGGGCTGTCCGGGAACCCCCGGGTAGGCTTCCCCGCGACGGCAAAACCAGCGGGAAGGGAACATCGCGTGGAGGCTCAACCGGTCGGTCAGTGGCTCGACGAGCTGGCTTCGAAGGCCTCGACGCCCGGCGGTGGCGCGGGTGCCGCGATGAACGCCGCGGTCGGTGCCGCCCTGGTCTCCATGGTGTGCAACCTGACCATCGGCAAGCCGAAATACGCCGAGCACGAGGCCGCCATGACCGAGGCGCTGGGCAAGGCCGAAGACCTCCGCCGTCGCGCGCTCGGCCTCGCCGACGGCGGCGCCGCCGCCTTCGACGCGGTCGTCTCGGCCTACAAGCTCCCGAAGGCCACCGACGAGGAGAAGCAGGCCCGTTCGGCCGCGATCCAGGCCGCACTGGTCGGCGCCGCCGACGTCCCGCTGCGCACCGCCGCCCTCGCCGCCGAGGTCCTCGCCGTCGCCGCCTCGATCCTCGAAGGCGCCAACACCAACGTCATCTCCGACATCGCGGTCGCCGCCTCGTCCGCCAAATCCGCGCTCGAATCGGCCGTGGTCAACGTCGAGGTCAACCTCGCGTCGATGTCCGACGAGCAGCTGCGCAAGGAGACCGAAGCCCGGCTCGCCGAGCACGTCTCCGCCGCCGGGCGCGCCGACGCGCTCGTCGCCGAGGTTCGCGAGAGGATCGCCCGATGACGCTGATCGACGGGCGCGCGATCGCCGCCGCCATCACCGCCGAGGTCACCGAGACCGCCGCCAAGCTGCGCGAATCGGGCACCGCCCCGACGCTGGCCGTGCTCGTGCCGACCGACGACGACGCCACCGCCTGGTACGTGCGCTCGATCGAGCGCGCCGCGAAGAAGGTCGGCGTCGACTGCCGGGTGGTCCAGCTCGAAAAGCCTTCCGGCGAGGACGTCACCCGCGAACTCGACAAGCTGTCCGCGGACCCGTCGGTCCACGGCATCATCTGCCAGACCCCGCTGCCCGAAGGCGTGACGCTCGACGACGTCGGCGCGCACATCGATCCGCTCAAGGATGTCGACGGTGCCAACCCGGTCAGCCTCGGCAGGCTCACCGCCGGCCTCCCGACCTACGCCCCCGCCACCGCCGCGGCGGTGCTGGAGATCCTGAAGCGCGAGCAGGTCGCCCTGCCCGGTGCCCAGGTCGCCGTCGTGGGCCGTTCCACCGTGGTCGGCAAGCCCGCCGCGCTGCTGCTGCTCGCCGAGAACGCGACGGTCACCGTCTGCCACTCCCGCACCAAGGACCTCGCGGCGGTCACCAAGGCCGCGGACGTCCTGGTCGTGGCCGTCGGCCGCGCGCACTTCGTCGGCGCGGACCACGTCAAGCCCGGTGCCGTGGTGATCGACGTCGGCACGAACCCGACTCCCGAAGGCGGGCTCGTCGGCGACGTCGACCAGGCGGCCGTCGAGGAGATCGCGGGTTCGATCACGCCGGTCCCCGGCGGCGTCGGTCCGGTCACGACGTCGCTGCTGCTGCGGCACACCGTCACCGCCGCGCAGTCCTGATCCGCTGAGCCAGGCGGCGAGTCCATTGAGGACTCGCCGCTTTTTGGCGCGGTAAGACATTTGTGGCGCGTTGCGAAAGCCACTTTCGCAACCTTCAACGTTGCGAAAGTGGCTTTCGCAACGTCAGCGGGAGCAGTCGGCTAAGGTGCCGCCGGAGCGTGTCGCGAAAGCCACTTTCGGGACGCCTGATGTCCTGAAAGTGGCTTTCGCGGCACAGGCTTAGCCTTCGTCAAGTCCCGATCACGGCTTCCACGGTCTTCCGCACCTGCGCCGTCTCCGGCGCGGCACCCGTGCGATCGGCGAAGAGCAGATGTGCGGCACCGATGAGCGTGGCCGCGAGCGTCTCGACGTCGGCACGCTCGGCGATCCTGCCCTGCGCGCGCTCCGCCTCGAGGTAGGCGGCGATCATCTCGGCGGCCTGTGTCAGCACCGGGACCCCGGCCGGCCACTCGCGGCGCAATCGGGCGCGAAGTTCGTCGCGGAAGATCACGAGTGGGACGATCGCGACCGCGACCGACTCGAACACCGCTGTGAGCGCCGCGGTGAGGTTGTCCACGACCGTTCCGATACCGACGGCCTCTCGAAGCCCCTTGTCGTCCAGCTTCTCGATCCGGTCCAGCACGAACTCGGCGAGGAACGCGTCGAAGTCGTCGAAATGCCGGTGCAGCACACCTTTCGCGCAGTCCGCCTCCGTGGTCACGGCGCGGCTGGTGAGCCCACTCGGCCCGTCCCGAAGCAGGACGCGCTCGGCGGCGTCGAACAGCTGCGCGCGGACGGCGCGCAGGGCTACCCCGGTCGGCATACGGCTCCCTTGCGTTGACGAGTGGGCAAGTGCCCACTTAAGGTGGGCGCATGCCCACTCTACCTTCGGGGCAGGAGCCCCACCACTATCGCCGGGCCGCGGAATCCTTCGGGGTGGACGTCGACCGCTACGACCGGACCCGGCCCGCTTATCCCCCGGAACTCATCGACCACTTCATCGGCGCCGCTCCCGGCCGCGAGGTCCTCGACGTCGGCGCGGGCACCGGGATCGAAGCGCGCCAGTTCGAAGCGGCCGGCTGTCACGTGCTGGCCATCGAACCGGACCCGCGGATGGCCGAATTCGCCCGCCGGAGCGGGATCGACGTCGAGGTCGCGACGTTCGAAGCCTGGGAGCCCGCCGAACGCCGGTTCGACCTGCTCGTCTCCGGGCAGGCCTGGCACTGGGTCGACCCGGTCGCGGGCGCGGTCAAGGCCGCCGAAGTGCTGCGGCCCGGTGGGCTCTTCGCCGCGTTCTGGCACGTGCCCGAACCACCGGACCAGGTCGCCGACGCCTTGGCGGACGCGTACCGGCGGCTCGTGCCGGATTCGCCGATCGACCTCAAAACCGTGCCGAAGCAGCCTTCGGACCCGTACGGACCGCTCATCGCGAAGGTCGCCGACGGCCTGCGCGAACCAAGCGGATTCGGCGAGCCGACGCGAAGTCGTCACGACTGGGAACGGGTCTACACCCGTGACGAGTGGCTCGATCAACTCCCGACATTCGGCTCGCTCACCTGGGTCGAACCCGTTGTGCGAGAAGAAATCCTCGCCGAAGTCGGAGCGGCGATCGACAGGATGGGCGGCCGGTTCACCGTGCGCTACGCCACCGTCGCGATCACCGCGGTCCGGGACTGACCGGCCGGTGGCGGGAGCCGCGCCGCTCCCGCCACCGGCGTCCGTCAGGGCGTGACGGGGACGTTGGTCAGCCCGTTCACCGCCCTCGACACGGTGTTGGACGCGTAGACGACGTTGGGCCGTTCCGAGCACTTCGACGTCGACGTGATCTTGATGGCGTACTGGCCGACGCCGCCGAGGTCGGACTTGTTGTTCCGCCACACGTTCCCGCAGCCGTTCGGGAACGACGGGGTGGTGCCGGGGTTGTGCGTCTCGTAGCCGTTCGCGAACGTCCCCGGCGAGGCGAAGGTGCCGGTGTTGCCCTCGATCACGTACCCGGTTCCCTTGACGTCGACCCAGGAATCGGCCGAGTTCTGCCCGGAAACCCCTTGGCCGTCGAAGGTGTTGCCCCGGATGACGCCGTCCGCGGTGCCCTCCTTGACATCGATGGCCTCCGCGGCGACATACGGTCCGATGTGATTGCCGAGCACCTGGATCCGGTCGCTACGGTCGACTCCGCCGGAGTTCCCGTGGCACGCCCAGTTCGAGTTCGCCGAGCCGAGGTAGACGCCCTCGCCGTAGCCGGCCTGGACGAGACCGGTGTGGCTGATCGTCGAGTCGCGGATGACGCTGTCGGCCGAGGAACGGCGGAAGTGCACGGCCTCCTCGTCGATCCGGTGCACCCGCACCCCCTCGATCACCGTGTGCTGCGAGTTGTCGGCGACGATGCCCTTCTTCGACTCCTGCACGGTGAAGCCCTTGAGCTGCCAGTACGGCGCGCCGTAGAGCCAGAACCCGTACCCGGAGTCCCAGCCCGCGGTCGGAGCCGGACAGGGTGGCGCCTCCCCCGACGGGCCATCGTTGATCAGGACCGCGGTCGACGGTCCGGTCACCGTGATCGGCGCGGCCGCCGTCCCCGGCTTTGTGGCGACGAACGAACCCCGATAGGTTCCGGCCGCCAGCCGGATGGTCTGCCCGGGGCTCGCGGCGGCCAGCGCGGCCTGCAACTCGGCCGCGGTGCCCACGTCGACAACGTCACCCGATGGGACCGTGGTGGTGGTCGTCGGCGGTTTGCTCGTGGTCGTGGTGGTCGGCGCCGTGGTGGTGGTCGGCGCCCCTCCCCCGCACGGGCTGCCGTTGATCGTGCACCCGGTCGGGAGGCCCAGTCCGGAGGTGTTGAAGCCGAAGCTCGCCGACCCACCGGGTTTGACCGTGCCGTTGAAACCCGCGTTGGTGACCTTGTAGTGCTGTCCGGTGCGGGTGAGCACCGAACTCCACGACGTGGTGATCGCGGTGCCGGCGGGGAGATCGAATTCGATCGTCCACTGTGTACTGTTCGCGTCCCCCGAGTTGGTCAGCGTGTACTTGCCGCCGTATCCGCTGTCCCAGACCGAGCTCTGGGTGAACGCGGCGGACAGGCTGGGCGCGGCGGCCTCGGCGGTGACGACGGCGCCGAGCAGGCCCGCCGCCGACGCCGTGGCCGCGATCGCGGCGAGCAGTCGTTTCCTCGTCATTCCGTGCCTCCGCATTTCGTTCCGGCGATCGTGCACGCGACCGGGAGCCCCTGACCGGCGGCGTTGAAGCCGAACGTCGCCGTGCCTCCGGGTTTGACGCTTCCGTTGTGGGTCGCGTTCCCGAACCGGTAGTGCTGCCCGGTCTTGGTCAGCACCGAACTCCAGGAACCGGTGATCGTCGTCCCGGCGGGCAGGTCGAACTCGACCGCCCACGAACCCACCACGGCCGAGCAGCTGTTGGTGACGGTGAAACCGCCGCCGTACCCGCTGTCCCACACCGACTTACGGGTGAACGTCGCGTTCAGGCAAGCACCGGGAGTCTGGCTGGTCGTGGTCGGCGTGGTCGTGGTGGAGGTCTGACCCGTCGTCGAGGACGGCGGAGTCCCGTCGACGGACTTCAGGAACAGCGACGACGCGGCGTCGGTCTTGGTCGCATCGACCCCGTGCCCTCCGGTGTAGTCCCGCTGCTCGTTCTTCGCCCAGTCGGCGATCGGGGTGCCGCCGACGTCGAGGTGCTTGTACGCGGCGCCGTCCCAGCCGAAGACATGGATGCGGTGCCGGTCGGCGTAGAAGTCGCTATACGGGCCGTTGTCCGCGAGCTGCTTGGTCATGGCGTTGTTGAAGAACACGTTGCGATAGCCGGTGGCACCCGACCATTTGACGGCTTTCTTGCCCGCGCCCCACCAGATCGGGAACCAGTTCGAGTCGTCGGGACCGCCTCCGCCCTCTTCACCGCAGTTGGCCCGGCAGTTCCCCGAACGGTGCGCGTACGGGACCTTGACCGTGTTCAGTTCGAAGAGGTTGTTGCGCTCCCAGCCTCCGTGGAGGTTCAGGTCGGAGTCGAAGGAGTTGCCGATCACGACGTTGCCCGAGGCGGACCACTGGAAAGTGAAGTGCCGCAACAGGGTCGAAGTGTTCCCGGCGTACAGCGAATCCCAGACCCGTGAGCCGCGGAAGTAGCCGTTGCCACCCTTGCCCTTGTTCCATGAGCCGTTGAGTTCGTTGTCCACGATCTGGAGGTTCTTGGCCTCCTCGGTGACGATGGGATGCGAACCGGTCATATCCGCGCGGATGCCGCGGACCCAGGAGTTCGCCGCCCACTTGAACACGATCCCGTGCATCTCCGCGGCGGGCGCCATGTTGCCGTAGTTGTTGTTCGCCTCGGCGGGATTCAAGCCCGGCATGTCCTGCGTGAACCCGAGGTTCTCGAAACCGACGCCGACCACCGGGTCGACCAGCGGTGCCGCCTTCGAGTCGTACGTGGCGCCGTCGATCGGGGCCGAACCGTCCGAAGTGGAGTTCACCGGCACGTCGTACTCGAGCGGTTTGTCCAGGGTGACGGTGCGTGCCGTGGTGTCGAGTGCCGCGACCGTGAAGATCTGCTGGCGCATGTGCATGTTCAGCAGCGGGAACGTGGTCGGGGTGGCCTGCTGCTGCGCGTAGAACTTCTGGGAGTTGGCCGCCCGGATGTTGACCAGGTTCCCGGCGGCGAGCGAGGTCAGGGCACCGCTGCTCGCCAGGTGGACGACCTTGTCCCCCATTCGCGCGGCGAACGCGGTGTCCCCCGGCTTGCCCCGCAGCTTCACGCCTGCCTTCCAATGGACGTTGATCGTGCCCTCGAAGATGTCCTTGCGGTTGGCGGGCGCCGAGGCGTAGTCGCTCGCGTAGGACGTGTGCACTCCCCTGGACTGGACGCGGAACAGCCCGCGGCCCGGCCACAGCCAGCCGCCCTTGCCCGCGCCGGAGGTCATCCCGTCCTCGTCCCAGTCGGAACCGTCCGGGGTGAGGGAGTCATAGAGGGTGTTCGCGTCGGGTTTGTAGACGAACTTGGTGGCGTCCTTGCCCGCTCCACGCAGGATCAGGTAGTCGGCGTCGACGTGGATCTCGTGCGTGACATCGAACCGCCCTGCCGGGAAGGTGATCGTGCTCAGCTTGGTGTAGCTCCCGGACGGCGAGCACGCGCTCTTGATCCCGTCGATCGCCGCCTGGATCCCGTTCGTGTCGTCGACGCCGTCGTCGGGCTTGACGTTGTACTGGCTCGCCAGTTCCGCCGCGGTGACCTGGCAGGTGGCGTTCGGATTCACTTCACCGGAGCCGGGAAGCGCGGCGCCACCCCGGTACCCGGCCTTGGACCAGTCGTAGAGCCCCGCGACCGGCGCGCGGCGACCGACGGCGCCGAGGTCGAGGCCGGTCAGCGCGCCGGGCCCCGGCGCCGCGTCCGCCACTTCGGGCGGCACCTGCAGGATTGCGGCGATGGCGACCACGGCGGCGACCGCCGGGAGGACGGCACGACGAAGAGGACTTTTTCGGGACACCCGAAACCTCCGTGACGGACTGACGGAAGGTGTTGCGGCGTGTACACCCGGACCCCGTCTTTATAGTTCACGTCCATGTCGCCCGTCAACGGATGTGAATAACGTCCATGTATGTGAACGAGCCGCGGTCCCTAGTCTCCCGAACGGAAGCGATCGAGCACGCGGCGTTCCCGTTTGGTCGGACGTCCCGCACCCCGCTCCCGTCGCGCGACCGGCACCGTGGCCTCGGGTGGCGGCGGGGGCGTCCGGTCGAGGAAACAGGTCGCGGCGTCGGCGGCACCGACCCGTTTCTGGATCACCCGGGTCACTTCCAAGATCCGCGTCGTGTCGTTGACCCGTGCACGGACCTCGTCACCGGCCACGACCGTGGTCGCGGGTTTGGCCGGTTTGCCGTTCACGCGGACATGGCCGCCGCGGCACGCCGCCGCGGCGTCCGGACGCGTCTTGGTCAGCCGGACGGCCCACAGCCAGCGATCAACTCGAGTGGACTCCACAGCAGTACATAGTGGCCCATCCGCCGTCGCGATGCCCGCCTGCCTGCCCCAAGTACACGGAAAGAAGTCCCACCATTATTGCCACCCGACATAGCCACAGGTATAACTTGTTCTAAATCCCTCAACGGTGAGGAAGATCACGTGAGCGACGAAACCATGTGGAGAAGCGCTTCCGGACAGTTATCCCGCCGCATCTTTATCACTGGAACTGGTTCTATCTTGGGAGCCGCGGCCCTCGGCGGGACCGCTTACGCGAAAAGCTCGATCGCCGACGCCGCTCGCATCCCGGCGCTCGTCATCGGGTCCGGCTACGGCGGCTGCGTCGCCGCCCTCCGGCTGGCCGAAGCCGGCGTCGACGTCCACCTCGTCGAACTCGGCATGGCATGGGACACCCCGGGTACGGACGGCAAGATCTTCGCCAACACCACCACCCCGGACTACCGGTCCTTCTGGCTGCGCACGCGGACGAAGCAGCCGCTGAGTAACTTCCTCGGCTTCCCGCTGGACAAGGACGTCCCGCGCCACACCGGCATCCTCGACGCCGAGGAGTTCAGCGGTATCACCGTCTACCAGGGCCGCGGCGTCGGCGGGGGCTCGCTGGTCAACGGCGGGATGGCCGTCACGCCGAAGCGCGAGAACTTCAGCGCGGTCCTGCCCACGGTCAACGCCGACGAGATGTACGGCGTCTACTACCCACGCGCCAACGCGGGCCTCGGCGTCGCCACCATCGATCCGAACTGGTTCGAAACGGCCGAGTGCTACCAGTACGCGCGGGTCGGCCGGAAACACGCGCAGCGTTCCGGGTTCCCGTTCCTGTTCGTCCCGGACGTCTACGACTGGGACTACATGAAGAAGGAGCAGGCGGGCACGGTTCCGAGGTCCGCGTTGGCCGGGGAGATCCTCTACGGCAACAACGCGGGCAAGAAATCGTTGCAGCAGACCTATCTCCCGCGGATCAAGGCCACCGGTCGCGTGACGATCTCGGCCCTGCACCGCGTCACCTCGGTCACTCCCGCGTCCGGCGGCGGATACACCGTGGTGATGGAGCAGCTGAACACCGGCGGCACGGTGACCGCGACCAAGTCCGTGACAGCGGACAAGGTGTTCTTCGCCGCCGGCAGTGTCGGCACGAGCAAACTCCTGGTCAAACTCAAGGCCACCGGCGCGCTGCCCAACCTCCACAACGAGGTCGGAAAGGGCTGGGGCGACAACGGGAACGTCATGTGCGGCCGGGCCAACCACATGTGGGACGCCACCGGGGCACTGCAGTCGTCCATCCCCACCGCCGGTATCGACAACTGGGCCGCGGGCGGCGCCTTCGCCGAGGTCGCCCCCCTGCCGACCGGCATCGAGACCTACGCGTCGTTCTATCTGTCGATCACCAAGAACCCCAACCGGGCGACGTTCTCGTGGAACGCGGCCGCGAACAAGGTCGACCTCAACTGGCAGACCGCCTGGAAACAACCGTCGATCAACATGGCCAAGACGATCTTCGACAAGATCAATTCCAAGGAAGGCACGATCTACCGCACCGACCTCTTCGGCGTGTACAAGATCTGGGGCGACCACCTCACCTACCACCCGCTCGGTGGCGCGGTGCTCGGCAAGGCGACCGACAACTACGGCAGGCTCCACGGATATCCGGGCCTGTACGTGATCGACGGCGCGCTGATCCCGGGCAACACCTCGGTGAACCCGTTCGTCACCATCACCGCCTTGGCGGAACGGAATATCGAAAAGATCGTCGCCACCGATCTGTGACGCCGGCCGGTCCGTGAGTGGGCCGGGATCGCAGGCCCGTGAAGGGCCCCTTCCCTAGTACATGAAGGACCCCATCCTTGCGCCTAGGTACAGGAAGGGGTCCTTCATGTACTTCTCACGGCCTAAAACTTCGGCAGAACACAGACGGTGTCGATTCCCAAAACGCGATTCAGCCGTCCGAATGCGAGCCAGGAACCGATGCTCATGCTCAGTTCGACGATTTCCTTCTGGCTGTAGTGCTCGCCCATTCGCTTCCAGAATTCGTCGTCGATGCCGTGATGATCGAGCGCGTAGCGTTCGGCGTATTCGGCGGCCAGCCGGGTCCGCTCGTCGAACGCGCCGGTGGTGCGCCACTCGGTCACCGCGTCGGCGAACTCCTCCTCGACCTTCACCCCGTCGCGTTCGGTCCGCCAGTCCAGGCAGAAGACGCAGCCGTTGATCTGCGCGATCCGCAACCGGGCCGCCTCGAACTCGCGGAGCCCCAGCGTGGTGTGCGAGTAGACCGCCAGGGACAGATTCGAGGCCGCGACGCCGATACCGGGCACCATCTCGCCCCACACGTAGCCGATCGGGTCCTTGCCCTCGGGAATGTCGATGATCATCGCGCGCTCCTTCCGAGCTTGCCGGTCGCCGGTCGCAAGGGGACGTCCAATGCGTCGTAGAGGCCTGGTTTGGCGTCCACGAGCCAGTCGATGGCGCCGACCAGCCTGCCGACCGCGGTCGCGTTGCCGCCGGCGGACCGGTTCTCGCCCTCGTCGGTGGCCTCGACCGAGACTTCGATCCTGGGGCGGCCTTCGATGATCACCCGGTGCGCCCCGTCGCCGCTGGGCGGCATCGGCCAGTCCGGCGCGCACGACGCGTGGATGCGGGTGACGTGCTCGATGACGATGCGGGGGTCGCCGTCCACGATCCCCTGCACCTCGAACCGGACCGCGCCCTGCGTGCCCGCTTCGAACTCGCCCATCGCCCGCGTGGTCACGGTTTCCTCGAGCGGACGGCGGTCGAGCGTCTCGCGGATCTCGTCCAGCTCGACCCCGAGGCCGCGGGCGATCAGCCGCACTTGCCCGCCCCACACCATCGTGGGCACCGAAGGGGCCAGCATCGGCGGCTGATAGTCCATCGGCTGCCCCATCCCGACCAGGTAGCGGACGGAATCCGGCTGGTCGTAGGTGGAGTAGTCGAAGATCTCCTGGCAGCGGACCGCGTCCACGGTGGTGCCGAGCCCGCTGATCAGCAACGGCAGGATGTCGTTGCCCCATCCCGGATCCACGCCGGAGACGAACAGCGAACCGCCGCCTTCCGCGATCGCCGCGAGGATCGGCTCCCGCAGCTCCTCCGGCGCGTTGCGCTGGTCGTACAGCGCGTAGAGCGCGGGGGTCACCACCACCGCTCCCGCCCGGATCGCGCGGACGATGTCGGCCAGCGCGTCGGCGGGCCGGATGTCGCCGGACGCCGCGTACACCACCGCGCGCGGCCCGGCCGCCAGAACCGCTTCGACGTCATCGGTCGCCGCCACACCCGAATCGCCGTCGACTCCCGCGAGTGCGGCCGCGTCGCGACCGACCTTCGCGGGATCGTGCACGAGCACACCGGTGAGTTCCAGCGCCGGATGCGCGTCGACGGCCCGGATGGAGGCGCGGCCGATGTTGCCTGTACCCCAGACAACTGTGGGAATCATGAAGTCGAGGTTAACCGAATCGAAGGTCGGTTCCCAGTACCGAAACAATCACGAAAACCGCAGGTCAGAACGCATTACTCGGGTTCATTCGAGTGGGCAACGAAAGCGTTCCGGTGCGCGGAACGCGGCCTCGTTTTCGTCGGTGACCGGCAACGGGGTTGAGACCCGCCGACGACCGTGTGTAATGTGCGCTCCCGTGACGAGCCCCGAGTCGGACAGAACCCCGCCGCCGGTCGACCGGCGGCGAGTCGTCGTATCCGGCCGTTAGGCATCGGCCCTCTCGCTTCCCGGTGACCGGAGCGCTGTTCCGTGCGTCCGGCCGGGTTTCTCCCTGTCTCGCGCACGGCTTCCTCCTGCTCACTTTCTCCATGGGAGTCGTCCGTTGCCCCTGTTCGTCTATGTCCTCGGCCTTGCCGTCTTCGCGCAAGGCACCTCCGAATTCATGGCTTCCGGTCTCGTGCCGGGAATCGCCGGTGAACTGTCCGTCCCGGTGGGCGCGGCCGCCGCGCTGACCTCGGCCTACGCCGTCGGAATGATCGTCGGCGCCCCGGCCATGGCCGTACTCAGCGCGCGCTGGCCTCGCCGCCGGGCCTTGGCCGGGTTTCTGACCGCCTTCGTCGTGGTGCACGTCATCGGCGCCGTGACGACGAGTTTTCCGCTGCTGTTCGGCACCCGGGTCGTCGCGGCGGTCGTCAACGCGGGATTCCTCGCCGTGGCCATGCCCGTCGCGATCGCTTTGGCACCAAAGGGAAAGCAGACGCGGGCGACCGCGGTCCTGTTGGCGGGGATCACGCTGTCGTGTGTCGCCGGTGTACCTGCCGGAGCCGTGCTGGGTGAGCTCGCGGGCTGGCGTTCCGCGTTCTGGGCGGTCGCCGCGCTATGCCTTCCCGCGCTGGTTCTGGTGTTCCGCTCCGCACCCGCCGACGCGGCAGGCCCGCGGGAAATCTCGATCAAGCGCGAAGCACGGGAGCTGAAAACGCCTCCGGTCCGACACGCGATGGTCCTTGCCGCCCTGGTCAATGGCGCGACCTTCGCGACGTTCGCGTTCCTCGCGGTCATCGCGACGGATGTCGCCCGCCTTCCGGCCGGGGCGGTTTCCGGGTTGCTGGCGGCCTTCGGTGTCGGCGCTTTCCTCGGCGTCACGGTGGCGGGCCGCACGGGCGACGGCGAACTCCGGAGCGGCCTGGTACTCGCGTTGTGCGTCCTTCCGGTCGGCTGGGCGGTGCTGGCGGTGACCGGCGCGCAGCCCGTCGCCCTGTTCCTCGTGACGATCGTCCAAGGTGGACTGTCGTTCGGTTGCGGTTCCGCGCTCGTGGCGCGGGTGATGCACGTGGCTCCAGGAGCTCCGACGCTCGGTGGTTCGTTCGCGACGGTCGCGCTCAACACCGGCGCGTTCCTGGGACCGGTGCTCGCCGGTCTCGTCACGGAGTCGACCGGGGACTATCGGCACGCCATCTGGATCAGCGCGGCGATCGCCCTTGTTCCGCTTCTGCTCGTCCTGGGGAGGAAGGTGCTGATCCGCTCCTGAGCCGCGCGTGCAGGTGGACGTCGTGCCATCCGTCCGCGTGCAGCATCGAAGAACGCAAGGTGCCTTCGAGGCGGTATCCGGCCTTGCCCGCGACGTTGCAGGAGGCGGCGTTCGCGGTGGAATGCAGAAGGAACAACCGGTGCAACCGGACGGTTTCGAACGCCCACCGCGTCAACGCCGCCACCGCGCTGCCCGCGATCCCCGCGCCGCGGGCGGCGGGAAGAACCCAGTAGGACAGCTGTGCGGAAGCCTCGAAAAGCGAGAGGGCGCGGAGACCGACCTGCCCGACCGGCCGGTCTTCGCGCGCGTCGACCACCGCCCAGCTCGCGTCCGTCTCGTCCGTCCAGCGCTGTTCCCAGCCCGCGATCCACTCGCGGGCCTCGTCCGCTCCGTCGACACGGCGGACGTGCCAGCGCTGGATGGCCGGACACGCGAAGGCGGCTTCGACGTCCTCCGCGTCGTCAGCGCACCAAGGTCGCAACACCAGCCTGTCGTCGACGATCAGGCACGGCTGCGGCATCGACCGGAACGTACCGGCGGGCAGGGCGGGCTCGATGAGCAGAGGCACCCGCCCATCATGGCGTACCGGCGGCCTCGGCCTGGGTAACATCGGCCAGACCATGGAGATGATCACTGTGCCGGCGGGCGAGGTAACGCTTTCGGACCGGCGCACGCAGCGGAGCTGGGCTGTCGATGTCGCGTCGTTCCTGCTCGCGCCGGTTCCGGTCACCCGCGAGCCCGGCCGGCTTCCCCTCGTCGACATCTCGTGGACGGACGCCCTCCGACTCTGTAACACCCTGTCCCAGCGCGAAGGCCTCACCCCCGCTTATGAGCTGGATTCGTCGACCTGCGACCGGACCGCGAACGGCTACCGCCTGCCCACCGAGGCGGAATGGGAACACGCCTGCCGCGCCGGCACGACCGGCCCTCGCTACGGACCACTCGACGAGATCGCCTGGTACCGCGAGAACTCGGCGGAGTCCGCGCACGAAGTCGGCGGGAAGGCGCCCAACGCGTGGGGACTGCACGACATGCTGGGCAATGTCTGGGAATGGTGCTGGGACGTGTACGACGCCGAGGTGTACGGCGAATACCGGGTCCTGCGGGGCGGCGGCTGGTTCGACGAGCACTGGAGCTGCCGGGCTTCGGTGCGGCGCCGCAGTCACCCGACGTTCCGTGTCGACGACGTCGGCTTCCGCCTCGCCCGGTCACTGTGACCCCGCCGACCGGACGCGATGATCACACGATTGAATGACGCCACGGACACCCGGCCAGGGTGTCGGACCCTGGAGGAAACCGTGACCGGAACCGCTCCCCGAGACGTCGAACGCGTCTACTCCACCGCCGACGTCGTCGCGAAACTGCGCCGCCTCGCCGACGCGCTCGAGTCCGAGACCTCGTTCCGCATCCAGATCGCCGGGGAACGGTTCCGCGTCCCCGCCCGCGCGCAGTTCTCGATCGAGCACGAACGCGGTGACGGCGAGGAAGAGGTCGAGTTCCAGCTGAAGTGGAAGATCGAAGAGACCGACTCCGACGACGACTCCGAAGGCACCGTCGTCTGATCTTCTGTCCATAAAGGACTGGACGGGCCCGTATTTCGTTGGCGGGCCCGTCCGCTTCGTCACTACGGTTCGCCGGTGGTCAAGGGGCCGGAGTCGCTCTTCGGACTCGAAACCGACCTGGGACGGCATCTCCGACAGGACCGGCGGCTCCGCCGTGTTCATGCTGTTCTCAAGCGCGGCCCGGAACCACCTGGAGATCAAGGCGCCAGACTTTCCTCGAAGGCGGATTGCTCCTCAAAGTCCTGGAGCGGGCCGGGCAGGACGGCCCTGTGCTCGCATCGATGGGCCGGAGCCGCGACCTGTGCGACAAGCTGCGGGAGTCCTCCGTCGACACGATGGACCTGGTGCTCGGCATTCTGCTCGGAGAGCGGTCGGACGCGGTGTTCAGCTCGGCCGACCTTCGCGGGATCGGGGTGGACGACACGGAACCACGGGAGTCGTGAGCGGTCGTAGCAGATCAGCTCACACGATGCCGCCGTTGGCGCGAAGCACCTGGCCGTTGACCCAGCGGGCCGGGCCGGCGAGGAACGAGACGACCTCGGCGATGTCGGACGGGGTGCCAAGGCGTTCGAGCGGGGGCTGCGCCGCCATCCTCACGATGGTCTCCTCGTCCTTGCCGTCCAGGAACAGTGCTGTGGCGGTCGGGCCGGGGGCGACCGCGTTCACGGTGATGTCGCGGCCGCGCAGTTCACGGGCGAGGACGAGGGTGATCGCCTCGACCGCGCCCTTCGTGGCGGCATAGGCGGCGTACCCCGGGAGGGCGAGACCGAGCACCGACGTGGAGAAGTTGATGATCGCGCCGCCGTCACGAACGCGGCGGGCTGCCTGCTGATCGACCACGAAGGTGCCGCGGATGTTGGTGCGGTGCAAGCTGTCCAGCCGCTCGAGATCCAGTTCCGCCACCGGCGCGAGATACATGGTGCCCGCGGCGTGGACCACGACGTCGACACCGCCGAAGGTCTTCTCCGCCGTGTCGAACACGGCGGCGACAGCCTGCTCGTCGGCGACGTCGGCCTGCGCCGCGATCGCCTGACCTCCACCGTCGGTGATCGCCTCCACCGCGGCCTGCGCCTCGTCCTTGTTGCCGCCGTATGCGACGACGACCGCGAATCCGTCGGACGCCAGCCGTTCGGCGCTCTGCCTGCCGATGCCCCGCGACCCGCCGGTGACGATCGCTACCCGTGTCATGACGTGCTCCCATCAAGCGTTTCCGTTGCTAACCCGATCACCGTATCATCGATAACGAACCATCGCTACCGGATCGGTGTTATCGTCGATACATGACGTTGACGACGAAAGACCGGTTGGTCCGCGCGGCGGCGGAACTCCTGCGGGAAGGCGGACGGGACGCGTTGTCGACGCGTGCGGTCAGCGCCGCCGCCGGAGTTCAGGCGCCGACGCTCTACCGAACCTTCGGCGACAAGGACGGCCTTCTCGACGCGGTCGCGACGTATGGCTTCAAGAGCTACCTGGAGGGGAAACACGCCCTCGGCGAAACCGACGACCCGGTACGCGACCTCCGGCGAGGCTGGGACCTGCACGTCGAGTTCGGCCTGCACCAGCCGGCTTTCTACCTGCTCATGTACGGCGAGCCCCGTGTCCGCGAGGCACGCCAGGAGGCGGACGCGATGCTCCGCCGCATCGTCGAACGCATCGCCGAGGCCGGCAGGCTGCGCGTCCCTGTCGAGCAAGCCGCGCAACTGGTGCACGCGACCGGGATGGGCGTGATCCTCTCCTTCCTCGCGAGCCCTCCGGGGCACCGCGATCCGGACTTGATCATCGCCGCGCGCGAACACGTGATCGCCGCGATCACCACCGACAGCGCGAAAGTGGATTCAGCCGTCCCGAGCCGTGCGATCGCGCTCAAAGCCGCACTGGAGAAGGAACATGGAGACGTCCTGACCCCGGCCGAGCACGCGATGCTCGCCGAATGGCTCGACCGGCTCGCGCGATCGAGCAAGTGAGGCGAAACGAGCTCGAGACGTACCGGCCGGCCGTCGCTACCGGCCGACAGCCTTCGCCGCCGCGACCGCCTGCCCGGCATAGGACCGTCCGAAAAGGACGGTGTGAACGAGGAGCGGGAACAGCTGGTGCGCACCGATCCGGTCGGTCCAGCCGTCGGCGAGCGGGGCGACTTCCTGGTAGGCGGCCAGCACCCGGTCGAACAGCGGGCAGCCGAACAACTGCAGCATGGCCAGATCGGTCTCGCGATGGCCGCCATGCGCGGCCGGGTCGATGAGCGAGGCCTCGACCGCACCCCACAGCACGTTGCCGTTCCACAGATCGCCGTGCAGGCGGGCCGGAGGTTCGGCCGGACCGGCGACCTCCGGGAGCCGCGCGCAGGCTTGCTCGATGACAGCGGTTTCGTCAGCGTTCAAAGTGCCTTCGTCGACCGCACGGCGGACATAGGGCAGGACCCGGTGCTCGGCATACCACCGCGGCCAGTCCTCCCCCGGCGTGTTCACCATCGGGGCCAAGCCGATCCACGCGTCGACAGGCCCGTCCGGCGGCGCGGCGCCGAACGCGGGCGCTCCGGCCGCGTGCAACGCCGCGAGCCCCCTCCCCAGCCGCTCCGCCGCGTGATGTGTCGGCCGACCACCACCGACCAGTTCCGTGACCAGCCATTCGCCGTCGTGACCACGGACCTCGGGCACACGCACGGCGCCGGGCGTACCCAGCCAACGCAGCCCCGCCGCCTCCGCGGCCGTCGCGGTCCGGGCATGCCCCCGTTTGACGACCACCGTGTCGCCGCTGTCCAGCACCATTTCGGTCACTCCGCTGGAGAGACTCCTCTGCTCTGCGACGGCTCGTCCGGTGATCCGCGTGGCAGCCTCGGCAGGCGTCGAAACCAGGGTCATGCCCGCAACCTACCTCCGCCGATCGAGTGAACGCTCGTTGTCTGGAGCGCCGGTTCGGGGAATTCCACGCGCTTTCACTTTTTTCGAGGGGAGAGCGGTCCTGCCCACACGAACAGCCCCGGTTTCCCGGCCTCCGTCGGGCTGCATGCGGTCAACGCCCGGAACTCACGGACGAGATGCGCCTGATCGCTGTACCCGCCCGAGTACGCGACCTCCGCCCACGAAAGAGATGGCTCCCGGTTCATCAGCGCCAGCACGCGATTGAGCCGGGCGATCCGCCCGACCGTGCGGGGATTCAGCCCGATCTGTTCACGGAACCGGGCGTTGAGATGCTGCCTGCTCCAGCCGATCTCGCGGGCGAGGGCGTCGACCCGGACCGGCCCGGCGGACAGCCGGTCCCACGCGTATCGGACCGGGGCCGCCAGTCCGGGACCGTGGGCGAGCCTCGCCGCCAGGTACTCGTCCAGCAGCCGGAAGCGCTCCGGCCAGTCCGGAGCCTCGGCCAACTGTTCGGTCAACAGCTCGGCCGGCAGCAGGTCGGACGCCGCGACCGCCGCGTTCGTCAACTCCCGCAACGGGATCCCGAACAACGCGTACGAACCGCGCGGGGTCAGCGTGACGAGGATCCCGCGCGAAGCGCCGGATTGCTCGAGACGCAGCGGCCCGTCACGCAATCCCAGTACGGGTGAATCCGGGATCTCCGGACCGCGATCCGGGGCTTCGAAGTCGATCATCCAGGTGAGCACGGACAGCGGGGTGACCTGCCAGGAGTTCGCGCCGGCGTCGGGAAGGTCGTGCGCGACGTAGCTCGACACGTGAGCGGCGAGGCGGGGATGCGGCCACCGGAGGATCCGCTCGCCGGGTGCGCGAAGGAGGTCCTGCCGCGGTGTCACGAGACCCCAACCGCCCATGCCGCCAGCTTACTTTCGTTCAAGACCGGGAACGCGGCTCCGTTCTAACGTCCGGAGCATGACGAAAATCGGAGGTTTCAGAAATCCGGCGGCCGAGAAGCGTTATTTCGCCGCCTACGACCGCGCCATGGCCGAGTGCCCGGAGCCGGCCCAAGTCTTCGACGTCGAGACCCGGCATGGCAGCACGCGGGTCTACCGCTACGGCGGTGAGGGCCCGCCGATCGCCCTCCTGCCGGGGTTGTTGGCGACTTCCGCCTGTTTCGCGGCGCTGCTTCCCGCTATGGCGGTCCGGCACGCGGTCTACGCGATCGACACGCTCGGCGAGGCGGGCCGAAGCGTGCAAAGGGCACCGTTCAAGGACATCCGTGACCGCGCGAGCGCTATCGACGACGTTTTCGAAAGCCTTGAGCTGCCCTCGGTGCATCTCGTCGGCGGTTCGACCGGCGGCTGGCACGCGGCCAACCAGGCGATCCACGCACCCGGCAGGCTCGCGTCCATCACACTGCTGGACGCGACCACCGTTTCGGCACCGTTCGCCCGGAAAGTGTTCCGCTACGGCTTGCCGGCGGCATTACTCGACGGCGACCGCCTGTGGCGGCGTTTCGTGACGTGGTCCGCCGGGGAGGACATCCTCGACCAGCCCGCCGCCCAACTGGTACTGGCGGGAATCCGGTGCTACCGCGCGCGGGTGCCGTTCCAAGTCCTCCCCAGTGAGGAGGCGCTGCGGTCCATCGAAATTCCCACCCTCGCCCTGTTCGGCGGCCGCAGCGCCGTACACGATTCGGCCGCCGCCGCCGCGAGACTCGAAAGCCTGCTCCCCCATGCCGACGTCGAAATCCTGCCGGACGCCGGACACTACCTCTATTTCCGCCCGGACGACCGCGAACTGGTCATCAAGCGTGTCCTCGACTGGGCCGGTCAGGCGGCCCGTGCGCCGGAGTGACGGCGAGCGGCGGCCAGGCTGGCCCGGCACGCGGCGATCAGCTTGGCCGAGGCGGCGCTTTCGCCGTGGCCGCAGCGAGGACAGGACATCGTGACGTCGCCGGATAGTTCGTCGACGGAAACGGTCAACGCGGTCGCGCACGAACGACACCAGCGGTGCCGGGTGATCGGGTTGACGTGCAGCGGCGAAGCGACGCACTGGTGGATCCAGCGGCCGTGCACGTGGCAGGTCAGGCGGTCGTCCGGGGCCAGGCGGCCGACGTCCTCCGCGTCGTCCTCCATCGCCAGCAGAACCGGCAGGGTGCGGCCCACCGGGTTCAGCCGCGTGGTCGAGGCCAGTGTCGTGGTGTTCATCGCTTTCTCCTTCCGGCTCTTAACAAGACGTCGAACGGGGAGCGCCAGATACGACACAGCCGGGCGCCCTTCTCGAAGAAAGCTCCCCCTGGTGGGTGAATTGATCTTGGTCGAAGCCGAACCGTTACCCCATTCGGGTTAACGGCGCGTATCTTTCGGATCATGAAGGCCGCATTCATTCCACTGTCCACATCAGACAGTCGCGGCCCCGGCCACCTGCTGTTTCCGCCCGCCGGCGGCACACTTCAGACCTTCGGTCCGCTCGCCGGGGCGGCGGGCGCGGACGTCTGGGGCGTCGAGTATCCCGGCCACGGGGATCGACTCGCGGACACGCCTGCGTCGTCCCTCGAAGAACTCGCCACTCTCGTGGCCGGCGCGACACCGAGGGCCTGGTTTTCCCGCTCTGTGATCATCGGTTTCGGAATGGGCGCCTTCGTCGCCTTGGAAACCGCTCAACGGCTGGGCGTCTCCCCGGGCGCGCTGATCGTCGTGGACGCGTGTGCCCCGCAGCGGCTCTCACCGGAAAAGACCGCCAAGGCGGGCGCGTCCGCCATCGGCCGGGTGTTCGGCCGCACCGGGCTCACCCCTGTCGCGGGCTATCGCGATTCGCCCGAAAGCTGGGAGTACGCCCTGGATCTACTGCTGGGCGACCTCCAATTGCTGAATGCCTACCGCGGGCCTGCCAGAACACGGCTTTCATGCCCGATCGCGGCGATACGCGGGACCGACGATCCCGCGTCCGCCTCGGGTGACGACGCGACGGGCGGCTGGCGGGTGTGGACTTCCGGTCCATTCGTCGGCCGCGTCGTCCCGGGCGGGTATCTAGGTGTTCTCCAGCCCGGTCGGGAGGCCGAGTTCTGGGCCCGGATCCGCAGACTGCGGGCGGCCTTCGTCGGCGTCGAGCCGGAAGTCGCCTAGGGCGTGTCCTGTAAGTGATCTAGCTGCGGTTCGGTTGGATTGCGGGTGTGGTTGGTCGTGGTGAGTTGACGGATAAGGCCTGGGCGGTGATCGAGCCGTTGTTGCCACCGCGGCAGGGTGGTGGTCGGCGGTGGCGGGATCATCGCCAGGT
>NZ_QHHX01000014.1:0-162980 GCF_003947485.1 Amycolatopsis sp. WAC 01416 | reverse complement strand
AGCTCCTGGTGGCTCCTGGGTTGATCTTGGTCGACGATCCATCTACCAGGAGCTTCGCCACGTTCACAGCACCAACACACCTACCCCACCACCAGGATGAAAAAGGCTCAATGAAGGGGCCTTTCATAGCAAATTTTGCTATGAAAGGCCCCTTCATTGCAGTCGTCAGGAGGCGGGCAGCGTCGCCAACCGGGCGTTGATGCGCTCGATGTCGGCCACCGCGGTCTCCTTGCGGGCCCGGATCTTGCCGATCACCGGCTCCGGCGCCTTGTCGATGAAGGCCTGGTTGCCGAGTTTGGCCTCGGCCTGCGCCAGTTCCTTCTCCGCCGCGCCGAGGTCCTTCTGCAGGCGCTTGCGCTCCGCGGCGACGTCGATCGTGCCGGACAGGTCCAGTTCGACGGTGACGACACCGGCCGACAGCCCGACCTCGAGCGACGCGCTCGGCGCGAAGCCATCTTCGGGCTGCGTGAGGCGGACCAGCGCGCGGATCGGCTCGTCGTGTCCGGTGAGCTCGGCGAACCCGTCGCCGGACAGCCGCGCGGCCACCTTCTGGCTGGGCTTGAGGCCCTGGTCCGCGCGGAACCGGCGGACCTCGGTCACCAGCTTCTGCACGTCCGCGATCCGCTTGTCGGCCACCGCGTCGGCGTACGAGGCGTCCGCCACCGGCCACGGGGCGATCACCAGCGACTCGCGGCCGGTCAGCGCCGTCCACAGCTTCTCGGTGATGAACGGGATGAACGGGTGCAGCAGCTTCAGCACGGTGTCGAACACGTGCCCCAGCACCGCGCGCGTCGCCGTCACGCGGGCTTCGTCGCCCTGGAAGACCTGGACCTTCGACAGCTCCAGGTACCAGTCGCACAGCTCGGTCCAGGTGAACTGGTAGAGCGTGTCGGTGGCCTTCGCGAACTGGTAGTCCGCCAGGTATCCGGTGACCTCGTCGACGACGGTCCCGAGCCTGCCGAGGATCCAGCGGTCCGCCTCGGTGAGTTCGGCCGGGGCGGGCAGCGGGGCGTTCGCGTCCGCGCCGTTCATCATCGCGAACTTGGTGGCGTTCCAGAGCTTCGTGGTGAAGTTCCGGGAACCCGCGACCCACTCCTCGCCGATCGGGACGTCGGTGCCCGGGTTGGCGCCACGCGTGAGGGTGAACCGCAGCGCGTCGGTGCCGTAGCGGTCCATCCACTCGATGGGGTCGACACCGTTGCCCGCGGTCTTCGACATCTTCTTGCCGAACTGGTCGCGGACCATGCCGTGCAACGCGATGGTCTTGAACGGCGCCTCGCCGGTGGCGTAGAGGCCGAACATCATCATCCGCACGACCCAGAAGAACAGGATGTCGTAGCCGGTGACCAGCACCGACGTCGGATAGAACTTGTTCAGGTCCGGGGTCTTCTCCGGCCAGCCGAGGGTGGAGAACGGCCACAGGCCCGACGAGAACCAGGTGTCGAGCACGTCCGGGTCCTGGGTCCAGCCTTCGCCGGAGGGCGGCTCCTCGTCCGGGCCGACGCAGACGACCTCGTCGTTCGGGCCGTACCAGACCGGGATCCGGTGGCCCCACCACAGCTGACGCGAGATGCACCAGTCGTGCAGGTTGTCGACCCAGTCGAAGTAGCGCTTCTCCATTTCCGGCGGGTGGACGTTCACCCGGCCGTCGCGCACCGCGTCGCCGGCGGCCTTCGCGAGCGGGCCGACCTTGACGAACCACTGCAGCGAAAGCCGCGGCTCGATCGGCTCCTTGGACCGCTCGGAGTGCCCGACGCTGTGCAGGTACGGACGCTTCTCCGCGACGATGCGGCCCTGCTCGCGCAGCTTCTCCCGCACCGCGACACGGGCTTCAAAACGGTCCATGCCGTCGAACTCGGTACCGGTGCCGTCGATGCGGCCCTGCTCGTCCATGATCGTGATCATCGGCAGGTCGTGCCGCTGGCCGATCTCGAAGTCGTTCGGGTCGTGTGCGGGGGTCACCTTGACCGCGCCGGTGCCGAACTCCGGATCGACGTGCTTGTCCGCGACGATCGGGATCTTGCGCCCGGTCAGCGGAAGCTCGACCTCGGTGCCGATGAGGTGCGTGTAGCGCTCGTCGTCCGGGTGGACCGCGACGGCGGTGTCGCCGAGCATCGTCTCCATCCGGGTGGTGGCCACGACGATCGCGTTCTCGCCGTCGCCGTAGCGCATGGAGACGAGTTCGCCCTCGACCTCTTCGTGCTTCACCTCGGCGTCGGACAGCACCGACCGCAGCTCCGGCGACCAGTTGACCAGCCGCTCGGCGCGGTAGATCAGGCCGTCGTCGAAGAGCTTCTTGAAGATCGTGTTGACGGCCTTGGACAGGCCGTCGTCCATGGTGAACCGCTCGCGGGACCAGTCGACGCCCTCGCCGAGGCGCTTCATCTGGGCGAGGATCTTGCCGCCGTGCTCGTTCTTCCACTGCCAGACGCGCTCCACGAAGGCCTCACGGCCGAGCTCGCGGCGGCTGGTGCCCTCGGCGCGGAGCTGCTTCTCGACCAGCGCGTGGACCGCGATGCTCGCGTGGTCCATCCCCGGCAGGTACAGCGTCTCGTCGCCGAGCATGCGGTGGTAGCGGGTGATGGCGTCGATCAGGGTGTGCTCGAACGCGTGCCCGATGTGCAGCGAACCGGTCACGTTCGGAGGCGGGATGACTACCGTGAACGGCGGCTTGTCCGACGTGGGGTCGGCCGTGAAGTAGCCGGCGTCTACCCAACGCTGGTAGAGCGAGGCTTCTTCGTCGGCCGGGTTCCAGGCACCCGGAAGGTCGGTCTGCTGCGGCTGGGCGTTCTCGGTCACAGTTGTCAAGTCTACGAACCCCCTCCGACGAGTTCCTCACCGGCCGTAACGCCCGCCGTTCCCAGCCGATGAGGGGATGTCGTCACGCACTGGGGGAAGGCGGGCTCGTAGAAGACCGGCAGCTGGAGACGCATCCGGATCTGATGGATCCGGAATGGCGCAAGCGGGCCGAACGGGACGCACGGCTCGGCGCGAAGCTGGACCTCGAACGGCGGCGGAAACAGCGGCCGCGCCGCCGGTTCCGGATGTCCCGGTGGCACGTCGTGGTCCTGTTCCTGGTCATGACCGTGGCCGTGCTCGCGGCCGCGGTGGTGGTCGTGAACCAGATGCGGGGCAGCGCCGTCTCCGGATGACCTCCGAAGGTGGCTCCGGTGCTCAGCGGCGTCGACCTCGACCGGCCATTCGACCGCACCCCCGCCGCGAACTGGCGCGAAGGCATCGCCGGGATCACCGTGCCGCCGGGGCATCGGTACTTCACCCTCATCGGAGCGAAAGGGCTGTCGCAGGTGCCGCCGCGCATGACCGGGTCACTCACGGCGAAGCCCGGCGGCAAGGGCGAGTTGATCGTCCACGCGAGTTACGCGGTCGCCTACGCCTTCGACGCTCGCCCGGACGAGGCTCGGTCACCGGCGGACATCGTCCCGTTCGTCCGCGAGGAACAGGACTACGTGCTCCGCAAGGCTCCGCCGTTCGCGAAGGCCGACGCCGGGCTCAGCATCGGGGAAGGTTCGGGCTACACGTCGCGCATGGCTTGCGACGCGATCAAGACGGGTATCCTCGCGCCCCAGTACGCTGACAAGGGCAGACCGGTCGTCGGCGTACCCGTCGGCGACGATGCCGCTGCCTACGACCCGACGAAACCCCTGCCGTCGCTGGACACCTGCGGGTAGCGGGCCGAAACACTGGGGAAGAGGACAGAGATGGACGAAGAGGACCGGCGGATCGAGACCCATCCGGACCTGGTCGACCCGAACTGGCAGAAACATGCCGAACTGGACGCCTGGCTGGGTGCGAAGAAGGAACTCAAGAAGAAGCGCCGTAAGCAGCGGAAGGCGGCCTCCTCCGGTGGCGGCTACTCCGCGCCGGGTTCGAGCCGGTGGCCGGGCATCGCCGCGATCGCCGGCCTGATCGTGCTGGTCGTGGCCGCGGTGACGGTGAACGCGGTGCAGGAACACGGCGTCAACGAGACGCCCTGGTTCCCGCTGGACGAATCGCAGATCACCCGGCTCGTCACCGACGCCTGACACCCCTCGGTCGCGCGCGGAGGCGGCAAGGCGCACGATGGGGTCCATGACCCGCGAAGCACCCGCGAACGACGTTGACGAGACACAGCTCGAAGTCGGGAAACCGAAGAGCTGGGCGGCAGGGATCCCCGGGGTCGCCGTCTCCCTGATGCGTGGCATGGAGCAGATGGGCGCCGCGCGCACGGTGAAGACGCTGCGCCTGCTGAACCAGCGCGACGGCTTCGACTGCCCCGGTTGCGCCTGGCCGGAGCCGCGCGAGGTCGACGGCGAGCACCGCAAGCTCGCGGAGTTCTGCGAGAACGGGGCGAAGGCCGTCGCCGAGGAGGCGACGAAACGCCGGGTCGGCCGCGAGTTCTTCGCCGAGCACTCCATCCACGATCTCGCGGACAAGACGGACTTCTGGCTCGGGCAGCAGGGCCGCATCACCGAGCCGTTCGTCCTGCGCGAGGGGGCGTCGCACTACGAGCCGATCTCCTGGGACGACGCCTTCACCCTGGTCGCGGACGAGCTCCGCGCGCTGCGGAACCCGGACGAGGCGATTTTCTACACCTCCGGCCGCACCAGCAACGAGGCCGCGTTCCTCTACCAGCTGCTCGTGCGTTCCTACGGCACCAACAACCTCCCGGACTGCTCCAACATGTGCCACGAGTCGTCCGGCGCGGCCCTCGCGGCCACGACCGGGATCGGCAAGGGCTCGGTGTCGCTCGCCGACATCCACAAGGCCGACCTGATCGTGGTCGTCGGCCAGAACCCCGGCACCAACCACCCGCGCATGCTCTCCGCGCTGGAGGAGGCCAAGGGCAACGGCGCCAAGATCATGGCGGTCAACCCGCTGCCCGAAGCCGGCCTGATGCGGTTCAAGAACCCGCAGAACGTCCGTGGCGTGATCGGCAAGGGAACCCCGCTGGCCGACGAGTTCGCGCAGATCCGGCTCGGCGGCGACCTCGCGTTGTTCCAGGCGATCGGTCATCTGCTGCTGAAGTGGGAACGGGAGACCCCCGGTACGATCGTCGATCGCGCGTTCGTCGAGTCGTCCACCGAGGGCTTCGAGGACTACGCGAAGCATCTGCGGGAGATCGACTGGACCGAAGTGGGCGCCGCGACCGGGTTGCCGCGTGAGCAGATCGAGCGGCTGGCGCGGATGATCGCGACGTCGGAGCGGACCATCTACTGCTGGGCGATGGGCCTGACCCAGCACAAGCACGCGGTGCAGACGATCTCCGAGATCGCGAACCTGGCGCTGGTGCGCGGCATGATCGGCGAGCCGGGCGCGGGACTGTGCCCGGTGCGCGGGCACTCCAACGTCCAAGGCGACCGGACGATGGGCATCTGGGAGAAGATGCCGGAGTCCTTTATGGACAGTCTCGACGCCGAGTTCGGCATCGAGGTCCCCCGGGAGCACGGTTACGACACGGTCGCCGCGATCCGCGCGATGCGGGACGGCAAGGGCAAGGTCTTCTTCGCCGTCGGCGGCAACTTCGCCTCCGCCACCCCGGACACCGAGCTGACCGAGAAGGCGCTCAAGTCGTGCTCGCTGACCGCGCACGTGTCGACGAAGCTCAACCGCTCGCACGTCGTCCCGGGCAAGACCGCGCTGATCCTGCCCACCCTCGGCCGCACCGAACGCGACGTCCAGACCGGCGGCGAGCAGTTCGTCACCGTCGAGGACTCGATGTCGCAGGTGCACACCTCACGCGGCAGGCTGGCCCCGGCCAGTGAAAAGCTGCTCTCCGAGGTCGCGATCGTCTGCCATCTCGCGGAAGCGCTGTTCGGTCCCGGACATGCCGTGCCGTGGCGGGACTTCCACGCCGACTACGACCTCATCCGCGACCGGATCGCCCGTGTCGTCCCCGGTTGCCACGACTACAACGCCCGGGTGCGCGAGCCCGACGGCTTCGTCCTGCCGCACGCGCCGCGCGATTCCCGGCAGTTCAATGGAACCGCCAACGGCAAGGCGAACTTCACCACCTCCGAGCTCGAGTACCCGCAGGTGCCCGACGGCAGGCTCCTGTTGCAGACGATGCGCAGCCACGACCAGTACAACACCACGATCTACGGTCTTTCCGACCGCTACCGCGGGATCGAGGACGCCCGGCGCGTGGTGCTGGTCAACCCCGAAGACCTGGTGTCGCTCGGGCTGACCGACGGCGCGATGGTCGACCTCGTCTCGGAATGGCGGGACGGCGACCGCCGGGCCCCGCGGTTCCGGGTGGTCTCCTATCCGACGGCGAAGGGCTGCGCGGCGGCGTACTTCCCCGAGGCGAACGCCTTGGTGCCACTGGATTCGGTGGCGGACAAGTCGAACACCCCGGTATCGAAGGCGATCGTGGTGCGGCTGGAACCGGTGGCTTGACCCTCAGTTGATGCACTCGGTGTCTTCGGAGGTGATGGGCTGGTCGGTCCGGACCCCGGCCGCCCCGCCGCCCGCGGATACGCCCGGTCCCTTGTAGACCTGTCCGAGCACGACCTGGACATGGCCGGCCGCGACGGAAGCGGCCTTCTCGGTTTCCAGACCGCCGAGCAGTTTCGCGATCTCCGTGGCGGGGCCGGACGCGTCGCTGAACCGGACGACGGAGGTCCGCCGTCCGGTATCGGCCGTCGTCTCGCCCTTGCCGAATCCCTTCTCCGCCAGTAGATCCGAAACGCGAGCGGCCAGGCCGTCCTTGCCGCTCGCGTTGACGACGTCGACCTTGGGGCCGGCGGGCGCCTGCGGCGTCGTGGGCTGGACGCCGATCAGCGAGGCGGCGAAGGCGCGCACCTGCGCGGGGTCGACCTGCACGGCGGTCGCGGTCGGTTGCCTGGGGTTGTAGCGGTAGTCGGGGTTGACCACCGGGATCGTGTCGAAGGCGATCCCGCCGCCGGAGACGCCCCGCATCTGCCGGACGAAGTCGAGCAGATCCCACGAGCCGTCGAGCACGACGGAACGTTTCACCGCGTCGATCAGTTCGGAGAGGCGGGCCGGGTTGGCGAGAGTTCCGGCGGAGAGCACCTGCTTCGCCAGTCCCGCGAGGAATACCTGCTGACGGCGGACGCGGTCGAGGTCGCTGCGAGGCAGGTCCTCGCGCTGGCGCACGAAAGCCAGCGCGTCGGCGCCCTGGATCGTCTGCCTCCCCGCCTTGAAGTTCGCCCCGGACTTGATGTCCTTGGTGTCCCTCTTCAAGCACACCTCGACCCCGCCGACGGCCTTGCTGATGTCGTAGAAACTCTGCAGGTTGACCTCGGCGAAGTGGTCCATCTTGACGCCGGTGAGGTCCTCGACCGCCTTCAAGGTCGCCTTCCGCGCGGCCGTGATCGCCACCTTGTCGATCTCCGCCTTGTCGGTCTTGCCCGCCGTGCGCTGTGCACTCGCCGAAGCGAACTTGGCGTGACCGAAGATCCCGTTGATCTTGGTCTTGTCCTTCGTCCCCGGCTCCGCGACCCAAGAGTCGCGCGGGATGGAGAAGGCCTTCACCGCCTTCTGGCCGTTCGGGATGCGGAGGACGATGAGCGTGTCCGTCAGGTCGTCGCCGTTCGCACCCACGCGCAGCTCGCGCAGCATCTCCGGGGACAGCGGGTTACCGTGCTCGTCGGTCCGCGAATCGCGCCCGACCAGCAGGATGTCCAGCGAACCGTCGGCGGGCTGCTCCCCCGGGTCCGGCGCTTCGATCACGTCTTCGCGGGTGACGCCTTCGAGCGACTCCAGCGTCGTGTATCCGTACGCGGTCCCGCCGAACACCGCCACCGCCATCGCGGCGACCAGGACCTTCCCCAGCTTGTGCACCTCCCTAAGACGCACGGGAGGCCGTGATTGCTGCAAGGGTGAGCCACTTCACATCCGCAGATGCGACGCGCCGTTCAGGTCGAGGATCGCGCCGGACGCCCATGCGGCGTCGGCGGAGGCGAGGTAGAGCACCGCCGCCGCGACCTCCTCCGGCGTCCCGACCCGGCCGAACGGGCTCTCGCCGCTGGCGCCTTCGACCTTCGCCGCGACCCGGTCGGTGGCGGTGAAGCCGGGTGCGACCGAGGTCACCGCGATCCCGTGCGGGGCGAGGGCGACGGCGAGCGACTGTCCGAGCGAGTGCAGCGCGGCCTTGCTCGCGCCGTAGGCCGGGAACTCGGGCTCACCCTTGAAGGCGCCCCGCGAACCGATGTTGACCACCCGGCCCGCCGCGCCGCGCTCGATCATGTGCCGGGCCACGCAGTAGGTCACGTTCGCGGTGCCGAGCACGTTGACGTCGACCATCCGCCGCCAGATCCGCTGCCAGTCCGCATAGGACACTTCGGCGACGGGATGGGCCGCCGCCGCGGACGGCGCGTAGGCGGCGTTGTTCACCAGGACGTCGACACCGCCGGCCAGCTCCTCGGCTTCGTCGGCGACCCGTTGGGCCACTTCGGGATCCGAGAGGTCGCCCTGGACGAGCCCGTGGCCGGAACCCGGCAGTCCGGCGAGCGTCCGCTCGGCGTCCTCCCTGTTCGAGGCGTAATGGACGGCGACACGGTCGCCCTTTTCCGCGAAGGCACGCGCGATCGCACGGCCGATGCCGCGCGAAGCCCCGGTGACCAGAATTCCCACGGGCCGACCCTAGTGGTCACGTCCGAAGTTCGAGACCCCGACAGGCTTCCGGACGTGACCACTCAGCCGCCGAAGAGCTGGACCATCTTGCGGAACAGTTCGTAGACGCCGTAGGCGAACGGGAGCGCGACCCACAGCCAGGCGAAGACCATCAACCCGGTGCGGCGGCGTTCGGGAGCCTGTTCGGTCATCGGGTCTCGCTCCTCGCGGGCTCGCCGGACGGCGCCGGCTCGTGGAACTTCGGGTTGACCGGGCGCACCAGTTCGTTGGCGACGAAACCGGCCACCAGCAGGCCGATCATGATGAACAGCGACGTCGTGTAGAGGTCGGGGCCGACCTTGCCCGCCGCCTTCTGGCTGTCGGAGATGGCGTTGACGATGAGCGGTCCGAGCACGCCTGCCATCGACCAGGCGGTCAGCAGTCTGCCGTGGATCGCGCCGACCTGGTAGGTGCCGAAGAGGTCCTTCAGATACGCCGGCACGGTCGCGAAGCCACCACCGTAGAACGACAGGATCAACATGGCGCACAGGACGAACACGAGCTTCGAAGCGTTGGTGGTCAGCGCGATCACCAGGTACAGCAGCGCGCCGACACCGAGGTAGAGGCGGTAGATGTTCTTGCGCCCCACCAGGTCCGAAGTGGACGACCAGACGAACCGGCCGAGCATGTTGGTCAGCGAGAGCAGCGCGACGAACCCGCCGGCGGCGGCGGTGCCGACCGGCGTCGACGTCTCGCGGAAGAAGTCCGCGATCATCGGCGCCGCCTTCTCCAGGATGCCGATCCCCGCGGTCACGTTGAAGCACAGGACTACCCAGAGCAGCCAGAACTGGGGCGTCTTGATGGCGTTGCGCGCCGACACGTTCGCGGTGGTGATCATCGCGTTGCCGTGGTCGGTCTTCGGCGTCCAGCCCTTCGGCTTCCAGTCGTCGGCGGGGACCCGCACCAGCATGATGCCCAGGCTCATGAAGACCGCGTAGACCAGGCCGTGCACGAGGAAGGCCGTCGCGACCGTCCCGATCGACCACGGCGAGCCGCCCAGCATCTGCGTCGACCACGGGGAGGCGATCAGCGCGCCGCCGCCGAAGCCCATGATCGCGATACCGGTGGCCATCCCCGGCCGGTCGGGGAACCATTTGATCAGCGTCGACACCGGCGAGATGTAGCCGATCCCGAGCCCGATACCGCCGATCCCGCCCCAGCCGAGGACGACGAGCCAGTACTGCGACGTCGCGACACCCAGCGCCGAGATCAGGAAGCCCGAGCTGAAGCAGACCATCGAGACGAACATCGCCCAGCGCGGCCCGTTGCGCTCGACCAGCGTCCCGCCGAAGGCCGCCGAGAGCCCGAGCATCACGATCCCGAGCTGGAACGGGAGCGCGCTCTGCGTGCCGGTGAGCCCGAGGGTCTTCTCCAGCGGCGCCTTGAAGACGCTCCACGCGTACGCCTGCCCGATCGACAGGTGGACGGCCAGCGCGGCGGGAGGGATCAGCCAGCGGCTCCAGCCCGGTGATGCGACGATGCGGGAACGGTCCAGGAAGCCGACAGCCATCCGGCGCCTCCGTACTCTGGGGATGTGCACTGGGAATGTATTACTTAATTCCCGACGTTGCAGTACTCAGGTGTTGAATGTTTCGGCGTCGAGCAATCGGTCAGAAGGGTGGACCACACGTGGGCAGGGTGACGGTGCGGCGTCCGGTGCGGATGATCTCCGCGACGAAGGACGTGCGACGACCCGACTCGCTCGCGGCCGAAGAACCGCTGGAGATCCGCGTCGGCGGCAAGGCACTCGCGGTCACCATGCGGACACCCGGTAACGACGTCGAACTGGCGCACGGGTTCCTGTTGTCCGAGGGCGTGCTCGCCTCCCGCGAGGACGTCGCGGTCGCCCGGTACTGCGACGGCGTCGACGACCAGGGGCGCAACACCTACAACGTCCTGGACATCGCGCTGGCCGAAGGTGTCGCGCCACCGGAGACGGGCGTCGAGCGGAACTTCTACACCACGTCCTCGTGCGGCGTCTGCGGCAAGGCCGCGCTCGACGCGGTGAAGCTCAAAAGCCGGTTTTCACCGGAGAAGTCCGGATTCACCGTGAGCAAGGACGTGCTGGCGAAGCTCCCGGACACGCTGCGCACGCATCAGAAGGTCTTCTCCAGCACCGGCGGGCTGCACGCGGCCGCCCTGTTCGACGGCGACGGGAACCTCGCCGTCGTCCGCGAGGACGTCGGCAGGCACAACGCCGTCGACAAGGTCCTCGGCTGGGCACTGCAGGAAGGCCGGATCCCCGCGTCGGACGCCGGCCTGCTGGTGTCCGGACGCGCCTCGTTCGAACTGGTGCAGAAGGCCGCCATGGCGGGGATCGGCCTGCTGGCGGCCGTTTCCGCGCCGTCGTCGCTGGCCGCGGAACTGGCCGAGGAGAACGGCATGACCCTCATCGGTTTCCTGCGCGGCGAGAGCATGAACCTCTACACCGGCGAACAGCGGGTGCTCGGGCTCGCCTGAGCCCGGACCGGGGCCCGTGTCGCGAAAGCCACTTTCGCGACACTCGCCACGGCACGTCAGCGGCCGAGCGCCTTCAGTCGGTGCCCACCCAGTTACCGTGGAAACCGTTGGGCACCCGGTCCGGCAGATGCACGGCACCGACGGTCTCCAGCGTTCCCGCGTCCAGGATCGTCAGGTCGCTCTTCTGTGTCGCGGGATCGTAGACGAAACCCATCAGCACGCCCTCGTCCTCACCGGCGTCCGCTGAGGACGGGACGAACACGAACTCCCCGACCTGGCTGCCCTCGCCGAATTCCCTCGAGGCGACCGACCGGTTCCACAGATCGTGCTTCAGCAAGGAACCCGAGGACGCCGATCCGTCCCTTGTGGACACCGAGTAGCCGAAGCGGTGCCGTCGCCCGACCAGCCGCTCGTCGACGCGCGGGAATTCCTGGCCCTGATCGTCGAGGCGCTCCTCGACGACCTTGCCGACGGTCAGGTCGATGGTCCAGCGGTCCAGGGTCGGCGGCCCTTCGGCAGGGCCGAGCAACTCGGTGTCGAACATCTTCGGGTGGCGGACGACGTCCAGCACGATGTCGTCGCCGTCGTCGTAGGCGTTCATCGGGTGGAACACGTAGCACGGCTCGATCTCGAACCAGCGGACGTCGCCGTCGCCGCCCTCTCGCGGCATGACCCCGATCCGTGCCGGGTACTTCGGGTTCCAGCGATACGGCAGGCCGGAGTTGCCCGAAATCCGCTGACGCAGCCTCGCGCTGAGGGGATCCGGCACCTTCACCTTGCCCACGAGCGCGGACAGCACCAGCTGGGCGGGAGTGCGCAGGAACGGCGGGACGGACGCGGCGACGGCCTGTTCGGTGTCGAAGGTGACCGGGAGGTCGTAGAAGACGACGTGTTTCTCGGTCAGGGAGAAGTCGTGCATCATCGGCGAACCGGTGACCTCGATGTCCACCTTGCGCCGCGCGCGGCCTCGGGCGTCGATCACCGAATACTGCACTTTGTTGCCCTGACCGAAGAAGTACGACACGGCGTGCAGTTCGCCGGTCTCCGGATCACGCTTCGGATGCGCGGTGTAGCCACCGGGAAGGGTGCCGTCGAAGTCGCAGGCGCCGACAGTGTCGAGTTCGTCGGTGAGCTCGAAGCTGGTGGCCCCGCCTTCGATCAACGCGAGGGTCTTGCCGGCGTGGCCGATCACGTTCGTGTTGGCCCCGAGGGAGGAGACCCCGGAGACCGGTCCGTCTTCCCAGCGTTCGCCGATCTGCCGCGACAGCCGGGGGTTGCGCACCCAGCGGTTGCGATACCACTCGGCGCGGCCGTCACGCAGCCGGACGCCGTGCACCATGCCGTCGCCCATGAACCAGTGGTAGGCCTCCGGGTCCACTTCGGACAGCGGATTCGGCCCGTTCCGCAGGTAGCGCCCGTCCAGGTACTCCGGGATGTGCCCGGTGACGCTCAGTTCGGTGATCGTGTGTTCACGGCTGACCGGGGCGAAGTTGCCCTGGAGGAACTTGTTGCCCATCAAAGGCCCCCTAGCGACGGATATAACACAGTTATGGATACATTTATAACAGGGTTATGGAATACTGGCAAGCATGTCACCGAAACCCTCCGGCACCGAGGTCAAGGCGAAACTGGTCGAAGCGGCGATCCGGCTGCTCTCGGACGGCGGCCCGGAGGCACTGCAGGCCCGCAAGCTGGCAGCGGAGATCGGCGCGTCGACCATGGCCGTGTACACCCACTTCGGCGGGATGGGCGCACTGGTGGACGAGGTCGCGCGCGAGGGATTCCGGCGGCTCTCGGCGAATCTGGGCGAGGTCCGGGAAACCGCCGACCCGGCGGCCGACATCCTCACCTTGGCGCTGGCGTACCGGCGGACCGTGGTGGACAACCCGCAGCTCTACGCCGTGACCTTCGGCCAGAGCCAGCCCAACGGGCAGAAGGCGGCACTGGTCGACATGACCAGCAAGGAGACCCGCGAGAGCCTCAGCGACGAGGGCATCGAGGCCTTCGGTTACCTCGTCCGTGCCGCGAAACGCGTGATCGACGCGGGCCGGTTCCGGCCGGCCCCGGAGTTCGATGTCGCCGCCCAGCTCTGGAGCGCCGTGCACGGCTACATCACGCTGGAGGTCGCCGGCCACTTCGGCGACAGCGGGAATGGTGTGGACCACATCCTGATTCCCCTGGCCACCGCCCTCGGCGTGGGTCTCGGCGACACTTACGAGGCCGCGACGCGGTCCGCGCGGATCTCGATCGAGGCATGGCGCGCGAAAGAGGGAAACATCGGCACCTGATCCGGCGATACCCCGGTCACAGGTCGGTGACATGTGCAACCTTCCAGCGGAAACGTGCGTCTGACCTGGTGGAGGCCCACGGCTGGTAAGAGACCGACGGGGGACTGGGGACGGGAACGGGGATCGGTGAACGAGGACGATCAGGGGCACACGACGCTGCCGGGGGTGGACGGCGCCCGTCGCTGGCTGAGCCGCCGGTCCGTGCTGATCGCCGGCGCCTCCGGTCTCGGCGTCGCCGGGCTCGCCGCCGGAACGGCCACCGGAGCCCTGCCGTTCAGTGAGGCGCTCCAACGGGCACTCGGCGTCGCGTCGCCGACCCCGGCGACCCAGCTGGGCAGCCCCCGCGTCGAGCGTGTCTATTCCGAAGCCCGCGGGCGCGAGGTCGACCTCGTGCTCATGCTGCCGACCAAGGCACCGCCCAAGGGCCTGCCGATGTCGCTGATGCTCCACGGCCTCCACGGCACCGCGCGGCACGCGGCCCCCACCGGGCTGCTCAAGCAACTCAGCAGCGAGGTCGCCCGTAAGGCGGTGCCCCCATACGGGTTCGTCGCGGTCGACGGTGGCGACCATTACTGGCACGAGAACCAGCCCGGCGACAACCCGATGGCGATGCTGCTCGAAGAGGTCCCCCGCTGGCTTGCCGCCCGCGGCCTCGGCGGCCGGGACGGGTTGCCGTTCGCCGCCACCGGGCTTTCGATGGGCGGTTTCGGCGCGCTGCTCTACACGCGGCGCCGTCTCGAACGCCGTCGCCCGCCCGCCGCGGTCGCGGCGCTCGCGCCCGCGCTGATGACGTCGTGGGCCGAGATGAGCAAACGGCGCGCGTTCCGCGACGCCACCGACTGGGGCTCGCTGGACCCGTTGCGCCACATCGACGTCACCAAGAAGGTGCCGACCGGGATCTGGTGCGGCACCGAAGATCCGTTCATCGGCGGGGTGCGGAAGTTCATCTCCGAAGCGCGGCCCATGGTCGCGCACACGGCGCGCGGCAAACACGGCGACACGTTCAACCGCACCGTCGTGCCGAGCCTGGTCGCGTTCCTCGGCAAGCACGTCCCGAAGAACGCCTGAGCGCTCAGACGCGGAAGAAGATCCTGGTCACGGTCGAGCCCGGTCTCAGGTACTGCCGGACGAGATCGGCGACCTGGTTCACCAGCACCAGACCGCGTCCGCCGATCTGTCCGGCGGTGGCGGGCCGCCTGCCCGCCAGCGGATCGCTCAGGGTGCCTTCGTCGATGACCTCGCAGAGCACGTGGTCCTCGTCGCGCCAGACGCGGACGACACCCTGGCCCGAACCGTGCAGCACGCTGTTGGCGGACAGTTCCGCCACGGCGAGCACGAGATCCTCCACCCGGTTCGGGGCGAGCCCGCTCTCCTCGGCCCGCACCTGCGCGAAGTGCCGCACCGCGCTGAGCCTGGCGAGATCGAACCGGAACGCGTCGGCCACGACCGGTTCGGGCAGCGGCAGGTTGTACTGCTCGACGACCGCGTCGGGGGCGTAACCCTCGCTGCGGCGGTCGCCGTCGGCGCCGGAGAGGATCGGGTGGGTCCGCTCGGCGTCGGCGAGGACGCCGTCTTCGAGCCTGGTCCGGTCGTACGGGCACAGGATGCTGAGGTCGCGGTCGCCGAACGCGAAGTTGATCAGCGCCTCGTGCTGGGCACACGCCGGGTATTCGAGGGGCGACCGGCCCGCCCAGATCGGTTCGCCGATGATCCGGACCGGCCCCGGCCGGTTGTCGGCGAACGCGAGCAGCACGCCGGGAAGGATGCGGCCCGGGTTACGGCCCGCTTCGGTCATGTCGATGAGCTCGACCTCGGCGGCGGAATCGCCCAGCGCGTCTTCGATCAGCGTCAGGTTCCGGCCCGGGACGGCGACCGCGACCGGCTCGTCGAGCTTCAAGCCCTCGAGGATGTACGGAATCGTTCCGTCCAGGTACTCGGTGTCACCGGAGTAGAGCAGGCCCACGTGGGTGAAGGGACCCGCGGTGACTGTCACGGACTCGTCTTACCCCGTTGGAGCGGTTCTGAAACCCCGCTAACGGAGGGAAATCCGAAAATGGTGCGGGCCGATCAGCCGAGCCAGCGTCCCGCCATCGAGATCAACCAGAATCCGGCGAGCGTCGCACCGGTGAAGAGTCCTGTCCAGGCGACGAGTGAAGAGTTCGCCTCCGCGCTTCGCGCCGTCTTGATCCGGACGAGCGCGTACGCCGAGACGGCGAAGAACGGCAGCGGGATCAGCGGAAGCGGCGACAACCGGACGACACCGGCCACCAGGCAGGTCGCCACCAGCACGCCCAGCGCGATCGTGAGCGCGCGCGGGATCCACGGATGCCCTCGATACGCCCCGACGACGATGCGTTCGGTGAGTTCGACGAGTCCCCTGACCTCGCGTGGACTCGCGGCTTCCAGCTCGGGAGCCTCGTTCTCGTCCTTCGTGGGAGTCAGCGGCACCATCGCATCCTATCTCGGTCCGGTCACCGGCCGGACCTGGCCGGAGAAACCGATGCCCCGGCCGGAAGGCTCCGGCCGGGGCATCGTTGACGCTGACGTGCTTTTGTCAGGCTGACTTCTCGCCGCGCTCGTTGCCACGACGGCGTGACGGCTGACGCGCCACGATCGTCGGGTTCACGTTCTCGCGGACGGTCTGCTCGGTGATGACGACCTTCGCGACGTCGTCGCGGCTGGGGATGTCGTACATGACCGGCTGCAGGACCTCTTCCATGATCGCGCGCAGGCCACGGGCGCCGGTGCCGCGGAGCACGGCTTGGTCGGCGATGGCCTCGAGCGCGGTCTTGGTGAACTCCAGCTCGACGTTGTCCATCTCGAAGAGCTTCTTGTACTGCTTCACCAGCGCGTTGCGCGGCGTGGTCAGGATGCTGACCAGCGACTCCTTGTCCAGGTGGGTCACCGTCGCCACGACCGGGAGGCGGCCGATGAACTCCGGGATCAACCCGAACTTGATCAGGTCCTCCGGCATGGTGTCGGAGAAGATGTCGCTCTCGTCGATCTCGGCCTTGGTGCGGATCTCCGCGCCGAAACCGAGGCCGCGTTTGCCGACCCGCTCGTTGATGATCTTCTCCAGCCCGGCGAACGCGCCGGCCACGATGAACAGCACGTTCGTCGTGTCGATCTGGATGAACTCCTGGTGCGGGTGCTTGCGGCCGCCCTGCGGCGGCACCGACGCGGTGGTGCCTTCGAGGATCTTCAGCAGCGCCTGCTGAACACCCTCGCCCGACACGTCACGCGTGATCGACGGGTTCTCCGACTTCCGGGCGATCTTGTCGACCTCGTCGATGTAGATGATGCCCGTCTCGGCGCGCTTGACGTCGTAATCCGCCGCCTGGATCAGCTTGAGCAGGATGTTCTCGACGTCCTCGCCCACGTAGCCGGCTTCGGTGAGCGCCGTGGCGTCCGCGATCGCGAACGGGACGTTCAGCATCTTCGCCAGCGTCTGCGCCAGATAGGTCTTGCCGCAACCCGTCGGCCCGAGCATCAGGATGTTGGACTTCGCCAGTTCGACGGTCTCGTCCTTGGAATCCTTCGGCCCGGCCTTGTCGTCGGACTGCACACGCTTGTAGTGGTTGTACACCGCCACGGCCAGCGAACGCTTCGCGTCGTCCTGGCCGATGATGTACTGCTCGAGGAACTCGTGGATTTCGGCGGGTTTGGGCAGCTCGTCGAGCTTGACCTCACCGGCTTCGGCCAGTTCCTCTTCGATGATCTCGTTGCAGAGATCGATGCACTCATCGCAGATGTAGACCCCGGGGCCGGCAATGAGCTTCTTCACCTGCTTTTGGCTCTTGCCGCAGAAAGAACATTTCAGCAGGTCGCCGCCGTCACCGATCCGTGCCATGGCCGTTGACCTCGTCCCCTCCGGCGCGATACGCGCCTGACTGTCTTACCGCCCCGGTCACGGATGACCGCTCGGAGCCTCACACACTGCCACTGACGGTACCCGCCCGATGCCGTCGGCGGGAGAACCAACGTCACATCTGAGCACGCCAGAAGCTGACCTTAGACCAGGGATCCGGTGCGTGTCGTCTCCCGACACGCACCGGGCCCCTCCCGCGATCAGCTGCTCGAGGCCTTGCGGTACTCGAGCACCTCGTCGACGATCCCGTACGCCTTGGCCTCGTCGGCCGTCAGGATCTTGTCGCGCTCGATGTCCTTCTTGATGTCGTCGGCTTCCTTCTTCGTGTGCTTCGCCAGGATGACCTCCATCTGGCGCCGCACCCGCTGGATCTCGTTGGCCTGGATCTCCAGGTCCGAAACCTGGCCGTAGGTGCCCTCGGTCGCGGGCTGGTGGATCAGCACCCGCGAGTTCGGCAGCGTGAACCGCTTGCCGGGGGTCCCGGCCGCCAGCAGCACCGCGGCGGCCGAAGCGGCCTGGCCGATGCACATGGTGACGATGTCGGGGCGGACGTACTGCATCGTGTCGTAGATCGCCATCAGCGCGGTGAACGAGCCACCGGGCGAGTTGATCAGGATCATGATGTCGCGGTCCGGGTCCTCGTGCTCGAGGTGCAGCAGCTGGACCATGACGTCGTTCGCCGACGCGTCGTCGATCTGCACGCCGAGCATGATCTGGCGCTCTTCGTACAGCTTGTTGTACGGGTTCGATTCCTTGATGCCGTAGCTGGTGCGCTCGACGTACGAGGGCAGGACGTACCGCGACTGCGGCAGCTGGAGCCGCGACTGCATCCCAGGCGCCTGCGACCCGATCGGAAGCTGGAAGTTGCTCATTGAAAATTCTCCTGTGTGCCGGCGCGGATCAGCTGTTGGGAAGCGGGTTCTCGCGCGTGAGGACCTGGTCCACGAAGCCGTAGTCCTTCGCCTCCTGCGCGGTGAACCAGCGGTCGCGGTCACCGTCCTTGACGATCTGCTCGACGGTCTGGCCGGTCTGCTCGGCCGTGATCTTGGCCAGCTCCTGCTTCCACTTGCCGAACACCTCGGCCTGGATGGCGATGTCGGAGGCCGTGCCGCCGACACCCGCCGAGGGCTGGTGCATGAGGATGCGCGCGTGCTGCAGCGCGTACCGCTTGCCGGGCGTGCCGGAGGAGAGCAGGAACTGCCCCATCGACGCGGCCAGGCCCATCGCGTACGTCGCGACGTCCGGGCGGATCAGCTGCATGGTGTCGTAGATCGCGAAACCCGCGGTGACCGAGCCACCGGGCGAGTTGATGTAGAAGCGGATGTCCGACTCGGAGTCGTCTGCATCGAGCAGCAACAACTGGGCGGTGATCCGGTTGGCGACCTCGTCGTTGACCTCGGAGCCGAGGACGACGATGCGCTCCTGGAGCAACCGCTCGAAGACCGAGTCGGTGAGGTTGAGCCCTGCGGTACCGGTCCGCGCCTGGGGCGTGTGCTGCGTCACGTCATGCCTGCCTTTTCGCCGACGGCGGCGGGTGGAACGTTCGCCGCCGCGTATGTCCAGATGCTTGAGGATCTTGCAACCGACCCTAACGAACTTGGGCGGTGCAGAATGCCTGACACCGCCCAAGTTCGCTTACAGCTTTACGGTCCGTTTCGACCGGACCGCGTATTCCCTACTCGGCCGCAGTCTTCGCGGTCTCTTCGGTGACCTGCGTCTCCTCGGCTGCGGGGCCGAAGAGCTCTTCGAGGTCGACCGTGGCGCCGGAGGCGTCGGTCACGGTGGTCTTGCGGACCACCGAGGCCAGCGCCTTGCCGCGGCGCACGTCGGCGTAGATCGCGGTCAGCTGGCCGGACTGCTGCGCCCGCTGGACGTACTCGTCCGGGCTGACACCGAAGCGCTGCGCCTGGTAGATGATGCGTTCGGTGAGCTCGCCGTCGTTGACCGACGTCTGCTCGGCGTCGGCGATGCTGTCCAGCAGCAGCTGCGTGCGGACCGCCTTCTCCGACTCCTCGCGGACCTCGGTGTCGAACTCTTCGAGGGTGCGCCCTTCGGCCTCGAGCGCCTGCGCGAACTGCGCCTCGTCGTGGTCGAACGGGTGGATCGCGTCGTGCTTGCGGTTCTCGATCTCGGCCTCGAGGACCTTCTCCGGGATCGCGACCTCGGTGCGCTCGAGGAGCTCCTCGAGGACCTTGTCACGGGCCTGGACGCCCTGCTGCATCTTCTTGACGCGGCCGAGACGCTCGCGAAGGTCGGCCTTCAGCTCGTCGATCGTGTCGAACTCGCTCGCCATCTGGGCGAACTCGTCGTCCGCCTCGGGCAGCTCACGCTGCTTGATGGTCTGCACGGTGACGGTGACGTCGGCGTCCTTGCCCGTGTGCTCGCCGGCGACCAGCTTCGTGGTGAAGGTCTTGGTCTCGCCCGCCTTCGCACCGATGATCGCCTCGTCGATCCCGTCGACGAGCTGGCCGGAGCCGATCTCGTAGGACAGGCCGGTGGTCGAGGCCTCCTCGACCTCCTGACCGTCGACGGTGGCCGCGAGGTCGATCGAGACGAAGTCGCCGTTCTCGGCCGGACGGTCGACGCCGGTCAGCGTGCCGAAGCGGGCGCGCAGCTCGTCGAGCTGCTCGTCGACCTCGGCGTCGGTCAGTTCGACGTCGTCGACGCTGACCACGAAGCCCTCGAGGTCGGGCAGCGAGATCTCCGGGCGGATGTCGACTTCGGCGGTGAACTCGAGGACCTCACGGTCCTCCAGCTTGGTCACCTCGAACTCGGGCTGGCCCAGCGTGCGGACCTCGCCCGCGCGCACGGCTTCCATGTACTTGGCCGGAATGACCTCGTTGACGACCTCGTCGAGCACCGGGGCTCGCCCGATCCGGCTTTCCAGCACGCGAGCCGGCGCCTTGCCCGGGCGGAAGCCGGGGATGCGCACCTGCTGGGCGATCTTGCGGTAGGCGCGGTCGAAGTTCGGCTTGAGCTCGTCGAACGGCACCTCGACATTGATCTTGACTCGCGTCGGGCTGAGCTGCTCGACGGTGCTCTTCAACGTATTCTCCTCGAGCGGTAAACGATGTGATGGGGCATCCGCATGCGGTCGACAGCGGATGTGCCCTGGCCAGCTTGTGGACAGGGCCGTCCGAGTCTAGGCCGTAGCCCTGATAGGCCCGGGCCCGGGGCCATCAGCCCGCCCTCCCCCGCCGAGCACAGCCCCCGCGCGCGGTCCGGCAAACGGGACGTGGACCACCCGATCGGACGAGTTTTCGGTTCTTCTCTGTTACGAAGCGGCCCGTTCCTGGACACGGATGCGCGCCACGCCTCACCATCGGGCGCTGTGACGTGGTGTTTCAGCACTCGGATGAAGTTTACAACCCAGTACTAATTGTCTACGGTGTGACAGCTTGTCCCGGTAGCCATCGACCGAGGGGAACGATCGATGACCGTCGCCGTAACCCGGTCCGAGGACACGGGGGAGATACCCGAGAGAAGACCGAGACGCGGCGTGCCCAGCCCGCGGATCCCGCTGCCGGTCGTCTCGGTTCCGACAGTGTTGTTGTTCACCGGCGGCCTCATGGTGTGGAGCGGCGCCACCTGGCTGGTAGTCAACGAGGCCGCGCCGCTGTGGGTGACCATTCCCCTGCACGCGCTCGTCACCTTCACCATGTTCACCGTGCTGCACGAGTCGACGCATCACGCGGCCGGACAGCTCACCTGGGTCAACGAACTGCTCGGCAGGCTCGCGATGCCGTTCGTGGCGGCCTACGGCTCCTTTCCCCTGGTGCGCTACATCCATCTGGAGCACCACCGCAACACCAACGAGGACGCCCACACCGATCCCGACGCCTGGACCGCGCACGGCCCCTGGTGGCAGTTGCCGCTGCGCTGGCTGACCATCGACTTCTGGTACGCCCGCTTCTACGTGGCCCGGCAGCGCACGCGCCCGCCGTCGGAGCGGATCGAGACCGCGGCCGTCGTCACGCTGAGCCTCGCCGCGTTCGCCTGGCTGGCGGTGACCGGCCACGGCTGGGAACTGCTGATGGTCTACCTGGTCCCGCAGCGCCTCGGGCTGGCCGTACTCGCCTGGTGGTTCGACTGGCTCCCCCATCACGACCTCGGCGCGCAGCGGCAGAACCGGTTCGGCGCCACTCGCGTCCGCGTCGGGCTCGAATGGCTGATGACGCCGATCATGCTGTGCCAGAACTATCACCTGGTGCACCATCTCCACCCGGCGATCCCGTTCTACCGGTACCTGCGCACGTGGAAGGACAACCGCGACGCCTACCTCGCCAGGGACGTCCCGATCGCGACCCCGTGGGGCCGCGAGCTGACGTCGACGGAGTACCGCGAATGGCGTCAGCTCACCGGTTCGTTCGACGAGGAACCGCCCGCTCCCCAGCCCCGGGGGCCGAGCCGGTTCCACTCGCTGCGCGTGGCCGAGGTCCGGCCGCTGTGCGAGGGCGCCGTCACCGTGACGTTCGACGTGCCGGAGCGGCTGCGGGAGACCTTCCGGTTCACCCCTGGCCAGCACCTCGTCATCCGCGCCGAGGTCGACGGGGAAGAGGTGCGGCGCGCCTACTCGATCTGCTCGACGCCGGACTCCGGCATCCTGCGGATCGCGATCAAGCACCAGCTCGGCGGCGCGTTCTCGACGTTCGCCACGACGGAACTCGCGCCGGGCGACGAACTGGACGTCCTGCCCCCCGACGGTGTTTTCACCCTGACCCCGGAGCAAGGCCGCGCGGGCCGGTACGTCGCGCTCGCCGCGGGCAGCGGGATCACGCCGATCCTGTCGATCCTGACCGCGACGCTGGAGAACGAGCCGAACAGCAAGGCGACCCTGCTGTACATCAACACCTCCGGCGCCAGCACGATGTTCGCCGACGAACTCGGCGGCCTCGCCGCGCGGCTGGGCGGACGGCTGCACGTCGTGCACTACCGCACCGACGAACGCGACCCGGACCTGCGCACACACCGGCTGGAGAAGCCGTTCGACATCGTCGGCGAGGCGCTGGCCATCTCGCATGAGCGCTACCAGCGCGGCAGGCTCGACAGCACCCGCCTCCGCGCGCTGCTGCAAGCGCGGCTGCACCCGGCGAAGGTGGACGACTGGTTCCTGTGCGGCCCGCGCGACCTCGTCGACATGGCCCGCCGGACACTGGCCGACCGTGACGTCCCCGAGGAACACGTCCACTTCGAACTGTTCCAAGGCGCGCTTCCCGTCCGCCCCTCACGGCGGCCGGGCCCGACGCTGACGGTGACGGCGGCCGGGAAGACCGTCGAAATCGCCGCGACGGTGGGCGAAACCGTGCTCAGCGCCGCGCTGCGGCACGGCGTCGACGCGCCGTACGCGTGCGTCGGCGGCGCTTGCGGCACCTGCCGGGCGACGGTGGTGCGAGGCAGCGCGCGGATGGACGTGCACTACGCGCTCGGGGACGAGGAGGTCGCGGCCGGGCAGATCCTGACCTGCCGGGCGGTGGCGACTTCGGCCGAACTGGGCGTGGACTACGACCGCTGAGCCCTTCGCAATTAGTCACCTACTTGCAGCGGGTCGGGGCACTCTGGCCCCGGGCGCAAGGGCGGCGAATCCTCCGCCGGCCTTCGCCCCCGCCTTGAGTACAGGTAGAAGACTGGTCGCGAAAGCCACTTTCGCGACGCCTGATGTCCCGAAAAGGTTGCACGCCGGCGGGTAGTGAGGGTCGCCTTCATTACCCTGAGGGTAGGCAAGGAGGCCTTCACGGGCCGGGCCATGCCCTGCCTGCCGCGCACAGCGGGCTCACAGGCGGGTCACAACGCGCGCATACGACCGCGGCGCACCCTCGAGGTCATGGCACCCGGTTCGGTCCCGACCACCGGCCCGCGCCGGTCGTTCCGGCCCGGGCGGCTTTCCCTGCGCGCCAAGCTGACCGGCTCGATGGTGCTGTTGCTCACCTTCGTCTGTCTGGTGATCGGCGTCGCCGGCGAGGTCGCCCTGCGGTCGTTCCTCACCCGCCAGATCGACGACCAGCTCTCGGCCGCGTCGGCCCGTGCCCACGACTTCGCGAACCGGCCGCCGGAGGACGATCTCGGTCCCGATCCGCTCGAAGCGCCGGGCCAGGCCTCCGGGACGCTCAGCGTGCGGTTCTCCGGTGACCGGGTGCTGTACGCGGGAATCCTCACCGTGCAAGGGCTTCCGCAGGGATTGTCGGCCGAACAAGAGGCTGGTCTGTTCTCCGTCCCGGCGGACCGGCCGCCGATGACGATGACGCTCGGCGGCCTTGGCGAATACCGCGTGCAGGCCGTCTCGATCCCCGGCGGCGCGGTCGTCACCGGGCTCCCACTCGGGCCGATGCAGGACACCTTGACCACGGTCCGGTGGATCCTGTTCGGGGTCGCGGCGGCGGGTGTCGCCGGTGCGGGGTTCCTCGGCGCGTTCGCGGTGCGGCGCACGCTGCGGCCACTCGACCGGGTCGCGGCGACCGCGGGCCGGGTGTCGGCGATGCGGCTCGACCGCGGTCACGTCGCGCTCTCGGTGCGGGTGCCCGAGAGCGACACCGATCCGCGTACCGAGGTCGGCCAGGTCGGTTCGGCGCTGAACCTCATGCTCGGGCACATCTCGCGGGCGCTGGAAGCCCGGCACGCCAGTGAGACCCGGGTCCGCCGGTTCGTCGCGGACGCGAGCCACGAACTCCGCACCCCGCTCGCGGCGATCCGCGGGTACGCCGAACTCGCCGGTCGCGGCAGCGCGCTGGTTCCGCCGGACGTCGCGCGTTCGATGTCCCGCATCCAGTCCGAGGCCGCCCGGATGACGACACTGGTCGAGGACCTCCTGCTCCTGGCGAGGCTCGACGCCGGACGACCGCTCGAAGCGGCCGAAGTCGACCTCACCCGGCTGACCGCGGACGCCGTCGGCGACGCGCACGTCGCCGGCCCGGACCACCGCTGGCAACTGCGGCTCCCGCCGGAATCCGTGTTCGTGCGCGGCGACGTCCAGCGTCTGCACCAGGTCCTGGCCAACCTGCTGTCCAACGCGCGTACGCACACCCCGCCGGGCACCACGGTGAGCACCGCACTGAACCGCTCCCACAGCGGATCCGCGGTGCTCACCGTCACCGACAACGGGCCCGGGATCGCCCCCGAACTCCTGCCGGCCGTGTTCGAACGCTTCGCCCGCGGCGACACTTCCCGGTCGCGGACCGCGGGCAGCACCGGGCTCGGGATGGCGATCGCGTCGGCCATCGTCGTCGCCCATCACGGCACGATCGAGGTGCACAGCCGTCCCGGGCACACCGAGTTCGCCGTCCATCTGCCGGTGATCGGTTCCTCACAGCGGGTGCACAGCTTCGGCACAACCACGCCCCAGGTCGGCCCCCGACGCTGAGGCCATGACCCTCCTCGCCTCCCGCGACGAAGCCGATCGAACCGCTCCCCCCGCCCGAGGCACACCGGCCGATCCGCGCTGGGTCCGGCCGTCCGTTGCCGCGCTGCTGCTCGCGACCGCGGTGCTGTACCTGTGGAATCTCGGGGAATCCGGCTGGGCCAACGCTTTCTACTCGGCGGCCGCGCAGGCCGGGTCGCTGAGCTGGAAAGCGTTGTTCTTCGGTTCCAGCGACGCCGCGAACGCGATCACGGTGGACAAGACACCGGCCGCGTTGTGGGTGATGAGCCTTTCCGCGCGCCTGTTCGGCGTCAACGCCTGGAGCGTCCTGGTGCCGCAGGCGCTCATGGGTGTCGGCTCGGTGGCGTTGCTGTTCGCCGCGGTGCGGCGGACGTCCGGCCCGGCCGCGGGTCTGCTGGCGGGATCAGTACTCGCACTCACCCCGGCCGCCGCGTTGATGTTCCGGTTCAACAACCCCGACGCGCTGCTGGTCCTGCTCCTGACCGCGGGCGCCTACTGCGTCGTCCGCGCGCTGGAGAAGGCGAGTCCGCGCTGGCTGGCGCTGGCCGGGGTCGCCGTCGGATTCGGTTTCCTCGCGAAGATGCTGCAGGCGTTCCTGGTGCTGCCCGCGTTCGGGCTCGCGTACCTGATCGCCGCGCCGATCCCGCTGGGCCGCCGGCTGCTGCATCTGCTCGGGGCCTTGATCTGCACCTTCCTGTCCGCCGGCTGGTATCTCGCCGTCGTCGCGTCGTGGCCCGCCGCGGACAGGCCGTACATCGGCGGCTCGCAGGAGAACAGCCTGTGGGAACTCGCCTTCGGCTACAACGGTTTCGGCCGCATCACCGGCGACGAGGTCGGCAGTGTCGGCGGAGGCGGCTGGGGCGGCACGGGCTGGGATCGGTTGTTCGGCAGCGAAATGGCGGGCGGGATCGCCTGGCTGATCCCGGCCGCCGTCCTCGCTCTGGCCACCGGGTTGTGGTTCACCCGCCGGGCCCCGCGCACCGACCGCGGCCGCGCGGCACTGATCGTCTGGGGCGGCTGGTTCCTGGTGACCGCCGTGGTGTTCAGCTACATGAGCGGCATCATCCACGCCTACTACACGATCGCGCTCGCCCCGGCGATCGCGGCGCTCGTCGGGATCGCGGGCACGCAGTTGTGGCGCGCACGGGGGAATCCGGCCGCCGCGGGCGCCTTGAGCGCCGGAATCGGGCTGACCGCGTTGACGGCGTATCTCCTGCTGTCGCGGCAATCCGACTGGCTTCCCGGGCTGTCGATCGCGATCCTCATCACCGGCCTGCTGTGCGCGTTTCTGGTCTTCGTCGCAGCGCGCTTACCTGATGTGGCAAGGCGTCTGGTCGCCGTCGGCGCGCTGATCACCGTTCTCGCGGGCACGGGCGCGTACACCGTCGCGACGGCCGCCACTCCGCATTCGGGCGCGCTGCCTTCCGCCGGACCGGAAACGGGCCGTGGCATGAGAATGGGTGGCCCCGGCGGTCTGCTCGGGACGAGCCTGCCCGGCGCAGACCTGGCCGCCCTGCTCCGACAGGGAAGCGAGAACTACACCTGGACGGCGGCGACCGTCGGCTCCAACAACGCGGCGGGCTACCAGCTCGGCAGCGGGGCACCGGTGCTGGCCGTCGGCGGGTTCAACGGCACGGATCCGGCACCCACCCTGGAACAGTTCCAGGATCATGTCCGAAGTGGACGGATCCACTACTTCCTCGGCGAAGGCATGATGATGCGCGGGGAGACCGGCAGCGACGCCGCCGAGCGGATCGCCGCCTGGGTCGCGGAAACCTACCCACCGACCACTGTGGACGGCGTCACCGTCTACGACCTGAGCCGGTGAAACCCGTGCCGGAACACAGCGACGGCACAGCCGGGACACAAGCCGGCCTCAGCGCGATGGCCGAGATTGACGCTATGACAGCCGCGATCATCTCCGGCGCCGAAACCGGCCGCCGCCCCGCCATCGCCCCGGACGGCTCGCCCGTCCTCGACGTCGTCATCCCCGTCCACAACGAGGAAACCGATCTGGAGCCGTGCATCCGCAGGCTGCGCGCGCACCTCGTGGAGCAGTTCCCGTACCCGTTCCGGATCACCGTCGCGGACAACGCCAGCACCGACGGCACCCTCCGGGCCGCCGAACGGCTGAGCCGCGAGTTCGACGACGTCGAAGTCCGGCACCTCGAGGAGAAAGGCCGCGGCCGCGCGCTGCGCGCCGTTTGGTCCACTTCGGACGCTCCGGTGCTGGCCTACATGGACGTCGACCTCTCGACCGATCTGGCCGCGCTCGGGCCGCTCGTCGCACCACTGCTGTCCGGGCACTCCGACCTCGCCATCGGCAGCAGGCTCGCCCGCGGCGCGCGGGTGGTGCGCGGGCCGAAACGGGAGTTCATCTCCCGCTGCTACAACCTGATCCTCCGAGGCACGCTCGCGGCGCGGTTCAGCGACGCGCAATGCGGGTTCAAGGCGATCCGCGCCGACGTCGCCGAGCGCCTGCTCCCCCACATCCAGGACACCGGCTGGTTCTTCGACACCGAACTGCTCGTGCTGGCGCAGAAAGCGGGGCTGCGGATCCACGAGGTCCCGGTCGACTGGGTGGACGACCCGGACTCGTCGGTGAACATCGTCGCCACCGCGACCGCCGACCTCAAAGGCATCGCGCGCCTGACCAAGGCGACGCTGACCGGCGAGATCCCGATCAGCGGCCTGCGCGAACAGCTCGGCCGCGCGCCGATCCAGGTGCGGGCACCGGGAGTGGCGCCGAGCCTGGTGCGGCAACTGGTGCGGTTCGCCGCCGTCGGCGTCGCCAGCACCATCGCCTACCTCGTGCTCTTCCTGCTGCTGCGGACGTTCACCGGCGCACAGGTGGCCAACCTCGTCGCACTGCTGGTGACGGCGATCGGCAACACCGCCCTCAACCGGCGCCTGACCTTCGGCATCCGCGGCCGGGAAGGCGCCGGGCTGCACCAGTTCCAGGGCCTCATCGTGTTCGGCCTCGGGCTCGCGCTCACCAGTGGCGCGCTGGCGCTGCTGCACACGATGACGGCACCGGGACTGCCGCTCGAGATCACCGCACTCGTGCTCGCGAACCTCGCGGCCACCGTCCTGCGCTTCCTGTTGCTGCGCGGCTGGGTGTTCCGCCGCCGCACCGCCACCGAGATGGAGAGCTGACCCCATGACCACCGCACTCGCTTCCCGGGCGGAGCCTGGACACGTCGACGAAAACACCGCGAAACCACCCGGCCGGTGGGTCCGGCCCGCCGTCTTCGGGCTGCTCGCCGCCACCGCGCTGCTGTACTTCTGGAACCTGACCGCCTCCGGCTACGGCAACTCGTTCTACGCGGCCGCCGTGCAGTCCGGCACCCAGGACTGGAAGGCGTGGCTGTTCGGCTCCCTCGACGCGGGGAACGTACTGACCGTCGACAAACCCCCGGCCGCGCTCTGGGTCACGACGGCGTTCGCCCGGCTCTTCGGCTTCTCCGGCTTCACCGTGCTGGCACCCCAGGCATTGATGGGGGTCGCCTCCGTCGGCCTGCTGTACCTGACGGTGAAGCGGACCTCCGGACCGGTCGCCGGCCTGTTCGCCGGGGCGGCGCTCGCCGTCACCCCGGTCGCCGCGCTCATGTTCAAGTTCAACAACCCCGACGCGCTGCTGACGCTGCTGCTGATCGCCGGCGGGTACTGCACGATCCGCGCGATCGAAAAGGCGAGCCCGCGCTGGCTGGCCTTCGCCGGTGTCGCCGTCGGGTTCGGCTTCCTCACCAAGATGATGCAGGCGTTCCTGGTGCTGCCCGCCTTCGGGCTCGCCTATCTGATCGCCGCGCCTACTTCGCTGGGCAAACGCTTGCTTCACCTGCTCGGGGCCTTGAGCGCGACCGTCCTGTCAGCTGGTTGGTTCATCGCGCTGGTCGATCTGTGGCCGACCGAGTCCCGGCCGTACATCGGGGGTTCGGACGGCGACAGCCTGCTCGAACTGGCCTTGGGCTACAACGGCCTCGGCCGGATCTTCGGCAAGGGGGGCGGCGTGATGGTCGGCGGTCCGGGCGGGACCGTGAGCGGCTCGGCCGGCGGGAACGTCGGCTTCGGCGGCGAGAGCGGCCTGACCCGGATGTTCGGTGCCAGCTTCGGCGGCGAGGTGTCGTGGCTGCTGCCCGCCGCGCTGATCGGGCTGGTCGCGGGGCTGTGGTTCACCAGGCGGGCCGCCGGGACCGACCGGACGAGGGCCGCGCTGATCATGTGGGGCGGCTGGATGCTCGTGAGCGCGCTGGTGTTCAGCTTCATGAGCGGCATCGTGCACCCGTACTACGCCGTCGCGCTGGCGCCGTCGATCGCCGCCGTGGTCGCGATCTCCGGGACCTCGCTGTGGCGCGGCCGGGCGCATCTCGCGCCGAGGGTGTTCCTGTCGCTGATGATCGCGGCCAGCGCCGTCTGGGCGTACATCCTGTTGGACCGCAACGCCGACTGGCTGCCCGCGCTGCGCTGGACCATCGCCGGGCTCGGCCTGGTGACCGCGACCATTGTCCTGGTGGGTGTCCCGCCGATCCGGAAACTCGTCGCCGTCGTGGCGACGGCGGCCGTGCTGACCGTCGGCCTCGGCACCACCGCGTTCGGCGTCGAAACCGCTTCGCAGGCGCACTCCGGCTCGATCCCGATCTCCGGTCCGGCCGTGAACGACTCCCGCGGGATGGGCATGGGAATGGACGAGGGTTCGTCGGCGGAGATCGGGGCCCTGCTCGCCGCGACCACGACGAAATGGGCGGCCGCGGCGCCGAGTTCGCAGTCCGCGGCGAATCTGGAACTCGCGAGCGGGAAGTCGGTGATCGGCATCGGTGGCTGGAGCGGTTCGGATCCGGCGCCGACACTCGCGGAATTCCAGCAGTACGTGGCGAACGGCGACATCACCTACTACGTCGAAGGCGGCCGCGGCGGGCCCGGTGGCGGCTCGGACGAGATCGCCGAATGGGTCGCGGAGAACTTCGCCGCCACCACCGTCGGCGAGCAGACGGTGTACCGCCTGCTCTCCTGAAAATGCTTCGACAAGTGTTGGGGCGCACAGGGATCCTGGACGGCGTGAATCGGCCGTACCGCTGGGACCTCGTGCGCCCCGACCAGCTCGGGACGCTGCTGGAACGCGCCGAAAAACCTTCGCTGTGGTTCCTGGACGAGCTGATCGCGTGCGCCGCGAAGGTGATCGCCCGCGCGGGAGACGCGGACCTGTATTTCGTCGGGCGTTCCGCGGACAGCGTGCACGACCTGCTGAGCGGAACCCCGTGGCGGGAACGGATCCACCAGCTGCCGCTGTCGTTCGCCGGAGCCTGTGACGACCCGACGGCCGCCGATGTCGCGCGGCTGCGCGCCAATCTCACCGCGGCGGGGCTCAGCCCGTACGACCTCGCGCGCGGACGGCCGAAGGTGTTCGTCGACCTGGTCTACACAGGACGGACGTTCACCGAGCTGTACCGGCTGCTGCGCGACTGGATCGACGACGAACGCGAGGCCTGGAGCATCATCCGCGGTCGGCTGCGGTTCCTCGGGATCACCATCCGGGAGGACACGACCCCGTCGGCGTTCCGCTGGCAGCAGCAGTTCGCTTGGCCCGCCGACCTGCCGTCGCACGGCGTGCGGAACATCTCGCTCGACGAGCCGGTGTGGCTCTACTTCGGGAACACGCAGCCCAAGCTCACGGCGTCGTTCCCGCGGCCGCGCTGGTCGGACGAGAACGGCCGCGCGCCGGAGCATTCGGAAAAGCGGCTGCGGGGGCTGGCCGCAGCGGTCGCGGTCGTCGAGGCGGGCCGTTCGAAGGCGGCGCGAGACCTGCTGGTGCGGCATCTTCGGAGCGAACCGGCGATGGCGGAGAGCTGGCTGCGGACGCTGATCACGCGGCTGCGGTGACCGAAGGCGTGAGCGGCAAGGCGTGACTCGCGTGATCAGAGACCGCACTCACGTGATTGGAGGCGTAACTCGCGTGATTGGAGACGGATCGCGCCTGATCACGCGAGTTACGCCTCTGATCACGCGAGTTACGCCTTTGATCACGAGACGGGACCGACAGCCGGCTATCACCCCACCCTCAGCTCGCCCACAGGAAAGGGGCGGACGCTGGAAGCAGGCGGATCACCCAGGGGTGAGGAGAAGACCATGAGGGAGCTTCCACACTGGCACACGGCGAGCGCGCAGGGGCCGCGCGAGCACAACGCGGACGCCGTCGCGGCGTATGCGGCCGCGGGCGGCCGGGGAATCGTGTTCGCGCTGGCCGACGGAGTCGGAGATCACCCGAACGCGGCACGAGCGGCGCGGACGGCGGCTTCGGCGGCGGCCCGGACACCGGTCGAGCAGGGCGCCACCGGGGCTGTTCTCGCTGCTCAGCGCGCTGTACTCGGGCTCGGCGGGACCGGTGACTGCGTCCTCGTCGTGGCCGTCCGCACAGACGAGGGGTATGGCATCGCTTGGGTCGGGGACGCGCGGGCGTACGCTTGGGATGGTCACACCGTGCGGCAAGTGACCAAGGACCATACGCTCGCGCAGTACTTCCGCGACCACGAACAGCCCGTGACACCGCGGATGGAACACGTCGTCACCACCAGCGTCCGCACGGCCGCCGCGCACGAGATCGGCACGGCCACCGTCACGACCGGCGGGCTCGTGCTCACCAGCGACGGTGTGCACAAGACGCTCAGCGGGCCGACCATGCTCGACATCCTCGGGATGCCGGACAGGGCGGCCACCGAGCTGGTGCGGACGGCGATCTCGCTCGGTGGCTCGGACAACGCCACCGCGATCGTGGTGGATCCGCCCAGTGCGGAGGTCACCACGGAAAAGTTTCGCGTCGCGGCCTGAACCGGGCGGTCAGGCCGCGACGCGATCCCGTTTCAGCTGCCGGTATTCGCGCAGCACCAGCACGACGATCACGACGTCGAGGGCGGCGAAGAACGGCAGCGCCAGCGAGTGCGTGTGGATCGCGCGGAAGATCTCGTAGACCACGAACGCCGAGAGCACGACGGCGGCGACGGGGTACGCCCGCATCACCTTCTTCGCCAGCGCCCAGACCAGGCCGAGTTTGATCAGTCCGTGCGCGACGAGGTACACGACGGCGAACATCCGGCCTTCGACGAAGTGGCCGGCGGCGAGTTCGAGGTGCCGGGCCAGCGTCCCTTCGGGGTCGCCGAGCAGGTCGCGGGTGACCACGGCGTGCGCGAAACCGGAGACGGCCGACGCCGGGACGAGCATCAGGACGAGCCCGCCCACCAGCTGCAACGCGCCGTCGAGCCCCTTCAGGGTGATGGCGATCCGGAACAGCTTCTCGGTGTTCATGGGCGCTCCCTCCGCGATCACCTCACCCTGCCCCACGTGGCGGCCGTCCGCAGCCGCCGTCACCGGAACAGGCGGTCCCGGCAGGCCGGGCACCGCTCGTGCCGTGCGGTGCGGCCGGAGGGGTCCCTGCCGTAGAAGGGAAAGCACGGCGCTCCGCAGAGGGCGAGATAGATCCGCCCGCAGCGCAGCGGCCGTCCGCCGACGTTGTGGGCCACGCTCAGCGACTGGTGATGCTCGCCCGCTCCGGGCAGCCAGCCGTCGTCCGGCAGCTTCGCCAGCACGTCGGCGTTGACGTCGTCCGAGCGGCGGAGCAGCGCGCCGCCGAGGTCGGTGAGCCGTTCCCCGAGATCGCGGAGGACGTCGGCGCGCGGCACGTCGTCCTCCACCATCCGGGTGACGAAGGTGATGTCGGTGCTCAGGGAGCCGTGGAGGTCCCGGAGCCGGTCGAGCAGGCGGTGATCCATGCCCTTCCATTAAGGCGTTGCGCTCTGGCAAGGAAAGGGTCAAGCCGCGTAGGTGACCCGGCCGTTCATGACGGTGGCCGTGACGGGGGTCTCGCGCAACCCTGCCGGGGTCAGCCGCGACGGGTCCACCGCGGTGACGACCAGGTCCGCGACGTCTCCGACGGCCACTCCGATCCGGCCGCCGGACGACGGCGCGAGCGCGGCCTCCAGCGGCATGGCCTGCTCGGGATGCCACGGCGGCCGGTCGTCGTCGGTGCGGCTGACCGCCGACGCGATCGCGTCCCACGGGTCCAGCGGCGCGACCGGCGCGTCGGAGCCGAACTCCAGCCGCACCCCGGCGCGATGCAAAGCGCCGTAAGGGAAGGCCCGATCGGTCCAGCCGTGCCAGTGCCGGTCGGCGACGTCGCGGTCGTCCGGCTGATGGGCGGGCTGGACGCTCGCCGCGACGCCCAGTTCGGCGAAGCGCGCGACGTCCTCGGCGCACAGCAGCTGCGCGTGTTCGATGCGGCCCGAGCACCCGACGCCGGCGAAGGCGTCGAGCGCGATCTTGTTGGCATGATCGCCGATCGCGTGCACCGCCGGGGAAAGGCCGTGTTCGGAAGCCTTGCGCATCAACGGTTCCAGCTCCTCGGGCGGCAGTTCGAGCAGCCCGTGGGACTCCGTTCCGGCGTAGTGGCCCACGCAGTACGCGGTGCGGGTGTTCAGCGAACCGTCGACGAACAGTTTGTACGGGCCGACCGTGAGCAGGCCGCCGGTGTCTTCGAGGACGTCGCCGGTTCGGTGGCCGCGTTCGACGGCGGTGTCGAGCAGGTATTTCGCGATCACGCAGGAGATCCGGACCGGCAGGGGTTTCCGCGCCAGCCGTCGCCGCCAGTCGGTGACGGTGTCGGCGTACTCGTAGTCGACGATCTTGGTGACACCGCGGGCGGCCGCCGCGCCGAGCGCGTCGGCGACCCAGCCGTCGATGACGTCGTCGGGGGCGACCGGGAGTTCGGCCGTCGCGCTCATGCAGTCGTTCTCCAGCAGCACGCCGGTCGGGTGCTCGCGGCCGATGAGCTTCAGCGCTGCCGGGCTGAGCCACAGCGTGTGCAGGTCGGCGCTGAACAGGGCGACCGGATGCCCGGGCAGCGCCTTCTGCAGCAGGTCCTTGTGCGGGGCGTCGGACCAGAGGCCGTCGCGGAATCCGGCGCCGAGGACCAGATCGCCGGGCGGCACAGGATTCGCCAGGAGATGAGCGAGCACGAGTTCGACCGTGTGGGCGGCCGACGTCGCCTCCCCGAGCGGGATCCGGCGGCGCGCGGCCGACCACTGCGCGGTGTGCACATGCGCGTCGACGAGGCCGGGCAGCAGCGTGCCGCCGTGGCCGTCCAGGATCTCCGACGCCTCACCCGCCTGCCCCGGTCCCGCGATGGCCGCGATCCGGCCGCCTTTGATCAGCACGTCCGACAGGGAACCCGCCAAGCCGACCCGGACCCGGCGCAACAGAAGATCTTCCACGCCCTCACCTTGCCAGCCAGTGCCGCGATTCGGCACCTGCTTGCGGTGGTCGGCATCGCGAACCACCGCAAGCAGGTGCCGAATCGCGGGACGTCAGGAGCGGGCGAAGGTGAGCTTTCCGAGCGCGGCGACCAAGGGCGCGAGTTCGGGGAGTTCCTCGGCGGCGGCGAGTGCCTCGGTGAGGACGGTGTCGTGCGTCGGCCGCGCGGCCGCGAGCAGTTCCTGCCCGGCCGGGGTGACCTCGGTGTAGATCCCCCGCCGGTCGTCCGGGCACAGGTACCGCTGCAGCAGTCCCCGGTCCTCCAGCCGCGACACCAGCCGGGTCGTCGCCGACTGGCTGAGCACGACGGCGTTCGACAGCTGGTTCATCCGCAGGTGGAAACCGTCCTGGCGGGCGAGCACGTCCAGCACGGTGTACTCGGTGACGGACAGGGTGTGCTTCTGCGCCAGCGCGCGCTCGAGCGCGTCCTCGATCCGCGCGTGCAGTGCGGCCAGGGTCCGCCAGCCCTGCGCGCGTGCCTCCACGGCGTCGTCGGCCAGTGACACGGTTCACCTCTTCCCCGGTTGCCCGAGCTTCGTTGCGTCATGCATCATCAAGCGTGTGCAATATGCGGCGCGTGCAACTATTTCGGACGCTCGTAGTTGCTCACGCCAGTAACACCACTCTACGGGAAGAAGTGAGAACCCCATGCCTGCCGCTCTGCTCGCACTGGCGATCAGCGCCTTCGGGATCGGCACCACCGAGTTCGTGATCATGGGCCTGTTGCCCGAGGTCGCGGGCGACTTCGGCGTATCGATCCCCTCCGCCGGGCTGCTGATCTCCGGATACGCGCTCGGCGTCGTGGTCGGCGCCCCGATACTCACCGCGCTCGCGTCGCGGGTGCCGCGCAAGACGGTCCTCGTCGGCCTGATGGTCCTGTTCATCGCCGGCAACGTCGTTTCCGCGCTGGCCCCCACCTACGGCCTGCTGATGACCGGCCGCGTGGTCGCCGCGCTCTCGCACGGCGCGTTCTTCGGCGCCGGCGCGGTCGTCGCGGCCTCGCTCGTCGCGCCCAACAAGCAGGCAGGCGCCATCGCGATGATGTTCACCGGCCTCACCGTCGCCAACGTCCTCGGCGTCCCCGCCGGGACCGCGCTCGGGCAGGCACTGGGCTGGCGCTCGACGTTCTGGGCGGTCAGCGCACTCGGAGTCATCGGCCTGATCGGGATCCTCGCGCTGGTTCCCGTCCAGTCGACGACGAAGAGCGCGGGACTGCGCAGCGAACTGGCCGTGTTCCGGCGTCCGCAGGTGTGGCTCGCGCTGGCGATGACGGCACTCGGCTTCGCCGGGGTGTTCGCGTCCTTCACCTACATCGCCCCGATGATGACCGAGGTCGCCGGCTTCTCCCCCGGCGCGGTGACCTGGCTGCTGGTGCTGTTCGGCGCCGGGCTGTTCGCGGGCAACCTGCTCGGCGGAAAGGCGGCCGACCGGGCGCTGATGCCCAGCCTGTACGTCATCCTCGCCGTGCTCGCGGCCGTCCTGGTCGTGTTCGTCTTCACCGCGCACGCCCAGCTCCCCGCCGCGATCACCATCGCGGTCTTCGGCGCCGCCGGGTTCGCGACCGTCGCGCCGTTGCAGGCCCGCGTCATGAACAAGGCCGAAGGCGCGCCCGCGATGGCTTCGGCCGCCAACATCGCCGCGTTCAACCTCGGCAACGCCGCGGGCGCGTGGCTCGGCGGCAAGGCCATCGACGCGGGTCTCGGCTACACCGCGCCCAACTGGATCGGCGCCGGGCTCGCCCTCGCCGGACTGCTGGTCGCGGTCATCTCCGGCATGCTCGATGGCGGGCGGCGAAAGGCTCGTCGCGCCGAACTGGCCCCCGCCGCCTGACCCGCAAGTACCCACGAAAGGAACGCAAGTGACCGACATTCCCACCGTCAAGCTCAACAACGGGGTGGAGATGCCGCAGCTCGGGTTCGGCGTCTTCCAGGTGCCGGACGAGGAGACCACCGCCGCCGTCAAGGCCGCGCTGGACGCGGGCTACCGCAGCATCGACACCGCCGCCGTCTACGGCAACGAAGCGGGCGTCGGCAAGGCGCTCGCCGAGTCCGGGATCGCCCGCGACGAACTGTTCATCACCACCAAGCTGTGGAACAGCGAACAGGGCTACGACGCCACGCTGAAGGCGTTCGACGCCAGCATGGCCAAACTCGGCCTGGAGAAACTGGACCTGTATCTCATCCACTGGCCGACGCCGGAGCGCGATCTCTACCGGGACACGTGGAAGGCCTTCGAGAAGCTCTACGCCGACGGCCGGGTGCGCGCGATCGGCGTGTCCAACTTCCAGCCCGCGCACCTCGAACGGCTTCTCGACGCCGGTTCCGTGACCCCGGCGGTCAACCAGGTCGAGGTGCACCCGTACCTGCAGCAGGCCGAGGTGCGCGAGTACGACGCGAAGCACGGCATCGCGACCGAAGCGTGGAGCCCGCTGGCCAAGGGCGGCGATCTGCTCGGCGAGGACGCGATCAAGACGCTCGCTTCGAAGCACGGCCGGACCCCGGCGCAGATCGTGCTGCGGTGGCACCTGCAGCTCGGCAACGTCGTGATCCCGAAGTCCGTGACGCCGTCGCGGATCAAGGAGAACCTCGACGTCTTCGGGTTCACGCTGTCGGAGGAGGACATCGCGTCGCTGTCCGTGCTGGACCGGGGCGAGCGGACCGGTCCGGACCCCGACACCTTCAACGTCGCCTAGCCCCCTCCCCCGATCAGTCACCTACTTGCGGCCTCCCAGGAGCACGTCGCGCGCTCTGTGAGCGCAAGTAGGTGACTGATCGCGTGTTCGCAGGTCGTGGGCGTAGCTCTTTGTTCCGGCACGGAGCCGCTGTGTAGCCGGTTACTATTCGGCCGCACAGACGGCACTTGTGCGAAAAGAGGTAACCGGACGATGCAGGCCCGAGGACGCGCCGTCCTCGCGACACTTCTGCTCGTGGCGTTCCCAGTGGTGGTCGTCGCGGTGGGTGTCGCCAGTGTGCTGGCGGGCCTGCGGATCCAGGGCAAGATCGGCATGTACGTCATGCTCGCCGGGCTCGCGATCATGATCGCGCTGGGCTTCGGCCTGGTGAGCGCGTTGCGGGCGCGGCGTCCCCCGATCGAGGGGCCGCGGCTCGACCGCGACGCCCATCCCGCGTTGTGGGAGATGATCGACGACCTCGCCGCCCAGGTGAAGACGCGGCCGCCGGACGAGATCGTGCTGATCGGCGAGATCAACGCGGCGGTCAGTGAGGACGCCCGGTTCCTCGGTCTGCGGCCGGGGCGCCGCACGATGCTGATCGGGCTGCCGTTGCTGGCCGCGATGAGCGTGAGCGAGCTGCGTTCGGTGCTGGCGCACGAACTCGGGCACTACAGCGGCGGCCACACGCGGCTGCTCGCGCTGACCTATCGGGGCACCCAGACGCTCGCCTTCACCGTCGACAGGCTGGACGGCGGCCCCGCCAGGGCGCTGCTCTCCGCCTACTCGAAGCTGTACCTCCTGGTCGCCCGGTCGGCGAACCGGCGGCAGGAACTGCAGGCCGACGAGGCGTCGGTGCTCGCGGCGGGCAGCCGGACGGCGGCAGCGGCGCTGCGGAAGGTCGCGACGCTGAGCCCGCTCTGGAAGGACTACGCCGAGCGCTACCTCTCACTCGGCGCGACGGCGCGGCGCACTCCCCCGGTACTGCTGGGGTTCCGGTCGTACCTCAATCACCCCGTCCAGCGAGACTGGGTGGCCGAGTACGCCGAAGACATCATCGACGGCGAGGAACTGTCGAAGTACGACAGTCATCCGCCGACGAAACGCCGGATCGCCGCGCTCGCCGGCGTGCCCGACAACCCGGTGAAGCCGGACGCGCGGCCGGGCTGGTCGCTGCTGGGGGCGCCGAAGGTCGACGTGCCGGAGGCGGAGCTGGACGTGCTGATCCGCGACGTCGGGCCGCGCGCGGACTGGGACGAGGTCGTCAAACGCGCGGGCCGGGCGTCGGTCGCGGAGGGCGCGAGGCTGCTCACCTCCGCCGGGCTCGAAAGCAGGCTGGCGCCGCGCGGCACGATCGGCGAGGTCGTGCGGGTCCTGCGCGACGGTGACGCCGAAGCGCTCGCCAGGCCCCTGCGGGCCCCGTCCCGCGAAGAGGGCCTCGACCTGCTGACCGAACTGTTCGCCGACACCGTCACCGCCGCGATGATCGACAACGGCGTCGCCGCGCACCGCCTGAACTGGGGCGGCGGCTGGGAACTGTGCCTCGGCGACGGCGAGCCGTTCGACGTCGCCGAGCTGGTCGCCCCGGCGGTGCGGAGCCCGCGCGCGGTCGACGAACTGGTCCACAACCTGCAACTGCTGAACGTGCCCGCCGCGTACTTCTGCAAGCAGGAGCCCCAGCCCGAGCCCGATCCCGCCGAAGCCCGGATGCTCGGGCTGTTCACCGCGCTGAAGGCCAACCGGAGGCTCTACGACCTGATCGTCTGCGACACCGAAGTGATCTTGCTGCCGATGGCGCGCTCGGTGCTGGTCCGCCGCGGACTCGCCGGCCTGATCGGGGCGCGCGGGGTGTCGGACCGCAAACGGATCCGGAAGCTGCGGGAGCGCGGCCTCGACGATCTGCGCGCCGAACCGGGCGCGCGGCGGGTCCCGTTCGCGGACATCGTTGACGGCGGTTTCCCCCGCCGGAAACTCACCGTGTTCCTGACGCTGGAGCTCTCCGACGGCGAAACGCTGGAACTCGCGATGACCGGCAACACCGAGGACTTCGGCACGGCCCACGACGAACTGAAGGCGTTCTTCAGCTCGCTGAAGGTCTGAGGCCGGGCGCTGTCGTGAGGGTTCTCGCATCCAGGCACGCGAGTCACGCCTACCGAAGTACATGAAGGCCCCCTTCCTTGCGCTAGGCGCAAGGAAGGGGGCCTTCATGTACTTCACGACCAGCCGCCGGAGGTCGCAGCCGCCCCACTGTCACCAGGGACCACATCCGACGGTAGCGAAAGCCTCCTTCACTACCGTCAGAGTAGGCAAGGAGGCCCTCACTACCAGGAGAACTCGTCCGCGACCGTCCTTTATGGACACAAGGCAAGGCCGCGGGTGCCCGGATCGCCCCTTCCGAGTTCCGTGAAGAGGGACCGGCGACCTAGAGCTTGATCCCCACGCCGCCGAGGCTCAGGTGGTTCAGCTCGGTCAGCGGCGCGAGGCGCGGGCCTTCCGGCCACCATTCGTGCAGGTGGACCAGCCCGGGCTCGAGGATCTCCAGCCCGTCGAACAGGGACTCGATCTCCTCGCGGTTTCGGTGCACCGTGCGATGCCCGGTGCTGCCCATGAGGTCGTCGAGTTTCCGCGCGAGCGCGCCGCGCGCGCCCTCGCCGGGGGTGAAGTCGTGGGTGATCAGTACGTAGGATCCCGGCGCGATCGCGTCGACGTAGGCGCGGACGACGGCCCGCGCCTTGCCGAAGTCTTCGATGTGGTGCAGCACCGAGTTCAGGATCACCGCGACCGGGCGGTCGAGTTCGATGTGCTCGGTGACCACCGGATCGGCGAGGGTCTGCTCGGGATCGGTCAGATCGGCGCCGCTGACGTGGACGAGGTGGTCTTCCAGCAGTGCCAGCCCGTGTGCCTGGACGACCGGGTCGTGGTCGACGTAGACGACCAGTGCGTCGGGGTTGTACCGCTGCGCCGCCTGATGGGTGTTCTCCGCGGCGGGCAGGCCGGAGCCGAGGTCGAGGAACTGGTCGATGCCGCGGGCGCCGGCGAGGAACCGGACCACCCGGTTCGCCCAGGAGCGGAACTCCTTGGCCATCGCGGCGGCGTCGGGGGCGAGGGCGAGCAGGTCGTCGACCGCCCGCCTGTCGACCTCGTAGTGGTCGTGCCCGCCGAGAAGGGCGTCCTTCATCCGGGCGAGGTTGGGCTTGCTGTAGTCGAGGGGAAGCGGGCGCCTCGGCACAGACCGGACCTCGTCCGAAGTCATGGACACGTTCCACCCTTCAGCCGCGCACGGGCCACGTGAACGTGCCCACGGCTCCCTCGACATCGACGGACCGTACACAGATTACGACATGGCGTGCATCTACGTGAACCTCCCCAAGGGCCTTGCCCACCTGCGATGATCACCCGAAAGCGAGCTCACGCCACGTGCCACCACCGTCGGTGGTGCGGTACACGGCCGATCCGCCGTCGGCATCGGGCAGCCCGTCCACGACCACGCCCACCCGTTCGTCAGGGAAGTCCAGGTCGTTGAGGCAGACGCCGCGGCCACTGAGCTCCGTGGTCGTCCAGGTCGCCCCGCCGTCGGCGGTGCTGTGCAGGAACCCGGTGCCGCCGCCTTCCGCCGCGACGGTCGCCGACGAGGGCGACGCCGCGCTGAAGCTCTGGTTGATCCCGAGAGTGGGCGCCTGCGCCGTTCCGGTGAAGTGGCCGCCGAGCTTCGGCGCGCGCCACAGCCGCCGGACGGTCGCCCCCGGCTGCGGTGTCCCCGGTCCCCCGCTGCACAACGCCAGCACGTGCCCCTGCCGGACTCCGCTCAGCGAAGCCGCGCTGTCCGCCGGGCAGGGCGGCGGCGCGGGCGCGAAGGTCAGGCCGTCGGATGACGTCCAGTACTTCTGGACGCGGTAGTCCGCTCCCATCGACACCTGGATCCCGCCGCTGGTGGCGACGTCCCCATAGGTGGACGAGCCGGTGACGGTGAACCCCGGGACGGGCTGGAGGAGCCGCGTTCCGGAGATCCCCGCGTACAGCGTCGTCGTCGACGGGCTGCCGAAACCGGTGACCATCGCGAACACCCGAGGCCCTGCTTCGGTGATTTTCGAAATATAGAAGGGTTCCCTGGCCCCGGCGAGCCGGACCTCCGACCACTTGCCGCCACCGTCGTGGCTGGCGAGCAGCCGGGTGCCGTCGGAGAGGAAGACGTCGCGTTCGTCGACCACCGTGAGCTTGACCTGATTGTGGTTGTCCGGCAACGAGATCGGCGGTTCGCCGACGCGCCGCCACCGCTTCCCTCCGTCGGTCGTCGACAGCAGGGACGCGCACCATCCCGGTCTGCCACACGGAAAGAAGCCGAGGACGAAGCCACGCAGCGGCCCGGTCCAGCTCGTCGACGCGGGAGCGAAACCCTTGGGCACAGCCGAATCAGCGGCGGCGGGCGGAGTGAAGACGGCCAGGGCGGTCAGGGCGGTGGCGGCGAGCGCGGCCCACCGGTTCGGCTTCATGACCACGAGACGTCCGGCCCCCGCCGGGGTTGCCCGCCGTTCGGGGTGAACCCGCAGATCATCTCGGGTACGCTGTCGAACCTTGTTTCACCCGGGGCCGGACCGGGTATACGGCGTTCGGCCGGTGAGACGGAGGTAGCACCGATGGACGACGCGGGTCCGCGCGCTGACGGTGAGGTCGAAGACCCCGGCGAGCCTGACGCCGGGACCACCGAGCGCCGGTTCAGCCTGAACGTCCACGACCCGGACCATCTGCCGCGCAGGCTCGCCGGCCGGTACGAAGTCGGCGAACTGCTCGGCCGCGGCGCGACCTCGCGCGTTTTCCGAGCCCACGACCTGCGCGAAGGGCGCGAAGTCGCGCTGAAGCTGTTCCACGCCGACACGATGCTCAGGGACGAGCGCCGCCGGGAGCAGGAGATCGAGACCCTCAGCGCGGTCCGCCATCCCGGGCTCGTCCCGCTGTACGACGCGGGGTCCGACGACGGCTACACCTATCTGACGATGCGACTGGTCGACGGGCCGAATCTGGCCCAGCTCCTGCGCTCGGGCCCGCTCCCCCAGGACGCGGTCGTCGAACTGGCCGCCCGGCTGACCGACGCGCTCGCGCACGTCCACGCGCACGGCATCACCCACCGCGACCTGAAACCGGCGAACATCCTGATGGCCGACGACGGCCCGCTGATCGGGGACTTCGGGGTGGCGCACGCCTTCGACGCGACCAGGGTGACCGAGACCGGCGGTGTCGTCGGCACGGCGGCGTACATGGCGCCCGAGCAGGTCCGCGGTGAGAACGTCGGCCCGCCCGCCGACATCTACTCTCTCGGCCTGGTCCTGCTCGAATGCCTGTCCGGGGAGCGGGAGTACACCGGGACGCCGGTCGAAGCCGCGGTCGGACGGCTGCACCGGCCGCCCCGGATCCCCGAGGGGCTGTCGGTGACCATGACGACGCTGCTGCGCGGGATGACCGCGCGGAAGCCGTCGCAACGCCCGACGGCCGCGGCGATCTCGCGGATCCTGCTGGAGGACTCCACCGGGACGAAGGTCGTCCTTCTCGCGCCCGCCACCCGCAGGCGGGCGGCCGTGGTCGCCGCCATCAGCGCGCCCGCCGCCGCGATCACCATCGGTGTCCTGCTGGCGGCCAACCAGACCGGGGCGAACCCGCCGGCTCCGCCAGGCGGAATGTTCCCCCCGGCGGCGACCGGCTCGTCCACTCCGGTGGCGGGCCGAGGAGCGCCATCCTCGGAGGCCGTCGAAGTGCCCACAGGCGGCGTGAACGCGCCCCAGGGCACGGTCGAGGTGACCGAGGCCGTCCCGGTCTCCGCGAATCCGACGGCCACCACCGAAAGCACCGGTGCCACCTCGACGCCGAAAAGCACGACCGCTTCCAGCGACCGGCCGGAAACCTCGGTCAAACCGAGCAAAACGAGACCCAACCCGCCGACCAAGAGCAGGCCAGGACCACCCGGCTGAGCGACCGCCCAGCCGGGGTGTCCACAGTGGATGGGAGACGGCGATGAGCTACCTCAACGACCCGCGCGAGCCGCAGGAAGAGATCGTCGAACAGACACCCGCCAGGATCCGCGCGGTGCGGATCATCAACGCCGTCGTCCACGCGGTGTGCTGGATCTTCGCGCTGGTGCTGATCTTGCACATCCTGCTCGTATTCGGCGAGGCCAATCCGGGGAACGGGTTCGCGCGGCTGATCGACCAGTGGTCGCGCGGCGTCTCGCTCGGGCTCCGCAACCTGTTCACCCCGGAGGGCCTCAAACTGCGCACCCTGTTCAACGACGGTCTCGCCGCGCTGCTGTGGCTGATCATCGGCGGCGTGGTGACCGACCTGGTCTCGCGGATCGGCCTCCCCGGGCCGAAACGGGTCTGGTACCGGCGCACGCTCAGTTGAGCGAACCCGGCTTCGCCTCGGGGGCGTCACCGGCCTGGGCCTGCTCGGCCCTGGCATCGGTGACGTCCGGGGTGGCGGCGGACTCCGCGGGCTGTTTCGGATCCGGCTCGGGCTCGGTGTCGAAATGCTCACGGCACCACCGGCCGTAGCGTCGGGAATGCACGGTCATCGCGGCACCTCCTTTTCTGCCACCACGATCCCCCATCCCTGTGACGCGCGCCACTCGTTTACCTCGCGAAGGCGGTCACGATCGCGGATTCATCGTGCCGCCGGGCAGTACGAGCGCGTCGAAGCCCGGACCGGGCCGGCCGAACCATGGGCATGAAGTCCCGCAGCGGCGGGTATCTGCCCGCAAGCGACTTCGGCGAGCGGACCTGGGGTCCCCGCAGAGGTCGTGGCTTCGGCTGTCTGGCCCCGGACGGCGAGCCGCTGAAGGACCGGCGAACGATCGAGCGGATCGACGCGCCGGCACGGAAGCTGCCCAAGCTACGCGAAACGGGTGCGGCTGGTCCGCTCCCTCCGGCGGGTGCGGGGCGGCGACGTGCGCCTGCTCGCTTATCGCAACGGCGACGGCTTCACCGCCAAGCGCGGCAGATCGTCGAGCGGGCGGTGGTGCGGCTACTGAACGGGTCGTGACGCCTCGATGGCGAGGACGGCGATGTCGTCGTGCGCCCCGCTGCCGAGCCATTCCCGTACCGCGGACCGGATCCGGACGACCACCTCGCGGCCGGACAGCCCCCGGCAGCCGACCAGCAGTTCACGCAGCCGCTCGTCCCCGAACAGGTCCGACGGCCGCTCGTGATGCCGTGCTTCGGTGATCCCGTCGGTGTAGAGCAGGCAGACGTCGCCCTCGGCCAGCCGGATGGCCGTCTCGGCGAACCGGGCCTGGGGGGAGATGCCGACCAGGGTGCCGGGCAGGGTGATCTCCTCGACCCCGCCGCGGCGGCGCACCACCAGCGGCGCGGGATGCCCGCCGGAGGCCAAGGTGACGCCGAGACCGTCTTCGCCCGCCAGCACCGAACCGAGCACCAGGGTGGCGAACCGGCCGCTGCCGCCGGTGATGAGCAGGGAGTTGAGCAGGCTCAGCAACGTCGTGTTGTCGTGCTCGACGAGGTCGAGCGCGGCGAGGGTCTGCCGGACCCTGCCGGTGAGCGCCGCCGCTTCGGCGCCCTTTCCGCAGACGTCGCCGAGGACGAACATCGCGCTGCCGTCTTCCCGCGGCAGGACGTCGTAGAAGTCGCCGCCGACGTCGAGCAGCCCGCCCGACGGCTCGTACCAGACGTCGAACTTGACGCCGTGCACGTCCGGCGGCGGGGTCGGGCGCAACGTGGTCTCCAGACCGCGCGTGGCCTCTTCCTGGCGGGCGTAGCGGTGCGCGTTCGCCAGCGCCGTGCCCGCCGCGCGGGCGAACTCGGTCACCGCGCGCGGATGGTCCTCGCCGAACGCGGCCGCGCCACGCCTGCCGAGCACTACCGCGCCGGTGACCCCGGCACCGCCGTCGAACCCGAGTGAGACCACGGTCACCGACGGATGGACGGCGAGCCGCTCCGCGACGACCGCGGGCAGCGTCGCGACCTCCTCCTCCGGGACCGCTTTGGCCTCGGGTTCCTCGGTGGAGGCGAAAGTGCCGGCGAGCACCGGCGCCAGCTGGGCCGGGACGCGGCGGATCCGGCCGTGGCCGTGGTTGGTGCGATGGTCGCAGCTCCACCACTCCCAGCGGCCGCGGGTGGTCGGCAGCAGGACGAACACGCAGTCGGCGAGTTCGGCCGCGGCGACCTCGGCGATCACTTTGGCCGTCCCGTGCCGTCCGCGTGCGGAGGCGAGCCTGGGCGCCGAAGCGGCGAGGAAGCCGTCCACGCGCGGGCCGTCGGCCGCGACCGCGGAGGTCACCGTCCACGCGTGCCAGCCGCCGGGCAGTGTCCGGATCCGCGCGGGGAACCGGCGGCCGGTGTGTTCGACATGCCCGACGTCGGGGCCTTCCGCGGTCAGCACCGGGCGGCCGCCGCCGAACAGCTCACGGGCGGCGGGATTCGACCAGCGCAGCGCGCCGCCGACGTCCTGCACGAGCACCGCGTCACGGACGTCTTCGAGCAGCTCACGCCAGAACCTGCCGGATTCGGGCAGCGCACCCTCGCTCGTCGTGGTCGACGACTCCGAGGGGAGCGACGTCGAGGCCGGGGCGGGCCGTGACACCATTCCCGGACCTCCTCCTGCCTTGCGGGTAGCGCAGTGTGAGCGGGCGGACTGGCTCGAAGTGTAGGTCGAATCATGGCACGCTGATGCGACGACCATGGCTTGGCATGCGTGGTGGAGAGGGTCGACACAGATGACACAGCACTCCCAAAGGGACCGGCTCCCCGTGGAAGGTGGTGGCGGCCAGGTGGACGAAGCGACCCTGGAACGCCTGCTCGCGGCGGCTCGTGACCTCGGGGACGGCAACTTCCGGCGGCGGCTCGTGGCGCACGGAGACGGGCTCGCGGCCCAGCTCGCGGGCGCCTTCAACGACATCGCCGAACGAAACCAGCGACTGGTGACCGAACTCCTGCGCGTCCGCGAGGCGGTGGGCAAGGAAGGCAGGCTGACCGAGCGCGTCGCCGCCGAGATCGGTCCCGGCGGCTGGGCCACCGCGGTCGACGTCGTCAACGGGCTGATCGAGGACGTGAGCAGGCCCACGGCCGAGCTCAACCGGGTCCTCGGCGCGGTCGCGGAAGGCGATCTGTCCGAGCCGATGCCGCTGGAAGTCGGCGGGCGGCCGCTGCAGGGCCAGTTCGCCGAAGTCGCGAAGACGGTCAACGGCCTGATCAAGCAGCTTTCGCGGTTCGCGACCGAGGTCACCAGAGTGGCCCGCGAGATCGCCACCGAAGGACGGCTCGGCGGTCAGGCCGAGGTCCCGGGTGTGGCGGGCACCTGGCGTGATCTCACCGACAACGTCAACGTGATGGCCAGCAACCTGACCGACCAGGTCCGCAACATCGCCCAGGTGACCACCGCGGTGGCGCGGGGCGACCTGACCCAGAAGATCAACGTCGACGCGCGCGGCGAGATCCTGGAGCTCAAGAACACCGTCAACATCATGGTCGACCAGCTCTCGGCCTTCGCCGACGAAGTGACCCGGGTGTCCCGCGAGGTGGGTAGCGAAGGCCAGCTCGGCGGACAGGCGCAGGTGCCCGGCGCGGCCGGCACGTGGCGCGACCTCACCGACTCGGTGAACCTGATGGCGGACAACCTGACCGACCAGGTCCGTAACATCGCCCAGGTGGCCACCGCGGTGGCGAAGGGCGACCTCTCGCAGAAGATCGCCGTCGACGCCAAGGGCGAGATCCTCGAACTCAAGAACACGCTGAACACCATGGTCGACCAGCTGTCGTCGTTCGCGGACGAGGTCACGCGGGTGGCCCGCGAGGTCGGCAGCGAAGGACGTCTCGGCGGTCAGGCGACCGTGCCGGGTGTGGCGGGCACGTGGCGCGGGCTCACCGACTCGGTCAACCAGATGGCCGACAACCTGACCGACCAGGTCCGCAACATCGCCCAGGTCACCACGGCGGTGGCGAAGGGCGACCTGACGCAGAAGATCACCGTCGACGCGCGCGGCGAGATCCTCGAACTGAAGACGACCGTCAACACGATGGTCGACCAGCTCTCTTCGTTCGCCGACGAGGTCACCCGGGTGGCGCGCGAGGTCGGCACGGAAGGTCAGCTCGGCGGGCAGGCGCAGGTGCCCGGCGTCGCCGGTACCTGGCGTGACCTCACCGGGTCGGTCAACTTCATGGCGAACAACCTCACCGCGCAGGTCCGGAACATCGCCCAGGTCGCGACGGCGGTGGCGAAGGGCGACCTGTCGCAGAAGATCGCCGTCGACGCCAAGGGCGAGATCCTCGAACTCAAGAACACGCTGAACACCATGGTGGATCAGCTGTCGGCGTTCGCGGACGAGGTCACCCGCGTCGCCCGCGAGGTCGGCAGCGACGGGCGGCTCGGCGGGCAGGCGCAGGTGCCCGGCGTGGCCGGGACCTGGAAGGACCTCACCGACAACGTCAACTTCATGGCGAAGAACCTGACCGACCAGGTCCGGAACATCGCCCAGGTCACCACCGCCGTCGCGAAGGGCGACCTGACGCAGAAGATCATCGTCGACGCGCGCGGTGAGATCCTGGAGCTCAAGAACACCGTCAACATCATGGTCGACCAGCTCTCGGCCTTCGCCGACGAAGTCACGCGGGTGTCGCGCGAGGTCGGCACCGAAGGCAAACTCGGCGGGCAGGCGCAGGTGCGCGGCGTCGCCGGGACCTGGAAGGACCTCACCGACAACGTCAACGTCATGGCCACCAACCTCACCGATCAGGTGCGGAGCATCGCGACGGTGACGACGGCGGTGGCGAACGGCGACCTGTCGAAGAAGATCTCGATCGACGCGCAGGGCGAGGTCGCGGTCCTCGCCGAAACGATCAACAGCATGGTCGAGACGCTGCGCGCGTTCGCCGACGAGGTCACCCGGGTCGCGCGCGAGGTGGGTACGGAAGGCATCCTCGGCGGCCAGGCCCGCGTGCCGAACGTGGCGGGCACCTGGAAGGCGTTGACGGACAACGTGAACGTCATGGCCGACAACCTGACCGGCCAGGTCCGCAGCATCGCGACGGTGACCACCGCGGTGGCGCAGGGCGATCTGTCGAAGAAGATCGACATCGACGCGCGCGGCGAGATCCTCGAACTCAAGACCACCATCAACACGATGGTCGACCAGCTGTCCGCCTTCGCCTCCGAAGTCACCCGAGTCGCCCGTGAGGTCGGCACGGACGGCACGCTCGGCGGTCAGGCGGAGGTGCCCGGCGTCGCGGGCACCTGGTCGCGGCTGACCGAAAGCGTGAACCAGCTGGCCGGGAACCTGACCACCCAGGTGCGGGCGATCGCCCAGGTGGCCACCGCGGTGACCGCCGGTGACCTGACCCGGCACATCACCGTCGACGCGTCCGGGGAGGTGGCCGAACTCAAGGACAACATCAACCAGATGATCGCGAACCTGAAGGAGACCACCCGGGCGAACCGCGAACAGGACTGGCTCAAGACCAACCTGGCCAGGCTGTCCGCGCTCATGCAGGGGCACCGCGATCTCGCGTCGGTGGCGTCGCTGATCCTGTCCGAGCTGACCCCGCTGGTGTCCGCGCAGCAGGGCGCGTTCTTCCTCGCCCGCGAAGACGAGCAGGAAGAGGTGGTCCTGGAGAGCATCGCCACCTACGGGCTGGCGAAATCCCAGACGGGTCTGCGGTTCTCCCCCGGCGAGTCGCTCATCGGGCAGGCCGCCGTCGACCGCCGCACGATACTGGTCCACGAGGCCCCGCCGGAGTACGCGCTCATCTCGTCCGGGCTGGGTTCGGCCGCTCCGGTGAACGTGATCGTGCTGCCGGTCCTGTTCCAGGGCGAGGTGCTCGGTGTGCTGGAACTGGCGACGATCAACGCCTTCAGCACCGTCCACATCGACCTGCTGGAGCAGCTGAAGGAGACCATCGCGGTCAACGTCAGCACCATCCAGTCCAACTCGCGCACCGAGGCGCTGCTGACCGAATCCCAGCGCCTGGCACAGGAACTGCGCGCCCGGTCCGAGCAGTTGCAGGCACAGCAACGGGAACTGCGCCGGTCCAACACGGATCTCGCGGAGAAGGCGGCGCTGCTGGCCCAGCAGAACCGCGACATCGAAGTCAAGAACAGCGAGATCGAGCAGGCACGGCAGGAACTCGAAGAGCGTGCCGGGCAGCTGACCATGGCGTCGCAGTACAAGTCCGAGTTCATGGCGAACATGTCGCACGAACTGCGGACCCCGCTCAACAGCGCGCTGATCCTCGCGAAACTGCTTTCGGAGAACCCGGACGGGAACCTGTCGGGGAAACAGATCCAGTTCGCGCGGACGATCTACTCGGCGGGCAGCGACCTGCAACAGCTGATCAACGACATCCTCGACATGGCCAAGGTCGAGGCCGGTCACCTCGACCTGCAGATGTCCGACGTCACGCTGCCCGAAGTGGTCGAGTACGTCGAATCGATCTGCCGTCCGCTCACCTCGGACAAGGGGCTGGAGTTCGCCGTCCTGATCGACCCGCCGGTGCCGTCGTCGATCCACACCGACGAACACCGGTTGCAGCAGGTGCTGCGGAACCTGTTGTCCAACGCGGCGAAGTTCACCGACGAGGGCGGCGTGCGCCTGCACATCCGGATGGCCGACCCTGGCGAGGTCGAGGCCGACTCGCTCCGCCAGGCCCCCGGCGTACTCGCGTTCGCCGTCGAAGACACCGGGATCGGCATCGCCCCGGACAAACTCGCGATCATCTTCGACGCGTTCCGCCAGGCCGACGGCACCACCAGCCGTAAATACGGCGGCACCGGACTTGGCCTGTCGATCAGCCAGCAGCTGACGGAACTGCTCGGCGGCGAACTGCGCGTCCGCAGCGAACCCGGCAAGGGCAGCACGTTCACCCTGTACCTGCCGGTGAGCGCCGCGAACCTGGTCGTCCCGACCACGCAGGCGAGCGGTGTCCCGCTGATCATGGCTGTGCCGCAGGTGATCCCCGTGAGCCCGTCGCTGCGGTTCCACGGCGAGAAGATCCTGATCGTCGACGACGACCTCCGGAACGTCTTCGCGCTGGCCGCCGTGCTGGAGCGCAACGGCCTGGAGGTCATCTACGCCGAGACCGGCGTCGCCGGCATCCGGGCCCTGGAACGGCACGAGGACACCGCGCTCGTCCTGATGGACGTGATGATGCCCGAACTGGACGGCAACGCCACCATCACCGCCATCCGCGCCGAGGCCGCGCACGAAGACCTGCCCGTGATCGCCGTCACGGCGAAGGCGACCGCGGAGGACAAGGCGCGCACCCTGGCTTCAGGAGCGGACGACTACGTCACCAAACCCGTCGACACCGACAAGCTGCTGGACCTGATCGCCGCCCACCTCGAAGCGGACGCCGCCTCCAGCGGCCTCTCGCAGGCCGTGGCAGGCGCCGGTGACGACTCGGACGCCGGCACGGACTGACGCTTGGAGCGGGTGTGGGCCGGGCGAACGTGGTCGACAACTGTGTGGATTTTGGGACGTCAGATGACCCAAAATCCACACGGTCCCGTGAGACTGTCCCTGTCACGACCGGGCCCCGGAGGGCTGTGTGGGAATAGGGACGTTGAGTGTCTCTATTCCCACACAGCCCCTTAACCCGGCCTGGGCACCGGGGCAGGTAAGAGCCCGTGACCGAGATCACTGAACACACGTGACCTCAGAGTCCAGTCGGGCACGGGTCGGCAAGCACTGTCCCCGACTCTCATGACCCACGTCAGCCCCGCTGTCCTGAAGGTCACCTTTAAGACGTTAGATGTCTTAAAGGTGACCTTCAGGACGCCCCCACTCCGCTCCGGAAACGAAAGAACCCGCAGGCTAGGCGCCTGCGGGTTCGGATGTGGAGCTGTGGAGCGGGTGACGGGAATCGAACCCGCGTAGCTAGTTTGGAAGACTAGGGCTCTACCATTGAGCTACACCCGCCTGCCCCCGGAGTACCGGGTGCGAAAACAGCTTAGCGTGACCCGCTAGGCTGTGCGCACACCCCCCGGGAGATCGGGGAAGTCACGGGATGTGGCGCAGCTTGGTAGCGCATCCGCTTTGGGAGCGGAGGGTCGCAGGTTCAAATCCTGTCATCCCGACCAGATGGGGCCGGACCTGCGGGTTCGGCCCTTTTGGCTACCGCCGCTCGGCGACGTCGGAACGCTCAGTCCCACCACCGCACGATGGCCAGCCGACGGCGGGCGGCTTCCTCATAGAAGTCGCGTAGGACGGTGTGTTCCCGAGTCAGTTGCTCGGCCAGATCACCACCCAAAGCCAGCGCGCTCTTGCCCAGCTCGGCCTCGATCCGGTCCGGGTCCGACGGCACGACGGCACGGACCGCATCGGGTGTCACGGCACGCAACGCTTCGGCGACCTCGCCGACCTGCGGTGGCTCCAACGCGGTCACCGGGTGTTCCCAGATCGTGTCGGGATGATCCCGGTAGGCCGGGTTGACTTCTCCATCACCGTTGAAACAACGCCGCAGCCGCGCCGAGGTCCGGCCATCAGCTCCGGTCAGCGCCCAAGCTCGCTGCAGGGTGGCTGGCCACCAATCCAGGTCGAGGTGGTCCTCGGCTGGGGTCGTTGAGAAGGAGCAGAGCTCGTGCAGCGCGTCGACCGACCGGCGACATTCGGCGAGCCGCGTGGCGGGGATACGCGCGAGTTGCTGGGTGACTGCCATATGGCTCAGTGTGCCAAGGTCGCCGGCGTCGGCTCAGCCCTGGGAGGGCCACAAACGCAGGAAGTCCCGGACGTCGTCGAAACCGTCCATCGCCCGCCCGTCCACGTCGGCCGGGTCCGCTTCCGCTCGGGCGGCCAGGGATTCGGCTAGTTTCACCGCCTCGTCGCCCACCTGCCCGAAGCGGCGAGCGGTATGCCCCAAGCACAACCCGGCGAGCCCGAGCAAAGGGCTGCCCGGCCCGGCCCGTGTCCCCACCTCGACACACCAATGCTCGACGAACGCGTGGTCGTCGTCATTCAACGCGGTCCCGACCAGGGTCTCCGCCGCCTCGCCTTCGAACGATCTGTCCCGCAGGGCACGCTCCAGCGTCTCGACGACCGTGGCGTGGGGCAACGCGGGCGGGTTCTCGAAGCTCCGATGTGTGTGCACAGCGCGAGACTAGCCAGGCTCGCGGTACTCGTCGGCCGTCGCACATCCGGCAGGATGGCGATCATGGAGATCCGCCACGCCCTCGGCACCGACGCCCCCGCCGTGACCACGCTGCTCGCCGAACTGGGTTACCCGGACAACGACGAGACCGACGTGCGCGGCCGGCTCGAACGGTGGGCCCGGCATCCCGAAGGTGCCGCCTTCGTCGCCGAGGCGGACGGCAAGGTGGTCGGTGTCGTCGCGGTGGTCGCGATCCCGCTTCTCGAGCGGCCAGGTTCCGGCGGGCGCATCGTGGCCTTGGTGGTGGACGAGACGCAGCGCGGAACCGGGATCGGACGCGAGCTGGTCGCCGCGGCCGAGGCGGAGGCGCTGCGCTTGGGCTGCGACACCATGGAGGTCACCAGTTCCCGCCATCGGACCGCCGCGCACGCCTTCTATCGCTCGCGGGGATACGAGGACCGCTGCGAACACAGCGCCAGGTTCATCCGGCGGCTTGCTCCCGGATGGTGAGAGCCCTAGGCCCACCCGCACCCGCTTGCGAACATCGGCACCGTGACGGGCAGGCGGAGCGCCAGTGCCAGTGCGGTGCTCCGCGCGGTGCTGGACGAAGGGGCGATAGCGCGCAGCACCATCGCGCGCCGCACCGGGCTGAGCGCCGCGGCTGTCACGGGGCATGTGGCCGAGTTGATGCGCCGCGGGTTCCTCACCGAACTGCCCGAGGTGGCAGGCGCGGTCGGCAGGCCGCATGTGCCGGTGGACCTCGACACGGAAAGGTTCGTGGTGTGCGGGGCGCATGTCGCGGTCGACCAGCTGACGGTCGGATTGCTCGACCTGCGCGGGAAAGTGCTGGCACAGCACGAGGCACCGCATCACGGCGCCGAGCCCGCGGTGCAGGCCGCGCAGATCGCGGAGCTGCTCGACGACCTCCTCATCGGACACGCGCCTGAGCGGACGCCGCTCGGGTTGGGGGTGGCGACCGGCGGGTGGGTCGACGAGGCGTCGGGGACGGTGGTGGAGCACGGTCTGCTCGGCTGGCGCGGGGTTCCGTTGCGCGATCTGCTCACCGAGGTCACCGGTCTCGACGTCCGCGTCGACGGGCATTCGCGGGCGCTCATCCACGCCGAACGCCTGCTGGGGCAGCCGAGAGCGCGCAGCAGTGTCGTGCAGTTGTTCACCGGCAACGTGGTCGACGCCGCCTTCGCCACCGGTGACACCGTCCATCATGGACCGCGGTCGGCGGCGGGCGCGGTGGCGCATCTGCGGGTCGACGACAGTGAGGAGCCTTGCCGCTGCGGGCGTTCCGGGTGTCTGGAGGCCACGGTGTCCGAGCGAACGGTCGCCCGTAAGGCGTTCGAAGCGGGGCTCGTCGAAGAACCGATTTTCACCGATGTACTCCATTCGGCGGCATCGGGAAACGAACGTTCCATAGCCTTATTTCACGAGCGTGCGCGAATTATCGGACAGGCCGCCGCATTACTCTTCGACGTCCTCAATCCGGAGATCCTCATCGTGCTCGACCAGAGTGTACGCGACGTCGAAGGGTGCCTTTCCACGATCCGGGACGAGGTCGCCCAACGTTCCTGGATCTGCCAGGACGCGACGAAAAACGTTGTGGCGTCGAGCTTTTCAGGCACAGAGCTGGCGACGGCGGGTGGCGCCGTCATGCTGAACGCCCTCTACGAAGATCCGCTTTTCGCGAAGCTCGCCAACGCCTCCTGAGTTACTTCACTAAATCGCAAAATTGACGCTCTCCGCCGGGCCTGCGAAGAATCTTCTCCATCGACGCGAACCCGAACGAAAGAGCCCACAGTGAAGAAACCAGTGCCCTTGCTCGCCGCGCTCCTCGCCGGATTGGCGCTGTCGGGCTGCGGCGCCTCAGCGACCCCGGCAGGCGTGGCCGGGCAGCCGGAAAAGCTCGAACTGCGTTACCAGGGGTCGGCGAACAACGTCACCTTCCCCGAACTCGCCGAGGACCTCGGGTACTTCGGCCCGGTCAAGCTCAAGTGGGTCGGCAACACGATCAGCGGACCGCAGGACATCCAGTCCGCCGCGACCGACCAGACCGATTTCGGCGGCGCCTTCACCGGCGCGGTCGCGAAACTCGTCGACGCCGGCGCCCCGATCAAGGCGGTCGTCAACTACTACGGCTCCGACGAGAAGACCTTCTTGGGCTTCTACGTCAAGGAAGACAGCCCGATCCGCACCCCACGTGACCTCATCGGCAAGAAGGTCGGCGTCAACACGGTCGGCGCGAACCTGGAGGCCGCCCTCGACACCTGGCTCGAACGCAGCGGCCTGACCGATGCCGAGATCGACCAGGTGCAACTGGTCGTCCTGCCGCCGATCAACACCGAACAAGCCCTGCGCAACGGCCAGATCGACGTCGCCGCGCTCAACGGCGTCCTCCAGGACCGCGCCCTAGCCGGTGGCGGCGTGCGACCCATCGTGAAGGACGTCGAGGCGTTCGGTCCCTACAACGGCGGGCCATACGTGCTGCGGACCGACTTCATCAAGAGGTACCCGGAGACCACGAAAACCTTCGTCACCGGAGTGGCCAAGGCGATCGAATGGGCCCGCACCACGCCACGCGACGAGGTGATCGCCCGGTTCGCCAAGATCATCCAGAACCGCGGCCGCAACGAGAACACCGAAACGCTCAAGTACTGGAAGAGCACCGGCGTCACCAAGGGCGGGCTGATCTCCGACAACGACTACACGCTCTGGACCGGTTGGCTCAAGCAGTCCGGGTTCATCAAGAACGACCAGGTCGACCTCGAAAAGCTCTACACCAACGAATTCAACCCGTACCGCGAAGGCGGTGGCGCATGACCGCCAAGATCAGTCTCCGCTCGGTCACCAAGACCTTCGGCACGCTGACCGCACTGGACGACGTCTCCCTCGACATCGAGGACGGCATGTTCCTCTCCCTCGTCGGGCCGAGCGGCTCCGGGAAGTCCACACTGCTCGACCTGCTCGGCGGGCTCGCGAAACCCACTTCCGGCGAGGTCCTGATCGACGGGAAACCCGTCACCGGCCCTGGTCTGGATCGCGGGGTCGTGTTCCAGCAGTACGCGCTGTTCCCCTGGCGCACCGCGCGCGCCAACGTCGAGTTCGGTCTCGAAGGCGGCACGCTGAACAAACGGCAACGCGCCGAAAGGGCACGGGAATTCCTCGACCTGGTCGGGCTTTCCGGTTTCGAGGAGCATCTCCCCCACCAGCTTTCCGGTGGTATGAAGCAACGCGTCGCGATCGCGAGAAGCCTCGCCTACGACCCGGACGTGCTGCTGATGGACGAGCCGTACGCCGCGCTGGACTCCCAGACCCGTGAACTGCTGCAGGAAGAGCTGCGGCGGATCTGGCAGCGCACCGGCAAGACCATCGTCTTCATCACCCACAGCATCGAAGAGGCCGTCTACTTGGGACAGAAGGTCGCGGTGCTGACGTCGCGGCCGGGCAGACTCAAGGACGTCGTCGACATCGACCTCGGCGACCGTGCGAACGACGACCTGCGCTCGGCGCCCGCGTTCGTGGCCCATCGCCACCGCCTGTGGGAACTCCTGCACGACGAGATCCGGAGGGCCGCCTGATGACCGCCACCCTCGACGCGCCGACTGTCCATACAGGACCGAAAGCCGCCACGAAACCTCACAGGAAGAAGAACCGGATCGGCAAGGCTTTCCGCGGTTCCGCGGCGATCCTGCTGTTCCTCGCCGTCTGGGAGCTCGCTCCCCAGTACGTTCTCGACGAGGGCACGAGGACCTTCCTTCCGCCGCTGTCGGAAGACCTCGCCGCGCTTTGGGAGCTGATCCTCAACGGGCAGCTGGCCGACCATCTGCTGGCGAGTCTCGGCCGGTCCGCCGCCGGTTTCGTGATCGCGGTGGCGGTTTCGGTGCCGCTGGGGCTGCTGATCGCCTGGTACCGCCCGCTCGCCGAATTCCTGAACCCCTTGCTGGAGCTCGCCCGCAACACCGCCGCGCTGGCGTTGCTTCCGGTGTTCACGCTCCTGCTCGGCATCGGCGAGCTGTCCAAGATCGCGCTGATCGTCTACGCCTGCGTCTGGCCGGTGCTGCTCAACACGATCGCCGGGGTGAACACCGTGGATCCCTTGCTGGTCAAGGCCGCGCGTTCGCTCGGGCTGTCGAGCCCGAACCTGTTCCGCAAGGTGATCCTGCCGTCGGCGGTGCCGACCATCTTCACCGGCATCCGGATGGCGGCGGCGTACTCGATCCTCATCCTGATCGCCGCCGAAATGGTCGGCGCCAAGGCAGGCCTCGGCTATCTGATCAACAACTCGCAGGTCAACTTCCAGATCCAGCAGATGTACGCCGCGATCATCACGGTTTCGGTGCTCGGCCTGACCATCAACGCGGGCTTCGTCGCACTGGAGCGGCGGTTCTCCACCTGGCGTGTCAAGGAGAAGGTATGAAGCACTTACACCTCAACGCTTTCGTGATGCCGAACGGACATCACGAGGCGGCCTGGCGGCATCCGAGTACGGATCCACACCGCGCCACGACACTGAAGCACTATGTCGACATCGCCCGCACGGCGGAACGCGGCAAACTGGATTCACTGTTCCTCGCCGACGGTGTCGCGTTGTGGGGCAACGTCCGCTACAACTCGCACACCCTGTTCGAGCCGCTGACACTGCTTTCGGCGCTGGCCGGGGCGACGGAGCACATCGGGCTGATCGCCACCGCGTCGACGACCTACAACGAGCCGTACCACCTGGCGCGGAAGTTCGCGTCGCTCGACCATCTCAGCGGCGGACGCGCGGGGTGGAACATCGTGACGTCGGCAGGCGAGGACGAGGCCCGCAACTTCAACCGCGACGCCAGGCCGTCGCACGCGCTGCGCTACGAACGTGCCACCGAATTCGTCGAAGTCGCCAAGAAACTCTGGGACAGCTGGGACGACGGCGCGGCCGTGATCGACAAGGCGAGCGGCGTCTACGCCGACACCGGCCGCATCCACCCGATCGACCACGACGGCCCGCATTTCCAGGTGCGCGGACCGCTGAACATCCCGCGTCCGGTGCAGGGGCATCCGTTGCTCGTTCAGGCCGGGTCCTCGGAGACAGGCAAGGAGTACGCGGCCCGGTTCGCCGAGGCGGTGTTCACCGCGCAGCAGACTTTCGCCGAGGGCAAGGCTTTCTACGACGACGTCAAGGGCAGGCTCGCGAAATACGGGCGCTCGCCGGAGGAGATCAAGATCCTGCCGGGGATCAGCCCGATCCTGGGCCGCACAGAGGCCGAAGCGAAGGAACGCGAGGCCGAACTCAACGCCCTCATCACGCCCGCTTATGGCGTGCGGCAGCTGTCGACCATGCTCGACCACGACCTGACGCCGTACCCGCTCGACGGCCCGCTGCCCGACGTCGGCACCTTCACCGAAGGCGCGCAAAGCCGGTTCGAGCTGGTCACCGGGCTGGCGAGGCGCGAGAACCTGACCATCCGCCAGCTCATCGAACGGCTCGCGGGCGGTCGTGGTCACCGCGTCTTCGCCGGCACCGCCACGCAAGTAGCCGACCAATTGGAGCACTGGTTCACCGAAGGCGCCGCGGACGGCTTCAACGTCATGCCGCCCACACTTCCGGGTGGCCTGGAGGACTTCGTGGACCTCGTCGTCCCGGAACTCCAGCGGCGCGGGTTGTTCCGCACCGAGTACACCGCCACGACCCTGCGGGGCCACTACGGCCTCGCCCGCCCCGTCACCCGCACCCGAGTAAAGGAGCACGCCGCATGACCGCACTCAACACCCAGGTCGAGGTCCGCAAGATCACCGGCAGGATCGGCGCGCAGGTCGTCGGCGTCGATCCGGCCAAGGAACTCGACGCCGCGACCGTCGCGTTCGTCACCGAGGCCCTGCACGAGCACAAGGCGCTCGTCTTCCGCGACGTCGACCTCGACGACGCGGGCCAGCAGCGGTTCGCCGAGCATTTCGGCGAGCTGACGAAGGCGCATCCGACCGTCCCGTCCGTGGACGGCGAGCCCGCGATCCTGCCGGTCGACAGCGAGCAGGGCCGCGCGAACCAGTGGCACACCGACGTCACCTTCGTGCTCAACCCGCCGAAGGTCAGCACGCTGCGCAGCCTGGTCCTTCCTCCGTACGGCGGTGAAACGCTGATCGCGAACTCGGCTGCGGCCTACCGGGACCTGCCGGAACCGCTCCGGGCCTTCGCGGACACGCTGCGCGCCGAGCACACCAACGACTACGACTACGCGAAGGCGCCGGAGACCCTCGACGATGCGGAGCAGGAACGCCGGAAGGTGTTCGTGTCGCGGAAGTTCCGCACGGTCCACCCGGTGGTGCGGGTGCATCCGGTGACCGGGGAGCGCGGGCTGTACATCGGCGGATTCGCGCAGCGGATCGTCGGGCTGTCCAAGGGCGAGTCGCGGGACATCCTGCGGCTGCTGCAGTCCTACGTGACGCGGCCGGAGAACGTCGTGCGGGTGAGCTGGGAGCCGAACCAGCTGGTGCTGTTCGACAACCGCATCACCCAGCACTACGCCGTCGACAACTACGACGACCTGCCGCGCCGTCTGAACCGGGTGACCGTGGCGGGTGATGTCCCGGTGGGCATCGACGGGGTGCCGAGTGAGTCCCTCGAAGGCGACGCTTCGCACTACTCCCCCGTCGCCTGACGGCTCGCATGGGGTAAGACTGGCGTCGTGAAGGACGATCGTCAGGTGGAAGCACTCCTGCGGGAGCTGGCCCCGCAGGTCATCGGGTTGCTGGTGCGCAAGCACGGGCAGTTCGACGCCTGCGAGGACGCCGTCCAGGAAGCCCTGCTCTCGGCCGCACAGCAGTGGCCGGAGCAGGGCATCCCGGACAGTCCGAAGTCGTGGCTCGCGACGGTCGCGTCACGGCGGCTGGTGGACGAGTGGCGCAGCGAGAGCGCGCGACGCCGTCGCGAGGAGAACGACGCCCTGATGGACCTGTCCGGTCCGGGGGATACGTCCAATTCGGACGACACGCTCACCGTCCTTTTCCTGTGCTGCCACCCTTCTCTGTCCGCGCCGTCGCAACTCGCGCTCACCTTGCGCGCCGTCGGCGGCCTGACCACGGGCGAGATCGCGAACGCCTTCCTGGTCCCGGAATCGACGCTGGCCCAGCGGATCAGCCGGGCGAAACAGACCATCAAGAAGGCGGGCGCCGAATTCGTCCTGCCACTGGCGGCGGAGCTCGCCGAGCGGCTCCGCGTCGTCCTCCAGGTGCTGTACCTGATCTTCAACGAGGGCTACACGACCAGCGGCGGCCCCGACCTGCACCGCGCCGACCTGACCGCCGAGGCGATCCGGCTGACCCGGCTGCTGCGACGGCTCATGCCGGACGAGGACGAGGTCACCGGCCTGCTGGCGCTCATGCTGCTGACCGACGCCCGCCGCGCCGCCCGCGCCGGCGAAGACGGCTCGCTCGTCCTCCTCGCCGAGCAGGACCGGTCGCGCTGGAACGCGGAAATGATCGCCGAAGGCGTCTCGCTGGTGAGCGCGGCACTGGAAACGGGCCCGGTCGGGCCGTACCAGGTGCAGGCCGCGATCGCCGCCGTCCACAGTGAGGCGCCCACGGCGGCCGAAACGGACTGGTCCCAGATCCTCGCGCTCTACGACGTCCTCGAGAAGGTTTCGCCCGGCCCTGTCGTCACGCTCAACCGCGCTGTCGCGGTCGCGGAGGTCAACGGGCCCGAAGCAGGACTCGAACTGCTCGCCACCCTCGACGACGACAGCCGGATGAACCAGACCCACCGGCTCGATTCCGTGCGGGGGCATCTGCTGGAACTGGCGGGCGACACCGCCGCCGCACGCGAGGCCTACCTCCGTGCCGCCGGGAAGACCGCGAGCGAACCCGAGAAGCAGTACCTGGCCCGGCGCGCGGAGCGGCTCACCTGAGGCTCAGATGCGCAGGTGCGGCAGCAGGCGGCCGATCACCGCGGTGTAGTCGGAGCGGGCTTCGACGGCACGGGGCACGTCGTCGACCGTCGTCACCGAACGCGGGCACACCCGGACCCCGGGCAGGACGAAGGTGTCGAGCAGGCGTTCGCTTTCGGCGTCGTAGGCCTTGTAGGTGTACTGGACACCGGTGACCGTGACGGAAACAGGCGCCTTACCCTGCCGCTCGTAACCGTCACAGGTGCCAACGCGCTCGTTGGTCGGTTTCGGGTATTCGCACACCACCACCTGAATCCGCCCCTGCTGGGACGTACCCATCGGCAGATGCTGGGCAGCGGTGCCGGTGAGGTCGCGCATGCCCTTGTCGTCGACCACGAAGTAGGCCAGCCGATGCGGGCCGGACGGCGTGCGCGGCTCCGTCTTCCCGTCGAGGCCGGACGGGGAACGCACGCGCTCCGACTCCGCGGTCTCCGGGCAGAAGGCCACGGGAGGCTCCGCCGTCGTCGCCGATGCCGGCGGCGGCGTGCTGGATTCCGCCACGGACGCCGGTTCGCGGCGGGAGGTCACCACGACGACGGCGACCACGCCCAAGGCCACGACGGCCAGGAGCGTGATCAAGAGCCGCCGTCGCATGCTCAGCTCTCTTGGCGGGCCGTGGCCATGGCGCGCCCGGTCTCCCAGAACGCCCGCATCGACACGATCAGCCCGTCCTCGCGCACCCGGTAGACGAACACGCCGTCGGTGTCGACGCGGTAACCGCCGGGCAGGTACGTCGTGATCGTGCCGACGTTCGCGACCTCGTCACCGGCGGCATGGGAGTCGCGGATGGTGAACTGGAAGCGTTCGACGCATCCGATCGTCTTGTCCCAGAAGGCACTGATCCCGTCGTGCCCGTGATGCCCCTTGCCCTCTTCGTCGAACATCGAGGGGCCGATGGGATCCTCGACGACGGCGTCACCGGCGAAGAGTTCGAGCCAGGCGGCCTTGTCCCCGGCGGTGACCGCGGTCATCGAACGGAACGCGGCTCGGCGCGCGGGCGGCTGCGTGGCGGCCGGATCCCAGCAGACGTCGACACCCATGGTTCAGTCTCCCATCTTCGCGATGATCTCGTCGCCGAACTTCTTGATGGAATCGAGTTTCGGGCCGACTTCGGCGTCGAAACCGAGACCGTCGAACACCCACGGCATGGTGATGATGTCGGTGACGCCGATGTCGCCCTGTTCGCGATAGCCGTCGAGACCGAACTTGTCGATGCACACGGCCTGGTACTCGAAGGGATCGTCGGCACGGCCCCGTTCGGCCAGCAGTCCGCGCAGTTTGGCGATCGTGTCGCGGAGGTCGTCGAACTTCATCATCGCCGACGACCAGCCGTCGGCGACGCGGGCGGCCCGGCGCAGCGCGACGTCGGTGTGACCGCCGATGTAGAACGGCACCCGCGACGGCGGCGTCGGGCTCATACGGAGCTTGTCGAAGTCGAAGAACTCGCCGTGGAATTCGACCATCCCGCCGTCGAGGATCAGGCGCAGCACCTCGATGGCCTCGTCCACGCGCTTGCCGCGCTTCTCGTACGGGGCGCCGCACCAGCGGAACTCCTCCGGCGACCAGCCGACGCCGAGCCCGAGGCCGAACCGGCCGCCGGTCAGCGCCGCGACCGAGTTGACCTGGCGCGCGAGCAGGACCGGATTGCGGGAGCCGAGCTTGAGCACGGAGGTGTAGAACGTGAGCCGTTCGGTGACCGCGCCCATCGAGGCCGCCGCGACCAGCGGATCGGCCCAGGGCGTCTCCTCCGTCCAGAAGCGACTGCCGTCGGGCGTGTACGGATAGTCGGCAGAGACCGTTTCGGAATAGAACAGGGAATCCGGGAGCGCGATCGAGGAGAAACCCGCCTCTTCGGCGGCGCGGGCGAGCTCGCCCAGCTGATCGAGCGGGTTCATCGCGATCGACAGGGTGAACTTCATGGAGCCGAACTATAACGTGTTCTAGTTTCTGCCGCCAGTGCGCGCGGGAACCGCCGGCGGGCCGTCCGCGTTGATCGGAGCAAAGGCCGAACGATTCCTGGAGTGAACCCATGGGTACCGCGATCTTCCTGATCGTGCTCCTCGTCGTCGTGGTCGGCGGCGGCATCTACTTCGCGAAATCCCAGGCGGCGGCCAAGAAGCGCCTGCTGGACGACGCGAAGGCCGACGCGCGGCGCCTCGTCGAGCGGCTCGGCGGTCAGGTCATGAACCTCACCGGCACGGACACCGCCTCCCAGCAGGCGATGGCGGACGCGTCCGAACGCTTCACCGCGGCGGGCTCGCAGATGGAGCAGGCACAGACCGTCGAACAGGCCCGGCTGGTGCGCGAGACCGCCATCGAAGGCCTCTATTACGTCCGCGCGGCACGGCTCGCGATGGGCATGGACCCCGGTCCGGAACTGCCCGCGAGCGAAGAGCGCGACCGCGCCGGCAAGGTCACCGAGTACCGTTCCGTCGACGTCGAGGGCGAGCACTACGAGGCCTCGCCCGACCCGAGCCGGCGGACGCCCCACTACTACCCCGGTGGCCGCGTGGCAGGCCGTCCGGTGCCGCAGGGCTGGTACAGCGAGCCGTGGTGGAAGCCCGCGCTCGTCGCCGGCGCCTGGGGTCTCGGTTCGATGCTGCTGTTCAGCGCGATGTTCTCCGGGATGGCGGGTATCGCGAGCGCGTCGGCCTGGGAATCGGGCCATGACGCGGGCCAGGAGGACGCCGGTGCCGGTGACGCGGGCGGCGACGCCGGTGGCGACACGGGCGGAGACGCCGGTGGGTTCGACGGTGGCGGCTTCGATGGCGGCGGTTTCGATGGCGGCGGTTTCGACTTCTAGTCCGCGCCCCCTCCCGCAAGCGCAATGAAGGGGCCTTTCATAGCAAAATTTGCTATGAAAGGCCCCTTCATTGCATCGGGAGAGGCCGTCAGGCGGGCTGGCAGGTAGGGCACCAGAAGAGGTTCCGCGCCGCCAGATCGCTCCGCAGCACCGCCGTCCCGCACACGAGGCAAGGCATCCCCTCTCGGCGGTAGACGTAGACCTCGCCCCCGTGCCGGTCCTGCCGCGGCGCGCGGCCGGTCGCCTCGGGCAGATGCTCCGGCGCGACCGTGTCGATCCGTCCCACCCGGACACCGTGCCGCATGAGCGTCACGAGATCCGCCCACATGTCCTCCCACAGCCCGCGGTCGAGCGCGCGACCGGGAACGAGCGGGGCGACACCGTGCCGGAACAGCACCTCGGCGCGATACACGTTGCCGACGCCCGCCAGCACCGACTGATCCATCAACAGTGCCGCGATCGACGTCTTCGACCGCGAAATCCGCTCCCACGCCTTGTCCGGCTTCGCATCGCGGCGCAGCGGATCCGGGCCGAGCCGTGCCTTGATCGCGTCCACTTGGGGCCTGTCAAGGAGTTCACACCGGGTCGGGCCGCGTAAGTCGGCGGAATGCGTCGGGCCGACCAGCCGCATCCTCACCTGCCCCACCGGCTCCAGAGCGGGCAGCGGCACGTCGGAGAACGTGCCGTAGAGGCCGAGGTGGACGTGCACCGTCCCGTGTGGACCGTAGTCGTGGAACAGGTGCTTCCCGTACGCCTCGGCCCTGACGAGCAACCGGCCGTCCAAACGGGACGCTTCACCGGCGAATCGTCCTTGCGGGCTGCTCACCTCGACCGGGTGACCGGCGAAACGGCGTTTGTGCAGACGTGCCAGGCGATGGAGCGTGTGCCCCTCGGGCATGTCAGTGCTCGGGCAGCGGCGGCGGCCAGCCGGTGTTCTCGTAGTCCAGGATCTGCTGGACGCGGCGGCCGTGGCGCTCGTCCGGGCTCGGCGGGGTCGCGAGGAACGCCTCGACGATCTCCGTGGCCTCTTCGGTGGTGTGCATCCGCGCGCCGACGCCGATCAGCTGGGCGTGGTTGTGCTCGCGGGTGAGCTTCGCGGTCTCGACGCTCCACGCGAGGCCGGCGCGGGCGCCCTTCACCTTGTTGGCCGCGATCTGCTCGCCGTTGCCGGAGCCGCCGACGACGATGCCGAGGCTGCCCTCGTCCGCGACGACGCGGCGGGCCGCCTCGATGCAGAACGCGGGGTAGTCGTCGGCCGCGTCGTAGACGAAGGGACCGACGTCCTCGACGTCGTGGCCCTGCTCCTTGAGGTGGGCCACGAGGTGGTTCTTCAGTTCGAAACCGGCATGGTCGGAGCCAAGGTAAACACGCACAGCGCGGAGTCTGCCATCACGTTCCCGGGCGAGCATGCTGTGGGGGTGGACATCAGACTCGAATGGGGAACCGAGGGAGTCGGCGCACTGGGCGCGGACTGCGCCGTTCTCGTCATCGTCGACGTACTTTCCTTCTGCACCACAACGGATCTCGTCCTCGGCAACGACGGCCGCGTGCTGCCCGTCCGCTGGCGCGATCAGCGCGGTGCGGAGGCCGCGAAAGCGCGAGGAGCCATCCTCGCGGGTGAAAAACAGTGGACCTTGCGACCTTCGTCTGTGACGGAAATCCCTTCCGGCACCCTCCTCGCGCTCCCCTCCCCCAACGGTGCCACGCTCTGCGACGCCGCCGCCACGACCGGTGCCGTCGTCCTGGCGGGATGCCTGCGCAACGCGGCCGCCGTCGCCGAACGCGCGGCGGAACTGGCGGACGGCGCGCCGATCGGCGTCATCCCGGCCGGGGAACGCTGGGGCATCGGCATCCACACCGAAGCCACGACGTTCGGGCCGCTGAGGCCGTGCGTCGAGGATCAGCTCGGCGCGGGCGCGATCGTCGCGGCGCTGGACGGCTACGGTCGTCTGTCCGCCGAAGCCCGCCTCGCGGCCATCGCGGCGAAATCGATCGACATCGCCGAAGCACTGACAGAGTGTTCTTCAGGACGTGAGCTCGCCGCGGCCGGACACGCGAACGACGTGACACTCGCCGCGAAGCTCGATACGAGCAGCAGGGTTCCTTTGCTGCGCAACGGAATTCTGGAGGATTCGTGACTTGGCTCGAACTCGCGGACGGCGTGTACGCCCGCCGTTACGAAGAGCTGGACCTGACCGTCGGCCTCGTCGTGGGCGGTGAGCGCTGCCTGGTCGTCGACGTCCGCGGTGACGTCGATCAAGGCGCCGAACTGGCCGCGGCGGTCCGGGAGATCACGCCGCTGCCGTGGTCGGTCGTCTACACCCACGCGCATTTCGACCACGCCTTCGGCACCACGGCGTTCCTGCCGTGCGACGTCTGGGCACACGACGGGTGCGTGGCCGAGCTGACCACCTACGGCGAGGGCGCGCGGCGCAAGTGGATCCAGCACTACCTCGGCGAAAACCGGCCCGAGATGGCGGAGGCGCTGGAGCGCACCGAGATCACCCTGCCCACCAAGCCGGTCACCGACATCGCGGAGATCGACCTCGGCGGCCGCACCGTCGTGCTGCGCTTTCTCGGCCGGGCGCACACCGATCACGACCTGTTCGTGGAAGTGCCCGGCGCGGGCGTCATCTACGCGGGCGACGCCGTCGAGAACGCCGAAGCAGGCTTCAGCGCGTTCTCGTTCAACGACGGCAGTTTCCTGGCCGAATGGCCTGGCGTGATGGACGAGATCCTCGCGCTGGAGCCGAAGATCATCGTGGCCGGGCATGGGGACCCCGTCGACACCGCGTTCATCGAAAAGCACCGCGACGGGCTGCGCGAGCTCGTCGCGCTCAAGACCGGAATCGCGGCGGGAGACCTCACGACGGACGAAGCCGTCGCGAGGTCCTCCTACCCCGACGATGTCACCAGGGCCGCACTGGCGACGCCTTAGTCGAAGTTCAGCTCACCGGACCGGGTGCGCTTCAGCTCGAAGAAGTCCGGGTAGCTCGCCAGCGCGCGGGCGCCGTCGAACACCTTGACGGCGTCCTCGCCACGCGGGATCGAGCTGAGCACCGGGCCGAAGAAGGCGACGCCGTCGATGTGGATGGTCGGGGTACCGACATCCATTCCGACCGGATTCATACCTTCGTAGTGACTCTTTTTCAGCGCTTCGTCGTACTCGGTCGACTCCGCGGCCTCGGCCAGCTCGGCCGGGGCGCCGATGGCCTCAAGGGTCTCCTTGATGACCTTCGGGATGTCCTTGTCGCCCTGGTTGTGATGGCGCGTACCGAACTCCGTGTAGAAGTCGCGCAGGGCCTCTTCGCCGTTCTTCTGCGCCAGCGCGGTGGCGACGCGGACGGGACCCCAGCCGCGGTCCAACAGCTCCTTGTACTGCTCAGGCAGGCCCTCGCGGCCGCTGTTCAGCTCGGACAGGCTCATGATCCGGAACCTCAGGTCGAGGTCGCGGTGCTTCTCCACCTCGAGGATCCAGCGCGAGCTGATCCAGGCGAACGGGCAGATCGGATCGAAGTAGAAGTCGACCTTGGTCGTCTCGGACGGGGCGGTCATCAGGTTCTCCCAGTGCCATCGTCTTGGGTGGGGCGGTACGCACAGAGTGCTACACAGCGAGCCAACATCGCGGCCATCGGCGTTGTTCCCGTCGTCAGCACCGGCCTGGACATGATTGGATGCCAGTAGTTGGAAACCAAAACCGATACCGATGACCAGAGGTGCCAGTGCCCGCCCCCAACCTGACCCGAGACCAAGCCAAGCTGCGCGCGGAGCTGCTCGACGTCGAGTCCTACGACATCGAGCTGGATCTGACCGACGGCCGCGGCGGTCCCGGTGAGAAGACCTTCACGTCGAAGACGACGATCAAGTTCGCGAGCGCCAGAAGCGGCGAAGCGTCGTGGGTCGACATCGTCGCGGAGGGGATCGAGTCGGCCGTCCTCAACGGGACGGAACTCGACGTCAGCGGGTACGTCGAGGACAAGGGCGTCGAGCTGCCCGCGCTCGCCGAGTCGAACGAACTCGTCGTGGACGCGGTCTGCCGGTACATGAACACCGGCGAGGGCCTGCACCGCTTCGTCGACCCGGTCGACGACGGTGTCTACCTCTACACGCAGTTCGAGACCGCGGACGCGAAGCGGATGTTCGCCTGCTTCGACCAGCCCGACCTCAAGTCGGTCTACCGGCTCACCGTCATCGCGCCGAAGGACTGGAAGGTCATTTCGAACGCGCTGATCGAGTCGGCCGAGGAGACCCCGGAAGGGGCCGTCCGCACCGTGTTCAAGGTGTCCGAGCGGATCTCGACCTACCTGGTCGCGTTGATCGCCGGCCCGTACAGCGAGTGGCGCGACGAGTTCTCCGACGCCCACCGCACGATCCCGCTGGGCATCTACTGCCGCGCCTCGCTCGCCGAGCATATGGACGCGGACCGGCTGTTCACCGAGACCAAACAGGGTTTCGCCTTCTACCACGAGAAATTCGCCACCCCGTACCCGTTCTCCAAGTACGACCAGCTGTTCGTGCCGGAGTTCAACGCGGGCGCGATGGAGAACGCCGGCGCCGTCACCTTCCTGGAGGACTACGTCTTCCGGAGCCGCGTCACGCGCTACTACTACGAGCGCCGCGCCGAGACGCTGCTGCACGAGATGGCGCACATGTGGTTCGGCGACCTGGTCACCATGCGCTGGTGGGACGACCTGTGGCTGAACGAGTCGTTCGCGACCTTCGCGAGCGTGCTCGCCCAAGCCGAGGCCACCGAATACAAGAACGCGTGGACCAGCTTCGCGAACATCGAGAAGTCGTGGGCGTACCGGCAGGACCAGCTGCCCTCGACGCATCCGATCGCCGCGGACATCGTCGACCTGCACGCGGTCGAGGTGAACTTCGACGGGATCACCTACGCCAAGGGCGCGAGCGTCCTGAAGCAGCTCGTCGCCTACGTCGGTCTCGACCACTTCCTCGAAGGCCTCAAGGTCTACTTCGGCAAGCACGCCTGGGGCAACGCGACCCTGGCGGATCTGCTGGGCGCGCTGGAAGAGGCCTCCGGCCGCGACCTGTCGTGGTGGAGCGCGCAGTGGCTGGAGACCACCGGCCTCAACTCGCTGAGCCCGCGCTACGAGGTCGGCGCCGACGGGAAGTACACCGCTTTCGCCGTCACCCAGACCGGCGCCAAGCCGGGTGCCGGTGAACTGCGCGCGCACCGCGTCGCGGTCGGGGTCTACGACGAGGACGAGCACGGCAAGATCGTCCGCAAGCACCGCGTCGAACTCGACATCGACGGCGAACGCACCGAGGTGCCGGACCTGGTCGGACTCCCGGCGGGCAAGCTCGTGCTGGTCAACGACGACGACCTGACCTACTGCACGATGCGGCTCGACCCGGCGTCGCTGACCACGCTGATCGACCGCATCGCCGACATCACCGAACCGCTGCCCCGCACGCTGTGCTGGTCGGCGGCGTGGGAGATGACGCGCGAGGCCGAGCTCAAGGCCCGCGACTTCGTCACGCTGGTGCAGCGCGGCGTGCACACCGAGACCGAGGTCGGCGTGGTGCAGCGGCTGCTGCTGCAGGCGCAGACGGCGCTGAACTCGTACGCGAGCCCGGCGTGGGCGGCGGACAAGGGCTGGCCGGAGTTCAGCTCGCGGCTGCTGGAGCTGGCGCAGGGCGCCGAAGCCGGTTCGGACCACCAGCTCGCGTTCGTCAACTCGCTCGCCGGATGCGTGCTCGACGACAAGACGCTGGCGATCATCGCGGGCTGGCTCGACGGCACGGCGCCCCTCGACGGCCTGACCGTCGACACCGACCTGCGCTGGCGGCTGCTGCACGCGCTCGTCGCGCACGGCAAGGCGGAGAACCCCGAGATCGACACGGAGCTCGCGAAGGACGACACCGCCGCCGGACGGCGTCAGGCGGAGCGTTCGCGGGCGCTCCGGCCGACCGCCGAGGCCAAGGCAGACGCGTGGCAGCGGGCGGTGTACGACGACGAGCTGCCCAACGCGGTCAGCGACTCGCTCATCACCGGCTTCTCCCACCCGGGCCAGAAGCACCTGCTCGGCGACTACGTGACGCGCTACTTCGACGTCATCGGCGAGGTGTGGCAGCGGCGCTCCAGCGAGCGGGCGCAGCCGACCGTCGTCGGGCTGTACCCGTCGTGGGCCGTCGAACCGGCGACCGTCAAGGCGTCGGACGAGTGGCTGGCCGGGGAGCACCCGGCGGCACTGCGCCGTCTGGTGTCGGAAGGCCGGGCCGGGATCGTGCGGGCGCTGGCCGCCCGTGAGTTCGACTCGCAGGCCGGGGTCTAGTCCCGTAACGCAATGAAGGGGCCTTTCATAGCAAATTTTGCTATGAAAGGCCCCTTCATTGCACTTGAAAGAGCGTGAAGGTGCTTAGTGCTGCGGAGCGCCCGCCTGGTCGCTCAGCATGCGAAGTGCGTTCACGAGGCCGCCGATGAGGTCGCCTTCCTTGAAGGAGGCCACCATGCTGGCCACGGCGAGCTTCGCGCCGCGGTCGGGCAGGCGGAACCGGGCCTGCGAGCCCGTCACGATCTCGATGGCACGCTGTCCGGGCGACACGGCGACGACCACGGCGTCGGCCGGGTTGTCGGTCGAGGCCAGCAGGCCTTCGGCGGTGACGCGCGTGTCTTCGCCGAGGTCGCCGAGGTACACACTGAAGTCCAGGCCGGTCTCGCGGCTGGCCAGCGTCAGCGCCTCGTCCAGCCGGGCGAGCTGCTGGGTGGTGAATGGGCTGATCGGCCCAGCCGGTTCGTACATCTTGGCGGCGGAAACCCGGCCGCTGGAAGTAACGGCGGCGCCGTAACCGGGCTCTTCGTCAACAGCGGTGGACGAATGGGTCAGTTCACCAGTTGCCACGAGCGCCTCCCGTCACCGAAGCTCCGTCCGCCGCACCGACGGCGGTCGCGCCGCCCGCGTGCGAATGCCTGGCGCCGACCCCGTCGGGGTTGGCGCTCCACCACATGGCCGGGTGCTCCCACGGCTGCCCCGGCCGGTACCGGGCGACGCCCGCGCCCTTCGACCGCAGCGTGGCCACCCCGCAAAGCGCGTAGATGGCCAAGGGGATCACCGCGAAGACCAGGATCGTCTCGACAAGGTTCACGCGCGTGAGCGTATCCGATGGCTCGCGGCCGCACCCGCTCGCACGGGTGTGCGCCCCGGCACCTACCGCTCACCGTCCGGCGGGGGCCGTCCGCCGCTTGCCACGAAAGCGCTCCCACGTTGGGGCGAAGCCCTCAAGGCCGAAAGGTTGCAACTCAACGTACGGGCGGCCGCACCCGGCGCTGTCATCTTGTCGGAGCCTTGAAATCCTCGTAGCTTTTTCACCTGTACGGGCCTTGCGCCCAGCTCTCCCACCCCAGCAGGTAACGCACCGGTCGCAGGAGGATATGTCATGCAGAGCACCCAGACACCCGGCCAGGCGATCATCGACGACATTTCGTCACTCTTCGAAATTGGATTCGTCCCCGGCACACGTGTGACGGCGGGCACACGGGTTACTCGCGGTACTCGTGTCACGCGCGGTACGCGGGTCACCGCCGGTACCCGCGTCACTCGCGGAACCCGAGTCACCCGAGGCACCCGTGTCACCGCCGGAACCCGCGTCACCCGTGGCACGCGCGTCACTCGCGGTACCCGCGTGACCGCCGGCACTCGCGTCACCTGCGGCACGCGCGTCACGCGGGGGACCCGCGTCACCCGAGGCACCCGCGTCACCTGCCAGAGCGACTTCTCCCTCGCCGCCTGAATTCGGGCACGACCGGTCAGTGGGGAACGGCGGACTCCGTAACGAGGTTCATCACGGCATCATCGGCTCGCCCCGGCCGCCGAAAGGCAGCCGGGGCGCCGACGTGTTCACAGCCGGATCAGGCCGCGGTTCCCAGGTACGGCCGCCACAACGGGTCGGCCTCCTTCGAATGCGCGAGCAGCCGCCAGTGCGGCCCGTGCGGGGCCCTCGGCACGACGCGCAGCCGCCAGCCGATCTCGGAAAGCAGCTTGTCCGCCTTCCGGTGGTTGCACTTGGCGCAGCAGGCCACGCAGTTCGTCCAGCTGTGGGGGCCACCGCGGCTGCGCGGGACGACGTGGTCGATCGTCTCGGCCCGCCCTCCGCAGTAGGCGCAGCGGTATCGGTCGCGGTGCATCAGCCCGGCCCGGGTCAGCGGCACCTGTGCGCGGTAGGGCACGCGCACGTAGGTGCTCAGCCGGATCACCGAAGGCACGGGCAGCGAGACCGTGGCGGCGTGCAGTTCGAGCCCTCCGGGGTCTCCGTGCACCACCTCGGCCTTGCCGCACATCACGAGGACCACCGCGCGCCGCAACGGCAGCGCCGTGAGCGGCTCGAACGTGGCGTTCAACAGCAATACCCGTCTGCGGCCCCAAGACGACGCTGATGTCGTAGTGGGTACCGCCGTAGTCGACGGGTCCCGCCCTCTACGCTGTCCGGGCGGGCGGGCTACACCCCCTGGCCGCGTTCCCGGCCCGCCCGGTGGCGCCCCGTGCGAGGGGGCACCTCCCGGATGAGCGCGCAACACGACCTCCGGCGCCTGTCCGGCCAAGGCTTGGCTCGGGACGCCGAGGGGGATGGGTTGTCGGTCTGGCACTCGACCACCTCCACCGGTGCAGGCATAGTCGACCACAGATCAGCCCCAAAACGCACGTGTGTTAGTGGACGTGTCACATGCCCGCGACCCGGAGGCCACCCGAATCGGGGTGTTCCGCGCCCGCCGGGACGCCCGCCGCGCGGAGCAGCGCGAACGAACCCCGCCGAGTACGAAAGGACATTTCTTCTCAGTGAACCTGCTGCCCACCGAACCCCCGGCTTGCACGCGAGACGTCGAAACCTTCTGCTACCAGGTGTTCCAGGTCACAAAAAACGAATGGCTGTCCGCGTCGGCAGGCTGGCTGCTGACGAAGCCGATCAAGATCCTGATGATCGTCGCCGTGGCGTTCCTGCTGCGGTACCTGGTGCGACGTCTGATCAACCGAGTGACGCGGATGCCGAGCGGCTCCAAGAAGCTCCCCGCCCTGTTGAGACCGCTTCGGGAGAAGGCTCCCGAGGTGCTCGGATCGGCGGTGGTGGAGCGACGTCGTCAGCGCGCCGCCACGATCGGCTCGGTGCTCAAGTCGATGGCCACGTTCCTGATCTACGGCCTGGCGTTCATCCTCGTACTCGGCGAACTGGGCATCGACCTGGCGCCGATCATCGCCTCCGCCGGCATCGTCGGCGTCGCACTCGGTTTCGGCGCGCAGAATCTCGTCAAGGACTTCCTCTCCGGCATCTTCATGATGATCGAGGACCAATACGGCGTCGGTGACGTCGTCGACGTCGGTGAGGCGTCCGGCACCGTCGAGGCCGTCGGCCTCCGGATCACCACCCTGCGTGACATCAACGGCACCGTCTGGTACGTCCGTAACGGCGAGGTGCTGCGAGTCGGCAACTCGAGCCAGGGCTTCGCGGTGGCCGTCGTCGACGTCCCCCTCAGCTACTCCGCCGACGTCGAGAAGGCCATCGAACTGATGGCCCAGAAGTCGACGACGCTGCTGGAGAGTGAGGGGCTGGCGCCCAACGTGCTGGAACCGCCCGAGATGCTCGGTGTGGAGACCGTCACGCCCGAAGGCATCAAGGTCCGCATGACGGTGAAGGTCCGCCCGGGCAAGCAGTGGGCCGTGCAGCGCGCGCTGCGGGCGCATCTGCTCGCCGCGCTGGACGAGGCCGGCTTCGAGCCGCCGCTGGGACGCTTTATGTCCACCGGCCCCGCCCCGCAGTAGGACAAGGGCAGAATGGAGCTGTGTCCGTGACCGAACCTGACCCCACCACCTTGTACGAAGCGATCGGCGGTGAACCGGTCTTCACCCGGATCGTCGCGCGGTTCTACGCCGAAGTCGCCGTCGACGAGGTGCTTCGCCCGCTGTACCCCGAGGAGGACCTCGGCCCGGCCGAGGAGCGTTTCCGGCTGTTCCTCATGCAGTACTGGGGCGGCCCGCACACCTACTCGGATCAGCGCGGTCACCCTCGGCTGCGGATGCGGCACGCCCCGTTCAAGATCGGCCCGATCGAACGCGACGCCTGGTTGCGCTGCATCAAGATCGCGGTCGACGAGGAGAACATCGAGGAGCCCTACCGCTCGCAGCTGTGGGCGTATCTCGAAATGGCCGCCAACAGCATGATGAACAGCTTCGTGTGATGGCGACGGGCGCGGCTTGGTGGGACCAGGCGGTCTTCTACCAGGTCTACGTGCGCTCGTTCGCCGATTCGGACGGGGACGGCGTCGGTGACCTCGAAGGCATCCGCGGCAAGCTCGGGTACCTGGAGCTGCTCGGGGTCGACGCGTTGTGGCTGACGCCGTTCTACCGCTCCCCCATGGCCGACCACGGCTACGACATCGCGGACCCGCGCGACGTCGACCCGATGTTCGGCACTCTCGGCGACTTCGACGTCCTGCTGACCGAGGCGCACAAACGCGGCATCAAGGTCACCGTCGACGTCGTCCCCAACCACACCAGCAACACCCACGCCTGGTTCAAATCGGCGATGGCCGCGCCGCCGGGCGGCCCCGAGCGGGATCGCTACATCTTCCGTGACGGGCTGGGCCCGCGCGGCGACCTGCCGCCGAACAACTGGGTCAGCGCGTTCGGCGGCCCGGCGTGGACGCGGGTACCGGACGGCCAGTGGTACCTGCACCTGTTCTCACCGCAGCAGCCGGACCTGAACTGGGCCGACCACGAGGTCGCCGCCGATCTGGAGCGGACCCTGCGATTCTGGCTGGACCACGGGGTCGACGGCTTCCGCGTCGACGTCGCGCACGGCATGGCGAAACCGCCGGGCCTGCCGGACATGGACCCGCGGGTGACCGCGCTCGGGCCGAGCGAGTTCTACGACCCGAGGTTCGACAACGACCGCGTCCACGAGATCCACCAGATGATCCGCAAGGTGCTCGACGAATACCCGGGCACGATGGCCGCCGGCGAGATCTGGGTGACCGACGAGGAACGCCTCGCACGCTACCTGCGGCCCGACGAACTGCATCTGGCGTTCGACTTCCGGCTCGTGCTCACACATTTCGACGCCGACGCGCTGCGGACGGCCATCGAGCGATCCCTGGCGGTGCCGAAGTCGGCCGGGGCCCCCGCCACCTGGACGTTGGGCAACCACGACGTCTGGCGGCAGGTCAGCCGCTACGGCGGCGGCGAACGCGGCGTGCGGCGCGCGCGGGCGATGGCACTCGTCGAACTCGCGCTGCCCGGGGTGGTCTATCTGTACAACGGCGAGGAACTGGGGCTCGGCAACGTCGACCTCCCGCCGGAGGCGCTCGCGGACCCGCGTGCCAAGACCTCCGGCCCCGAGTTCGGCCGCGACGCGTCACGGGTGCCGCTGCCGTGGGAAGGCGACCTGCCGCCGTTCGGGTTCTCGCGCAATCCGCGGACGTGGCTGCCGATGCCCGCGTCGTGGGCGTCGGTGACGGTGGAAGCGCAACTGGAGGATCCGGCGTCGACGCTGTCGCTGTACCGGCGGGCGATCGAGATCCGCAAGTCGCACAAGGCCTTCAACGGTGACGATCTCGAGTGGTACGGCGCGCCCGCGGGATGTTTCGCGTTCCGGCGGCGCGGCGGCGGGCTGGTGTGCGCGCTGAACACGTCGGCGAGCCCCATCGCGCTGCCGCCCGGTGAGGTGCTGCTGTCGAGCGTTCCGCTGGTGAACGGGAAACTGCCGCCGGATGCGGCCGCCTGGCTCGTTTGAGCCCGGCCCCCGTGCAATGAAAGGCCCCTTCATTGCAAATTTCGCAATGAAGGGGCCTTTCATCTCACGCTAGTGGGTCACTTGTTGAAGCCCGGGTGCAGCTTGTACTGCGTCTGGGCGTTGAACTCGTTCTGCCGGACCAGCTTCGCCGGGGAGGTCCGCCAGTCGTTGAGGTCCAGGACGTCCAGTCCCTTCACGATGTCGGACGAGAAGATGTGGCCGTTGTACCAGTACGCCGACCACGTGCCGCCGCCGACGAGCTTCTCGTTCGAGAGCGGGCCCCGCTCCCAGTACGCGATCTCCTTCGGCCGCTTCGCGTCGGTGAAGTCCCACACCGAAATGCCACCCTGGTACCAGGACTGGACCATGATGTCCTTGCCGGGCACCGGGATCAGCGAACCGTTGTGCGCCACGCAGTTCTCGGTCTCGGACTGCAGACGCGGGATCTTGTAGTAGCTGATGAACTCCAGCTTGCGGTCGTCGCCGCGGCCGGTGATCTGGTAGATGCCGTTGGCGCCGCGAGTGGGGCCGAACTTCTCCAGGCAGGTGGCCATCCCGCCGCCGCCGAGCTCGTCGGTGAAGACGACCTTGGTGGCGTCGTTGTTGAAGGTGGCGCTGTGCCAGAACGCGAAGTTCACGTTGTCCTGCACGCGGTTGATGACCCGCGGCTTGAGCCGGTCGGAGATGTCGATCAGGACACCGTCACCCATGCAGGCACCGGCCATCAGGTCCTTCTCCGGCAGCGCCGTCAGGTCGTGGCAGCCGGTGGTCTCCGACCGGCGGGTGCCGTCGGGGTTGGTGCCACCGGGGTTGCCGCCGTCGGTCGGGAACATCACCGGCGTCGCGACCAGCGAAGCCTTCGCCGGGTCCTTCACGGGGACCTTGATGATCGACAGCTTGTCGTGCGGCGGCTGGCAGTCGGGCAGGTTCGCCGCCGGCGCGTACGACGAGACGTAGATGTAGACGTCCTTGCCGCGTTTGTCCGGCACCAGGGTGTTGGTGTGCGAACCGCAGTCGGTCTCGACCGCCGCGACGTACTTCGGCGCCGCGAGGTTCGAGATGTCGAAGATCTTGATGCCCTCCCACGCCGTCTTGTCCGAAGCGGGCTTCGAGACGCTGTTGCACGAGTTGTCGCTGCGCGACGCGTCCGTGGAGAGGAAGAGCAGGTCGCCGGAGACCGACACGTCGTTCTGCCCGCCGGGGCAGAGGACCTGGCTGACGATCTTCGGGCGATAGGGGTTGCGGACGTCGTAGACGTTGAAGCCGTCGTACGTCCCGATGATCGCGTGGCCCTTGGTGAACGCGATGTCGGTGCCGGTCGAGTCCTTGGTGAACGGTCCCTGCTGCGGGACGTTCGCGATCGACCGGAGGTTCGGGCTGTGGACGATCTCGTCCACACCCGGAATCGCGGTCGCCGACGGTTCGGCGATGACGGCCGGCGCGGCGAGCGCGCTGGAGGCCCCGAGGGCGGCGACTGCGACCGCCGACACGAAGCCCCTGGTCAAGCGGCGTTTCAGCCCAGGCTGCAGCACGATATGGCTCTCCTTCCACCCAGCTTTACGCGCACCTTATTCCTTATTTAGGCTCAGCAGATACCGACCAACGGAGGAACACCCGGGATGAGAAAAAGCTTGACATCGGCGCTGCTCGTTGCCGCTTTCGTAGTCTCGGGCTGCAGTGGCGACGAAAACCCGGCCGCACCGGCCCAGAGCGCACCGATCATCGTTCCCGGGAAGCCCGGCGAGCAGGCGGGCACCGGTGTTCCGGGCCCGGTGAACCGCGATCAGCCCAACGAGGCCGACGTCGAGTACATGACGATGATGATCCCCCACCATCAGCAGGCGAAGGTGATGACCGACCTGGTGCCGGGCAAGACGGCGAACGAGCAGATCCGGGCCATCGCCGGCCGGATCTCGGTCGCGCAGGACGGCGAGATCGCGATGATGAAGACCTGGCTGGCCGATCGCGGCAAGCCCGTGCCGGGCGCGGGCCACGGCGACCACGGCGGGGGGCACGATCACGCGCTCATGCCGGGCATGGCGACCGAGGCCCAGCTGGCGGATCTGCGCGCGGCGAACGGGGTGGCGTTCGAAAAGCTGTTCCTCGATTTGATGATCGCGCATCACCAGGGCGCGCTGACCATGGCCGAAACCCAGCTCGGGAAGGGTGTGGAGATCAAGGCGCAGGAGATGGCGCAGGAGGTCGTCACCGGCCAGACCGCCGAGATCGAGCGAATGAAGAACATGCGCTCGAAGCTCTAGCCCAGTCCCGCGATTCGGCACCTGCTTGCGATGGTTCGCGATCCGGACTACCGCAAGCAGGTGCCGAATCGCGAAGGTTTCAGGCTTCGCCGGAGGAGCCCATGTCGCCGAAACCGGTGTCGTCGGAGTCGGCTGAGTCGTCCAAGGTGCCCGAGACGATCCACGTCGCCAGCGCGGCGGCCTGGACGTAGGGCGCCGCCTTCGCCGCGGCCCGCCCGGCGGATTTGGCACGGCCCCATTTCTCCGGGCGTTCGGCGCGTTCCGGCGCCTCCTCACCCGGCGGACGCTCGGTCCGCCACGGGGTCTCCTCCTGCCGGACCTCGGCGAGGAAGTCCGCGGTCGGGTCCTCCCCGTTCTTATCAGCGTCGCGAGGGGCACTGTCGGTCATGCGGACAGCCTGACACCGCGGGCGGCCGGAAGCCACCCGCGGTGCGAAACGTAAGAAAGCCGTCAGAACAGCAGCGGCAGGAGCGCGTGACGGCGCTTGAGGACCGCGCCGTACCGCGCGTCGATGCGCATCCACGAATCCGTCGCGGTGACACGGACGACGTCACCGTCGATCGTCGAGTCGACGAAGCCCATCCCCGACAACGCGAACAGGCACCGCATCTGGACCTTGATCTCCTGCTCGTTACCCGAAACGGTGAGCACCGTCTGGTCCATCAGCGAGGCGGGCGGGTTGCCGTGCGGGCCGACGTTGTCGCGGGCCAGTGTGACGCCCCGATCGGCCAGCTCCGAGATCACCGTCGCCGGCAGTTCGTCCACCAGCTGCCAGCGTCCGGAAGCGGGCAGCTCGGAATGCCACATCAGGTCGCGGGCCGGGCCCGGATCCATCCGCTCACCGCCGGCCACGGTCAGCGCGGCGAGCAGCTCGTTCCCGGACACGGTGACGTCCGACGGCGTGATGTCGCCGGCGATCGCCCTGGTGGCGAGGACCTCGAACGGGGTCGTGCTCCACGCCTCGACGACGCCGTCACCGCGCTGCCGAAGCCGCACCAGCGTGTTCTGGTCGAGCCGGACCGCCCTGGCCACGAACGCGCCGAGCGTTTCGCGGTCGCCCGCGTCCGGGATGACGAGCTCAGGCATCCGCGAACCCCTTCTCCAGGAAGGCGCGTTCGTCCTCGGTCAGCCGCCGGGGCCGCTCCGACCCGGTGTCGAACGGCGCGAGCACCGTCTCCGCGGTGACCGCGACCTTGTCGGACCCGGCAGGCCCGGCGTGCACCCGGTAGCCGAGAGTGAAGCTGGCGTGCTTCAAGTCCTTCAACGAGATCTCCACCCGGATGTCCTGATCGGACACCACGATCGGCGAACGGTAATGGACGGCCAGCTTCACCACGACGATGCCCTTGGGCAGTTCGGTGAGCCCGGCCCGGACGGCGTCCCCGAACAGCAGGGGGATCCGTGCCTCTTCGAGCAGGGTCACCAGATTCGCGTGGTTGACGTGCCCGTAGACGTCCATATCCGACCAGCGCGGCCGGATCAGGGAAATGTACGCCACTACCTCACCGTGCTCCGGATCTGCCTCGCCGCCACCGACAGCGTCGCCAGGTCGAGTTTGCCGAACTGGCTGATCTCGTCCAGCGCGACGCGGGCCCGCTGCAACCGCGAAGCGTTCGTCTTCTCCCAGTGCGCGATCTTCTCGTCCGGGTCGGTGCCCGAATCGCTGTGCCGCAACGCGTCCAGCGTGATCGTCCGCAAGGAACCGTACACGTCGTCACGCAACGCCAGCCGCGCGAGCGCGTGCCAGCGGTTGCCGCGTTCGAGACCGCTGATCGACGTCAGCATCTTGTCGATGCCGAGGTGGTCGGAGAGCGCGTAGTACAGGCCCGCGGTCTCCGCCGGGGTGTGCACCGCGTCGATCCCCGCCTGCTGCTCGGCGAGTTCCGCGACGTCGGTGACGTCGAGCAGGCCGAAGGTGTGCAGCAGGAGCGCGACCCGCTCCGCCAGTTCCGCCGGGACGCCCTTCTCGATCAGCCGCTCGGTGTTCGCGTCCACCGAAGCGCACTCGACACCGCGAAGCAGCTCATGCGCCCGCGGGGCCAGTTCGCCGACGACCCGGCCGAACCGGTTGATCTCGGCGAGCGGGGCCAGCGGCTGCGGCCGGTTGGTGAGGAACCAGCGGGCGGCCCGGTCGAGCAGCCTGCGGGTCTCCAGCATCATCTCGTCCGCGACCTCGGTCGGCACGACGTTGTCCAGCGCGTCGATCCGGGCCCACAGCGAGGGCAGGTCGTACACGTGGGTGACCACGGCGTACGCGCGGACGGCGTCGGTGGCGGTCGCGTTCATCTCCTCCATCAGGCGGAAGACGTACGAGATCCCGGCGCCGTCGACGACCTCGTTGGCCACCATCGTCGTGATGATCTCGCGCTTCAGCGGGTGCTGGAAGATCGCGTCGCCGAAGCGTTCCCGAAGCGGCTTCGGGAAGTATTCGGGCAGGCGGCGGGAGAACACCTCGGAGTCCGGCAGCTCGCTCGCCAGCAGCTCGTCCTTGAGGTCGAGCTTGACGTGCGCGAGCAGCGTCGCCAGCTCCGGCGAGGTGAGGCCGTCACCCGCCTTCTCCAGCGCGCGGAACTCCGCCGAACTCGGCAACGCTTCGAGCTTGCGGTCGAAGGCGCCCTTCGCGACCAGCGCCGCGACGAGCCGCTGGTGCACCGAGACCATCGGACCGGCGTGCGCGCGGCTGACGCCGAGCACGGCGTTCTGCCGGTAGTTGTCGGCCAGCACCAGCTCGCCGACCTCGTCGGTCATCTGCTCCAGCAGTTCGTTGCGCTCCTCGGCGTCCAGCGATCCGGTCGAGATCAGGTGATCCAGCAGGATCTTGATGTTGACCTCGTGGTCGGAGCAGTCGACACCGGCGGAGTTGTCGAGCGCGTCGGTGTTGATCTTGCCGCCCGTGCGGGCGAACTCGATCCGGCCGAGCTGGGTCAGCCCCAGGTTCCCGCCCTCGCCGACGACCTTGACGCGGAGCTGGTTCCCGTTGACGCGCAAGGCGTCGTTGGCCTTGTCGCCCGCGTCGGCGTGGGTCTCGTTCTCGGCCTTGACGTAGGTGCCGATACCGCCGTTCCACAGCAGTTCGACCGGGGCCAGCAGGATCGCCTGCATGAGGTCGTTCGGCGCCAGCTTCGTGACGTCGTCGCCGAGGCCGAGCGCCTCGCGGACCTGCGGGCTGATCGGGATCGTCTTCGCCGACCGCGAGAAGATCCCGCCGCCCTCGCTGATCAGCGAGCGGTCGTAGTCCTCCCACGACGAGCGCGGCAGGTCGAACAGCCTGCGCCGCTCGGCGAACGAGGTCGCCGAATCCGGGTTCGGGTCGAGGAAGATGTGCAGGTGGTTGAAGGCGGCCACGAGCCGGATGTGCTCCGAGAGGAGCATGCCGTTGCCGAAGACGTCACCCATCATGTCGCCGATGCCGACGACGGTGAAGTCCTCGGTCTGGGTGTCCTTGCCCAGCTCGCGGAAGTTGCGTTTGACGCTCTCCCAAGCACCCTTCGCGGTGATGCCCATGGCCTTGTGGTCGTAGCCGACCGAGCCACCGGAAGCGAAGGCGTCGCCCAGCCAGAACCCGTAGTTCGCCGAGACCTCGTTCGCGATGTCGGAGAACTTCGCGGTGCCCTTGTCGGCCGCGACCACGAGGTAGCTGTCGTCACCGTCGTGGCGGACCACGCCCGGCGCCGGAACGGTCTTGCCCTCGACACGGTTGTCCGTCACGTCCAGCAGGCCGGAGATGAACATCCGGTAGCAGGCGATGCCCTCGTTCAGCTGGGCGTCACGGTCCAGGCCCGGGTCACCGGTGGCCGTCGGCGGGCGCTTCACGACGAAGCCGCCCTTCGCGCCGACAGGCACGATGACCGCGTTCTTGACCGCCTGCGCCTTGACCAGGCCGAGGATCTCCGTGCGGAAGTCCTCCCGGCGGTCGGACCAGCGCAGGCCACCGCGCGCAACGTCACCGAAGCGCAGGTGCACACCCTCGACCCGGGGCGAGTACACGAAGATCTCGTACTTCGGCCGCGGCTCGGGCAGTTCGGGCACCGCGCTCGGGTCGAGCTTGAGCGCCAGGTACCGGCGGGAGTTCCCCTCGCCGTCGGTGACGTGGTAGTTCGTGCGCAGCGTGGCGAGGATGACCGCCATCAGCCGCCGCAGGATCCGGTCCTCGTCGAGGCTGGTCACCTCGTCGACCAGCTTGCCGATCTCGGTGGTCAGCTGCTCGGCCTGCGACGCGCGGGCCTCCTCGCCGAGCGAGAGATCGAAGCGGGTTTCGAACAGCCGCACCAGCGCGGTGGCGATGTCGGTGTGCGCGAGGACGGTGTTTTCGATGTACTCCTGCGAGAACGGGATCTTCGTCTGGCGCAGGTACCGCGAATAGGCCCGCAGGATGGCCGCCTGACGCCAGGTGAGCCCGGCGCGCAGGACGAGGCCGTTGAAACCGTCGACCTCGCAGTCGCCACGCCAGGCGGCGTGGAAGGCGTCCTGGAAGCGGGTGCGGAGGTCGTTGTCCGCGTGGTCGAGGACCTGCGGGTCGATCCGCAGGCCGAAGTCGTAGATCCACGACCGGCCGCCGTCCTCGCGGCGCAGCTCGTACGGACGTTCGTCGACGACCTCGACGCCCATCCGCTGCAGGACCGGGAGCACCTGGGAGAGAGTGACGCCCTCGCCGCGCAGGTACAACTTGAAGCGCCGCTCCCCCGCCTCGGCGTCGGCCGGCAGGTAGAACGACATCGACAGGTCGCCCTCGTCGGTCAGCGCCTCCAGGGCACGGAGGTCCGCGAGCGCTTCGAGCGCGGTGAAGTCCTCTTTGTACCCCTCGGGGAACACCGCGGCGAACCGCTGCCCCTGTTCGCCAGCGGACTCCTCGACCAGCAGGCCGATCGCGACGCCGCTGTCGCCGGCGCGCTCACGGCGCTCGGCGAGGATCGCCTCGACCATCCGGTCGTCCCAGCCGCGAACGGCTTCGTTGAGCCGTTCCTGGATGCGCAGGGTGTCCGGTTCGGACCGCTGCGACGGATCGGTGTGCACGATGAAGTGCACCTGCGCGAGCACGGTCTCGCCGATGCGCGCGCTGTACTCCAGTTGCGTGCCTTCGAGTTCTTCGAGCAGGACCTCCTGCATCGCGAGCCGCGAACGGGTCGTGTAGCGGTCACGCGGGAGGTACACGAGGCACGAGTAGAAACGGCCGTACGGGTCACGGCGCAGGAACAGGCGCAGCCGTCTGCGATCCGACAGCGTGATCGCGCCCGTCGTCGTCGAGTACAGCGAGTCGGTGTCGGCCGAGAACAGGTCCGCGCGCGGCCAGTTCTGCAGCACCTCGAGCATCCGCTGGCCGGAGAAGGACTCCATCGGGAAGCCCGCGCGGTGGATGACCTCGCGGACCCGGTTGCAGACCACCGGGATGTCCAGCACGTTCTCGTGCAGGGCGGTGGTGGTGAACATGCCGAGGAAACGGTGTTCGCCGGTGACCGTCCCGTTGTCGTCGAACGTTTTCACGCCGACGTAGTACGGGTAGACCGGGCGGTGCACCGTGGACGGCGCGCTCGCCTGGGTCAGCACCAGCAGCGTCGGCGCGAGCGCGGACGCCGCCGTGTCCGGACCGGCGGTGAGGCTGCGCGCGGCCAGGCTGTCCTGGCGCAGCACGCCCAGCCCGGTGGCGAGCACCGCGCGCAGGGCGGGCTCGTCGCTGTCCGGATGCGGGTTGTCGATCAGCTCGTAGCGGCGGTAACCGAGGAAGGTGAAGTGGCCGTCGGCGAGCCAGCGCAGCAGCCGGGCGCCCTCCGCGACCTCGTGCGGCGACAGCTGGGGCGGCTGCGCGTCCAGCTCGTCGGCGAGGCGGCGCGCCTGTTCCGCCATCTTGTCGGTGTCCTCGACGACCTCGCGGACATCACCCAGCACCGACGACAGCCGATTGTCCAGCTCGCGGGCCCGGTTCGGGTCCGTCACCAGGTCGATCTCGATGTACATCCACGACTCGGCCGCCGAATTCGACGGCGGCTCCGCCGGGTCGGCGTCCGGGTGGACCTCCAGCAGCTCACCGGTCAGATCCCGGCTCACCACGACGATCGGGTGCACGATGCGCTGCACCTGCACCCCGTCCCGCGCGAACTCGGCCGCGACGGAATCCACCAGGTACGGCATGTCGTCCGTGACGACCTGCACGACGGTCGCCTCACGCGTCCAGCCGTCTTCGGGGCCCGTCGGGTTCAGCAGCCGCACCGCGGGGCGGCCGGGCATCCGGTCCTTCGCCAGCTGGAGGTGCGAACGGACGGCGCCGACGAGGTCGACCGGGTCGTCACCGAGAATCTCTTCGGCCGGGATGTGCCGGTAGTACAGGCGGATCAAGTCGCCGATCTCCGGGGCGTATGCCGCGGCGGCGTCGATCAGGTCGTCCCGGATCTGCTCCGGGTTCGCCGACCGGCGCCGGGCGCCATCCTCGGTGCCGACATCTTTTCCGGGCAGGGACGAGACTCCCGTCGAGCTCATTTGAGGCAACTCTCCACTGTAGCGAGATTGACACCGCGACCGGCACGACTCTGTACCGGCCCAGACCCCAACCTACAGCTCCGGAAAGTCGGCCCCACAAGGCCGGGTCCTTCCCGGCCGTCGAAGATTTCCCTGCTCAGATACCGGAATCGCCGTGATCGGTTCAGCTACTCGCCGGTCACATCGGCGGTCTGTCCGGCCCTTCCCACGCCCCGCCGCACCGGGGTGACCAGCACCCATTGCCCCGCGAGGGCGCGGCGGGCGGTCCCGCCGGGCCGACTGAATCGTTCAAGCCAGGCTCGGCTCCCACCGAGGTGCAGCAAGGGACCTTTGCTATCGCGCGGTCAGTCGCTTCCGTTGGTGCGGTGCCGGTCGTGGCCGTTGACCGGACGCTTTCCCGAGTCCTGGGAACCGAGCTGCTTCACGAGCGCGGCGGCGCTGGCAGTACCCGCCTGGTGCTCCGCGAGCGCGCGGGCGAGCAGGTCGGCGAGTCCGGCGTCCGGCGGCGGCTCGTCCTCCGCGATCGCGCGGGCGTAGCTCTCCGGGAACGGCGTGATCGGCCGCCAGGAACCGGTGTCGGTCAACGGATCCAGGGCGGGCGGCATCCGCAACCGCGGCAGCCACGGATCCGCGACCTCTTCCTTGGCGCTCGGGCGAGGACTTTCCCGGGTTTCGCGGCTCGGCGGCGGTGCCGGGTCTTCCCGAGGCGGCGGCGCGAGCGGCACGGCGGGTTCGGTGTACTCGACCGGGGGCTGCTCTCGACGGGCACGGCCGGTGTCGGCGCGCTCTTCGGTGACGGGTTCCGGGTGCACGGGATCCGCGGCGCCGTCCGCGCGACGGCGTCCACCGCCTTTTCCTCCGGCGCTCGAGATCCCGAGCCGGTCCAGCACCGATTTCGCCGCCACGGAACCGTGTTCGGCGTCGTGCCTGGTCTTGCGGGAAACGGGTGCGGAAGACCGGCGGGCACGCTCTTCGGCCGCCCACTCGTCGCTCTCCCACAACGGGGCGGCGGTCCCCGGCGGACGCGGAGTCCCGACCTCCGCCGCCATGCGCGGCCGGGGTTCGGCCGCGGGCTCGGGAGCGAGAAGCAGCTCCGGGGCCACGGATTCCGAGAACGCCACGGGCACCGGCTCCTCGGCGCGGACGGGCGCCTCAGTCTGGACGGGCGCCTCGGTCGGGACGGGCGCCTCGGGCTCGGGTCGCCGTCGCGCGGCCGGGGTTTCCGGTTGGGCGACCGCTGGTTCGGCCGTGACGGTCTCGCGAGGCGCGGGAGCCTCCGGACGGCGTCGCCGCCCGGTCTCCAGACCCGGACGCGACGTGGGCTCGGGCTCCGGTTTCGGCGGCGGCATCAGTTTCGGCGTGACGGGTTCGGCCCTGGGTTCGAACCTGATCGACGGCTTGGGTTGCTGAGGTTTCTTCGGCACCCGGCGACGCCAATCGCTGTCGGATACCACCGTTTCCTGAGCGGGCTCCGGACGGGACGGCGGTTTCAACACCGGTGTTTCGGTCTTTTCCGCGACCGGTGTCACGGCAGGCTCCACCGGACGTGGCGGCTCGGCGGGACGGGGGACCTCGACCGGCGCCTGCCGCACCGGCGCGGGTTCTGCCTGTCGGCTCTGCCTCGCCGGAGCGGGTTCGATCTGCCTGCCCTGCCGCACCGGCGCAGGTTCTGCCTGTCGGCTCTGCTGCACCGAAGCGGGTTCCATCTGCCTGCCCTGCCGCACCGGCGCGGCTTCTGCCTGCCGGCTCTTCCGCACGGGCTGCGTCGGCTCGCGACGAACCGGCGGCTCGGCCGCGGCCCGCTTCGGGGGCGCCACGTCGATCGGCGCCATCACCGCGGTCACCTCGGCCGGCTCCGGCGCCGGAACCGGCATCGGGGTGGCCGACGGCCTCCCGGCGACGGCCCGCAGGACGTCGTCGAGGTCGACGGCCGCGTTCTCGGCCGCGCGGAACTCGCCGACCAGGACATTGCACGCCTGCCGGCGCGCACGCGAGTGCAGATGCTCGGCGGCGCGCGAACGATGCAGGCAGCCGATGGCCTCCTCGGCCCGCCCGAGCCGTTCCTCGATCTGCGCGAGTTCCAGCCACAGCCGTGCCGTGACGGCGTGCAGGTTGTGGTCCTCGGTCGCGGCGACCGCTTCACGGACGAGCATGCCCGCGGCTTCCCCGGCTCCCGCGGGCAGCAGGACACGGGTGGCCACCGCCAGCCGCAGCCACGCGGCAGGCGCGATCCCGGCGGCCCGGACGGGCGCGTCGAGGATCGGCTGCGCGACCTCCAGCGCCAGCTCCGTGTCGCCCCTGTCCAGCAACGTGCAGACGAGTTGCAGGGCCAGCCTGATCCGGACGAGACCGCCGTCGTCGTCAGGATTCGCGAGCTTTTCGAGCATGCCGAGCCCGGTCCGCGCGGCGTCGGCGGCCGACGTCAGATCTCCGTGACGGCGACGGTGCGCCGACACCCCGACCCGCAGCATCGCGCGGATCAGCAGTTGCGAGTCCGCCGTCATCGAGCCGTCGCCGAGCACCAGCTTGTCCGCCTCGGCCAGCACCCGATCCAGTTCCGCCTTGCGGCCGAACTGCGCCAAGCAGCCGACGAGGTGACACAACGCCTCGGCCCGGTGCGCCGGCGAGACCGCCGGATCCGCCAGCAACGGACGCAGCGCGGCCAGCCCCGTCAACGGGATGCCGACACTGCGCGCGCAGACCGCGAGGTCGATCCGCAACCGGGCGGCGATGTCGCCGTAGCCCGCGTGTTCGGCGGCGCGCAGCGCGGCCACCGCCCTGCCGACCGTCCGGGGACGGCCACCGAGCCGTACCCGCGCGCTCACCACCAGGCTCTCCGCGCGGATCCACTGTTCGTCGGCGCCGGCGGCCTCGGCGAGCGCTGCCGCGCGCTCCCCGAGGACCAAGGCGAGCTCGGGCGCCCTCAGGTGCAGGGCATCCGCGCGTTCGATCAGCCTGCCGACAGCGGACAGGGTTCCCCCGGTGGCAGCCGTCCGCCCACCCACCAAGGTGGTGGGCGAGCCCGGCCGTTGGCGCTTGCTGGCTTCCACGGGGAACCCCCGGCCCTCAGTCGCGGGTCAGCTTGCGATGGGTGACGCGGTGCGGACGAGCCGCCTCGGCACCGAGACGTTCGACCTTGTTCTTCTCGTAGCCCTCGAAGTTACCTTCGAACCAGAACCATTGCGAGGGGTTCTCGTCCGTGCCTTCCCAGGCGAGGATGTGCGTCGCGACCCGGTCGAGGAACCACCGGTCGTGCGAGATGACCACGGCGCAACCGGGGAACTGCTCGAGAGCGTTCTCCAGCGAGCCCAGGGTCTCGACGTCCAGGTCGTTCGTCGGCTCGTCGAGCAGGATCAGGTTCCCGCCCTGTTTGAGGGTCAGCGCCAGGTTCAGCCGGTTGCGCTCACCACCGGAGAGCACGCCCGCCGGCTTCTGCTGGTCCGGACCCTTGAAGCCGAACGCGCTGACGTAGGCACGCGAGGGCATTTCGGTCTGCCCGACGTGGATGTAGTCCAGCTTGTCCGAAACCACCTCCCATACCGTCTTCTTCGGGTCGATCCCGCCACGGTTCTGGTCCACATAGGACAGTTTGACCGTCTCGCCGATCTTCACCTGGCCGTCGTCCGGCTCTTCGAGCCCGACGATCGTCTTGAACAGGGTCGTCTTGCCGACACCGTTCGGCCCGATGACACCGACGATGCCGTTGCGCGGCAGGTCGAACGACAGCCCGTCGATCAGCACGCGGTCGTCGAATCCCTTGCGCAGCTTCTCGACCTCGACGACCACGCTGCCCAGCCGGGGCCCCGGCGGGATCTGGATCTCTTCGAAGTCGAGCTTGCGGTGCTTGTCCGCCTCCGCGGCCATCTCTTCGTAGCGGTCGAGCCGGGACCGCGACTTGGTCTGGCGTGCCTTGGCGTTGGACCGGACCCAGTCGAGTTCGGACTTCAGCCGCTTGGCGAGCTTGGCGTCCTTCTTGCCCTGGACCTCGAGGCGCTCGCGCTTCTTCTCCAGATACGTCGAGTAGTTGCCCTCGTAGCCGACGACGCGGCCGCGGTCGAGCTCCATGATCCACTCGGCGACGTTGTCCAGGAAGTACCGGTCGTGGGTGACGGCGAGGACTGCACCGGCGTAGTTCGCCAGGAACTGTTCCAGCCACAGCACGCTTTCGGCGTCCAGATGGTTGGTGGGCTCGTCGAGGAGCAGCAGGTCGGGCGCGGACAGGAGCAGCTTGCACAGCGCGACCCGGCGACGCTCACCACCGGAGAGGTGGGTGACCGGCTCTTCCGGCGGCGGGCAACGCAGGGCGTCCATCGCCTGCTCCACCGCGGAGTCGATCTCCCACGCGTCGGCGTGGTCGAGGTCCTCCTGGAGCTTGCCCATCTCCTCCATCAGCTCATCGCTGTAGTCGGTCGCCATCAGCTCGGCGACTTCGTTGAAGCGGTTGAGCTTGACCTTGATGTCGCCGAGACCCTCTTCGACGTTCTCGCGGACGGTCTTTTCCTCGTTGAGCTCCGGCTCCTGCATGAGGATGCCGACGCTGGCGCCAGGCTGGAGGAAGGCTTCGCCGTTGCTGGCCTGCTCGATCCCCGCCATGATCTTCAGAACGGTGGACTTACCCGCGCCGTTCGGCCCCACCACGCCGATCTTGGCGCCGGGGTAGAACGCGGTGCTGACGTCGTCAAGGATGACCTTGTCCCCGACGGTCTTGCGCACCTTCTTCATGGTGTAGATGAACTCGGCCATACAAGCGATCGTAGAGCGAGCCGATCGCGGCCTCGACGGCGGTCACCATCGAGCTACCCTCAGTCAGCCCGACATCACTGAACGAGCATCGGCGCCTTCCGCCACGCGCGCGTCCTCCAGCGCGGTGACCATGGGATTCCCCACGGGCGGCGGTGACAGCGGGATCGCCCTCGGCCGATCACGTCCCATCCGGTGGATCTCGGCCGAGCAACGCGCGAGGTTGGGGCCGATGGAGAAGGCCTCAAGCTCAGGTAGACCCAGAGGTGCCGGGATCTCCTCCGCGGTCTCGGCGCCGCGCAGCCGCCCGGCCACGATCACCGGATCGCCCTTGCTCAGGCAGGAGAACGCCGCCATCGCCAGCTTGCGCCAGCAGGTGACCTTGACCGCGAGCTGCCGTCCCTCGCCCCACTCCCCTCTTTCCTTGTCGTACCGGCGTTCGACACTCCGCAAGCCGAACGACACGACATCGTGCCCGTGCACCCGCTCCGGATGGTGGACCGGTTCGCTGGTCAGGTTGCCGATCATGGTCACCCACGTTTCGCCCATCGCCATCACTCTCGCCTTTCTCCTCGTTCCGGGCCGCTCCCGGTGTTTCCCTTGATCACAGACTGCCTCGGATCGAAGGGCGGAAAAGGACGCGAGCCGGATCTGTGGACAACTCCGGGCGCCGGGGGCTTCCTGTGGACAACTCCGGCCGCAAGGCCGGCGTGGGCGCGGAGACGTGGTAGGGGACGGTCAGCGCCGGAGCGGTAGTGGCCCTCTGTCTATGCCCGACCGGCTCGAGGGCCGACGATGGAGGAATCGGGACACTGAACGTCCCGATTCCTCCATCGTCAGACATGTCGTGCCCTCGACCCTGGATCGACAGGCGCGCGGGGAGGAGCCGAGTGACCGTCCCGGCGCGAGTCCTGCCAAGCCGCGATCACGAGTGCCGCGCTACGAGCCGGAACCCGGCCCCCTGCCCTGATCCGCGAGTTTCTTCAGCATCGCGTTGTAGGCGTTCAGATCCGCGTCACCCGAGGCGTCCTCCCGGCGATCCCGCCGCCGGGCCTCCCGTTCGTCCTGACGCGCCCACTGCACCAGCAGCGCGACCAGCACCAGCAGGACCGGCAGTTCGCCGGACGCCCACGCGATCCCGCCGCCGAGCCGCTGATCGGTGAGCAGGTCGGTGACCCACGGCAGTTTCAGCCCGCGGTAGAAGTCCTGTCCGAGCACGGTCTGCATGCTCATCAGCGCGATCCCGAAGAACGCGTGGAACGGCATGGCGGCGAACATCATCCCCAGCCGCCCCAGCGGCGGGAGCCGTCGTGGCGCCGGATCGACACCGATCACCGGCCAGTAGAAGACGTATCCGGCGAGCAGGAAGTGCGCGTTCATCGCCAGATGCGCCCAGTGGTAGTTCAGCGCGGAGTCGAACAGTCCCGAGAAGTACAGGCCGTAGAAGGAACCGACGAACAGCAGCAGCGCGACGATCGGATGCGTCAGGAACCGCGAAAGCGGCGAGTGCACGAAGGCGAGCAGCCATTCACGCGGTCCTGGCGGGGCGTCCTTGCCCGCGGCGGGCAATGCGCGCAGCGCGAGCGTCACGGGTCCGCCGAGCACGAACAGCACCGGCGCCACCATGGACAGCAGCATGTGGTTGCCCATGTGCACGCTGAACATCGCGGGCGCGTACCGGCCGATGCCGGACGACGTCGCGATCAGCAGCACGAAACAACCGCCGAGCCAGGCGACCGTCCGGCCCGTGGCCCAGGTGTCACCGCGGCGCCGCAGCCGCCGCACCCCGGCGAGGTACAGCCCGGCGAGAACGAGCGCGAGCGTGCCGTAGACGAGGTCGAACCGCCAGTCCGTGAGCAGTCTGAAGACGGTCGGCGGGCCGTAGAGGTCGTAGCCGATCAGCAGTTCCGTGGTCGACGGCTGCGTGAGCGATTCCTGTGGCGGCGGGGTCTTCGCGAGCCCGGTGGCGATGCCGATGGTGATGAACATGATCAGCACCTCGACGGCGGCGAGCCGCAGCAGCTGCCCACCGCCCGCCCCGTTCACCAGCCCGGCGACACCCTTCTGCCGCTGCTGGTGGCCGAAGACGCCGAGCAGCAGCAACGCGACGATCTTCACGAGCACCAGCAGGCCGTAGTCGGTGGTGAACAGGTCGGCGATCCTGATCCGCACCAGTGCGTTGACGATGCCGGAGACCGCCATCACGATCCAGCAGACCAGCGCCAGCTTGGAAAACCGCGTCGCGGCGAGCTTGAGGTTCTCGCCGCGGCGCCAGCCGAGCGCGAGCAGCGCGACCAGGCCGCCGACCCACAGCGCGGCGGCGACCAGGTGGTACAGCAGGCTGTTGGTCGCCATGTCGTGCGAGCCACCGCTCGCCGAATGGCCCGTGACCGCGACCGGGACGAGGCCGCCGACGGACAGGAAGAAGACCACCGTCGTCCAGCCCCAGGTCAGCGCGAGACGGCAGCCGAGCGCGACCAGCAGCGCGATCAACGCGGTGAACAGCCAGGCCTTGGGCTGCTCGATGGCGTCGACGAGGTCGATCAGCACCTGCGGCGAGAGCACCTCGGTGAACGGGCGCCCGGCGCCGTCGGCCGCGGAGAAGAAGATCGACGCGGCGGCCGCGAAGAACCAGACCCATGCGGCGACACCCGCGACACGGATGGCCGCGTAACCGTCGGCCGCGAGCGTGCCGGACTTCTGCGGCGGGACGAGGAACGCGGCGAGCAGCAGTGAACCCACGCACAGCACCGAAGCCGCCTCGGCGAGCACCCGGACGACGGTGATGCCGTAGCGGGTCACCAGTCCGGGATCCGGCAGGCCGGCGATGACGTAACCGGCGCCACCGGTCAGCGCGACCAGGCCGACGGCCACCACCGCGGCCAGCAGCGCACCGATCGACACCAGCGGCAGGACACCGGCCTTCCGCGCGGACGGGGCCGGTTTCGTCTCGGGGTCTGAAGGCACGTCACGAGGGTATGCCGGGCGCGCAAGGGGCAAGATGGCGGCGTGCGGATCATCCTGCTGAGGCATGCCGAGTCGCTCGGCAACGTCGACGAGCTCGCTTACACCCGGATTCCCGACCACGCTCTCCCGCTGACCGAGGCCGGCCGCAAGCAGGCGAAACTGGCGGGTCCGGAGATCGCGGAGCTCCTCGGCGGGCAACGACCGGCGGTCTACGTCAGCCCGTATCTGCGGACGCGGGAAACGTTGCGGCTACTGGACATCCGGGATGCGTGCGAGCGGATAGTGCCGGAGCCGAGGCTGCGGGAGCAGGACTGGGGCAACCTCCAGGATCCGCTGGAGCAGGAGATCCAGAAACAGCGGCGCCACGAATTCGGGCACTTCTTCTACCGGCTCCCCTTCGGCGAATCCGGGGCGGACGTCGACGACCGAGTCGCGGCGTTTCTCAGCGAGCTGGCGGCGTGCGGCGAAGATCACCCCGAAACCGTGCTGGTCGTCTCGCACGGGCTGACCATCCGGTTGCTGTGCCGCCGTCTCTTCGGCTGGAGCATCGAGCTGTTCGAATCCCTGTCCAATCCGACGACCTGCGAATACCGCGTCGTCGAGCGCACGGGTGACAAGTGGACGCTGGACCGCCCGTTTCGCCAGTGGCGCGACTCACCCGACGGGGACACGCAAGACTGACGGCGCGAGGAGCACCACCCGGGTCCCCAGTCCCGGCGTGGACTCGATCCGCGCGAAACCGCCGATTTCCGCCATCCGCGCGATGATCGAGTTCTCGAGGCCGAAGCCGCGCCGCCGGTCGCCGACATCGAAACCGGCGCCGTGATCGCGCACCGTCAAGGAAACCCCGCCGCCGATCTCCTCGACGCTGACGACGGCCCGTCGGGTCCCGGAGTGCTTCAGCGTGTTGCGCAAGGCTTCCCTGGCCGAGTCGTGCAGGGCCATGGCCGCTTCTTCCGGGAGTTCCGGGGCACAGTCGTCCTGGATGACGACCTCGGCGCGCAGGCCTTCCGCGGCCATTTCGGCGGCGAGCAACCGCAACCGCTGGCGCAGTCCGATCCTCTCGGAGGATTCGTGCTCGAGGCTGATCCGGATGCGCATCGCCTGGGCGCGAGCGGTCCGGCGGACGCGGTCGAGGCTGGCCGCCGGATCGAGTTCGTCGGCGGGCGCGGGGATGGCGAACGACTCCATCACCTGCAGAACCGTGTCGTGGACATCGCGGCGATGCCGTTCGCGTTCCGCCGCCCGGCCCTGCTGCTCCCCGAACCCGAGCGCGAACCGCATCGAAGCGCCGACCAGACCGACGATCGAGAGGGACGCCACCAACGCGGTCGCGAGGGTGAGGAAGAGCCCCAGCGAGGAGGCCGGGTCCAGCAGGGTGTTGAGCGCCACGGCCCCGCCGACGACCAAGGATCCAGCCAGCGCGCCACGCAGCAGGGCCCAGATCATCACCGTGCCCATCAGATGGGTCCAGGTGATCGACGTGATCGCGAGATCCGGCGAGATCAGCGCCGCCGCCAGGATGAAGAGGGCGGCGAACCCGGCGTCGGCCACCGGCACCATTCGCGTACCGGCCGGTGACCGCCGGAAGGCCCAGAGGGCTTCGGCGACGTTCGGCACGAGGTGCATCAGCGCGAACGTCCACAGCACCGAGGGCCCGCCGAGACCCGCCGACCACAGCGCCTGCACCAGCATCACCAGCCGGAAGACCAGCGGGACCAGGACGAGCCGGGGCAACGTGGTCTGCACCAGTCGCGCCGGGATCCCGGGCACCTGGTGACGGCCGGTCAGGATCCCCACGCCACCGCCGAGCATCAGCACCCTCACGCCGCTCCTCCCCGGATCAGCCGTCCTGAAACAGCGAACGAGTCGCATTCATTTCAGTTTACGAGCAATCAGCTTGCCCGCGTTCCGGCGAGGATGTCAACGGCTGACGGGTTCGGAGGCCTTCTCCCGTTTGCCCGCCCGCGCCGCGGCCACCGCGGACGGCACGATCAGCGCGGCGGTCAGTCCGACGAACAGGAACGACACCGAAAGCGACGTCACCTGCGCGATCCCGCCGATCAGGGGTGGCCCGGCGAGGAAACCGGTGTAGGCGATCGCGGTGACGAAGGCCAGTTCCCGCTCGCCTCCGGTGCCGTCCGCGCGTTTGCCCGACGCGCCCGCGAGGCTCAACGCGATCGGGAAGGCCGCGGCCAGCCCGGCGAGCGCCAGCGCGAAGCCGACGAACCCGAACACGGGAACGCCGGCCAGCGCGGCGAGGACGAGCCCGGCCGAGGCGATCCCGGCACCCACCGCCAGCGCACGGGTCGCGCCGAAGCGGTTCTGAACCCAGGCGCCCGCGAGCCTGGCGAGCGCCATGGCCAGTGCGAATCCGGAATAGGCGAACGCCGCGGCGCCGTCGCCGACCCCGTGCACGGACGTCATCAGCAGGGCGGACCAGTCCGAACTCGCGCCTTCCGCGATCGCCGAGAACAACGCGATGGCGGCGAGCAGCCAGAGGACGGGCCGTTTGATCGGCGCCACCCGCGGCTTCTCGACGGGTTCGGTGTGCACGGGCCGCGCGCCGGGCACGGCGACGATGACGAAGGCGAGCACCACCAGCGCGGCCAACGCGGCGACCGTGAGATGCCGCCCCGGTGACCAGTGGTGCGACGCGGCGAATCCGGCGGCGACGGAGCCCGCCAACGCGCCGAAGCTGAACCCGGCGTGCAATATCGGCATGATCGCGCGTCCGGACCGGCGCTCGACCTCGACTCCGGCGACGTTCATCGCCACGTCCAGCGCGCCGACGCTCGCGCCGAGGACGAACAACGCCCCGGCGAGCAGGGCGACCGACGTCGAGAAGCCGATCATCGGCAGCGCGGCGCAGGCGATGATCGTGCTGCCCGCGACCACGGCGCGGGCACCGTGGCGCTCGATCAGCCTTCCCGAAACCGACGCCGCGATCAGCATGCCGACGCTGGCGCCCAGCAGGGCGAGGCCGAAGACACCCGGCGAGGCGCTCACCCGTTCCGACAAGGCGGGTGTCCGCGGCGCCCAGGAGCCGAGCGCGGCCCCGTTGAGCGCGAACACGACGAAAACGGCCGTACGGTCACGCATAGACCCCAGTCTCCTTCCGATTCCTCTTCCCCCAGAATGACTTAAGCGCTTCAGAAAGTCCACCGGCTCCTGGCGGGACTAGACTGCGGCGGTGACCACCACGCGACGGCGAAGGCCGACGTTGGACGATGTCGCCGACGCCGTCGGGGTGTCGCGGGCGACCGTCTCCAACGCCTACAACCGGCCCGATCAGCTGTCCGCACAACTGCGCGAAGAGGTGCTTCGCGCGGCCAAGAAAATCGGGTACGCGGGGCCGAATCCGACCGCCCGAAGCCTGGCCACCAGCCGCACCGGCGCGATCGCCGTCCTGCTCGACACGAATCTTTCGACGGCCTTCTCGGATCCCGCGTTGTCACTCACCCTCGACGCCCTCTCGACCGTCGTCGATCCCGAGGGCCACGCCCTCCTGCTGCTCCCCGGCGACGGCGAGAGCGGCGGCCCGCGCGCGGAGCGGATCCTGACCGCGCAAGCCGACATCGCGGTGGCGTATTCGCTGCCCGACGGCGCCCCGGCGCTGAACGCGGTGCGGGATCGAGGCCTGCCACTGGTGGTGATCGACCAGCCGCATATCCGCGGTTCGGCCAGGATCGGGGTGGCGGACCGGGCGGGAGCGGCCGCCGCCGCCCGGCATCTGGTGGGACTCGGGCACCGGCGGATCGGGATCTTGTCGGCGCAGTGCCTCTCGGCTCCCCGCGGTGGCGAGCTGAGCATGGCGGAGGCAGGCGACAGCCGGTTCCACGACAACCGTGAGCGGATGGCCGGCTACCTGGAGACCCTGGCCGAGGCGGGGATCCCGGCGGCGGACACACCGATCTGGGAGGCGTCGGGACTCTCGGCCGAAGCAGCGCTGCCGAGCGCCTTCGGCCTGTTGGACCGGCAACCGCGGCCGACCGCGCTGTTGTGCATGTCGGACCTGCTGGCACTGGCGGCGATCTCGGCGGCGAGACACCTCGGATTGTCGGTCCCGGGTGATCTTTCGGTCGTGGGCTTCGACGACGTCCCGCCCGCTCGGTGGTCCGAACCACCGCTGACGACCGTCCGGCAGGACCTCACCGCCAAGGGGCGCGCGGCCGGCGATCTGGTGCTGGGGCTGCTGCGCGGGGAGAAGGCACCGCCCCCCGCCGAGATACCGGCCGAACTGGTCGTCCGGGACTCCACCGCGCCCGTGTAGCAGCCGATTTCGGCGAGCACAAGGCGGTCCCGGTGATATGTGGACAACTCGCCCCGATCGAGCGGCGCACAACTACTTATCCACAGAAGTAGAAATGCGGGCTGACAAAGCCTTCCCCTCGGGTCATCGTGGAATCACACATTCACCGACGGCGCCCGAGCCGTCGAATCACGGGGGAGAACCCAGCCATGCAACGACGTTTGACGAACCTGCGCGCCCGCCTCCCGCACGTGCTCCTGCTGGCCATGGTCGGCCTGCTGACCAGCGCCGGAGTCGCGAACGCCACCACGGCGCCGCCCGAACCCGCCTGCCAGAAGGGCGAGTTCTGCGTCTGGGGCGAAGAATCATACGGCGGCACGGTGCACAAATTCGACCTGCGTACCTCCAATCCCGACGAATGCATTCCCTTACCCGAAGGCTTCGACGGGCATTCGTTCGTCAACCGGCTGAGCCGGGACGTGACGATTTACCAGAGCGAGGAATGCACGACGGAGGGAGATTTCATCACCTATCCGGGTGGCGGCACCTACGTACCCCAGGGACCGTTCGTGATCCGCGCCCTCAAGATCTGGGACTGACCACCCCGGCGGTTCGTGCCGGTCACTCGCGGAAGAGTCGACTCGCGACCTGCACGAACCCAGGGGCCGCTCCCCCGAAGCGGCCCCGGCCCGTGGGCGCGTCACCCCGCGTCGTGACGCGCTCACGGGCGTTCCAAAAAACGGTGGGCTCGACCTGAAACGATCTGGCGGTGTCGAACGATCGACAGGTTGGCGACGGCTAAGCTGCCGATGCTGGGCGACACCCAACGTCGCCGACGTCGGCCCTCGTAGCTCAGCTGGATAGAGCAAGAGCCTTCTAATCTCTAGGTCGCAGGTTCAAGTCCTGCCGGGGGCACGCCGCCACAGGGAAACCCCTGGTCACGCAAGTGGCCAGGGGCTCCCCTATCAAGTGCCGTCCGGGGCTCTCAGCCTGCGCGTGAAGGCCAGGGAAGCCGGCTTCCGTGACTCGGATCACCGTGCCGTAGAGCCGAATGGCGCAAGCGTCAAAGCCCACCGAGGTTTCCCGGTCCAGTGCCAGTAATTCACCAATTCGGTGACCCAGGCCGGGATGTCGCGAGGTCTCACCGGGCCACTGTCTTCGAGTCGCTGTTTCTTTGCTTTGTTCACATTGGACACACTCAGCCGCCCCGCGGGCTTCGGTCTCGCACGAGCTCAACCGGTCACGAGCAGCCAGTCGACCACCATGACGACCGAAAAGACCGCTACACCCACAGCGACGCGCGTCCACTCAGCCCCTCAGAACACCCGTGAACAGCGAAAACACTCGGTCGACCAACTCCCGGGCGCTCGCCCGACTCCGACCATGAGCGGCTTTCCCGGCGAAGTGGTCCATCCGCATCGCCGGTCGCTATAGGTTGTCCCCATGTTCGTGCCGACACCGACGCACCACGACCAGCAGCCGACCTCCGGACCGCCCTGGTGGCTGGTGATCGGGCCGGGGTTCGCCGCGCTCATCGGGCTGTTCCTGCTCACCGTGATCTACCGCTTCGACGGCTCGTCCGCCCTGCAGATCGAGCTGGGCATGTCGAACCAGTCCCTGCTGCTGAGCGGGCTCGTCGCGTACCTCGTCGCGGCCGCGATCGCCTTCCCGGCGGGTCTGCTGCTCGGCGCGCGCTTCCCGACGTCGGTGACGGTGCCCGCGCTCTTCCTGATGCTCCTCGGCGTGGCGCTGGTCGCTTTCGTTCCCAGCAGCGGCCTGCTCCTCGTCGGGCGGGTGCTCAACGGGCTCGGCGCTGGCGCGGCGATCGGCGTGACGGTCGCGCTGATCCGGCGCCTCCAGTCCGGTCGCGGCGCCGCGACCGGTGCGGCAGCGGGCGTCGGCGTCCTTGCCTTGGTGATCGCACCGTTCCTCGGCGGGTTGCTCTCGGACGCCTTCAGCTTCCGCCTGGTGTACGTGGTGGCCGCGCTGTTCGTGGTCATGGCGCTCGTCGTCACCGGCGTTGTCGGCATCGTCGCGCTGACAAAGGTGAAACCACAGGCGCGGCCGATGCCGTATCCGCCACAAGGTCCGCCGCAGGCCTGACCTTCAGTCGCCGAGGCCCCGCAACGCCACGAGCACGTCGTCCGTCACGTCGAGACGGGCTTCCACCTCGGCGACCTTCGCGGCCACGCGCCGGTACGTCGCCCGGCCGCGGGCGCTGAGGTGCACGAGTACTCGGCGCCTGTCCGCGGCGTCGACCTCGCGGTACGCCTGCGCGGTGGTGACCAGTTTGTCCACCACCCTGGTCAGCGTCGGCGCGGTGGCCAGGGTCCGGTCGGCGAGGTCGGCCATGGCGAGGCCGCCCTTGCCGCTCAGCGCGTCCAGCACCAGCCACTGGTCCAGGGTGAGACCTTCCTTGGCGAGCACCTGCTCCACCTTGCCGGCGACGGCCCTGGCGGCACGGGTGAGCGAGCCGGTGAGCGACGTTCCGGCGGTCGCGACGCCGCGTGTCCCCATATCCCGTCCCCTTGCCAAAACCGGACACCCTCGCAATACTTCCAGGTGAAAGCACTTTGACCTTACCGGGCCACCGCACGGAGCGCCATGCCCCTACGCCTCGCCACCCGGACCCGCGACGACACCTGGCGTGTGGCCATGGTGGTCCCGTTGCAGGGGCCCGCCGGGCTGTTCGGCCCGTCCTGCGAGGCGATCACGGATCTCGCCGTCCACGAACTCAACGAGTCCGGCGGGATTCTCGGCAGGCAGGTCGAGGCCGAGGTGGTCGACGGCGGCGGCACCCCCGCGCAGGTGGCCGAAGACCTGCGACGGCTGGTCGACGCGGGACGGGTCGACGCGGTGAGCGGCTGGCACATTTCGTCGATCCGGCACGCGCTCGCGCCGGTCGTGGCCGACAGGGTGCCGTACGTGTACACGTCACTCTATGAAGGCGGCGAGCGCCGTGCCGGCATCTTCTGCACGGGAGAGACGCCGCGCTGCCAGATCGAACCGGCGCTGCGCTGGTTGCGTGACCACCTCGGTGTCCGGCGGTGGTTCGTCGTCGGTGACGACTACGTCTGGCCTCACCGGTCGACCCGGGCGATCCGGCAGTACGCCAAGGATCTCGATCTGCGCATCACCGGCGAGGCGTTCGTCGGGCTCGGCGCGGGCGATATGTCCACAGTGGTCCGTTCGGCCGAACGGTCCACAAGCGACGGTGTGCTCATGTTGCTGGTCGGGCAGGACGCGGTGCGCTTCAACCGCGCCTTCGCCGCGCAGGGACTCAGCGACCGGCTGGTCCGGTTCAGCCCGCTGATGGAGGAGAACATGCTCCTCGCGAGCGGCGCGCACGCCACCGGCAACCTCTATGTCTCCGCCGCGTACTTCCGGTCGATGGTCACCGCCGACGCGATGGACCTGCTCGGCCGTTACGTCGACCGCAACGGTCCCGGCGCCCCGGCCTTGAACAACGCCGCCGAATCCTGTTACGAGGGACTGCACACACTGGCCGAACTCGTCCGCCGGGCGGGCAGGCCCGACCTGCCCGCGCTCAACGCGGCGATCGACGGCGTCGCCTATCACGGCCCGCGCGGCACGATCGAGTTCCGCGGGCAGCAGGCCGACCAGCACGTCCATCTCGCGGTCGCCGACGGCTACGACTTCGAAGTCCTCACCCGGCTCTGAACCCCACCCTTGACTCACTCCGGCACACCACATACTTTCATTTGAAATTATTCCACGTGATGCACATTACGCGGAGGTGAGCATGGGCAACGTGGGCCTTCTCTACGTCGGCGCCGCCTTGATGATCAACGGCCTGATGTTGCTCGGCCGGATACCGCCACGTTCGGCGGCGGTGCTGAACCTGTTCGTCGGCGCGCTCCAGTGCGTCACCCCGACCGTGCTGATCGTCCAGGCGGACGGGAACCCGGACGCGATCCTCGCCGCGTCCGGGCTGTACCTGTTCGGTTTCACCTACCTGTACGTCGGCATCGCGAACCTCGCCGGCCTGGCGCCCGAAGGCATCGGCTGGTTCTCGCTGTTCGTGGCGGGCGCCGCCGTGGTGTACGCGGGAATCGCGTTCTGGCACGACGCCGATCCGGTCTTCGGCGTCATCTGGCTGTCCTGGGCACTGTTGTGGACGTTGTTCTTCCTCGTGCTCGGCCTCGGCAAGGAACAGCTGACCCGGTTCACCGGCTGGACCGTCCTGCTGCTCAGCCAGCCGACCTGCACGGTGCCCGCCTTCCTCGGCCTCACCGGCGCCTACCGCAGCGACGGCGGGACGGCGCTGATCGCGGCCGCGATCGCCTGCGTCTTGGTCGCGGCGGCCTTGTTGCTCCAGAAAACCCATCAGGAGAAGAGGAATCCCCATGCGACACGGTGACATTTCCGCCAGCCCCGACACGGTCGGCGTCGCGGTGGTCAACTACAAGATGCCGCGGCTGCACACCAAGGCCGAGGTGCTCGACAACGCCCGCAAGATCGCCGAAATGGTGGTGGGCATGAAATCCGGGCTGCCGGGCATGGACCTCGTGGTGTTCCCGGAGTACTCGACCCAGGGCATCATGTACGACCCGAAGGAGATGTACGAGACCGCGGCGACGATTCCCGGCGAGGAAACCGAAATCTTCGCCGCCGCCTGCCGGGATGCCCAGACCTGGGGCGTCTTCTCCATCACCGGCGAGCGACACGAAGACCACCCGAACAAGCCTCCGTACAACACGCTCGTGCTCATCAACGACCGCGGCGAGATCGTCCAGAAGTACCGCAAGATCCTGCCGTGGTGCCCGATCGAAGGCTGGTACCCCGGCGAGGACACCTACGTCAGCGACGGCCCGAAGGGCATGAAGATCTCGCTGATCATCTGCGACGACGGGAACTACCCGGAGATCTGGCGCGACTGCGCGATGAAGGGCGCCGAGTTGATCGTGCGCTGCCAGGGCTACATGTATCCGGCCAAGGAGCAACAGATCCTGATCGCCAAGGCGATGGCGTGGGCCAACAACTGTTACGTGGCCGTGGCGAACGCCGCCGGTTTCGACGGCGTGTACTCCTACTTCGGCCATTCCTCGATCATCGGCTTCGACGGGCGCACGCTCGGTGAGACCGGCGAAGAAGAGTACGGGATCCAGTACGCGCAGCTGTCGGTGTCGGCGATCCGCGACGCGCGGACCTACGACCAGTCGCAGAACCACATCTTCAAGCTGCTGCACCGCGGTTACACCGGCGTGCAGGACGCGGACGAGGGTGACAAGGGCGTGGCGGACTGCCCGTTCGACTTCTACAAACTCTGGGTCACCGACGCCAAGAAGGCGCAGGAGAAGGTCGAGTCGATCACCCGCGACACCATCACTCCTCGGACCCCATGATGAGGACGGTGAGCCGGACACCCCGTGACGTGTGGGCGAAACTCAGCACCAGCGGGACGAGCACCAGCGCGAAGTAGGTCCACAAAGGCCAGTGATGCAGATGGTTCAGGTGCCACGTTTCCTTGAGGGCGATGAAGAAGGCGCCCCCTGTCACGATGAACCAGCCGCGGGCCTTGTTGGCGAAGGTGGCCATGGTGCGCCGCTGCTCGGTCGTGAACGACTTCATGACCTCGCGGTGCACCTTGCGCCGCCGTCGCCGTTCCTTGGCGATGGCCACCGGCGGCAGTAACCACCACCAGCGCGAAACGGGCCGTCCGAAGTCGGGGCGGGGCATCTCCTCGAGCAGGCGCAGGTCGGCGAACCGCTTGCTCTCCTCGCGGAGTTCGAGCGCGCCCTGGTACATGGGCCCGGCGACGAGGAGCCAGCCGCCGAGGAAGGCGGACCAGGCGACGACGTACTCGATGTGGATCACCCCTCCCGGACCACCGGCGGCCGTGATCCGCGATGATCAGCTTAGCCGTCCTAGACTCGGGACGATGGACAGGATCGACAGCGGCCGCCGGGTGATCGCCGCCTCGCCCGAGACCGTCTACCAGGCCCTCCTCGACCGCGAGTCGCTGGAGGCCTGGCTGCCGCCCGAAGGCATGCGCGGCCGGATCGACCGCTGGGATCCGCGGCCGGGTGGCGGCTTCCGGATGATCCTCACCTACCTCGACGCGTCCGCCGCGCCCGGCAAATCGTCGGACGCGACGGACGTGGTCGAAGTCGGGTTCGCCGACCTGGTGCCCGCGAAACGCGTGGTGCAGCTGGCCGTGTTCGAGTCCGGGGACCCGGCGTTCGCCGGCACCATGACGATGACCTGGGAGCTGGCCGCCGCAGGTGACGGCACCGAAGTGACCGTCACCGCGACGGACGTCCCGTCCGGCATCGGCCAGGCGGATCACGAGACCGGGATCGCCTCTTCGCTCGCCAATCTGGCCGCCTTCGCCGAAACGCGCTGACGGCCGGACGCGATGACGATCGCGGCGAGGACGGCCATCACCAGCGGCACGACCAGCGCCGCGCGGAAGCCGCCGAGCGCGGCCTCTCGCGACCCGTCACCGAGGGCGGCGACGTTGACGGCGGTCACCGCGGACAGCCCGAGCGCCGCGCCGAACTGGAACGCCGTGTACAGCAGACCGCCGGCGAGTCCCTGTTCGTCCTCGGCGATCCCGTCGGTGGCGACGATCGTCAGCGGACCGTAGGCGAGGGCGAACCCGAGGCCCAGGATGATCATCGACGGGAACATCGCCGCGTACGTCCAGTCCAGGCCCAACGGCAGGAAGAGCGCGTACGCCACGGCCGCGAGCACGAAGCCGCCGAAGATCAGCCGCGTGTTGCCGAACCTCGCCACCAGGCGCGGGGTCAGCGTCGGTGCCAGGATCGCGTCGATCCCGACGGCCAGCAGCGCCAGGCTCGTCTCCAGCGTCGACCAGCCCCGGAGTTCCTGCAGGTACAGCGTGACCAGGAACTGGAACCCGAAGAACGAACCCGCGAAGAGCAAGGCGCTGACGTTCGCCCGCACCAGCGGTCCCGACCTCAGGATGCCCAGGCGCACCAGCGGCGCGGGAGAGCGCCGTTCGACGGCCACGAAGGTGACGAGCGCGGCCACTCCCCCGGCGAAGGACGCCACGGTCCAGCCCCAGCCTTGCGCGGGGTGCTCCAGCCGGACCACCGCGTAGGCGATCAGCAGCATCGCCATGGTCACGGTGAGCGCTCCGGCGAAGTCCAGGCGACGGGGCCCGCGCCCCTGCCGCGCGGGTTCCTTGATGAGCCAGAGCGCGGCGACCAGGATGACGGCGGACAGGATCACCGGCGTGAAGAACACCCAGCGCCAGTCGATCCTGGCCAGCAGGCCGCCGATGACCAGGCCGAGCGAGAAGCCACCCGCCCCGGTACCGGCGTAGAACAGCAGCGCTTTGTTGCGTTTCGGGCCCTCTTCGAAGCTCGTGGTGATGATCGAGAGGCCTGCCGGGGTCATGAAGGCCGCGGCGACACCGGTGACGAACCGGGCGAGCAGCAGCATCCAGCCCTCGGTGGCGAACCCGCCCAGCCCGGAGAAGACGAGGAACACCACCAGCCAGCCGAGGAACATGCGACGGCGGCCGTACAGGTCTGCGGCGCGCCCGCCCAGCAGCATGAACCCGCCGTAGCCGAGCACGTAGGCGCTCACCACGCCGCTCAGCGTCGCCGTCGACAGGCCGAGTTCGGCCCGGATGGACGGCAGCGCCACGTTCAGCATCGCGACGTCGATGCCCTCCAGGAAGATGGCGCCGCACAGCACTATGAGCACGCCCCAGGCCCGGCCGCCCATCCGGTCGGCGGCACTCGGCGGCGTTTGCGAGTTGGTCAAGGTCTTCTCCCTCAGTGAACTGGAACCAACGGTTACTCATCAGCCGGTCGGTTCCCTCTTGTAACCAAGGGGATCTTCCGTCACTATCGATGACCATGGAAGAAGGCACTTTGAACTCACCTAGTCGTTGTGAACTCACCGAGGAGGACTACGAGGCCTTCCAGTGGGACACGCGCGAGGACTGCGAGGTCCGCCAGATCCTGGACAGGGTGGCGGACAAGTGGTCGCTCCTGGTCATCGCGCTGCTCGACCGGAACACGCTGCGGTTCACCGAGCTCAAGTACAAGATCGACGGCATCAGCCAGCGCATGCTCACCACCACGCTGCGTCATCTCGAACGCGACGGGCTGGTGAACCGGACCGTCTATCCGGTGGTGCCGCCCCGCGTCGAGTACGCGCTGACGCCGCTGGGGATGACGCTGCACAAGACCATCCAGTCGCTGGTCACCTGGACCGAAGACCACCAGAGCGAGATCGCCCTCGCGCGCGCCCAGTACGACAAACGCGTCACCGTTTAGGGAGCCGCATGGCCAGACTGTCGCGAGGGGATCCGTCACTGCTGCGGCGGCTGAACGCCATCGCCGTCCTGCGGGCGCTGTACGCGGCCGAGGAACTCACCCTCGCGGACCTGGTCAAGGCGAGCGAGGTCTCCCGGCCGACGGTCGAGGAGATCGCCGCCGACCTCGGCGAACAGGGCCTGGTCGAGGAGGTGCCGCTCTCCCCCGACGCGCCGCGACCGGTCGGCAGACCCGCCAAGCGCTACCGCTTCCGGCCCGAGGCCGGCCACGTCGCCGGCCTCGAAGTCGGCCCGCACCAGGCGTTGTGCCTGGTCGCCGACCTGCGGGGCGAGGTCGTCGGGCGGGCGAAGACCGGCCTCACCCCGGAAATGGCCGCCTCCGACCGGCTCGGTGCCGCGCGCCGGGTGCTCGGCACGGCCGTCGAAGGCCACGTCAACGTGCGGCTGCTCGGCGTCGGCACCACCGGCGTGGTGTCCGGCGGCAAGGTCGTCCGCGACGACCGCCTTCCCGGCTGGACCGGTGTCGACCTTCCCGCGGAGTTCGGCGGCGGATGCCCGGTGCTGGCCGGGAACGACACCAAGCTCTCGACACTGGCCGAACACTGGCGCGGCGCCGCGCACGGCCTCGACGACGTCGTCTACGTGCACGCCGGGCGCACCGTCTCACTGGGCCTGTTGCTCGGCGGGAAGCTGCACGCCGGCCACCACGGCGCGGCGGGCGAGATCGGCGCACTGCGCCGGACCGGTGGGTTCGTCGAACTCGTCGCCGCGACCGTCCTCGCCGTCGACCCGCAATTGGTGGTGATCGGCGGCACCGGAAACCCGCTGATGACGCCGCTGCGTGCCGAACTGGCCCGGCTGTGCCTGTTCCCGGTACGCGTCGAGACGTCGACACTGGGCGAAGATTCGGTGGCGCTCGGCGCGGTCCGGCTCGCCCTCAGCCGCGTGGAGCGCGAGCTGTTCAGCGTCGCGGATGTCGCCTGAGCAGGCCGATCACCACGATCAGCACGGCCACCGCACCGCTGGTGAACAGCTGTGTCCTCGCGTCGGCGTCCGTCCACATGAGAATGAGCACGCCCGCCATCGCGATCAGCGCGATCCAGCTGAGCCACGGGAAACCCCACATCCGCACCGGCAGCTCCGCGGCCGTGCCGTCACGGTCGGCGGCCCGGCGCAGCCTGAGCTGCGAGATCGCGATGAAGATCCACACCAGCAGGATGTTGGCGCCGATGGCGTTCAGCAGGAACGGCAGCACGTGTTCGGGGGCGAGGAAGTTCAGCAGTACGGCCACGAAACCGAAGGCCACCGACGCCAGCACCGCGGTCCGGGGGACGCCCGCTCCCGACAGCTTGAGCATCGCGCGCGGCGCTTCACCGCGGTCGGCAAGGGAGAACACCATCCGCGAGGCGCCGTAGAGGTTCGCGTTCAGCGCCGAAAGCAGCGAGGTCAGCACCACGAAACTCATCAGCAGCGCCGCCGACGGCACCCCGATCTGCTCCAGGATGGTCACGAACGGGCTGGTGTTCGCCGAGGCGGACTCCCACGGCAGCAACAACACCATCAGCGCCACGGAACCGATGTAGAACAGCAGCAGGCGGACGATGACCGTGCGCGTGGTGCGGCGGATCGAGTCCGCCGGGTCGTCGGATTCCGCCGCGGCGATGGTGACCAGCTCCATGCCACCGAAGGAGAACGCGACCGCGAGCAGACCGGTCAGCACCCCTTGGAGGCCGTTGGGCAGGAAACCGCCGTGCCCGGTGAGATTGTCCAGCCCGACCGGTGAGGTCCCCGGCAGGACCCCGAACACCGCCAGTGTGCCGAGTACCAGGAAACCGACCACGGCGGTCACCTTGATCGCGCCGAACCAGAACTCGAATTCCCCGAACGAGCGCACCGCGAACAGGTTCACCACGGTCAGCACCGCCATGAACAGCAGCACCCAGGTCCACTGTGGAAGCACCGGCAGCAGCCCGTTCGCGATCCCCGCCGCCGCGGTGGCCTCGGCGGCCACCACGACCACCAGCAGCGACCAGTACAGCCAGCCGACGGTGAACCCGGCCCAGCGCCCGAGCGCCTTCTCCGCGTACACCGAGAACGAACCACTGCTCGGCTCGGCGGCGGCCATCTCGCCCAGCATGCGCATGACCAGGACCATGAGCAGGCCCGCGACCACATAGGACAGCAGGATGCCGGGGCCCGCGGTCTTGATCCCCGCGCCGGTGCCGACGAACAACCCGGCGCCGATGGCCCCGCTGATGGCCAGCATGGTGACGTGGCGCCGCCGGAAACCGGTGCCGAGCGACCGGGTCTCGATCGCGGTCACGGGTTCGGCGGGACCTGGTTCGGGCATGGCGGATCCATTCGTCTGCGGCGTACTGAGAAGCTCAACCGCGGGACAACTCTTCCAGCCGCTCGTGGAGCCGGTCGACGTGGTCCTCGCTTTCGGGCTTCATCAGCACGCTACGCAGGATCCTCGCGCCGTCCGCATCCGCGTCGGCCCCGGTGTGACGCAGACCGAACTGCGGCTCGCTCACCCGGAGCGTGCTGAGGAACACCGGTTCCCTCGCCGCGGCCATGCCGTTGCGCAGGATCCGCGCGCTCTCCTGGTCGATCTTCGACAGCGAAAACGGGTCCGTGCGGGGGAAGTAGGTGACGATGTCGAGTTCCGGTCGCTGGTACAGGTCGAACCGCTCGGAGTCCTCCAGCAGTTTCGCCCACCGCAGCGCCGCGCGGCGACCGGCCGCGAGCACCCGGCCAAGGCCGTCGGGGGTGGGCGGCAGCACCCGGAAGGTGAGCCACAGCGCGGCGGCCGCGGCACCCGCGCGGGAGCATTCGAGACTGATCTCGCCGAGGTGCAGGTCTTCCGAGGTGAAGTAGGTGTACGGCGAATCGTGCAGGTAGAACCGGCCCGCCCCGGGGTCCTTGAACAGCACCGCGCCGCAGCCATAGGGCTGGAGGCCGTGTTTGTGCGGGTCGATGACGATCGAGTCCGCCTCGGCGATGGCGAGCCAAGGGGCCTCGGGCAGCCCTTCCGGACCGTCCAAACCGGACAGAAGCCGGAAGAACCCACCGTAGGCGGCGTCGACGTGCACCCGGACGCCGTACCGTTCGCGCAGCGCCAGCGCCTCGTGGACCGGGTCCACCGTGCCGAGCGCGGTCGTGCCGGCGGTGAGCACCACGGTGCCGATCTTCCCGGTGCGCAACAGTTCTTCGAGCGCGTCGAGATCCATCGCGCCCCGGGCGTCGACGGGCACCGTATGCCCCTCGACGCCGAGTACGCCGCACATCCGGCCGTGCGTGTAATGCGCCTCGGCGCTGTACGCGATCCCCTTGCCCGGATGCGTTTCCCGCGCGACGAACAGTGCCTCGAGGTTCGCCACCGTGCCGCTGGTGGTCAGATGCCCGAGGTGCTCCGGGTAGCCGAACATCGTGGCCAGCTGCCGGACGACCTCACGTTCCATCTCGGCGGTCGCGGGGCCGCCGTCGAGCGCGTGGTTGTTGGGGTTGACGAGCATCGCGGTCAGGTAGCCGACCACCGCGGCCGGATGCGGCGGTTTCAGCATCTGACCGGCGTAGGACGGGTGGAAGAACGGGTAGTTGTGCTTCAGCCGCTCGGTGAGCTCTTCGAACGCGGCCTCGAACAGCCCGTCGGAGATCTCCAGCGACGGATGCGGCCGGAAGGGGGCGAACGTCTCCCCCCACGCCTCGTTCGACGTCAACGCCTGACCGAGCCAGTACCGGAAGTCCATCAAGCGCGCCCTTCGCTTCGTTCGGCTCCAAAAAACGTAGGAGTCTCCGGAGGTCTCGCGCAACCGTCTTCGGTAGGGGTCAGTCGCCCCGGGCCGCCGCCTGACGCCGCTCCTCGCCCTTCTCCTCCAGCTGCCTGACGATCTCGCGCAGCGAAGCGGCCAGCTCGGTGCATTCCGCGGGGCTGAGCCGATCGGTGACGAACGCTTCCTCCTGGTTGAACTCGGGGAAGAGCTCCCGCATCAGCCGCTCCCCCTCGGGCGTCAGCGCGAGCAACACCAAACGTCCGTCGACCGGATGTTTGCGCCGGGTGACCAGGCCGTGCGCCTCCAGGGTCTTCATCACGCCGGTGAGCGTCCCCTTGGTGATCCCGGACTCGGCGGCGACGTGCCTGGTCTCCTTCTCGCCGAAGATCCACACCACCCAGAGCACCACGAACGCGGTCCAGGTGAGGCCCGCGTTGCGGAGGACCGAGTTCTCGAAGTGCAGCCGCACCGCCGTCGCGGCGCGGTGGAGGTTGGCGACCGCCTCCATCCGCTCCCACAACAGCGGGATCCCGCCCAGTTTGGCCCGCACGGCGTTCTCGGTCTCGGCCAGTGTGTGATACCCGGTCAACAGCCACATCCTCACCGGCCCCGGAGGCACCAGCCCGGTGGGCGCGCACCCCCGCGCACCCGCTCCGCCGATCGTATGCGGAACGGGTCGGAGTCCACAGTGGTCTTTCCGGGTTGCTCCGCGCCAGGCGGCGGACACCAAGCGCTCCAGCAGATCCTGTCCGGTTTCGGACAACTCGGCGGCCACCCGGTTGCCCGGAACGCCTTCACGCGGCCGTCCGGATCAGCCCGGCGTTGGCGAGGCGGTGGGCCGTGTTCTGGTCACTGCACGGCAGGCCGTCGACGTAGAGATCCGGCTCCAGGCTGACGGTGATCTCGGCCCTGCCCTGCGCCACGGCTCGCAGCATCGGTCACCGGGCGGGGACGGCCGCGCGGTGCTCGGTGATGTCGCCGAACAGGTCACCCATCTCCTCGACGCGTTCGATCACCTGGTCGGCGGTGAACAGCAGGTCGGCGGCCTTGCGGCAGGATTCGACCTCTTCCCAGGTCACGGGCGTGGAGACGGTCGGGATGGCGCGGCCCCGCAGCGAGTACGGCGCGATGGTGGTCTTGGCGGTGTTGTTCTGGCTCCAGTCGATGAACACGCGGCCGGGGCGGATCGCCTTCGTCATCCGCGCGACCACGGATTCCGGTGACCGGCGCGCGAGCTCCTCCGCGACCGCCTTGGCGTAGGAGGAGGTACGTTCGTCCGACCGGGTGCGCACCGGGCAGTACAACTGCATTCCCTTGTTGCCGCTGGTCTTCGCGTACACGGTGAGACCGTCTCCGGTGAGCAGGTCGCTGAGCGTCTCGGCCACCCGGCAGCAGTCGACGACGTCGGCGGGCGGGCCGGGATCGAGGTCGAAGACGAGCAGATCGGGTGATTTCCGCGCGCCGCGCGGGCCGACCGTCCACTGTGGAACATGCAGTTCCAGCGCGGCGAGATTGGCGGCCCACATCAACGTCGGCAGGTCGCCGACGACGGGGTAATCGAGCGTCTCCTCCCCGCCGCGACGGCCCCGGTTGGTGAGCCGCGCGGTGCGCACCCAATCGGGCGCGTGCCGGGAAACGTTCTTCTCGTAGAACGGTTCCCCGTCGACACCGTCGGGAAAACGGCGGAACGTGGCGGCGCGATCGCGCAGATGCGGAAGCAGCACGGGGGCGATCCTGCGGTAGTAGTCGAGGACCTCCCGTTTGGTGAAACCGTGCGACGGGTAGAGCACCTTGTCCAGATTGGACAGCGCCAGCCGCCGTCCCTCGACCTCGACCGTTATCCGCTCCTCAGGCACCCCTCGACGGTACCGTGAGGTATGACCACCGTGCCGGATGCGATCGCCCCGATGCTGGCGACCGACGGCGACCTGCCCACCGGCGGGTGGGGGTACGAGTACAAATGGGACGGCTACCGCTGCTGTCTGCGGATCGCCCGCGACGGCGAGACGCGCTTGACCAGCCGGCGCGGCCTCGACACGACGGCGACGTACCCGGACGTGACCGGCGAAGCGCTCGATGGCCGCGAAGCCGTCCTCGACGGCGAGATCGTCGTCCTCGACGACAAGGGGCGGCCGAGCTTCCCGCTGCTGCAAACACGGCATCTGCGCACGCCGGACGCGTCGCTGCTGGAGCGCAGCCCCGTGCACTTCTTCGCCTTCGACGTGCTGTTCCTCGACGGCGACCTCCTGCTCGACGAGCCCTACGCCGCCCGCCGCGAGCTGCTGACGTCCCTGGGCGGCGGTGGCCGCATCGTCATCCCACCGGGGTACACCGACAGCGACATCTCTCCCGATCGGCTGCTCGAGGTCGCCCGGGAGCACGGGCTCGAAGGGCTGATAGCGAAGAAGCTCGACAGCCGGTACTACCCCGGCAAGCGGACGCGGCAATGGTTCAAACGGGCGCTGTGGCACACCCAAGAGGTCGTCATCGGTGGCTGGCGCGCCGGCGAAGGGCGGCGTTCGGGCACTCTCGGCGCCCTGTTGCTGGGCGCGCACGACGAGTCCGGCGATCTGCGCTACATCGGCGATGTCGGCACCGGGTTCAGCGACAAGGCCCTCGAAGACCTGCATGCCAGGCTCGCGCCACTGGCACGGAAGACACCTCCTTTCGCTTCGGAAGTCCCGCGTGACCGGGCGCGGCGGGCGCGGTGGGTGGAGCCGGAGCTCGTCGGGGAGGTCGTGCACCGGAACTGGACCCCGGACGGCCGCCTGCGGCACACGACCTGGCGAGGGCTGCGCGCGGACAAGACCCCCGACGACGTCGTACTGCCGTCGTAGTGGCTCACGTCGGCCGGATGACCCCGGCCCGCTCGAACTTGTCGTAGCGATCGAGGATCGCCTGGCCGGAATGGCCCTCCTTCCGGCCGGAACTCACCCCAGTCACGTTCCATGTCGACGGACATCGCGTCGCCCTTCCATCCACACCGATGTTCGGCCACTCCGCGAGGACGGGAGCGTCCTGACCTGTTCCGGCGTCGTGTCCCCGGCATGTCAGCGTCGTGGCGGTCCCGTGTCAGCACGGTCGGCGATCGTTGCTCTCACAACGAAAGATCACCGCGACCGAGGAGTTCCTCTCATGTCTGTCTTCCCAACACCAACACCGGCACCGATCACCGCCACGCTGACCACCGCGGGCGCCCGGGTCCGCGTCACCGCGAGCGAACGTCCGGACACGGTCGTGCTCGTCGAGCCGATCGACGCCGCGAGCAAGTCGGACGTGAAGGTCGCCGAGAACACCAAGGTCGGCTTCGACGGCGGCAAGCTGTCGATCGAGACGAAGAAGGCGGGCGGCAAGAAAGGTTCGGTCGCGATCACCATCGAGGTGCCCACCGGTTCCCAGCTGGTCCTCAACACGGCTTGGTCGGACGTGACCGCCGAAGGCCGGTTCGGCGAGTGCGCGCTGGAGGTGTCGTCAGGCCGGATTCAGGTCGACCGCGTCGCGTCGGTGCGCGGCAACCTGGCGGCGGGCGAGATCGCGATCGGGCACGTCGCCGGCACCGTGGACGTCGACGGCGGCTCGGCCGGAGTGCGGATCGGCGAGGTCGAGGGCACCGTCCGATACGAGGGCGCGACCGGGAAGGTCTGGATCGGGCACGCCCGGTCCGACGTCGACCTCTCCGGTTCGAGCGGGAGTTTCGACATCGACCGCGCCGACGGCGACGTCGCCGCACAGGCCGCCAACTGCCCGATCCGCGTAGGCAGGCTGTCGCGTGGCAAGGCCGAGCTGGTGAACGCGTCCGGCGGCATCGAGGTCGGGATCGAAGGGGGCACCGCGTCGGTGGATGCCAAGAGCACCAAGGGATCCGTGCGCAACTCCATCGCCACGGACGGCGGACAGGGCGGGGTCAAGGTCTACGCCCGCACTCGCCTCGACGACATCGTCATCCACCGGGCGGCTTGAGTCCTGGTGTTCCGGGTCGCGGGTTCGTGGTCTTTTGGGCGGCAGTGCCCTCCAAGGGTTTCTTCGGGACGCTTGGGTGGCGCTGCCGCCTTGGAGTGGTGACGTGGTGCGAATTTGCCGCAATTAGTCACCTAATTGCGGTGCGCTTCGCGTGTTTAAGAGCGCTTCGCCGCTTTCGCTGCTTCACGACTTTCTCTACTTCGCTGCTTTCTCTGCTTCGCGCGCTTCGCTGCTTTCTCTGCACGTGCATTTCGGATTCTTTTCCACGCTAGACCATTAGGGCTCGCACGCCTGTTCGATTAGGTGTAGTGTCGGGGTCGTGGCCAGCAACGACGCACCCCCGACGACGCCCACCGAGTGGTGGCGCGTCGACACCGTGACGCTGCACGCCCGCAAACAAGAACTCGAAATCATCAAACGACAGGCGGATGCGGAACAGAACGTGATCCTGGCGGAAATCAATTCCCGCGGCGTGCGCGGATGCAGCGGTCATTCGACGTTGGCGGCGCTGATCTTCGAGGACTTCCACGTGACGGACAAGGAAGCCAGTGCCCGCGCCGACCGCGTCCTCGCCCTGCACCCGGGCCCGTGCATCGGCGGAGACCCCGAGCCACCCCTGGCGCCGCTAACGGCCGAAGCCGCCGCGGAAGGCGCGATCGGCGGCTCGCAGATCGACGCCATCATCCGCACCCTCGCCCGCATCCCCTCCACCGTCCCCGACGAAGACACCCGAGCCGGGGAAAAGATCCTCGTCGACCTGGCTCGCCATGCCGGGCCTCGGCAGATCGCCCGCGCCGGACGGCGCCTGCTGGACAAACTCGACCCCGACGGCAAAGAACCCCGCAACGAAGACCCCCAAGACACCCGCCCAGAAATGCGGTTCATCAAACACCGCGACGGCACCCTCGGCCTGACAGCCACCCTCGACCTCGAAACCTACGCCCGCCTGAAGTCGGATTTGGATCCGATGGCCAAACCCCACAAAGCCATCGACGGTGTCCGGGACTCCCGCAGCCAAGACGAACGCTACGGCGACGCCTTCACCGACTACGTCCGATTGAAAACCACCAGCCGCAACCTCCCCGGCCAAGCAGGAGAAGCCACCCACATCCTCGTCACCATGTCCTACGACGACCTCATCCGCGACATCGGCGAAGCCCACCTGGATCTGGTGGGACCCATCAGCGCCACCGACGCCCGCATCCTCGCCTGCGACGCCCGCGTCCGACCCGGCGTCCTCGGCACCGCAGGCGAACCCTTGGACATAGGGCGCTCCAAACGGACCGTGTCGCTCGCCCAGAAATACGCGTTGACGATCCGCGACGGTGGCTGCGCCTTCCCCGGCTGCGATATGCCCGTACCGCGCTGCACCGCACACCACATCGTTTTTTGGCGACACCACGGCGACACCAAAATCGACAACCTCGTACTGCTCTGCACCCGGCATCACCGGCTCATCCACCACAGCAAATGGAAAGTCCACATCGCCCAAGACGGACTACCCGAATTCACCCCGCCCGCCTACCTCGACCCCACCGGAACACCACGGAGGAACACCATGCACCTCAGGATCTAGGCCGACCACCCACCAAGCCGTCCACACACCCACTGCGGCGAGAACACCCACCCCCAAGCCGCCCCAGCCCCTGGGAGATAAGGAAAACGCGCCTAAACCGTGACGCTTCCAATGTGGCGACCCAACCTCGCGCGCCCACGGTGACCCAAAACCACAGTGCCCCCAATGCGGCATTGGGGACACTCACCGTCCCCAATGCCACATTGGGAGCACCTTCCACAGCATCCCCGGCCGGGTACGTCACCGACCCGCCCGCGACCACGCCACCTGCGCCCGCCGCTTTGAGCTCGTGATCACCCGGCCTTGGAACAGTTCACCTTGGGAGTCGCTCGATGAAGCTGGATTGGGAAGGCTGCCTCAACGGCCGTGACGTAGGCGGGCTCCCCTCAGCCGACGGCCGACGGATCCGTTTCGGTGAGCTTCTCCGGTCGGACAGCCACAATCGGTTGACCGCCGGTGGGATAGCGGCGGTTCGCGCGGCGGGGATCGGTCGCATCCTGGACCTCCGGTGGGCGCGAGAGACCGCGCGGGAGCCCAGCCCGTTCGCGAATGATCCCGTTTATCTCAATGCGCCCTTGATCGCCGAGCTGGCGGAACAAGGCACCACCATGCCGGACGCCCACCGGTCCATGCTCGACGACAACCAACGCCAGATCACGGGACGTCTTCCTGCGGCTGGGGTCCGATCGCGGTGCACCGCAGCGCCGGGCGAGACCGGACGGGGGTGCTCGTGGCGCCGGCGCTGAGCGTCGCGGGAGTGCCCGCCGCGTCGATCGCCGCGGACTATGCGGTGCACGGATGGTTGCAGTGGCGCCACAATCCCCCGGACGCTGGCCCACCTGGAAGATCGTCATGGAGGTGTGCCGCCTTACCTGCTGAAGGACGGCGCAACCGACAGCCGGCTCAGACGGTTAAGGAGCCGCCTACTTACCCGAAGCCGATCCTCGTGAAGCGAACCGGTCCAGCGCCGCCAGTTTCCAGGCCCGTTTCACGTCGCTCGACCGATGCCCGGAGCCGTCGTCGATCAGCAGCTCCGCGCCGGGCCAGGCGCGGGCGAGTTCCCACGCCGTGTCCACCGGGCAGCTCAGGTCCCGGCGTCCGTGGATCAGCACACCGGGGATGTCCCGCAGCAGGACGGCGTCGCGGATCAGCGCGCCGGGTTCCAGCCAGCCGGCGTGGGAGTAGTAGTGCGTGACGATGCGCGCGAAGGCCAGTTCCCAGTCGCCGATCGGACCATTGTGGACGGTCGCGCCGGGTTCCAATGAGAGCACGGTGTCCTCCCAGGCACACCATGAGCGGGCGGCGTCGGTCCGCACGTGCGGGTCGGGATCTTCCATGAGCCGCGCGTAGGCCGCGACGAGGTCACCGGAGAGATCGCCGCGGAAGCGAGCCCATTCTTCGGGGAAGAACCGGCCGGCGCCGTGGTACAGCCAGTCGATCTCGTAAGGCCGTGTCGTGCTGATCGCGCTGACGATGATCTCCGTGACCCGCTCCGGGAACCGTTCGGCGTAGGCGAGCGCGAGCGTCGTACCCCACGAACCGCCGGTGACGAGCCAGCGTTCGATACCCAGGTGTTCCCGCAGCCGTTCCATGTCGGCGACGAGATGGTGGGTCGTGTTGTGCCGCATGTCGGTCGCGGGGTCGCTCGCGTGCGGGGTGCTGCGGCCGCAGCCACGCTGGTCGAACAGCACCGCGCGGTAGCGGGCCGGGTCGAACATCCGCCGCATCCCCGGCGTGCGGCCCTGCCCGGGGCCGCCGTGCAGCATGACCGCCGGTTTGCCGTCCGGGTTCCCGCAGGTCTCCCAGTAGACGAAATTGCCGTCACCTACATCGAGCAGTCCCTTGTCATAAGGCTCGGCAGGTGGGTACAGATCGATCATGAGCCAACCCTAGACGGTCAGTGAGACCACGAAACACTTTCGCCGCAACGAAGTTCAGCAAACCGGCCCTTTCCCCGCCGCGCTCGAAGGAGGAGATTCGGAGGTACCGGCGAAATCCCCGGAAACGGAGAGACATGGCGGTCGACGGCATGGACTTCACCCTTGGGGTGGAGGAAGAGTTCGTCCTTCTCGACCCGGTGGACGGCGCGGTCACGTTGCGTGCCCCCGAACTTCTCGCAAGTCTCGCTCCCGGGCCGGACGTCAGCGGTGAGCTGATGCGGTTCCAGATCGAGACCGCGACCGGCGTCTGCCGCGGCCTGGACGAGGTGCGCTCGGAGCTGACGCGGTTGCGGCAGACCGTCGCGACGGCGGCGGAAGCCGACGGTTGCCTCATGGTGGCGGCGGGGATCCCGCCCGGCGACCTGCGGGGGGACACGCTCACCCCCGAGCCCCGGTACCGGCGGATGGCACAGGCGTTCCCGGAGCTGATCGACGAGGCGGGAACGTGCGCATGTCATGTTCACGTCGGCCTGCCGTCGCGGGATCTCGGCGCGCGGATCCTCACCGGACTGCGGCCGTGGCTCTCCCCGTTGCTGGCGCTCAGCGTGAACTCCCCGGTGGAGCGCGGCGCCGACTCCGGGTGGTCGAGCAGGCGCTTTCCGATCTGGGACCGCTGGCCGACGGCGAGACCGCCGGACGAATGGTCCGGCGCGGCCGCGTACGACCGGAGTATCGGCGACGCCTTGCGCCGAGGCGACGCGCTCGACGCGGCTGGGGTGTACTTCTACGCCCGCCTTTCCCCTCGCCATCCCACGGTCGAGGTGCGCATCGCCGACGTCTGCCTTGCCGTCGACGACGCGGTGCTCCTGGCCGCCTTGGTACGCGGACTGGTCGCGACCTGCGCCGTGACGACGAGGCCGCCGCGGGCCCGCGGGACCCGGATCGGCGCGGCTTTGACGGCCGCCGCGCGCCGGGGCCTCGACGGGCCGGGCATCGACGTCTTCACCGGCAGGGAGGCCGACCAGCGCGACCTGCTCCGCGAACTGGTCGATTTCGTCCGGCCGGCGCTCAGGGCCGCGGGCGACGAGGAAGACGTCGAGCGGGGGTTGGACTCGGTGTTCGAACACGGGACCGGCGCTGCCCGGCAGCGCCGGTTGTTCGCGGAAGCCGCTTCGCCGGGCGAGTTCGCCGCGGAGCTCGCCCACGCGACGATGAACGTCCCGACCCGGTGAAACGAACCGGCGTCACAGCCAGCCGGACTCCTTGGCGATCCGCACCGCGTCGACCCGGTTGCGGGCGCTGAGCTTCGACACGATGGTCGTCAGGTAGTTCCGCACGGTGCCGGCGGACAGGAACAGCTCGGCCGCGATCTCGGTCGGGTCGGAGCCGACCGACGCGAGCCGGAGCACCTCGATCTCGCGGGCGGTGAGCGGGCATTCCTCGCTGTCCCAGGCGGCGAGCGCCAGATCGCCGTCGACGACGCGCCGCCCGGCGGCGACTCCGCGGATCGCGTTCGCGAGCCTGTCGGCGGGCGCGTCCTTGCGCAGGAAACCGTTGACCTTCGCGGCCAGGGCCCGCCGAAGGGTTCCCGGGCTGCCGAGCGAGGTGAGGATCAGCGTGCGCACGCCGGGCAGTTGTTCGTGCAGTTCAGCGGCGGCGGTGAGCCCGTCCTTGCCGGGCAGGTCGATGTCGATGAGCGCGATGTCGGGATTCGCGGACCGCGCGAGCGGGAGGATCTCGTCGCCGCTGGCGCATTCGGCGACGACCTCGATGTCGGGTTCCAAACCGAGCAGCGCGACCAGGGCTCCACGGACAATGTGCATGTCCTCGGCCACCAGGACCTTGATCATCGACCCCATCTGCCTTTCGCCGCTTCCCGCCCCGAGCCGCCGATACTATCCTCACACACACGTTCCGCGAAATGGAAACCGGCCCTTGACCGCCGCGGGGGGACGCGGTCAAGGGCCGGTTCTGTGTTGCCGCGGGAATACGTTCTTCGGACCGCGCCAACACGGCCGGGGAAGTTCCGGCGTGAATGCGCTACCAGGAATTCTGCGGCCATCGGCCGGGGAGATCCAGTGTGCCCAGCACCGCCGGACCGTGGTTTTCGCATGTCCGGGACACTGTGAAATTTTCACGTCGGCGCACACATGAATCCATATCCGGCGGTGAATCAAGCACTTCAGGAGAAGCGGCGGCGAACACTAGTGTCGAAACCGCAAAGCAGACCAGAATTCCTCGAGCGAAAGGACGGTACAATGGATGAGACTGTCCGGCGAGCCGTGGAGCGAGCCATTGGGGCCATGAACGAGAAACTGGGCGAAGAGCTCACTATCGATGACATCGCCCGTGCGGCGACGTTCAGCAAATTCCATTTCACCAGGGTGTTCCAGCAGGCCACCGGCGTCTCGCCAGGCCGGTTCCTGTCCGCGCTGCGGCTCGACGAGGCCAAGAGCCTGCTGTTGACGACCTCGATCACGGTCGCCGACATCAGCCGCCAGGTGGGCTACAACAGTGTCGGCACCTTCAGCACGCGGTTCAGCAGCCGGGTCGGCCTCTCCCCGTCCGCGTACCGACGGCAGGGCGGGTTCCAGCGCCACCTCGCGGGCGATCCCCGTCCGGGCGCGAAGCGGGCCGTCGTCCGAGGTTTCGTGTCGGCGCCGCCGGAGATCTCGCCCGGCCTCGTCTTCGTCGGCCTCTTCCCGACGCGCATCCCCGAGGGCGCGCCCGTGCGTTACACGGTCATCGACGCCCCCGGCCCCTATCAGCTGACCGATGTCCCGGAAGGCACCTGGCACCTCGTCGCGCACTGCGTGACCGGGCCGCCCATGCGCCGCGGCACCGGGTACACCGGGCACCACGGCCCGATCACCGTCGAACCGGGCGTCTCCGCGCGGCTGGCGGATCTGCGGATGCGCCCCAAGCGCCTGTTCGACCCGCCGGTCCTGCTCGCGCTGCCCGACCTGCGGCACCGGCCGGAGCCGTTCAAGCGCGCGGCCTGATCCTCTCCCGGATCTCAGGAAAGGGTCGTTCAGGACGAAAAACGTCTTGAACGACCCTTTCCTGACATCTGCGGCACCTCAGGCGGACAGGCGGCCCGCCGCCGGGGCCAGCCCGTCCCGGATGTTCTGCCGCCACAGTTCATAGGCGGGCGTCCCGTCCGCGGCGTCGGCGGTGACCTCGGTCGAGTCGGCCAGGTCGACGGCCTCCTCGATGCTCAGCCCGGCGAGCGCCCGCGCGGCGCGGCGGGTGTGCGGCGGGACGAACGACGAGAACGTCCTCGCCTTCACCGCGAACACGACACCGAGGCCGAGTTCGTCCTGATGCTCCCCCGCCGACTCACGCAGTCTCACCAGCCCCGGCCGGTCGCAGCCGCCCGCGAAGGTCGCAGCCAGCCCGACCCCGCTCCACAGGTCCGGACGGCGTCCGGCGGGGAAGCGGTTCACCGCCGCGGCGACCTTCACCGGGTCGCCACCGTTGATGAACCACAGCGCCCGCCCGATGCCCTGGTCGCAGGCGCGCGGGAAGTACCCGGGGGCGCCCGCCCACGGGTACGGCTTGGGGACGAACTGCCGGTCGACCCACTTGCGCGTGTCGAAGTAGGCGCGATCGAAGGCGTAGCCGTCGACGGCCAGCCAGCTCATCGTCGGGTGGAACGGGACGCCGTCCAGTTCCGGCAGCACCTTCTTCCACAGCGGGCGGGGCAGCCGGGCCATCGCGAACCCGATGCCGATGTAGGTCAGGAACACGTGCGGGAGGCCGGGGCCGCTCATCAGTTCGGCCGTACGGTCCGTCCGGCCGCCGGGCATGACGTCGAGGATGGTGAACGCCATCGCCGCGCCCTCGTAGGCGAACCCGCGCAGCTCCGGCTCGACCATGTCCAGCCGCCGCTCGGCCTCCCACAGCGCCGGCGCGTCGATACCCCACTCGAAGCCGCACACCACCGACTGCGGGATCGACTCCAGACGGGCGGTCGCCGGCGTCGGCGATACCCCGAAGCCTCGCCCCTCGAAGCCGACCGAAGCCAGCGAAGGCGCGAACATGACCTTGCGCAGGGCACCCAGCAATGAGCTCATCACTTACGTCCTTTGTGGATAGTGTCGGCTTCGCGCGAACTCGGCTCGTGCCGAGGAGACCACGCGGTGCTCGCCGTCCGCTCGACGGCCGATCGAGGTCGGCGCCCCGGTACCGCCGAACAGTCCATCCCCGTCTTCGAAAGACGTCGAATTCACCCGTTCGCCGGACGAATTCACCGTAATGGAACGTACTCAACAGGGAATGAAAACCACTTATGGCAATAGTTTTACCGTCTTCTCACCTAACAGCGAGTAATCGATCGCTCTCAGTTTCAGTGTGGTCGAAGCCATGCCATCGTCGCAGTTCACCAGGGTTCCGACCGGCCGAGCAGTCCGCCGAAAAAACCGCAACCTTGTATCGTGCGATTCCGATTCACTCTTCCGGGTTTGCTATGTACACTGAGAGTTAGCGCGTTTCTGGGGAAGAGGAGGTCGGAGTGATCCGAGTCCTATTGGCCGAGGATATGCACATGGTCCGCGGCGCCTTGGTCGCTCTGCTGAACCTCGAACAGGACATCGAGGTGGTCGCGGAGGTCTGCTCGGGCGACAAGATCCTTCCGATGGCCGCGGAGTATCTGCCGGACGTCGCGATCATCGACATAGACCTGCCCGCCAAGGACGGGCTCGCCGCCGCTTCCGAGCTCTATCAGCAGCTTCCGAGCGTCCGCACGCTGATCCTCACCTCGCTCGGCCGCCCGGGCACCGTGCGCCGCGCGCTCGACGCGAAGGTGAACGGGTTCCTGCTCAAGGACGCGCCCGCCGACAAGCTCGCCAACGCCGTCCGCTCGGTCGCCATCGGCCGCCGCGTCATCGACAGTGAACTCGCGCTGTCCGCCTGGGAAACCGAGGATTGCCCGCTGACCCCGCGCGAAGCCGAGATCCTCCGCCTCGCCGCGAACGGGCGTACGGTCGCCGACATCGCGGCGGAGCTGTTCCTGTCACCGGGAACCGTGCGGAACTACCTCGCCACGGTGGTCACGAAACTCAACGCCCGCAACCGGGTGGACGCCATCCGCATCGCCACCGATTCCGACTGGCTCTGACCCATTCCGCGTCTTCTCTTTTGCCACAACCGGTTCTCCGCTCCAGGTCGTGACGATCACATACGGGGCAACGAAGAAATCACCGGCCGCCGGGTGTTTCCGGCACTGTTCCGAAGGTTCCGCCTCTGTCACCGTCATTGAGGGGGATTCCGCCGGAGGGGCAGGGATGCACGCGATGACCATCGGAGAAGGTGACACGGCCAGGGTTCTGGGGCCGCTCGAGCTGCACATCGGCGGTGTCGACCGCGCGCCGAGCACGCCGAAACTCCTGCAACTGCTGGCGATGCTGCTCATCCGTCCCGGCAAGACGGTCCACGTCGACTCGCTGGTCCACGAGCTGTGGAACGACACGCCGCCGCGCAGTGTCCGCCGGACCCTGCACACCTACGTCCACCACCTCCGCCGCCATCTCGACCCGGACGGCACCGGGGGACTGCTGGTCACCAGCTCACCCGGGTACCGGCTCGACATCGACGCGGGCGTGGTCGACGTGTCGGAGTTCCACCGGCTTCACCGCCTCGGCCGCGACCTGCTGGACGAAGGCGACAACGCGGCGGCCGCGCACGCGTTCCGTACCGCGCTGGACCTGTGGTCCGGTCCCCCGCTGGCGAACATCCACTGTGGACCGACCTTGGCCGCCTACACGGTCTATCTCCTGGAGCATCGGCGCAACGCCCGCGACCTGTGGATCGAGGCCGAGATCCGCGCCGGCAAGCACCGGGAGATGCTCGGCGTGCTGCGGTCGCTCACCACCGCCGACCCGTTCGACGAAACCCTGCACGCCCAGCTGATCCGCGCGCTCGGGCTCAGCGGGAGGCGGAGCGACGCGCTCGCGACGTTCGAGTGGCTGCGGACCAGGCTCGAGGACGAACTGGGGGTGAAACCCTGCGCCGAACTGCGAGAGCTGCACCGCGAACTGCTTTCCGAGGGACACCCCGTCCGCTGAACGAGCACCACCCCGTCACCAGATCAAGGAAGTTGAGGAGTCAAGCATGACCGCTCGCACCTACGGCCAGTTCTGCGGCCTCGCCCGCGCGCTCGAGATCATCGGGGAACGCTGGTCCCTGCTCGTGATCCGCGACCTGGTGCTCGGCCCGAAGCGTTTCGACGAGCTGCAGCACGGCCTGCCGAAGATCCCGACGAGCATCCTGTCGACCCGGCTCAACGAGCTCGAACGGCACGGCGTCGTCCAGCGCCGGGTGCTCTCTCAGCTCGACGCCGGGGTGGTCTACGAACTCACCGAGTACGGCAACGACCTCGACCAGATCCTGCTGCAGCTGGGCCTGTGGGGCGCCCGTTCGCTGACCGACCCGGCGGCCGACGACCTGTTCACCCTCGACGCGGCCATCCTGTCGCTGTACACGACGTTCCAGCCGGACGCCGCCCGCGGCCTCCAGTGCTCGTTCGAACTCCACTACGGCGACCAGATGATCGTCCACGCGGTGATCGACGACGGCGCGGTTACGGCGGGCGAGGGCCCCCTGCCGGAGCCGGACCTCGTCATCGAGCCACGCGGCCCGGTCGTGCTCAAGCTGCTGAACGGCGAGCTGGACGCCGCGAGCGCGCTCACCTGCGGCGCGGTGGCGGTGAAGGGCGACCCCGCGATGCTGGAGCTGTTCACCAGGCTGTTCCACATCCCCTCGGCGCCGTCGAAGACCGAAGGGCTCGTCACGCACTGAAGATGACCTCCGCCATTCGGCACCTGCTTGCGATCGTTGCGTGTGCAAGGACCGCAAGCAGGTGCCGAATCGCGTCATTCGAAGCGTGCGGTGTCGCCGGCGCCGCGCCGCACGATCTCCGGCTCCCCCGACGAGAAATCGATGACCGTGGTGGGTTCGACCCCGCACTCGCCGGAATCGATCACCGCGTCGACCACGTGCTCCAGGCGTTCCTTGATGTCCCAGCCCTGGGTCATCGGCTCCTCCTGGTCGGGCAGCAGCAGCGTGCTCGACAGCAGCGGCTCGCCGAGCTCGCCCAGCAGCGCCTGGGTGACCACGTGGTCCGGGATGCGCACGCCGACGGTCTTCTTCTTGGCGTGCAGCAGGCGGCGTGGCACCTCCTTGGTCGCGGGCAGGATGAAGGTGTAGCTGCCCGGCGTCGACGCCTTGACCGCGCGGAAGACCGCGTTGTCCACGTGCACGAACTGGCCCAGCTGGGCGAAGTCCTGGCACACCAGGGTGAAGTGGTGGCGGTCGTCCAGTTTGCGGATGCTCCGGATGCGGTCGATGCCCTGCCTGTTCCCCAGCTGGCAGCCGAGGGCGAAACAGGAGTCCGTCGGGTACGCGATGAGCCCGTCTTCGCGCAGGATGCCGACGACCTGTCCGATCGCGCGTCGTTGCGGATTCTCCGGATGTACGTCGAAATACCTGGCCATGCGCCGAGCTTAGGGCCACCGGGCCGCGGCCGCCGCGAGAGCCCGCCCGGCACGGCGTACACATTAGAATGGCGGATCGGCACACGTCTTCCATCGTGGCGTCTTCCGCGATCGCGCTCATGGTCCGAACGAACCACACCCGCTCGGGTGATCGAGGCGATTTTCCCTGTCCCCAGCGGGGAAAGCGTCTCCCTTGCGGCCGTCCTCCCCTACCCGGAAGAAGCCACCAGGGTAACGAACATGGGTTAGGATCCGAATCACACGGCGATGGAAGGTCGCGCGGCGGCCTGCCACGGCCGACGCAGGGGGAAGCACGACGAAGACCGAGACTTCTTCTGTTACCACTGGGGTGCCTGTGCCGGAACAGCTCGCGGTGACCGCCGAACCTCTGGGTACCGCCGGGGTCGACCGGCGTCCCCGGCGGGCATTGTTCCTCGCCGGCCTGATCATCACCGTCGTCTTCGTCAACTCCTGTCTGTTCGGTCTCCTCGCGGTTCTGCTGCAGCCGGGGGTCGACTTCTGGCATGGCCTGCTGGCGGTGCTGTACGTCGGGCCCGTGCTGGCGATCCAGCTGCTGTACTTCAGCCGTCCGGCGGTCCGCCTGGACACCAGGCTCGCGAAAGCGATGCTGGCGGTGCAGGCGTGCCTGGCCTACCTGTCGACCCTGCACTTCGACGCGGCGCTGAGCTCGCTGACCACCCTCGCCGCGGGCAGTGCGCTGCTGCTGTTCCGGCCGAGGACGGGCTGGACCGTGTTCACCGTGTTCATGGCGGGCACGATCTGGATCCTGTGGACCTACGACGAGACCTGGCTCGGGGCGTTGTTCGACAGCGTCACCGCCGTCTTCTACGCCCTGGTCGTGTATCTGCTGACCTGGCTCGCGCGGCTGGTGACCGAGCTGCACCAGGCCAGGACCGAACTGGCGCGGCGGGCCGTGGCCGAGCAGCGGCTGGCCTTCGCGAGGGACCTGCACGACCTGCTCGGGCTCAGCCTGTCCGCGATCGCGCTCAAGGGCGAGCTGGTGCACCGGCTGCTGCGCAAATCCCTGGACCAGGCGCGGGCGGAACTCGCCGAGATCACCGGGATCGCCCAGCGGACGCTGTCCGACGTGCGGTCGGTGGCCAGGGGCTACCGGGAGCTTTCGCTCGACAAGGAATCACGGACCGCGGTGTCGCTGCTCTCGGCGTCGAACGTCGCGGTGCGGGTCGAACTCGAGCAGGTCGAGCTGCCGGTGAAGCTGCGCACCCTGCTGGCGAAAGTGCTGCGCGAGGGTGTGACGAACGTGCTCCGCTACACCGGCGTCGAGCACTGCGAGATCACCGTGCGCGAGACCGGGGGCCGCGTCGTGCTGGAGATCGCGCACGACGGGACGGCACACGAGGACGTCCCGGAGGAGACGGCGGAGAGCCTGCGTGAGGTGACCGAGGAGGTCGCCGGGCACGGCGGGAAGCTCAGCGCGGGCACCGACCCGGCGGGCCGCTGGCGGCTGCACGCCGAACTCCCGGTACCCGAGCAGGCCGAGCCCGCCGAGGCGGCGCTGGAGCAGGAGCCCGGCCACTGGTCCCGGATCGACGCCAGGAACGTCCAATGGACGATGTCCGCGGTCTTCATCATCTTCAGTCTCTCCGCGATGGCCCGGGCCTTCATGCTGACCGACGACGGCTGGTCCCTCACGCTCATCGCCGGGTATCTCACCGCGCTGACCACGCTGCAACTGTCCTATTTCGCCCGGCCGAACGTCCGGTTGCGCTCGCGGCAGAGCTACGCGCTGCTGTTCGTGCAGGCCTGCCTGATCTTCCTGCCGCTGATCCCGCTCGGACACGCCTGGGTGAGCCTGCCCAGCCTGTTCGCCGGCACCGCGCTGCTGGTGCTGCCGCCGCTGGCCGGATGGACGGCGTTCGCCGCGACCGCGGTGGGCGTGGTGCTGATCCGGATCGGCTACGGCACCGACTTCCTCGGCGGCTTCTACAGCTTCGCGTCCATCCTGAACACCGGGCTGATGGTCTTCGGTCTCATCTGGCTGATCCGGCTGGTGACCGAACTGGGCGAGACCAGGAAACGCCTCGCCGAGGTCGCGGTCGCCGAGGAGCGGCTGCGGTTCGCCCGCGACCTGCACGATCTGCTCGGGATGAGCCTGTCGGCGATCGCGCTGAAGAGCGAGCTGACCAGCCGGATCATGGACATCGACACCACCCGCGCCTCCGACGAGCTGCTGGAGATCCTCGGGCTGACCAGGCAGGCGCTGGCCGACGTCCGCTCGGTGGCCAGCGGCTACCGGGAACTGTCGCTGGATCAGGAGTCCCGGTCGGCGCAGGCGGTGCTGGTGGCCGCCGACGTCCAGGTGCGCCTGGAGATCGAGCAGGACGACCTGCCGACGACGGTGCGGACGGTGCTGGCCGTGGTGCTGCGCGAAGGCGTGACGAACGTGTTGCGGCACAGCAAGGTCGAACGCTGCGAGATCGCCGTGCGGCGGACCGTGAACGGCGTCGCGCTCGACATCGTCAACGACGGTGTCCAGAACGGACGGCCACCGGATCCGGAGCGGCCGGAGCGGGTCGAGGCCCCGGGCAGCGGCATCACGAACATGTCCGACCGCGTCACCGGACTCGGCGGGGAGCTGACCGCCGGGGTCGAGGCCGACGGACGGTTCCGGCTGCACGCCGTGGTGCCCGTCTAGGCCGTGTCCGGTAAGTCTGTTCGATGGGCTTCGTGATCCAGGTGGTTCCTGGCGGTGCGGGCGGATCGGCCTCGTACCGGGTCGTACTCGGCCGCGTCCGTCCGTACCGTCAGGGACCACCTGGGCGCGAAGACCGCGAACATGACTTACAGGACACGGCCTAGATCCAGCCGGAGTCCCTGGCGATCCGGATCGCGTCGACCCGGTTGCGCGCGTTGAGCTTCGAAACGATCGTGGTCAGGTAGTTGCGCACGGTTCCGGTGGAAAGAAAGGCCTTCGCCGCGACCTCCAGGGTGTCGCGGCCTTCGGCGGTCAGCCGCAGGACGTCGATCTCCCGCGGGGTCAGCGGGCATTCCACGGTGTCCCAGGCGGCGAGTGCCAGGTCGCCGTCGACCATCCGGCGCCCGGCCGCCACGCCGCGCACGGCGTTGGCGAGTTTCTCCGCGGGGGCGTCCTTCAACAGGAACCCGTTCACCTTGGCCGCCAGCGCCCGGCGGAGCGTGCCGGGCCTGCCGAGGCTGGTCAGGATCAGGGTCCTGACCTCGGGCAGCTGCTCGTGGAGTTCGGTGGCCGCGGTGAGCCCGTCCTTGCCGGGAAGGTCGATGTCGATGACCGCGACCTGGGTCCGGGAAACCCGCGCGGCGGTGAGGATCTCGTCACCGGAAGCCACTTCGGACACCACTTCGATGTCGGGCTCCAGCCGCAGCAGCGCCACGAGCGCTCCCCTGACGATATGCATGTCTTCGGCCACCAGAACTCTGATCACCATCGCGCCGTCCCCTCACGCGCACCCCCATGGCCCCAACATAAACACGCCCGGACGGAACGCGTTCCACCGTTCGGGTGGTGCGTCGGTCCGGTCCATTTTGGGGACGTCACGGCAAAAGCGGCGCGGGCGACCGATTCCGCAGTCGGTCGGCTACTTTCCGTCGACATGCCGGACCGCCGCTCGCCTTCGGGGCGCGAGCGGCGGTCCGGTGGGGTGCGCTCAGCTCGCCTCGGCCAGTGGCGGAGCGGTGCAACAGGCTCCGGTGAAACAGTTGAAGACCTCACCACGCGGCTGATTGGTCCAGTTGTCGAAACGGTCGATCACCAGATCGACCTGGCCTCCGGCGAAACCGGTGTCGATTCCCCGGACGGCGAAGAGCGAGCGGACGTTGTCGGTCACAGCGTTCTTCATCGAATGGCTCCCAGGCTGTTCGGCGGTTTTCCTTCGCTGAGGGAATCGTGCTGCCCAGGGCCGGTTCGCGGCCAGTGCCATGCATCATCGCGGGGATGTGCTTTTCACCTACGCCAGAAGGTTCTCCTCGACTGCTCCACTTCCGCGACCTCCGCTGTCGAACGGAGTAGCAGAGGCTTTGGCGGTGACGGAACGCGGCCGGCCGGTCTCAGTGAGGCACGGTTGTCCGGTGTGGACAGTCGAATCAGGATTCGAGCAGGCGCGCCAGACCGGCGTACCCACCCTCCTTCAGCCGCACGCCCGAAATCTTCGCGTAGGCGTCGTCGGCGCGGATCCCGAGCCCCTCGACCATCCGGTTCATGAAGTTGAACAGGGCGCAGACGAGGACGGCGTCGTGCAGCGCGGCCTCGTCCCAGCCCGCCGCGAACACCGCTTCGGCGTCGGCGTCGGTCATCCGTGACGGCGTGCGCGTCAGCTTGCCCACGTAGGCCAGTACGGGCTTCATCCGCTCGTCCACGGGCGAGGAGTCCAGATCGGCCAAAGCGGCCGTCAGAAGCCCTTCCGGCACACCGAAAGCCTCCGCGGTGACGGTGTGGACCCCGTGGCAGTACCGGCAGTCGTTGACGCCGGAGACGTAGGCCGCGATCAGCTCCCGCTCCCCCGCGTCGAACGCCGACGGCGCCCGCATGATCAGTTCGTGCAGATCCAGCAGTTTCGACGCCGGGGCCGGGAACTTCCGGAAGACCTGCAGCAGCGTGGTGTCAGTCGGCAAAGACCCGAGATAGGACATCGTGTGTACCGCTCCCCTTTTCCGGCGCCCGCCCGTGCTCGGCGAACTCTTCGACGTCGTCGCGACGCAGCCAGCAGGCCGCGAGGCAAGCCACCGAAGCCGGTCCCAGCCCGGTCACCGTGGCGGCGACCCGCGCGGTGGCGTGTTCCCATTCTCGGCGCAGGGAACCCGCCGCTGTCATCTCCGGACCTGCTTCGATCAACGGGCGCACCGCGCGCCAGCGCACGATCCCGGCTTCGACGAGCGCATCGGTGCCCAGGTCGAGCGCGTCGTGCCGGGCCTGGTCCACGGCGAGGGCGACCAGCGCGGGCTCGTCGGCGAGACGGGCTAGCCCGACGCCTGCCAGCAGACGTTCGGCGTCCAGGCCCAGCAGGATCACCCCCGCCTCGGTCGAGGGAGCGTCGTCGATCGACGGCAGGGTGAAACGGGAGTCGTACGGTTCAGACACGGGCGACGTCCTTCGCGGCCGTCCGCAGCGGGGCTTCCCGCCGCAGGTTCTCGGCGACGGCGGCCGCGACCCGCGCGGTGGCGACGCGGTGGCCGTCGATGTTGCGGGCGGCCGGGCCCAGCGCCATCCCCGCGGCCGCGCCGACGGCGAAGACCCGGGGCGCACCGAGGTAGGCGAAGGTGCGCTCGTCCAGCTGAGGCCAGCCGCCGCGGTCGAGAACGGCCTCGCCGGGCATCAGACCGTCACCGATCGACGGCGTGGTGCCGAGCGCCAGGACGGCGTGCTCCACGGAAACCCGCGAACCGTCTTCGAGGTGGAGGGCGACCCCCGGTGCGACCTTCGTGATCGCCTTGCCTCGATGCACGATCAGCCGTCCCTCGGCTTCGGCGGCCTCGAGCATCGGCCGGAACTCGAACATGATCGACGCGCGCCGGAAGCGGCCCATCAGTTCGAGCCGTTCCGGCCAGCTCACGCCGTCGAAGCGGGCACGGCCTTCCGGCCGGAAGAACGACGAGTTGACGTCGGCGCACTGGTAGCGTTCGCCCGTTTCGCGAACCACCCAGTGCACCTCGCGGCCTTGGGCGAGCCCGTTGGAGATCAGGTGTGCGGCGGTGAGGCCGGCGCCGACGACCGCGAGCCGCTTCCCACCGGCGGGAACGGGTTCGTCCCAGTAGCTCACCCCGCGCGGCGGATGACCGCCGCCCCACCAGGTGTCCGGGGCGGACCGGCGCTCCTCGCCGAGACACAGCACGGCGTGGCGCGCGGTCACGGAGAACCGGTCGGCGCGCACGGTGACCGCCTCCGACGTCGGCAGCACCTCGCGCACCGAACCGCGCCAGGTCCGTTCGGTGACGTGATGGCTCGCGGCCAGATGACGGCAGTAGGCCTCGAAGACGTCGACGGGGACGACGGACCGGTGCCCGGCCTGCGCCATCCGGATCTCGCGGCGCTCCACCGGCGTCAGCACCGACCAGTGCAGCCGGGCGAAGTCCAGCAGTTCGCAGTCGCGGTAGCCCTCGACGCCGGGGTGGTGCTCATACGGTGACCGCAGCACGCGCTGGCCGAGCAGGTCGATCCGGTCGAAGAACCGGCCGCAGGGACGGCCGTCGCGGTCGACGATGACGAGGTCTCGCACGCCGTGGTGCCACAACGCGGAAGCGACCGCGAGCCCCGCCGGGCCCGCGCCGACGATGACCACGTCGGCGCCGGACGGCGGTTCGGCGGCGGCCGGCGCGCGGGCGCCGGGGACGACCGGCCACTCCCGCCCGCGCGGCGATTCGAGCAGCTGGGGTTCCGGGACGAACGTGATCACCGGTGTACTCAGCCGATCACGGTCACCGGGACGATCAGCTCGATCACAGGGCGCTGTTTCATCCCGTCGCTGATCATTTCGTCCAGGGTCTGCTGGGACTGCTCGGCGGTGTCGGTCGCGATCGGGCTGTACCGGGAGTAGGAGTAGGTCGGCTTCCGCCCTCCCGCGTCCAGCGAGTACACCTTCAGCACGGCCTCGCCGGGCCGGACTTCACCGTCGTAGAAGGTGAGGCGGCGCTGGTCGGGCGTCATGAAGGACTTCGAGAACTGGCGGGAAAGCACGAGGGTCTCGGCGTCGTTGACGAAGGTCGAATCCTCGTCCGTGACGACCTGCATCGCGACCCAGGTCTTGTCGGTCAGGTTGGTCTCGGACTTGATCACCTGCCAGCGACCCGGCTCCGGGAGGTTGACGCTGACCGAAATATCGTGGTCGGTGGTGTCGATCGCGCCGGAGATCATCAGCACCCGGCGGCGGACATCGGCGACCCCGGCCATCTGAATGTCACGTGCGCGCACCCGTGTGGAAACATCCAATCCCGGGAATTCAGGTGATGACATCTTTTGTGCCTCCAGCCCTCGAGACGAACACAGAACACAAAACGCAAATTCCAGCCCGACAGAATTCCCCCGCCCCCAAACACCGGAAGAATTTCACGCCGAACTGGACGATGTCAAGATGAGGAACGCATGACCCGCTGGTACGAAAGGCCGCCGGTAAGAGGCAGGAGACTGGGCCGTTCAGCGGTACCGGGTCAGGAGCCGTCGGCGTCCTCGATCCAGGCAGCGGCGGGTGTGCCGTGCTCCAGCGCGCCGATGTAGACGATCTCGAACGAGGAATCGGACCGCTTGAGCCCTATCCGGATGACGAGATCATGCTTCACCAGAATAATGAACTGATGCGGATCGCGGCCGTCTCCGAAGATGTCGTAGATGAGAAAGGCGGATCCGTCGGCCACCGCGAAAAGTGCTTCGTAGATGACATTTCGATCAGCCTGCGGTGCATTGATCGCCCATTCTTCCAGCACCTGCAAACCCGACGTGAGCTGGAGGCGCATAGCCATCCGGAGGCCTCCTCGTGGTCTGGCCGGGTCGTGGGCGATCTTCATTCTCGCGCGCGCGATACCCGGTGGTCTTCTTTGTCCGTGCTTTACATACCGGTCGAGCAGGCCGGACACGGCCTAGTTGTAGCCGAGGACGATGTGGTCGGCCGGGAGCTCGTTCTCGGCGGCCTGCCGCGGCTCCGGGACGAACGCCGTCGCGTCGGCCTCGGCGGTCCCGCAAGGGTCGAAATCATCGCCGGCCACTCGAATTCGCACCTGTGCCGTCATGGCGTTCCTCCCGACCTTCGATGAACGACTCACTTGACAACCAGGATGAACCCGCCCGATCGGGAACCGATCGTGACGCGATCGAGGACGCGGGAGGCTCGTGCTGAGCAAAGAAAAAGTTGCGGTCGAGGGGGTACCGGTAGTGCCCTTGTGGTATCCGGAAACCAGGGAGCACACCATGACCGAGCGCCTCGACCCGTACGAGATCTACGCCGACGACGAACTCGACGTCGACCTGCTGGGCCTGTCGTGGCCCGACCCGGCCGTCCCCGAGCAGCGAGACAGGCAGTGAGCGCGGCGGAACGGCAGCGGACCTGCGCGGCCTGCGGAGGCCCGTTCGAGCCTGGGGAGCGAACGGATCTGGAGACGGTGATCGACGGCGGCGTCCTCTACGTCGCCGTGCACACTTGCCACAGCACGTATCCGCCGCGGCGGGAAACCGAGGCCGCGCGACGGCTCACCGCTTAGCGCGGCGCCCGATCACGCGAGTGACGCCCTCGATCACGCGAGTCACGCGTCCAATCACGCGAGTGACGCGCCCGATCACGCGAGTGCCCACCGGACGGCTGATCGGGTTCTATCGGGGGGCGAGGCAACTGGCGTGACGCGAAAGCCACTTTCGCAACGTCGAAGGTTGCGAAAGTGGCTTTCGCGTCATGTGACGGCGTCCGTCAGCGCAAGACCGAAGTGCGCCAGGTCGCCGGGGTTCGAGACGACCAGGCGGATCGCGCCGGCGCGGCGGGCGGAGGCGCGGCCGAAGCGAGCGCGGTGAAGACGGCGACGAGTGCCGCCAGTTCGGCGTCTTCCGGGTCCCCCCGCAGGACCCGGAAGATCGGCGCACTGTCCTTTTCGGACGGTGACATGGTTCCCCCGTTCAGATCGGATGGTTGCCGTGCTTGCGCTGGGGTGCGGCCTTTCGCTTGTCCTGCAGCATGTCCAGCGCCCTGGCGACGGCGGACCGGGTGTCGGCGGGGTCGATGATGTCGTCGACCAGCCCCCGTTCCGCCGAGTACTGCGGGTTCATGAACTCCTCGGTGTACTCCGCGACCAGGTGGGCGCGGAGTACGTCCGGATCGGGCGCGACGGCGAGGTCCTTGCGGAACAGCACGTTGACCGCGCCCTCGGCGCCCATCACGGCGATCTGGTTGGTGGGCCACGCCAGTGACAGGTCGGTGCCGATGGACCGCGAGTCCATCACGATGTACGCGCCGCCGTAGGCCTTGCGCAGGATGACCTGGATCCGCGGCACGGTCGCCTCGCAGTAGGCGTGCAGCAGCTGCGCGCCGTGCCGGATGATCCCGGAATGCTCCTGCTCGACCCCCGGCAGGAAACCCGGGACGTCGACGAGGGTCACCAGCGGGATGCTGAACGCGTCGCAGAACCGCACGAACCGCGCGGCCTTCTGCGAAGCGGGACCGTCGAGCACGCCGGCGAACACCATCGGCTGATTGCCGACCAGGCCGACCACCCGGCCGTCAATCCGCGCGAGCGCGCACAGCACATTCGGCGCCCATCGCTCGTGCGTCTCGAAGAACTCGCCGTCGTCGGTCAGTTCCGTGAACACGTCCCGCATGTCGTAGGGCTTGTTCGGCTCCACCGGGACGAGTTCGGCGAACCTCGGGCGCCGGTCCTTGCCCGCGTCCTGTGACGGCTCGCGAGGCGCGGGCTCCAGATAGTTCGACGGCAGCAGCGAGACCAGATAGCGGACGTCGGCGAGGCAGCTCTCCTCGTCGTCGTGCACCACGGTCGCCACGCCGGACGACGCGCCGTGCACGTCCGCGCCGCCCAGTTCGTCGTGGCTGACCCGTTCCCCGGTCACGGTCTCGACGACGTCCGGCCCGGTCAGGTACATCCGGGCGGTGTCGCGCACCATGAAGACGAAATCCGCGAGCGCGGGCGAATACGCCGCCCCGCCCGCGCACGGCCCCAGCACCACGCTGATCTGCGGGATGACGCCGGACGCCTCGACCTGGCGGCGGAAGATGCCGCCGTAGCCGTTGAGCGCCATGACCCCTTCCTGGATCCGCGCTCCCCCGCTGTCGTTGAGCCCGATCAGCGGTGAACCGGTGGCGATCGCGAGGTCCATCACCTTGTGGATCTTCTCCGCGTGCGCCTCGCCGAGCGAACCGCCGAAAACGGTGAAGTCCTGCGCGTAGACGAAGACGCGCCGTCCGTCGATGGTGCCCGAGCCCGCGATGACCCCGTCGGTGTACGGCCGGTTCTCCGCCAGCCCGAGCCCGCTCGCCTGATGCCGTCGGTACAGCTCGACCTCGGTGAAGGAATCGGGGTCCAGCAACAGATCCAGCCGTTCGCGCGCGGTGTGCTTGCCGAGCGAATGCTGCCGCCGGACGCCGTCGAGCCGCCCGTCGACGATGTGCTCGCGCAGTTCGTCGCGCTGGGTGCGCAGCAACGGCATCGTCGGTTCCGGGGGGTGCACCGGTTCGGCGCCCCTGGCGAGCGGGATCACCTGCCCGTCGGTCGCCCTCGGGATCCGGGGGCGCCGCAGCCGGTCCTCCGGCAGCGGCACCACCTCGGAGTCCTCCGTGCGCTGAGCGCCCGGATCGCCCTGCAGGGTCACGCCGCCTCCCTGAGCCTGGCCTCGCGCTCGAGCTCGTCGAGTTCGATCTCCCGCTTGATGTCGCGCCAGCACACCCCCCGCCCGAGACGGGGCATCGTGGTCACCACCGGCGGCCGTTCGGCCGAGGACGCCGGGGCGGTCGCGGCGGATTCGTTGATGGTCATGACAATTCCTCTCCCTGTCAGGCCGATGCCCGTATCCGGCCGTCGATCTGGTGATAGCCGCCGCTGTAGAAGACCAGCGAGTCCTGCGCGGTGCCGCGGCTGGAGGCGACCACCTTGCCGAGGAAGATCGAGTGGTCACCGCCCTCGTAGACCTCCGCCAGCTCGCATTCCAGCCACGCGAGCGCGCCGTCGAGCAGCGGGGCGCCGGTCCGCGGCCCCGCCGTCCAGTCCACCGAATCGAACTGCGCGAGCCCGGCCGGGCGGCGCCAGTCCGCGAAGTACTTCGCCAGCTCCTTCTGGTCCGACGCCAGCACCGTGACCGCGTACGACCCCGCCGTCACGATCGCCTCGTGCATCCGTGCCGCGCGGGAAACGCAGCACAGCACCATCGGCGGCTCCAGTGACACGGAGGTGACGGCGTTGGCGGTCATCCCGTGTGCCCGTTCGCCCCCGGCGGTCAGCACGGTGACCCCGGTGGCGAACTGGCCCATCACCTCCCGCAACCCGGACTGCGCGGACAGCCGTCGTCGCGCGGCGGGTGTCGGCAGGCGTTTCAGCACCGGCCGCGAAGGTTCCTCCACCTCGCCCACGTCACTCCCCCTTGCCGTCGACGGCGTACGGGGCCAGCGCCTCACGCAGTTGCTCGGGCACCCTGCTGGGCACGGTCGCCGTGTTGGGGCCGCGCATGCACGCGATCCGCTGCCGTCCGCGCGCCACCAGCCGCTCCCCCTCGCCGGTGAGGTGGACGTAGTCGAAGGTGAACTGGATCTGGGTCTGGGTCAGCTCTTCCAGCCGCAACCGGATGGAGAGCTCGTCGAACGCGGTGATCTCCGCGTAGAACTCGCAGTCCACCTTGAGCGTGAAGAGTTTCAAGTCCCGGCGGACCTCTTCGAGCACCGCCGGCGCCTTGTCCTTCAGGAACATCTCGCGGCACCGGCCCTGCCAGCGCACGTAGTTCACGTAGTAGACGTTGCCGACCAGGTTGGTCTCTTCGAACCCGACCGTGTGCAGGATCTCGTAGTAGTCGGCCATGTCAGTTTCCCTCTCCCTGTAGCACCGCGAAGACCACGGGATCGGTCCGGTCGTTGACGGTCGTCACCCAGGTGGCGATGCGGGCGGCACCGTGCGAGAGCACCGCCCAGCCGTCCGGATCGACCCGGTGCACGGTGAGTGCCTGTGTCATGTCCCCGGTCTTGCGCACGCATTCGAGCGCGCTCCAGACCCTGGTGTGCGCGACCGAAAGCGGCTCGCGGGCGTCCGCGGCGAGCAGTTCGCCCACCGCGAGCAGATCCTCGCCGAGCAGACCCGCCCAGTCCTGGAGTGTCCGTTCGATCGCCGTCTCGACGTCGCAGGCGATCCGTCCGTCGCCCGCGATCGCCAAGGTGAGTCCGGCGCTGTGCGACGCGCTGATCTCGACCCCGTCGGCTTCCGGTTTCCCGTCCGGCCGGTAGCGGATCTCGAGCGGGCGGTCGACGGCGCGGCCGGCGGCCAAGGCCGTCTGCGCCCGCCGTTCCGACGTGGTCTCCACCGCAACGCCCACCGGGTCCGGTTCGACGACGATCGCGCGGGACGAGCCGAGCAGTCGTTCGACGGAACGCTCCAAATAGGACCCGAGCATCGACGGGACCCAAGGCCCTTCGCCGTCACGTTTGCGCACCGCGCGCAGTTTCAGCCCTTCCCACCGCTCGACGAGCTTCCCGTCGGGGTTGCGGACGTCGAGGTCGTAGAGGTAGCTGTCGCCGTCCTGCGAACGCTCGCGGGCGTCGAGGAGCACGTACTCCGGGTCCTGCTCGCCGGGCTCGGCCAGGTACAGCCGCTCGATTCCTTGCGGCAGCAGGGTCGCGTCCGGGACGCAGCACTGGATCGCGTGCATCATCGCGTCGCGGGTGCCAGGGTCGGCCAGAAGCTGTTCCTGCGGAAGGAACGGCGCGAACCAGTCGACCTCGGCGCCGGTCGCGATCTCCGCGACCGCGTGCCGGGCGCCTGCCCGGCGATATCCGGTGACCCGCTGGAATCGCTTGCCCTGGAACAGGACCGTGCCGTAGAGCTCGGTCGTCGGGTCGACCGGGACCGGCGGCAGCGCGACGTCGCGGACGACGGTGTCACCCAGCGGGTCGGGCCGGGAGAACCGCAGCCGGGCGCGGAAGTGGTCGGCGCTGAACCCGGTCTCCCCGCTGCGCAGCACCACGTCCACCGTTTCGGCGTCCCTGGCCAGCGCGGCGAGCCGGATCGTGGTCGACCCGCCCGGCGAGACGATGATCGGGCGCAGGAACTCGACGTCGGAGAACACCGGTGCCGGCAGGGTTTCCACGCCCAGCGCGGCCTTGGCGACCTGGGTCATCGCCTCCATGCCGATCACCGCCGGGAACAGCAGCTGGCCGTCGAGCAGATGGTCGGCCAGATACGGGTCGCTGCCCGCGGAGAGGTCGGCCTCGGTGATCAGCTCGACCCCCGGGTAGTGCACGACGGCGCGGTCGACGAAGCGGGTCAGCGGCAGTTCGCGTTTCTCCACCGGCAGGGTGACCAGTCCCGCTGTCCGGCCGCAGACGACCAGTACCGACGGGGCGGCCGGATCGCCGACGACCTGGCGGAGGATCTCGATGCCCTCCTCGGTCGGGATCGGGGTGATGCCGTCGCGCATCAACGCGCTGACGACGCCGAGCTTCTCGCCCATCCCGGTCCCCGACCAGACCGACCATTCGAGGGCGATCGCGCGGGCCTGGGGGTGCTCGCGGCCGAAGCGGACGGTCAGTTCCGTCATCCAGTCGTTGGCCGTGGCGTAGTGCGCCTCACCGCGCAGCCCCGCCCGTCCGATGATGCTGCCGAAGGTCACCAGCAGCTTGATCTTGTCCTTGTCGACGGCGTCGAGGACGGCGTTGAGGCCGCCGATCTTCGGGGCCAGCGTCTTGCGGAAGGTCTCCTCGGTCAAGGAGAACAGCGCGGCGGGCTCGTTGCGGCCCGCGCCGTGCAGTACCGCGGTGACCGGTCCGAACCCGTCCTGGATCCGGTTGACGGCGTCGGCCACCTGACGGGCGTCGGTGACGTCGGCGCGTTCGTAGCGGTAGGTGATGCCCGCCGCCGCCATCCGGCCGAGGTTCTCCGACAGTTCGGCGTCGTCGGCAGGGTCGCTGCGGCCGAGCAGCGCGAGTTTCGCGCCGGAATCCTTGGCCAGCGCCAAAGCGCTCTCCGCGGTGATGCCCTTGCCGCCGCCGGTGACGAGCAGGACGTCTTCGGCGCCCAGCGGTGTCCCCTGGGCTTCGGACGGTTTGAGGGCACCGAGCTTCGGCACCGTGCGGACACCGGCGGAGTCGTAGCGGACTTCGCTGAAGTCGTTGGTGGCCGCCACTTCGGTGACCACGGTGGACACCGCGGCACGGATGGCCTCGGGGTCCGCCGGGCGGACGTCGGCGAGGTCGACGATCGTGGTCCTGGCCGACGGGTCTTCCAGCCGCAGCGTCTTAGCCAGGCCTGAGGCACCGAGACCGTGCTGCACCACGACGAACCGCGTGCCGTTGGGCGCGGACAGCACCGCGCGGCCCGCGTCCAGGAACAAGCCCACGTCACCGGAATCGCTGTCCGCGTTCAGGCACAGGACGACACCGTCGCCGACGCCCGCGGTGGCCAGCGCCGCGCGCAGCGGCTCCGCCAGCGGGTGGCCCTCCGGGGCGAACGCCGTCCACTCCGCTTGCGAAAGGCCGGCGGCTCCCGGCGTGAGGTCGGGCGACGGCTTCGGCGCGACGGCGTACTCGACCGCGAACGGCCGGACCCACGGCCCGACTCCGGCGACCTCGGCCTGGTTGCTGTCGGCGGGTTTGGCGGTCTGCGCGAGTTCGTCGATCATGTCGGCGAGTTCGCCGAGGCAGACGGTCGCGAAGTTCGGCATGCCCTCCAGCGCCGGACGGCCGAGCGCACGGGTCACGTCGTTGACGAGCTGACCGACGGTGATCGACGAAAGGTGCAGGTCGTCGAGCGGATGTGTGTCGGCGGTGACCGCTTCGAGCGGCAGTTCGACCCGCTCGGAGGCGAGTTTCCGCAGCAGTTCGAGGGTGCTGCTGCCGCCGCTTTCCGTCGTCGCCCCGGTCGTGGCGGCGGCGGGTGCGGTGGGGTCGGTGACGCGGTCGCGGGCCAGTTCCGCGTCGATGGACGGCGCGGCCTCGCACGGGCTGGTGAGGAACGAGAACTTCCCGTCCACCGGCAGTGCCCGCACGACACGGCCGTCGAAGAGCGCGGACGTCTCCAGCGGGGCGCCGATCGCGAACGCGGCGCCGGCCACCTTCAGCACCGAAGCCAGCGTTGGGCTGTCGGTGTCGATCGCGAGCGCCGGGGTGCCAGGCGCGATCGCGCCGAACAGCCCGGTGAGCACGCGGCCGGGGCCGACCTCGATCACCAGGTCGCTGCGCTCGGCGACCTTCGCGGCCGCCTCACGGAAGCGGACCGGCAGGACCACCTGATCGCGCAGCAGGTCACGCAGGTCCTCGGCGGCGTGCAGGACGTCGCCGGTCACCGTGGAGACGACCGGCCGGTCGAGCCTGGCGAAGTCGAACGTGGCGAGTTCGCCGGTCATCGCCTCGGCGGCCGGGACGACCGCGGGCGAGTGGAACGCGTGCGAGACGTTGATGCGGGTGGCGGTGACACCTTCCGCGCGAGCACGGGCGACCACCCGGTCGATGGCGTCCGCCGGTCCGGAAAGGACGGTCTGCTCGGGAGCGTTGTACCCCGCGATGACCACCTCTTCGCCCTCGGCGAGCCGCTCGGCGACCCCCGGGGTGGCCGCGATCCCCGCCATGGCACCGTTTCCGTCGCTCGCGGTCGCCATCACCTTGCCGCGGATCTTGGCCAGGCGGAGGACTTCGCGTTCGGTGAGCGCGCCGCCCCAGTGCAAGGCGGTCAGTTCACCGAGGCTGTGCCCCGCGACCGTCCGCGCTTCGATGCCGAGGCTCTTCAGCACCCGGAGCCCGGCGAGCGAGCCGGTGACGATCCGCGGCTGCGCGACGTCGGTGGCGACCTGGTCCGCGCCGGTGGACAGGCCAGCGGCGCGGTAGATGTCGTCGGCGTGCCCGAAGCGCTTGCGCAGCGCGCCGACCGTGCCCTGCCCGGAACCCTGACCGGGGAACAGGAATCCGATCTTCGGGTCCGTCGAACGCGCACTGGCGAAGATGCCTTCGCGGGAGGAGAAGACCTCCGGTTCTCCCTCGCCGAGAAGGTCGAGGAGCTTGGCCAGCTTGCGCTCGGCGTCCTCGGGGTTGGCCGCGACGACCGCGGCGCGGACCGATTTCCCGGACAGTTCCGCGGAAAGCGTGCCCGCCAGGTCCGCGAGCTCCGCGAACGAGAGCTTCGGGACGACCTCCAGCAGACCGGTCACCTTGCCACGCAGCGACGCGGCGTCGTCCTCGTCGAGGAGCAGCAGCTCGCTGTCCTGACGTCCGGCGACCAGCGACCGGGTCTTCTCGTCGAGTTCCTTGCGCCGGGCCGCACCCGGCGCTTCGGTGACGGTGACGTGCGAGTTGATGCCGCCGAACCCCATCGCGGAGACACCCGCGCGGACCGGGTGGTCCGAGGGCCACAGCCCGGCCTCGGCCGGGACGTACATCCGCGCGGAATCGCCGACCAGCGACTCGTGCGGTTCGAAGTGGCCGGTCGCGGGCGGGATGACCTGGTGATAGACCGCCAGCGCGGCCTTGATCAACCCGGCGACCCCTGCCGCGGCCTTGGTGTGGCCGATGTTGCCCTTGATCGTGCTCAGCGCGGCGGGGTCAGCGAGCGGGTCGGCGTCGCGTCGGACGGTGGACAGCGCCTCGATCTCGGTGGCGTCGCCCAGCGCGGTCCCGGTGCCGTGCCCTTCGAAGTACGAAACGGTCTCGACCCCGTAGCCGGCCTTCTCGTAGGCCCGTTTGAGCGCGAGGCGGTGACCCGACGCCTCGGGGCGGGTGATGCCGCCCTTGCCGTCGGAGGAGACACCCCAGCCGCCGATGGTGGCGTAGATCCGCTTGCCCTGCGCGATCGCGTCCTCCTCGCGCATCAGCACGAGCATGCCGGACCCCTCGCCGGGCCAGAAACCGTTGGAATCGGCGTCGTAGACCTTCATCTCCCGTTTGGCGAGCGCGCCGGTCTTGGCGAACCCGATCACCTCGAACGGGTCGATCGACAAGTCGACACCACCCGCGACGGCGACGTCGAGGTCGCCCTCCGAAAGCGCGTTCGCCGCCGTGACCACGGAGAGCAGCGACGACGAGCAGGCACCGTCCACGGTGAAACCGCCGCCGCCGAAGTCGAAGAAGTTGCAGACCCGGCCGGCGATCGTGTTCGCCAGCCCACCCGCGAGGGAGTCCTCGTCGATCTCCGGGAACGGCGCCTTGTACTGCACCTCGAGATCGTGGAGGAATTCGGCGGTGTCGCCGTCGGCCCAGCCGCGCTCGGCGAGCGCCGCCGCGATGGTCCGGCGCACGTACGGCCAGCGCAGCCGCATGATGTTGGCCCGCGAGAACTCGCCGGTGAGGCTGTTGCCGATGACCACGCCGGTGTTGGGCCGCGGCAGCCCGTCACCCTCGGGGAAACCCGCGTCCGCCAGCGCCTGCACGGCGACGTCGAGGGCGAGCCAGTGCGTGGTGTCGGTCGAGCGGAACGTACTGCCCGCGACCTTGTACTTGATCCGGTCGAACTCGTAGTCCCGGAGGACCGCGGCCTTCTGGGCGTAGAAACGGTCCGGAGCCTCGGGGTCGGGCGAGTAGTAGTCCTCGCGGTTCATCCGCTCGTCGGGCAGCCTCCGGAACGCCCGGCGGCCGGCGAGGACGTTCTCCCACAGTTCTTCCGGGGAACCGGCGTCCGGGTATCGGAGACCGATACCGACAATCGAAATCCGCTCAACGCTCATGCCACCGCACTCCCCTAGCTCTCAACCACTCAAGTCACGGAATCGGAGTCTCGGCGCCAGAACCCTGTTCCGGGAACGAGGGCGCCGTCCGCACCTGCAGTCCGGTCAAGCATGAACCGGAGCAGGGCGAGAAGTCTTCTCTCATGTTGTTGAAGGCGAGCTCGATAGCGAGACGCGGTGGGCGGCCGCGGCGAAACTCGTCCACCCCACGAGCTCGACCAGCTCTCGATCGCCCAAGCCGGCGGCGGTCACCAAAGCATCGTCGACCTGATAGGGCGCCTTCGCCACCACCAAGGCCAGCCGGACCGCCGGATCGTCGAAGGCGTCCACCCACGAACGGCTCAATCCTGGCGCGGAACCGTCCCATGTGGACAGTTCTCGCGCCACGACTTCCCGTACCTCCGAGGGCACCGCCAGCGAGGCGAAAGCCGACGCGGCGCGGGAGAACGCGTCCTCCATGATCGGATTCCCCGCAGCCCAGGAGAAATCCCGCGACCCTGCCGGAAGCAGGTCCAGCGACTCACCGGGCAGTGCCGCCGACGCCGGGCGAAGGAGCCGTCCGAGGACGGTCTTCGCCTTCGAACGTGCCGAATCCGGCACGTTCGAAGGCAGCGGTGACGGCCCGAGGAACACGCTCACCACCCGGTTCAGGTAGTGGAACGTGAACGCGACGGCGGTCAGCTCCGCCCTGGCCGCCACGGACAACGCCCCGGCGAACGGATCCGCGACAGGCCGCCCGTCGGCGATCGCCGATGCCTCCGAGGAACGCCCGAGCGAATCCAGCGCCATCCCATGGACCTCGACACAGTAGGGGCACGAGTTCGCCCGCGAGACCAGTGTCGCGACGACCTCCCGATCAGCCCGGCTCGTCGCCCCCGCCGCCACCAGCGATTCCCGCAGCATCACCCAACTCGCCGCGAGCACGGTCGGTGACGGCGAATGCAGTGCCACCGGCGGGGCCAGCATGCCGAATTCGCGTTCCAGCCGACGGTAGACGTCGCGCACGAGCCCGGTCGCCCGGCCGTACGGGACCGGCCGGACGTACCGGACTTCGCGCAGCACCCGTCTCAGCGCGAGTCTCACCAGCGCGGGCGCCATGCTCAGCTCCCGGCGACCAGCGACAGCTTGCTGACCGCCCGCCGCCCGGTGATCGAGCCGTCCGGAGCCGGCGCGCCGTACGTGACGTCGACACCGCGTGCCTGCAACGCACGCACGATGCCCGGTACCGAACGTTCGGCCAGCGCCGCGATCGTCATCGCCGGATTCACCGTCAGCGCGCCCGGCACGGAGGCGCTGTCGGTCACGAAGATCCCGGGATGGTTGCGGAGTTCGTGGTTCGGGTGCAGCGCCGAGGTCTCCGGGTCGTCACCGATCCGGCACGACGCCAGCGGGTGCACGGTGTACGCGCCGACGACGTCGTTGGTCCACGGCGACACCTTCGCCAGGCCGTCCTTCTCGAGGATCTCCTTGCACTCCGCGTCGGCCAGCGACCAGCCGTGCAGGGTGTTCGGCGTCGGGTCGTACTTCAGCGGGCCGCGGCCGAGCATCTGCTGGGAGATGCGGTACGCGTTGCCGGTGGGCGGCGGCGCGCCGAAGACGCCCTCGTTGTCGTCCTCGGTCATCAGGAAGATGGTCAGCCAGGACGACCACTTCTTGAGGATCTCCTTCTTCTGCGCGCCGAACCAGCGCGGTTCGTCTCCGTCGGGCACCTGCGCGAGGATCGTGCCGAGCCCTGGCGGGAAGTACAGCTGCTCCAGCGAGTACCGCTCGTACTCCGGAAGCGAACCGTCGAGCTTGTCCCAGTTCGCCACCGTCGGGCCCTTGCCGATGTGGTTGGCCTCGTAGACCTTGCCGTCCTCACGGGACAGTCCGAGCACCTCGCGGACGCGCTCCTCGTCGATGATCGCGGTGTTGAGCCGCTCACCGTTGCCGGAGAAGTACCGGCCGACCGCGTGCGGCATGGTGCCCAGCGCCGCCTCCGAACGCTGAAGGATCACCGGAGTCGCCCCCGCGCCCGCGGCGATGATGACGACCTTCGCGTCGATCGTCCCGCTGCCGGTCTGCGCCCGGTAGTCCGTGTCGTCGACGACGTTGAAGTGCACGCGGTAGTCGCCGTCGTCGATCCGCTCGATGCGCTGGACCTCGTGCAGCGGCCGGATCTTCGCCCCGTGTGCGAGCGCGGCGGGCAGATAGTTGGTCAGCAGCGAGCGTTTCGCGTCGAACCGGCAGCCCGCCATCATGAAGTTGCAGTTCACACAGCGGTCGTTGTCCACCGCGACCGGCGCCGGGTTCGCGGTCCGGCCGGAGTGGTCGCACAACGCGGCCCACAGCCCGCCCGCGTACGAGACGTCGTTCCAGTCCTGTGTGGACACCGGAAGCGAATCCGAAACCCGGTCGTACCAAGGCTCCAGGGTGTCCCGCGTCAGCACCGACGGCCACATCCGCCTGCCGATGCCGCCGTGGCGCTCGAACACGAACTTCGGCGCGCGCGGCATCGCGGCGAAGTACACCACGCTGCCGCCGCCGACGCAGTTCCCGCCGAGCACGCTCATCCCGTCGCCGACGACGAAATCGAAGGCCCTGGTGTAGGACGAGCCGAGCAGGTAGTCGTGCTCGAACTCCTTCGTCTCCAGCCACGGCCCGCGTTCCAGCACGGTGACCTTCGCCCCGCCCGCGGCCAAGTGGTAGGCGGGGATGGAGCCACCGAACCCGCTGCCGACGATGACGACGTCGGTCTTGTCATAGGCAGTCATGCCGGACTCCCGGAAGGCGTGGTGTCGGGGTGGAGTCGCGCCAGTTCGCGACGGTAGGAGAACTTCGGGAACCGCCACAGGCCGTCTTCGTCCGGCGCGGTGTATCCCATCGCCAGCAGGCCGGGGTGCCCCTCGGCGATCGCTTCGGCGGTGTGCTTGTGCGCCGCGCTGTCGAAGGCCATGTTGCAGAACAAGGCGAGGCTGACCCAGCCGTCCTTCTCCGGATGTCCCGGCGCGGTCAGCGACCGCACGAGTGCCGTTCTGTCCGCAAAGGACAATGCGACGAACGGCGGCAGGGCCTCGTCGAGTTCGAGGTCGTTTTCCTTGGCGTGGATCTTCGCGTGATCGTTGAGGGCCTGCGCCAGATAGGGCAGCCCGACGGTCACCCCGGTCGCCTCGGTGTGCAGCAGTTCGAGCGCGCCCGCCACCACCGCGCCCGGCCCCGGCGAGGCGCCGGCGATCGCGTGATCCCCGGGGAACCGCTTCTCGCCCGGCAAGATCGTGTCCGCGTAGGCCTCCAAAGTGGACACCTTGACCTGTTCGTCCGAATCCACGGAACCTACCTCCTGTTCCTGGTGTGCACCGTCATCGGCAGCCCGCCGCGCACCCGCAGCGACAGCATCGCTTCGGGGACCACGTCGTAGCCTGGGACCTTCCTGAGTTCGAGGTCGCGCAGGACCATCGTCAGCACGAAAACGGCCTCCATCACGCCGAGGCTGTTGCCGATGCAGAACCGCGGCCCCGCGCCGAACGGGATGTAGGCGTACCGGGGCCGCCCGCTCGGCCGATCCGGATCGAACCGGTCCGGATCGAATTTCTCCGGCTCCGGCCAGAACGCCGGATGCCGGTGCAGGGTGAAGGGCACGACGACGACGTCGGATCCGGCCGGGATGTGGTAGCCGCCGATCTCGTCGTCGGCCTGCGCCACCCTCGGCAGCAGCCACACCGGCGGGTACAGCCGCATGACCTCTTCGACGACCCTGGCCGTGTACGGCAACCGGTGCAGATCGTCGTGCGTCGGCAGCTGGTCGCCCAGCACCGCATCGGCCTCGGCACGCAGTTTCGCCGCGACGTCGGGGTGTTCGTCGAGCAAGTGGAACGCCCAGCCCAGGGTGCTCGCCGTCGTCTCGTGCCCGGCGAGCAGCAGGGTGATGAGCTCGTCCCGCATCTGCTCGCGGGTCCCGTCCGTCGCGATGAGGCGGGACAACACGTCCTCGCCGCCCTCGACCGGGTTCGCCAGCCGCTGCTCGACGAGTTCCTCGGCGATCCGGCGGAGGTCGTCCCGGGATTCCCGGAACCGCAGCTGTTTCTTCAGCGGGGCCCACTGCGGGACCATGCTCAGCGTCACCGCTTCGAACATCGCCTGGTCCTGCACGGCCTCGAACGAATGCCCCAGCGACGTGAAGCCGCCGAGGTCGGAATCGAGCAGGGTCTTGCCGAGCACGGCGAGCGTCAGCCCGGTCATCTCGTGCAGGATCTCCACCGGGCCTTCGGTGTCCCGCAAGCGTTTGACGAGGCCTTCGACCTCGTTCGCGACGACAGAGGCCTGCCGCGCGATCCGCTTGGGCTGGAACACCGGCTGGATGGTCCGGCGCTGTTTCTTCCAGACGTCGCCGTCGCTGGTGAGCAGCCCGTCGCCGAGCGCCCGCCGCGCCTCCTGGAGGCCGATTCCCTTGTGGTAGTTGGCCGCGTTGTCCGCGAGCACGTGTTTCGCCAGTTCGGGGTGGTTCACCAGGTACATCGTCTTGGGCCCGATCGCGATCCGGACGACGTCCCCGTGCGCCTCCGCCGAATCCGACATGAGCGCCAGCCGGTCGGTGAAGAGCTTCTTCAGCAGACCGAAGGTCGCCCGGCGCGGCGGGCCGGGCGGCGCGAGACGCGCCGCCCGGCTGAGTTCCGCCTCGTGGGTCATGCCGCCACGGCCCCGGTTTCCGGCTTCTCGGCCGGCTTCGGCAGGCTCGTGACGTCGGCCGACTTCGCCTGCTCGGCCTCCCACTTCTCGGTCGCCTTCTTGGAGAAGTGCAGGCCCCACAGGAACATCCCGCGGATGAGACAGACCAGCGCGGTGGCGAGGAACAGGCCGTACGACACGTGGACCACCATGAAGAACCCGTACGCCAGCGCCACGCCCGAACCGAACAGGACCTGCGACGCGGGCTTCGACGGTGTCGTGCCGGGGTCGGTGACCATGTAGTTCGTGTAGAGCACGAACGCCACCCCGGTCATCATCCCGAGCGCGCCGGGGATCGCGGTGTCGAACAGCAGGCCACGGATGATCGCCTGCAACGCGAAGGTGATCAGCCAGGCGCCGATCAGCCACATCCGCTGGGTCAGCATCGCGTTGAGCACCGTGCCCGACACGATGATGATGCCGACGATCAGCCAGCCGACCCACGAGTCGACCTGCTCGGTGAAGTGATACGGCGGCGCGATGCTCGCCCACGGGAACACCAGCAGGATGATCGTGATGCCGAAGTTCGACGGGTTCATGTAGTGGCGGAGCCTGCCGCGCACCGGGGCCTGGAGGACCCACTTGGCGCCGACGGCGACCACGACGCCGAAGATCATGACCAGCACCTGGTCGTTGACGTAGGTGAGCATGTTCAGCGCGAGACCGGTGATATGCGCCGGGAAGAGGAACTCCACCAGCCCCTTGAACCCGTTGCCGCGGAAGCGGACCGGACGGCCCTGTGCCCGCGCCCCGATGATCTCCAGCAGGATTTCCGTGGTGTACGCCGTCGCCAGCGCGATGAACGGATAGGTGTAGGGCTGCTCGAAACCGAGCACGGTGTAGCCGATGATGTTGAAGACGGTGATCGAGATCGCGAACCGGCGAAGGGCCGTGATCGTCTTGTTGCTCTTGGGTGCGGTGAGTGTCTGCTCAGCCATGACGGTCACTTCTCCTTAGCCTGAGCGCCGAGCTGGAACGTGTGGCTGCCCGGGGTCAGCTGGACCTCCTGGGTGCGGATGGTCCCGGTCAGGTCGCGCCATTGCAGGCTCACCTTCACCGGCCCGGTGACCTTGCCGAGTCCGATCTGGATCTCGTGGCTGCGCTTGCCGGAGTGGCCGCTGCCACCGTCGACGCGGTCCATGTACTTCTTGCCGTCGGGGGTGACGACGGTGACCTGCGCGCCGATCGCCGCGGTGCCCGCCGCCTTGAGCGGACCGTCCGCCGAAGCCTTGTCGTGCACCAGCTTCAGGTTCAGGTACGACCCGGAGTCGGGGCTGACGTTGTGGTAGAAGATCGGCTGCTCCCACTGGCGGGCCACCGCGAAGTCGAGCTTGCCGTCACCGTCGGCGTCACCGGTGGCGATACCGCGGGTGGGCACCGGGACGGCGAGACCGAGGCGCGGGGCCAGGTCGGTGTAGCGGCCGTCGGAACCCTTGGCCCAGAAGTGCAGGGTGTGGTCGCCGCCGACGTCGTCACCGGCCACCATGTTCGGCCAGAAGGACGGATGCTTCAGCAGTTCGTCGTTCGACGTCGCCAGTTCCTGCAGCTGCGGCCAGCGGTTGACGTCACCCTTGACGAATCCGGTCGCCTGCGTGATCACCGATTCGCCGCTGTTGTTGTAGTCGGCGATCTTGACGTCCCAGCCCCAGCCGGACCACGCGGTGCCGGCCTGCGCGCTGCGGTCCACCCACGGTGCCTCGCCGCCCTGCAGACGGCCACGCAGATCCGCGGTGTCCTTGGCGGTGTTCATGAACTGGAAGTGGCTTTCCTCGATCCCCCAGGACGTCGTGATGTTGCTGACGTACAGGTCGTAGAGACCGTCGTGGTCGAGGTCGGCGAAGTCGACGCCCATGCCCTTGAAGGAGTCGTTGCCGAGCACCTTCGACTTCGGCTCGTTGGGCCCGCGAACACCCTTCACCTCGGCGAATTCGACGTGACCGGGGCGGGACTTGTTGTACAGCAGGCGGTCGTGCCCGAAGTCGTTGCCGATGTAGAGCTCCGGCAGGTTGTCCCCGTCGACGTCGGTCGCGCTGGCCGCCAGCGACCAGCCGCCCTGGGCGTCGGCCGGGATGGCCTTGTCGTCGAGGGCGAACGTCGCGGTCGGCTTCGCGCCCTGGGTCGCGCCGGTGAACCGCAGGATGTACTTGCCACCCGCGTTGTCCGCGTGCGACATCGACTTGTTCATCTCGACCCCGCCCTGGACGCGGTCGTCCAGTACAGCGCTGTCGGGGAAGTAGTTGCCGATGAAGATGTCCTGGTGGCCGTCGCCGTCGAAGTCACCGACCGAGGCGGCGTTGGTGTTCCACAAGGGACCGGCGTACTCGCCGTTCTTGGAGTTGTTGCCCGGCACCAGTTCCACCGGCTCGTAGGCCTTGGGCTCGAGCTTGGTCGCGCCCGGCTTCGAGAGGAACAGGATCGGTGTCCGGCCCCAGTAGTAGGCCAGCAGGTCGACCCGGCCGTCTTCGTTGTAGTCCGCGGGCACACAACCCATGGGCGCGATGTACTTGCCCATCGGCAGCGGCGCCGCGTCGAGCGCGAACGGCGCGTAGCGCTCGCCGCCCTTGCCCGGCGTCGGGGTGATCACCAGCTGGTCGCTGCGCGGGTCGACGAAGCACAGATCGTTCGCGAGCTCGTCCCCGTCGAGGTCGTTGACCGCGATCGCGGCACCGACCGAGGAGATCCAGGCCCGGATGTGCTCGTAGTCCTTGTTGACCGTCCGGATCGACTGGCTCTTCGCCGCCTCCGGCAAGGCGATCGTCAGCGGTTCGAACGCGTACTTCGAAGCCATCGTGTCGGCCTCGGCGGTCGAGACCGTCGGCAGCTGGGCCACCACGAACAGTCCCGCCATCAGCACCAGCGCCACGATGCCCGCAAGCTGCTTGCGGAGCCAGCCCAAGGTCGCGGTCATTTCCCTGCACCTCCAGAGTTGAGAACCTCGGCGGCGATGCGCTGTCGCCAGGTTTCGAATGCCGGGAGTTCGCCGTCGACCACGGTCGCGGGGCGCACCTCCTGGGTGATGGCCGCGGCCCGTTCGGCCGGCAGCCCGCAGATCGCCTGCGTGGCGACCTCGGTCTCGGGGATCAGCAGCCCGGCGCGGACGCGGGCTTCGGCGGCGAAAGCACTGCCCTGTGCCAGATTCCCGCGGTGCTCACCGGCGAACTCGGCCAGTTTCCGCAGTTCGTCGCCGGTGACACCGCACGCGTAGGTCGAGGCGAGCCCGACGCCGGCGTAGAGGTCTCCGTGCCGCCGCTCCGGGAAACGCGCGATCGTGTCGGCGACCAGATCGACGTCGGTGCCGCAGATGAACCACAACGCCCGTCCGATGCCCTGATCGATCGCCCTCGACGAGTAGCCGTCGTTACCGGGCGGCCAGGAGAAGTCCGGGTCCTGGAACTGCCCGTCGATGTACTTCGCCGTCTTGAAGTAGGCCTGGTGGAAGCCGTACCCGTCGAGCACCAGCCAGCGCAGCAACGGGTCGAAATCCTCGGCGGACGGCCAGCGGAACCGCGGCAGCCGCGCCATCGCCCAGCCGACACCGACGTAGATGATGTAGTCGTGCTTCTCGGCGGGACCGTCGAGGAAGTCCGCGATATGCCCCCGGCCGCCGCCCGGCAGGCCGTCCAGCATTCCGTACCCCATTCCCGCGCCTTCGTAGGCGAAGCCGCGGAATTTGACCGGAATACGCTCCAGCCATTCTTCGGCCTGCCCGGTGGTACGCGCTTCGACCGCGTGCGCATAGCCGAGCAGGAATTTCTCACCGACGGTCTCCAGCAATTCCTGAGCGGCTGGGCTCTTCTTGTGGAAACCCCGCTTCTCCAGCGTGGTCTCGGAGACATCCGGCGTGATCATGCGACGTCTGATCGTGCGCCAACCATTGCCCAACGCACTCTCCCCCTAACGGGTGGATTCGAATTCTGGATTGGTTAAAGGCTCACACGCGCGACGAGGGCGCGGCTACTCCGCGGTTGCGCCCCGGTTCTCCCGGTTTGCGAGACCGGGAGAACGCGGGAATACCTTCGGTCAGGCCACCGCGCGCAGGTAGTCGGGAGCGGGCATGGTCATCCGGTTGCCCGCCGACGTCGGACCGCCGGCGAGGGTGATCGCCATCGGCGCGTCGGTCGGCCGGGGAGCGCGCATCGGCATCCGCAGATGCACCCGGCCGTACCGGGTGATGTCGACCCGGCCGGGCAGGGTACCGACGGAGAACGCGGAAGCCGCGGTCCCGGCGGCGTGCTCGGCCACCCCGATCACGGTCCACCTGCCCTCGGGGACGTTCTGGATCTCGATGTCCGCGGACAGGACGTTCGCCCTGCCGCCGAACGCGACCGGGCCGCACTGCGGGATCGACTCGGCGAACAGTCCGATGAGGACACTCGCCGGACCCGCGCCGCGCGGGGTCTCGACGCGCACGCTGATCGTGCCGGTGCCGCTGCGCATCGTGGCGCTGCCCATTCCGGCGCTGTGCAAGGCTTCCAGCGTCGGGAGCCGCTGGAAATGCGGGGCCAGCGCGACGAGCAGTTCGCCGACCTCGGGGTCACGGTACTGGGTCGGGGTCATCCCGACCGCACGGGTGAAACGGCTGGTGAAGGTGCCCACGCTGCTGTAGCCGACGCTGCACACGATGTCCGACACCGTCAGCGATGTCGTCAGCAGCAGTCGTTTCGCTTCGAAGAGCCGGATCGCGGTGAGGTACCGGCCGGGGGTGACCCCGGTCGCCTTGGTGAAGATCCGCGAGAAGTGGAACGGGCTGACGAAGACTTCCGATGCCAGGTCGCTCAAGGTGATCGGGTCGAAGTACCTCGCGTGCATCGATGAGATGGCCTGCAGCACCGCAGGTTGCAAGGGGGACGCCGGCTCGGGGAGCCGACCGGGTTCGGTGACGCCTTTCTCGTTCGCCGCCATGGCGACTGTTCGTAGCTGCATCAGACCAACCTCGGATTCGCTGTCGCTTTTCCTCTGCTGACAGCAAACGCGGCGGCGATTTCGGAGCACTCGACGCGCGATGGAGACCCAGCCGTTCGCGTGGGACCGACCATGCCCCCAATGCCACATCGGAGACGCTCAGCGTCCCCAATGCCACATTGGGAGCACCGTGCCTTACCGCTCAGAAAGCTCAGACCGGGAGGTCGAGCACGCACTCGCCGACACTCACCTCGGCGGGCCAGTCGAGTTTGAGGGCGCGGTCGACGCGGTCGCCGGCGTCCACCGGGACGGCGTGCGCGGCCAGCCCCATGGCGCGGGCGACGAGGTACAGCGTCTGTTGCAGGGCACCGACATGCGCCAGCGTCGTGGCGTACGCGCCTCCGCCGAGCACGGACGCCATCCGCGGCATCCGCGCGGTCACGGTGATCAGCGCCGAAGGCCGCTGATGGTTGCCGCCGCCGATCATCGCCATGTCGAGCATCGCGTCCAGATCGGCCTCGTCGTCGTTGACAAGGACGAGCCGATGCTCCAGCGGGTCGTAGTGGTAGATCCCGCGATCCAGCCCCGAGCACCGGTTGACCGAGACGTACAACTCCAGCTCGTACAGGCAGGCGACGCTGAAGTACGGCCGCTGCGAGGCACTGTGCGCGGGCCCGTTCGGGAGATGCGCGGGCCCGATCGACCGGATCCGCGCACCGCGGAACAGGAACTCGCCGATCTGTTCGGCGGACAGCGCGCCCTCGGTGAATTCGGGGCAGGTGTGGTCGTGCTCCAGCAACGCCGTCAGCGTCGGATCGGTCCGCGCGCGGTCGTCCAGGTCCGGCCGGTACAGGGCGTGTGCCGGGCCGTCGCCGGTGGCGGCCTTGACCACCGGCGGTTTCCCGAGCCCTGGCAGATCGGCCGGGCCACCGGGCCGCCAGGTCCGGCTGGTGGTGTGGAACGACAGTTCGTCCGGGGACCACAGGCCCAGTTCGGGATCCTCGTCCTCGGCGAACCGGCCGTTTTCCCCGGCGACCTGGACGACACCCGCGGCGACCAGATACGACACGATCGCGCCGACCACCCCGGCGTCGATACCCGTCGTGGACGCGATCTCCCCGACCGATTTCGCGACAGCCAGGGTCGCCGCGACGTGTACCGCCCACGGCTGGGACAGCACGACGCGATACCGCGCGGACGGCGACTCCAGCCCCATCCCGTCGGCGTCGGAGCGCAGGGAACTGAAGCGGGACAACCGAATTGGGCGCGTCGGCGGGATCTCCGCCGTCGTGAACACCGGCGCGAGCACCACCGGGACCACCGACAGCAGCGGCCCGCGGCCGTCGGCGAGGCCGAGCGAGCGCACCACGGAACCGCCGAGTTCCTTGAGCGCCTGCCGCAGCGCGTCGGCTCCCTCGGCCGTCCAGCTGAGCTCGCCTTCGAGATCGGGCTCCCGCTCGACCGGCTCCCAGGACGAGGTCACGTTCGCGAGCGAGACCGGCCCCAAGGCCATCCGCCGCAACGATTCCCGCACCAGCGGTTCCGCGTGGCCGAACTCGTACTCGCCCCAGCGGGTGACGACCACCAGCGAGCCGTCCTCACCGATCTCGACAAGGCTGTCGTCGGTGAGCGACCACAAGGGGATCGTTTCGGCCACACCGCCGGGGGAATCTGTCGTCAACTGCTGCTCCAGCCGGATCTACAAGAACATGGGGAAGGGATTGAGCCGTTCGTACGGGGTCGGTTCGGCGAGCCTGCCCATCCGCACCGGCACGTCGAACAGCCGTCCGGGGGCGAAGCGGCTCCAGAACGGACGCAGCCCAGGAACGACCACCCGGACCACCGGGAGGTCGATGTCGGGCCTGGTCTGATCCAACACGAGCGTCTCCATTCCCAATGCGGAAAGCTTGCGTACCAAGCTCTCCACGTCGTCCCGCACATCGGGCCGCCGGACGAACTTGAAGTCCGCGGCGCGTTTCGCCGACCGCCCCGGTGCCGGAAGGAGGTACGGCTGGTTCGCGACCGTGGCGTACCGAAGCCATTTCGACGCGTCGGGGTCGTCGAGTTCGACGTCGTTCGGGAGCACCGCCGGGATCATCTGGTTGAGCTCGCTGACCGCCCTCCTCAGCGCCGTCCTGGGGTCCAGATGGGCACCGAAGCCCATCATGACGTTCTCGCGCGGCCCGGCGATACTTCTGGACAGCGCGACCATCACCGGCACGCCGAGGTCCGCGGTCAGGTCGAGGACCCACAGTTCCCGGCCGGCCCGCGCGTACTGGCCGACCATCTCCTCGGCCCACGGGTCGTCGAACGACGCGATGTCGACGCCGGGCACGGGAAGCCGGTTGTACCACCACATCGCGACGGCGTCGCGTTCGACGAGTTCGAGCAGCCCTTGCAGGATCGCGTCCTCGATGCTGCTTCCGGCCGCGCAGCCGTTGGAGTCCGCGCGCATCCCGGTGATCCCGCACTCGGGCGGCACCCCGTAGTAGAGGTACGCGGTCGGCATCAGTTTCCGGCGCTGCTGCGAAAGCGACCACAGCGGCGTCCAGTCGACGGCGGCCTCGGTGTCGAACCGGCCGGGGACGTGCTGGAAGTTCGCGTGTTCGGCGTTCCACTCGACGCGGCCGTCGTACTGACGCTCGTCGAAGAGCATGCACGAGTTCGGGTGGACGGCGTCGCCGCCGAGCGCGCGGAAGGTGTCGCGGATCCGCAGTTCGTCGCCCTGATAGTTCGCCGAGAACCGTTCGATCGCCTCGCACAGCGCGCCGACCTCGGCGTCGATCGGGCTCGCGCCCTTGCCACCGTTGTCGCCGCGCAGCCCGGCCTGCAACCCCGCCTCACCGCGCACGCGGCGCGCGACGTTCAGCCCGGAGCGGTACGCGTTCACGAACGCCGGCGCCCTCGGGTCGCGGGCGATCTCCTTGACGATGCCGGTGACCGGGCTGACCAGGTGGCCGAAGCGGTCGAGCACCTCGACCGGGGTGAGCGTGCGGTGCCCGCCGCCGCCCGACGTCGCCTTCTTGGCCTCCCGCAGCACGATCGGCTCGGCGGTCCGCGCGGCGACGATCCCTTCGTCCCCGCATTCGGGGCACTGCGGGCGTCGGCGCAGTTCGTGCAGCCTGCCCTGCAGGTCGAGAGTGTCCAGGATCCACACCGCCTGCTGCCCCGGATAGCGGTGTCCGGCCAGCCATTTGGACGCTTCGAGGGAGATCAGCTGCGACGCGGCCGCGGTCAGCGGCGGCACGGCGGGCATCGGGAACGAGGCAGGACCGTCGTGCCCGAGGACCTCCTGCACACAGGCCTCCGCGTGCCGGTGCCCCCACAACCGGTTCGTCAGGCAGTGCCAGCAGCCGGACCGGCCGGGCTGCATGATCGGCCCGATCCACACCTGCGAACCCGACGGCCGCGCCAGCAGCCACGGCCGCCCGGTGCGCCGGTGCTCCGCGTCGATCTCGGCCAGCCTCGGGTCGAGGTAGTCGTCGCACAGCACGATCGCCAGCTCGGACGCCGTCCCGACCACCTCGATGCCGCTCGCGGCCAGCGCGCTCGCGACCTGCGAGGTGTCGACGCCGCGGCCGATCGCGGTCAGGCTCGCTGTCGCCGGCTTCTGGCGGCCCGCCACCGCGGACGCGTCGAGACCGCACGCGTCCCAGTACGCGAGCGCGCGTTCGTCCCCGCTGGCCTCTTCCGGCACGTGGACGGTGACCAGACCGGCCTCGACCAGCCGGGCCAGCACCCCGGTGACCTGCTCGGCGTTCATCCCGTCCGGGCAGGCGGACAGGAGACCGTCGAGGTCACGGGTGCCGTCGAGCAGGGCCGCCACCGACGCGACCTGCGCGCCGCGGATCGCGATGACCCCCTGTTCCGAGAACAGGTAGGCACCGTTGCCCTCGCTGATCTCCGCACGCAGATGCCGTTTGAATCCCAGACCGCCGCTGACCGAGCCGGGCGTGGACGATGCCTCGCGCATGAAGACCCCCAAAGGTCGATTGGTCCTCGAATCCTGCTGCGCGGAGCCTTGTACCGGCCAGTGTCCGTTTCACGCGTCCGATATGAAAAACCCACGTCTTCCCGGGACGCACGCACGCGGGACCTGGTGGACGGCTCACTGGCCCGGCGACCCGCCGCTCTGTCACTGTCGACGTACTGGGAAACAGCCCACGACGCGTATCGAGCTGGAGGGCGCTTGCGATGTACACCGGATCACGAGTAGCGGACACGCACCACGGCTCGGCACCGACCCCGGCCTCGCCCGCGAGCCCTGTCCGTTTCACGCTCCTCGGCCCGCTGGAACTCGTGCGGGACGCGATCGACTACGCGCCGACGACGCCCAAGCTGCTGCAGGTGCTCGCCATGCTGGTGATGAGCCCGGGGAAGATCGTGCACATCGACACGATCGTGCAGGAACTGTGGGCGAACGACCCGCCGCGCAGCGTCCGCACCACGATGCACACCTACGTCTACCAGCTGCGCAAATGCATCGACGAGAACGACCTCGCCCCGTACGGCGAGACCATGCTGGCCACGAAGCCGCCGGGGTACGTGTTCCGGATCGCCCCGCAGCAGGTGGACGTCTTCCAGTTCCAGGAGCTGCAGCAGAAGGGCCGGGAGCTGCAACTGCGGGGCGAGCACCTCGAAGCGGCGAAGGCCTTCCGGTCCGCGCTCGACCTGTGGTCGGGACCCCCGCTCTCGAACGTCCACTGTGGACCGGTGCTGTCGGCCTACGCGGTCGACCTCGTCGAACAGCGGCGCAGCACCCTGCACCTGCGGATCGAGGCGGACATCGCGGCCGGGATGCGGCACGAGCTGATCGGCGAACTGCGCTCCCTGGTCACCGCGAACCCGCTGGACGAGGCCCTGCACGGGCAGCTGATCCGCGTACTCGGCCGCAGCGGGCGGCGCTCCGACGCGCTCGCCACGTACCGTCAGGTGCGCGCGAGGCTCAACAACGAACTCGGCGTCGAGCCCTGCGACGAATTGCAGGTACTGCACCACGGCCTGCTTTCCGAGGGTGAACCCGCGTGAACCCCCGCTCCCACCACGGAAACGAAAGTGAGGATCGACGGATGAGCAGTCGTACCTATGGACAGTTCTGCGGCCTCGCCCGCGCGCTGGAGATCATCGGCGAACGCTGGTCGCTGCTGATCGTCCGTGACCTCGTCCTCGGCCCGAAGCGGTTCACCGAACTGCAGGCGGGTCTGCCCAAGATCTCGGCGAGCACGCTGTCGGCGCGGCTCAACGAACTCGAGCAGTCCGGGGTGCTCCGCCGGCGGGTGCTCCCCCAGCTCGACGCCGCGGTGATCTACGAACTCACCGAATACGGCAGCGAACTCGACCAGGTCGTGCTGGACCTCGGCCTGTGGGGCGCGCGGTCGCTCGGCCGTCCGGCCCCCGAGGACGTGCTCACCAAGGACGCGGCGATCCTCTCGCTGTACACGACCTTCCAGAGCGAGAAGGCCAAGGGCGTCCAGGTCACCTACGAAGTGCGCCATCCCGGCGACATGGTCCTGCACGCGATCGTCGAAGACGGCGCGCTGAAGGTCGCGGACGGCGCGCTTCCCGGCGCCGACGCGGTCATCGAACCGCTGGGCCCGTTCATCAAGGACCTGCTGAGCGGGGACCTCACCGCCGCCGAAGCGATGCGAACCGGGAAGGTCCGTATCGAGGGTGCCTTCGAATACCTGGAACTGTTCACGGAACTGTTCCACATTCCGGCCGCGCCCAAGGCCGCGCAGGGAATCGTGGTGCGCTGAATGGCCTAGTACTCCAGGTCAGATCAGCAATCTGGAGTAATTGAGCCGCCGTTTCACGGGCTATCGTCGACTTCCGTCACCGGCCGGTCTTTCGCCCAAGGAGTCCCTTCATGGCCGCACTCGATTCGGATCGTCCCGGTCTCATCGCGTCGCTCAACGGTAAATACCACCGTGCCGCGCTCGGCGTCTTCGCGGTCGTCGTGGTGGCCCACTGGGCGGAACACCTGGTGCAGGCGTTCCAGATCTACGCCCTCGGCTGGAAGACCCCGGACGCCCGCGGCGTGCTCGGCATCCCCTTCCCCAAGCTGATCAGCTCCGAATGGCTGCACTACGGCTACGCCATCGTCATGCTGATCGCGCTGTTCGCCCTGCGCAAGGGCTTCGCCGGCCGCTCGCGGCAGTGGTGGAATCTCGCGCTCGGCCTGCAGTTCTGGCACCACATCGAGCATCTGCTGCTGCTGATCCAGGCGCAGACCGGCTGGCGCCTCGGCGGTGGCACGGCGCCGAGCAGCATCATCCAGCTGTTCATCCCCCGGGTGGAACTGCACCTGTTCTACAACACGATCGTCACCATCCCGATGATCATCGCGATGCTCGTGCACCGGAAGGCCTCCGCCGCCGAACGGGAGCTCACCGGCTGCACTTGCTCGCCCGAAAGCCGGCGTGAGCTGGCGACGACGGCCTCGTGACCAGGAGGCTCTTCGCGCTCCTAGCCCTCGTGGCGGCGTGGTTCGGGGTCGCGGTGCTCGCCGCGGCCCCCGCTTCGGCCCACGTCGAACTCCTCTCCTCGAATCCCGCCGACGGCGCCCGGCTCACCTCGGCACCGGCGCAGGTCTCGATCACCCTGTCGGAGAACATCGGCATCCAGCCGAACTCGATCAAGGTCGTCGACCAGCAAGGCGCCGACGTGGTGTCCGGTCCGGTGTTCCAGCCGGGCGAGGTCGCCGAAGAGGTCGCCGTCAAGCTGGAGCCCGACCTCCCTGACGGCAGTTACCTCGTCGAGTACGCCTTCGTCTCGACCGATTCGCATCCGGTACGCGGCACGATCGCCTTCGTGATCGGCACCGGCCCCCTGATCACCTCGGCCGGTGCGGTGTCCGCCTCCACCGGGACCGATCCGGTGACCGACGCGCTGTTCACCACTTTCCGCTGGGGTTCCTTCGGCGGTGTCGCGCTGCTCGGCGGAATGGTGTTCTTGCTGGTCTGCCGTCCGGGAGGCCGGACCGATCCGGCGGCGCGGAAGCTGATCACCACCGGACTGTGGCTCTCGGGTGTCACGGCCGTGGCCGGGTTCCTGCTGCAAGGCCCGTACGTCGCGGGCCGCGGGGTGGGCGCGGTCTTCGACCCGGCGCTGATCGAGGCGACCCTGCGGGTGGCGTACGGGAAGCTCCTGCTCCTGCGCCTGGTCGCGATCGTCGCGCTCGCGGTGATCGTGCGACGGCTGCTGGCCGGCGAGCTGCCGCAGCGGCTGCGCTCCCGCTACGAGAACCTCGGCATCGCGGCCGGGTTCATCGTGATGCTGAGCTTCTCCGCGACCGGGCACGCGGTGGCCGACAAGATCATGTTCCTCTCGGTCAGCGCCGACCTCGCGCACTTCGGCGCCATGGCCGTCTGGGTGGGCGGACTGATCCAGCTGGCCGTGCTCCTGCGCGGCAAGTACTCGGCTGAGGAGGCCGAGCCGGCGCTGGCGCGGTTCCACCCGATCGCGACCTGGTCGATCGTGGTCATGGTGGCCAGTGGCGCCTACCTCGGCTTCCGGCTGGTCCCGTCGGTGGAGGCGCTCTGGACGTCGGCGTACGGCATCGTGTTCGTGCTGAAGCTGACCGGGTTCGCCGCGTTGCTGCTGGTGGCGAACCTGAGCCGCACGGCGGTCCGGCGCGGGATCTCCGGCCGCGGCGGCACCGGCGTGGTGACCGCCGACCTGCGGAAACTGCGAGCCAGCGTCGGGGTCGAGGTGCTGATCGTGGCCGTGATCCTCGCGCTGGCCGCGGCGCTGTCCTCGATGTCCCCGACCGGCTGATCAGCGCTCGATCTCCTCGTCCGGCGGGGCGAACGGCCCCCAGGTGAAGGCCCGGAGCCACGGCTCCGGGTCGCCCAGCCAGTCCAAGGCGGCGATCTGGACCGGGCTGCGGCGCCCGGCGAGCGACCGGTACAGGTCGACAGGCCTGCCAGAGAGCACCGCGGCGACCGGTTCGGTACCGGCGATCCACGTCGCACCCTCGGTCTCGATCCGCATCCCGGGCAGCCCATGCCTGCCCAGCGAGGCGCCGAGGCCGCCGACGAGCACTTCGAAACCCCGCAGCCAGGCCCCGTGCGCCTCGGGCGGCGGCGCGCCCAGCGCGAACCGGAGATCGAGTTCGTGGGTGAAGGCGTCCATCACCATGATGTCGCCGCGGCTCTTGCCGTCACCGTCGGCGGCGAGGAGCGCGTCGGCCTCGGGGCCGCGTTCGATCCAGAGCCGCAGCAATTCGGCGACCGACGCCGTCTCCGGAATCGGGCACGCCTCGCCACCGAACCGGGTGATCACCCGATCGCAGATCTCGGTCAGGTGGGCGATCAGGTCCCGGACGGTCCACTGTGGACAAGCCGGGACGGGCCGCTCGCCCGCGACGGCGTGATCGGTGAGCAAGATCGCGATGTTCTCCCTGACCTGCCGATACCCTTCGGCCGCGGTCGCCGGATTCCAGCCAGGGACCCGAATTCGGCTGCTCGTCACGCGGCCACCTCCAGTAGGGGCAAGGGATGATCGTCCATTCTCCCATCGTTCACGGAAACACCCTTCTTCCCGCTTGCGGCGGACCGTTCACCGCAAAGACCACCCACCCGTGGCGCATGTCGCCGGGGCTTCAGGCACACTGGTCGATGAAAGCCCCGTGTGGCAACGCCCGTGCGCTGTAAGAGAAAGCGCCCAATGGCGACACATCGACCACTGTGGAGGTGACCAATGGAGATGCCCGGCTTCGATCTGGCGTGGCGCGGATTCAATCGCGCTCAGGTCCGGGAATTCGTGCGCGAGGTGGAAGCCGAACTACGACGAGTGGAAGCCGAACGCGACGAAGCCATTCGCCGCGGCGAGGCTCTCGCCGCCAGGCTCACCGCCACCCAAGAGGAAAACCGCGAACTGAAGGCCAGCGTCGACCGGATCAGCCGCGTGCCGATCGCGCCGGACGCGTTGCAGGAGCGATCGCGCCGGATGCTGGAACTCACCCGCGAGGAAGCCGACGACATCACCGCCCGCGCCGCCGAAGAGGCCACCAAGGCCGAGGCGGAACGGAAGCGGATCACCGAAGATTTCGAACGCGCCATGACGCTGCGCCGCGCGGAGGCGATGCGCGCGCTCGCCGCACAGGACGAAGCCGCGCAGGAGCGGGCGCGGAAACTGCTCGACGACGCCGCCGAAGAGAGCGAGCGCCTGGTCGCCGAAGCGCGGCAGAAGGCCGATGTGGCCCTCCGCCTGCGCGACGACGTGCTGAAACAGCTGGTCGGCTGCCGCGAACTGCTCACCGAGGCCGGCTCGGTCCTGGCCGTTCCCGACTCACCGAAACCGGAAGTACCCGTTCAGCGCCGGAGCAGAGCCGAAGCCCGCGCCGGCGCCGAAGCGGCCACCACCTAGGCGTTGTCGCCGGAGGAGAACACGACGGGCCGGATCTCCATCGCGTTGATGTGCGCGTCCGGGATCTGGCCCGCGATCTCGATCGCCCGCTCCTTGCTGTCGCATTCGACCAGGTAAAAGCCGGCCAGGTACTCCTTCGACTCCGCGAACGGGCCGTCGGTGACCACCGGGACGCCGTCACGCACCCGGACCACCGTGCTCTCCTTCGGCTCCCCCAGCGCCTGCGTCCCGAGCAGTTCGCCGCTCTCGGTGAGCTCCTTCATGAAAGGGTCGATGCGGGCGACCACCTCGTTGCGCTCCTCCTCGGGAAGGGCGTCCCAGGCGGTGGGGTTCATGGTGATCATGATCATGTACTTCATCGGTGTTCCTCCTGGTCGTCCGGCCGGCTCCCCGGCCGCTCACGGGTGAGTCGGAGCCGCCGGATCGTCCTCGACATCCTGGCACCCGCGAATTTCGAGCTCCCCGGGCGCATACGCTGGGTGGGTATAGTGGTCGCCGGACGGGCGAAGGACGAGAGAACGGGTGTGCGATGACGGGCTACGGCAGCGAGCGGGAGGCCTATCTCAAGCGCCTGCGCCGGATCGAAGGGCAGATCCGCGGTCTGCAGCGGATGGTCGAAGAGGACAAGTACTGCATCGACATCCTGACCCAGGTGTCCGCGGCCACCAAGGCACTGCAGTCGTTCTCCCTCGAACTGCTGGACGAGCACCTCGCCACCTGCGTGGTCCACGCCGCCGCCGCGGGTGGTGAGGAGGCCGACCTCAAGGTCAGGGAGGCGTCCGACGCCATCGCCCGGCTGGTCCGTTCCTGATCAGGCCACGCCGGCGAACCGTCGCAGCCGCAGGCTGTTGGTGACGACGAAGACCGAGGAGAACGCCATCGCGGCCCCGGCGATCATGGGGTTGAGCAGGCCGAGCGCGGCCAAGGGCAGCGCCGCGACGTTGTAGGCGAACGCCCAGAACAGGTTGCCCTTGATCGTGCCGAGCGTACGGCGCGAAAGCCGGATGGCGTCCACGGCCGCACGCAGGTCACCGCGCACCAGCGTCAGGTCGCCCGCTTCGATCGCGGCGTCGGTCCCGGTGCCCATCGAGAGGCCGAGGTCGGCCTGCGCGAGCGCGGCCGCGTCGTTGACGCCGTCACCGACCATGGCGACCACGCGGCCTTCCGCCTGCAACCGCTTGACGACGTCGACCTTGTCGGTGGGCAGCACCTCCGCGATGACCTCGTCGATCCCCACTTCGGCGGCGACTGCTTTCGCGGAGCCGGTGTTGTCGCCGGTCAGCAGGACCGGCCGGAGCCCGAGTGCTTTCAGTTCCGCCACAGCCTTGGCCGACGTCGGCTTGACCGTGTCGGCGACGACGACCACACCACGGGCCTCCCCGTCCCAGGCGACGAGGACAGCGGTCGCGCCGCGGTCCTCCGCGGCCGTCTTGACCTGGGCGAACTCGGCGCCAACGGGGATGCCGTGCTGGTCGAGGAGAGCGGCACGGCCCGCCAGGACGGTCTTGCCCTCGACCTCACCGGAGACGCCCAGGCCCTCGACGTTGCGGAACCCGCTGACCGGCGGCAGCTCCCTCAGCCGGTCTTCGGCGGCCGTGACGATCACGCGGGCGATCGGATGCTCGGAAGCGTGCTCGACCGCCGCCGCCAGCCGGAGGACCTCGTTGTCACCATGGAGAGCAGTGAGCCTCATCTTCCCCGCGGTCACCGTGCCGGTCTTGTCCAGGACGACGGTGTCGACCGCACGAGTGGACTCGAGCACCTCGGGCCCCTTGATGAGGATGCCCAGCTGCGCGCCGCGGCCGGTGCCGACCAGCAACGCCGTCGGCGTGGCCAGGCCGAGCGCGCACGGGCAGGCGATGATCAGGACCGCGACGGCGGCGGTGAAGGCGGCATCCGCCCCGCTGCCCGCGCCGAGCCAGAAGCCGAGCGTGCCGACCGCGAGCGCGATCACCACCGGGACGAATACGGCCGACACCCGGTCGGCGAGCCGCTGGACGCCGGCCTTGCCGTTCTGCGCGTCCTCGACCAGCCGCGCCATCTGCGCGAGCCGGGTGTCGGCGCCGATCCGGGTGGCACGGACGACGAGCCTGCCGCCCGCGTTGACCGTGCCGCCGACGACAGCGTCCCCGGCGGTCACCTCGACCGGAACGGCTTCACCCGTCAGCATGCTCACGTCGACGGCCGATCCACCTTCGGTCACGACACCGTCGGTGGCGATCTTCTCCCCCGGCCGCACGACGAACTCGTCACCCGTCTTCAGCGCGCCGATCGGGACACGGCTCTCTGTACCGACTGTGCCGTTCTTGAGGACCGCGACGTCCTTCGCACCGAGCTCGAGCAACGCCCGCAGAGCGGCGCCGGAGCGGCGCTTGGACCGGGCCTCGAAGTAGCGACCGGCCAGGAGGAACGTGGTCACCCCGGCGGCGACTTCGAGGTAGAGATCGCCGGCGCCGGACCCGCGTTCCATGGTCAGTTCGAGGCCGTGCCGCATACCGGGCACCCCGGCCGTGCCGAACAGCAGCGCGTACAGCGACCAGAGCGTGGCGGCCGCGACGCCGAGTGAGATCAGGGTGTCCATGGTGGCGGCGCCATGGCGGAAGTTCGTCCAGGCGGGGCGGTGGAACGGCCACGCGCCCCAGGTGACGACGGGGGCGGCCAGCGCCAGCGAGACCCACTGCCAGTAGGTGAACTGCCAGGCCGGGACCATCGCCGGCACGATCACCGGCACGGCGAGCACGGCGGAGACCAGCAGCCGCGTTCGCAGGGAAGCGGCCTGGTCGTCGTCCTCGTCGGGCTTGGGCGGTTGGGCCGTGTACCCCGCGGACTCGACGACACCCACCAGATCGCCGACCGAGACCGCGGCCGGGAAGTCGACCTGCGCCTTCTCGGTGGCGTAATTGACCGTGGCGGACACGCCGTCGACCTTGTTCAGTTTCCGTTCGACCCGCGCGGCGCAGGACGCGCAGGTCATCCCGCCGATGGCCAGTTCGACCCGCTGGGATGTCCCGACACTCACGGCGTACCTCCCGGGTGGTGCCCGTGGTGCTCGCCGGTCTGCGGCGGCGCTTCGTCCAGTGGCCCGACCGCGGACCCGATCGCCCAGGCGAGGGCGAACACCGCGACCAGAGCCGCGGCGAACGCCGACACCTTGACGACTGTGCTCACGAGACGAGCTGGTAACCGGCCTCGGTCACGGCCGCGTCGACGGCCTGGACGTCGAGGGGCGACTCGCTGGTGACGGTCACCTTGCCGCCGGCGACGTCCACGTTCACGGCGCTGACGCCCGCGATCCCGCTGACCTCCTCCGTGACGGACGAGGCGCAGTGTCCGCAGGACATGCCCTTGACGGTGTAGGTGGTTTCGGCCATCGGTACGAACTCCTCTGCGGGACAGGCGAAGCGATCACTTCCTTTATACCCCGTGGGGGTAGGGGTTTGCACAGAGGGTGCGGGCACACTGCGGAAATGAGGAAGATCTCCGCCATCGGCATCGGCGCCGGCGACCCGGAACACCTGACCGTCCAGGCCGTCCGGCGGCTCAACGAGACCGATGTGTTCTTCGTCCTCGACAAGGGGTCGGAGAAACAGGACCTGGTGGGCCTGCGCCAGGAGATCCTCGACCGCTTCGTCGAACGGCCCGGCTACCGCGTCGTACGCGCACCGGACCCCGAACGCGACCGTACTCCTGACGACTACCGGAAGGCCGTCGCCGACTGGCACCGGCTCCGGACCGACGTCTACGAGAACATGATCGCCTCACTCGGGCCCGACGAGCGGGGCGCCTTCCTCGTATGGGGCGACCCGGCGCTGTACGACTCGACCCTGACATTGCTGGACGCCGTACTTGCCCGAGGGAACGTCGAGTTCGAGTACGACGTCATCCCCGGCGTCAGCAGCGTGGCCGCGCTGACGTCTCGGCACCGGACCACGATGAACCAGATCGGCCGCCCGGTACTGGTCACCACCGGCCGTCGCCTCGAGGCAGGCTGGCCCGCGGACGTCGACGACGTCTTCGTGATGCTGGACGCTCAGTGCACTTTCGCCCAGTTCGTCGACACCGGCCTGGAGATCTACTGGGGCGCGTACCTCGGAACCCCCGACGAGCTCCTGCTCTCCGGCCCCCTGTCCGCCGGCCTCGCCGCGGAAATCCGCTCCACCCGCACTTCGGCCCGGTCACGCAAGGGCTGGATCATGGACATCTACCACCTGCGCCGCCCCGTCCCACCCCGCCCGTAACCCCCTCACCACCCGCCCCTCACGTGCCCAACCCCGTGACACCTCCATTCACGCGAGTTACGGCTTCAATCACGCGAGTTACGCTTCTACTCACGCGAGTTACGTCTCTGATCACGTGAGTTCCGGGTCCGGTCACGGTGTTTCGGTGTGGTCGCCTGTGTCCGGTCGCGTAACTCGCGTGTTCAGGGCCGTAACTCGCGTGTCTGGACCCGACACTCGCGTGATCAGGGCCGTAACTCGCGTGTTCAGGGGCGTGATTCGTGTGATCAGACGGACGGTTCGCGTGTTTGTGTGGACGGCACGTGTGATCAGGGGGACGACACGTGTGATCGGGTGGACGACACGAGGCCGCGGAGGCCGCCATGCCGTGTCGTCCGTCTGATCACGGTCTGTCTGGTCACGGGTGTTGGCCGTCTGGTCACGGGTGTCGTCGGGTTTCGGGTATGAAAAAAGGTCTGGGACCTGGGAGAACTCGGGGTTCTCGACCAGGTCCCAGACCTTGTTCAATGTTAGTCCGGCGGTGTCCTACTCTCCCACAACCCTTCGGTTGCAGTACCATCGGCGCTGTCAGGCTTAGCTTCCGGGTTCGGAATGGGACCGGGCGTTTCCCTGACGCTATGACCACCGAAACACTG
>NZ_QHHX01000013.1:0-224990 GCF_003947485.1 Amycolatopsis sp. WAC 01416 | reverse complement strand
GTGCTTCAACCGGCTCAAACAGTTCCGCGACCTGGCCACCCGCTACGCCAAACGCGCCGCCTACTACCAAGCCGAACTCACCATCGCCGCGATCGTGCTCTGGCTCCAATGACTTACAGGACACGCCTAGTCCGTGAAGCCGTCGCGGCTCAGCTGCGGTACTCCGCCGGACTTCTGAACGCGCGATGCAGCGATCGGCTCCACGGCGACCTGCACTCGGCCGTCGGATTCCTGGGACACACCGCGGCCTTCATGGCGTTCGATGCCTACGCACACGACGATGCGCGCCGGATGTTCGAGTTCGCTCTGGGCTGTGCCGAGGAGGCCAACGACTGGCACCTTCGCGCGAAGGTGTTGTCCAGTATGGCCAGGCAGGAGATTTGGTGTGGGAACCCCGACGCCGGGTTGACGCTGGTCGAGCTGGCGATGGTCCGCGCCGACAGGCTCACTGCGTCCGAACGGGCCATGCTGTTGACCGCACGCGCGCGAGCGCTTGCCAAGCTCCACCGGGTCTCCGATGCGGTAACGACTGTGGGCCTCGCGGATGAGCAGTTCGCCACAGTCTCACCTGACAACGACCCTGTCTGGGTGCGGTACTACGACGAAGCGCAGCATGCCGGCGACACCGGCCACGCTCTGTTCGATCTCGCTGTCGACGGGCGCTTCGTCGGTGAAGCACGCGATCGCCTCGCCCTAGCGGTCGCTGGCCATTCTCAGCCGTACGCGCGGTCACGCACCATCTCCGGGATCAAGTTGGCGTCGCTGACGATGCGCGCGGGGGATTCGGTCGAAGCGGCCCAGATCGGGGCGTGGGCCTTGCGGGAGGCGGGCACGATTACTTCGAGACGAGCTGCCGACGATCTGCGGGAGCTGCGTACATTCGCGAATGACCACCGCCGAGTGACCGAAGTGGCTGAGCGGCAAAATGGAATCGGTGATCGGCTCGGGGTCGCGTGACCGAGGTGACTGACGAACAGGACGTCCTGAACCTCCTGGAGCGCGCCTGTGCGGCCGCAGGGCTCGATTCGTCGAACGCCTCGGTCATCCGCCTTGGCGAGAACGCGATCATCAGCATCGCGCAGGGCCTGATCGCCCGAATCGCCCGTACGGGCCAGGTCGCTTCAGCTCGCAAGGAGGTTGAAGTGGCTCGATGGCTGGAGCAGGCGCACATCCCCGCAGTCGAGCTCGCCGGCCCGGTAGACCAGCCCGTTGTCGTGGATGGCCACGCGGTGACGTTCTGGCGAGAACTGCCGCCGCACAAGCACGGGACACCCGTAGAAGTCGCCAAGGCGCTCCGGTGGCTCCATGATGCCGACCCGCCCCGAACCTTCAAGCTCTCAGAGATTCAGCCCTTCGTGAGGCTCGCCGAGCGGATCGATCTGGCAACGACGCTCAACTCGTCGACCGGGACTGGATGCGGGACTTGCTCGGAGATCTCAAGGACCGCTGGGTCCGTCGTCCAGACGGCTTGCCATGGTGTGTCGTACACGGCGACGCCTGGGTGGGCAACGTCGTGTCGACCGCTGATGATCGCGTCGTCTTCCTCGACCTCGAGCGGGCCGCGATCGGTCCGCCCGAATGGGACCTCGTGCACACGGCGATCAAGTACCGATCCTTCGCTTGGATAAGCCGGGAAGAATACGACGGCTTCTGCGCCACCTACGGACACGACGTGAGTCAGTGGGACGGCTTCGATCTGTTCAGAGACATCCGTGAGTTCCGGATGACGTGCATGGCAGTGCAAGTCGCAGCGCGAAACCGCACGGCACAGGAACAGGCGGTATGGCGTCTCGAATGTCTCCAGGGCAAGCACGGAGAGCGCCCCTGGCCCGGCTGGCATGCTCTGCCGTGAGTCTCGCGAAGTACTGATTTCGCTTCAACTGTGCGGTGTTCACAGGTGGTGATCGCCTCATTACCTTCGATGGAGCCGAGCTTTTCCCGAGCCCATTGGAGGTCTGCTGTGTCTGTATCCCTTGGTACCCAGTCGAAGGAGATCGCCGCGCCGGATGAGCGGCTTGAGGTGACCGAGCTGGCGGCCCTGGTCGCCGAGACGATTTCCGTCCGGAACGGACTGGATCGGATGACGCCGTCGCGCCTCGAGGAGTTCATGACGCCGGTCGCGCTGACAGCGCACCTGTAAGGCGATGGGACCGCGAGCTGGAAGGACGTTCTTCTGATGACTAGTGATCAGCAACGTGTCAGCTTGGAGTTCACTGCCGGCCCGCGGTCCCTCAAGCCACCTGAGGCCTGGTCGCTGGCGGACATGCTGTTGGCGAACCAGTTGCCGCCGTCGTTGTTTCAAGCCTATGTCGTCGACGATCAAGATGGATTGCGGCCGACGCCGATGACAACGGTGCTGAACGACATGCCGGCGGCTCACCGGGTAGTGCTGCGGTGCATCCGGAACACCGACATCACGACACTTCGAGCCCCTCATGTCGAACTCGTCGCCCACGACGAGAGTCCGGTCGTCGCCCTGCCCGACCTCGACGTGGGCAGCCACGAGCCGATGGCGCGGGCGCATCTTGTCGACGAGACCACGTTGCGGGAGATGGTGGCGAGCAGGATTGGGCACTTCCTTGCCCAATACGAAGTCACCGGACCGATCCTGGCCGGGATCTCCGGCGGCGGGGACAGCAATACCTTGGTCAACGGACTCAAACAGTTCGCTTCCGCGACCGGGCAGCCCGCCGGGAACGTCGTCTGCTTCACGCTGGCGATGGAGCCTTTGTGGCCTGAGTCCGCGGTCGACCGCGCTCGAGAGCTGTGCGAGAGCGCGGGGTTCGAGCACGTCGTCCTGTACGCGCAGGACATGGCAGATCTCCTCGGCATGACGAAGTCCCCGGCGGAGCTGTGGGAATCGTTCAGGAGGGATTTCGGCCCGGACACCGTGCACTTCTTCGGAACGTTCTTCGTGAACTTGGTCGGACGGCGCCTGTGCACGGATAGAGGAGCCCGCTCGCTGGCGGTCGGCTACAACCGGGAGGACCTGACGGCCGAGCTCCTGTTCTGTCTGTTCAACGGCCGTAAGCCTCTCCCTTATCCGGTCCGGCGGATGGGCACGGTGGACTGCTTGTTCCCGCTGTGGGAGATCCCGAAGTACCTGCTGGACGCCTGCTATCCGCGCTACAGCGCGAGCAACTACCGAGAGCGGGTGGACTCCACGACGCCGCACCGGTCGGCGATCTACGTCCTGGCGCACGCCCTGGACGCGCTCAACCCGCAACTATCGTTGTCCCTGCTCAAGGGAGTCTCGAAGCTCATGAACGACGTCGGGGGCTGGGAACCGCTGAACCCGATCGAAGGCACGCCGCTGATGCGGACCGGTCTCAGCGACGAGGACAGCGAGCGGCAGGTGCTCGGTCTGCTGCAGGAGTTCTTCGGGGACTGGCACGAAGCATCCTGACTGGGGCCGGTTCCGTCACCAGGTCGGGTGTTCGGCCAGAATGACCAATCAACCCACTACGTGTGAAGGGCTGGTTCATGGCGAAGGTCGAGCCACCATCAGGTACCCGCGACTTCGTGGGCGACGAGGTTCGTCGCCGGAAGCTCGCGTTCGACCGGGTGAGCACGATCTTCGAGCATCATGGTTTCCAGCCCTTGACCACACCTGTGTTCGAGCGGCTCGAGGTCTTCGCCGGGAAACTCGGGGAGGAGGCGAGCAGCCTCATCTTCAAGATCCTCAAGCGCGGTGTCCACGAGGCCACCGGAGAAGCCGACCTCGCCTTGCGCTATGACCACACCGTCCCGGCCGTCCGCGCGGTGGTCACTCATGGGAGCCGGTTGTCGCTACCGTTCAAGCGGTACGTCATCGACAATGTATGGAGGGCAGATCGCGCCGCCCGCGGGCGATTCCGCGAGTTCGTCCAATGCGACATCGACATCTTCGGTTCGGCGTCTCCGTTGGCCGACGCCGAGATCGTGTGGGCGATCAACAGCGGACTCGAGGCGCTCGGTGTCAAGGAGTTCGTCTTCCAGCTCAACTCTCGGCTGGCCCTGGCCGGCCTGCTGGAGGCCTACGGCATCCCGGACGAGCTGGGCACGCGCGTGCTCGGCTCGCTGGACAAGCTGGACAAGGCCGCTCCGGAGGTTGTGGTCGCCGAGTTGGTCGAGCGCGGTCTGACCACGACCGTCGCCGAGAGTTTGGTCGCTGACGTGATCGCCCCGGACAGCGAGCGGGTGCGCCAGCAGCTTGGCACCACCGAGCGCGGCCGCGCCGGACTGGCCGAGGTCGACCGCTTGCTCGCCTTGACCGAGGACCTCCCGGCTGGCCGTGTCCGGTTCACCCCGCGCATGGTGCGCGGCCTGGACTACTACACCGGCCCCATCTGGGAAGTCTCCGCAGTGGGGTACCCCGGCTCGATCGCGTCAGGAGGCCGCTACGACCAGCTGGTCGCCAAGCTCGGCGGGCCGGACATGCCGGCCTGCGGCGGTTCGATCGGCCTGGAACGCATCCTCGCGATCCAGGAGGCCGAAGCGCCTATGGAACAGGGCCTCGACGTCGCCCTGACCGTCCTCGGAGCTGAACGCGAGATCGTGAGCTTGGCCGGCCAGCTCCGCGCCCGCGGCCTGCGCACGGCCGTCTACCTCGGCTCCTCCGGCAAGCTGGCCAAGCAGATGAAGTGGGCCAACGAGCAGCGTTCCCGCTGGGTCCTGCTCTACGGCTCGGACGAGCAGGAACGGGGGACGGTGACCGTGCGAGACATGGAGTCCGGTGAACAGAGCCAGGTCGCGTTCGACGACGTCGCCGCGAACCTCACGGAACGGATGGCGCCGAAACCGTAGGCCCGAGGTCTTCGGAGAACGGGCCGAACGAGGCCCGTTCTCCGCGGATCCGCGGCCGGCTGTCAGCTCGGGCTCGGCAGGCGGAAGCTTCCGTTGGCCACGCCGCCGACGAACGCTTCCCACTCGCCGTGATCGAAAACCAGCACGAAGCCGTCCGGGTTCCGACTGTCCCTGAGGCCCACGGCGTCCTTGGTGATCGAGACCTCGACGCACTGGTTGTCCGGAGGATTGCTCAGGGGGACATCTTCCACTCCTTGAAATCGGTATCGAGGTGGTCTTTATGAGCGTCCTGGATGTCCATCTATCTGCTCGTGCCTTTCTGCTCTCGACGAGGCCGCAACCGGCTACAGCGACGAGGCGATGTCGAGCAAGGTGCGGCGCGTCTGCTCTGGCCCACTGGCAGCTGCCTTCTGGTGGTCCCAGAGCGTCAGGTACCGCGCCGTCCGCTTGCTGTTGTCGACGTACTCGCCGCCGTCGTGTTGCTCGAGATAGATGATGTCAACCGCGGGGTTCGTGTCGTAACCGAAGATGGTGTAGTCGTCCCCTTGGCCCATGTAGTAGCCGGCGGCGAACGGCACGATCTGCAGTTCGATGTTCGGGCGATCGATGGTCTCGATGAGCTTCGTGATCTGCGCCTTCATGACCGGACCACCTTCGGTCCGATGGAGCGCGGCCTCGTCGAGGATGAACCAGAACTGCTGGTCGGTGTTGTCCAGCACTCGTTGCCGCGCCAGCCGATTGGCGGCGTACTTGTCGATCTCCTCGGGAGTCAGCGAAGGCCGCCAGGCACGCGCGTTGGTGCGCATGTAGTCCTCCGTCTGCAGAAGGCCGGGGACGACGAGTGCTTGGTATGAGGAGTACCTGGTGCAGCTCGGTTCCATGTCGACCAGCAACCGCAGGTACTGGCGGAACCTGGTGCTGAAGGCGCCGCGCTTGGTTCGGCGGTTGCTCTCGGCTTGAAGGTCCCGCGCGTAGGCCCGGTCCGACTCGTTCGCGTCATAGCGGTCGAGTAGCACGTTGAGCTCGATCAGCTTGTTCACGTCTGCGGGTGCCAGAACCATCCGGTGCCGCAGACGTGGCAGGGCTGAACCGTGCTGCCCGCATCGCTGGAGGAGGTGAATTGTTGTGACGGACGAGTCTTTGCGGATGAGCGCTTCCGCCCCGGAGCCTGTCGATGACGGTGCTGTGTTGGCGGCGTCGATCCGGGAGCTCGCCAACGCGATCCGTGCGTTGGCAGCGCACGCGCCTCGCGATCCCGACGCCTTGCTTACGGCCGACGAGGTCGGCGCGTTGCTCGGCTTGTCGCCGAGGTCGTTGAAGGACCGGGCCGCGTCCGGGGCGTTCCCGCATCGCCGGTTCGGCAAGCACTACCGATTCAGCCGGGAGGACGTCGCGGAGATCGTGCAGTTGACGAAGAGTTCGGTGCGTCCGTATCGCGGTGGCATGCGTGCGGCGTGAGCGTCGGCCCATCACGTCCCGGAACTGGCCGGGGCGCTCTCCAAAGAAAGTGAGGTATCCGTCGTGGCCTACGCACAACCAACCGACGGTGATCCGCCGGGCTGGCGTGCTCGGTTCAAACGTCCTGATGGGACGTGGGGGAGTCGTGCCGGGTTCAACTCAGAGAAGGCCGCCGAGGCGTGGGGCGTTGAGCAGGAGGCGTTGATCCGACGCAACCTGTGGTTGGACCCGCGCGAAGCGGAGATGTTGTTCAGTGTGTTCGCCGAGGAGTTCATGGACGCGGTCGGTCCGCGGCTGGAGCCGACGACGCTGGCGAAGTACCGGTCCTTTCTGGACAACCACTTGCTGCCGCAGTGGTCGTCGTGGCCGCTGGCCGGGATCTTCAACAGCTACGTCGAGATCGAGAAGTGGCTCTCGGAGTTGCACGAGGACTACGCCGACTCGTCAGTGGCGTCGATCTTCTCGTTGTTCTCCACGATCCTCGGTGCTGCGGTCAAGGCCAGGAAGATTCCTGCGAACCCGTGTGCGGGTATCCGGGTCACCTCGGGCGAGTTCGAGGTCGAGAACCTCGTCGCGACACCAGTGCAGGCACTGCGCGCGTCGATGCGGCTCTACGAGAGCGGGCTCGGACTCGCCGGGTTCGTGCTCGGGTTGCTCGACTTCTACACCGGTTCCCGTTGGGGTGAGCTGGTCGGTCAGCAGCGCCATGAGTACGACAATGAAGCACGCGCGATCCAGATCCGCGAACCCTTGAAGGAGATCGGTGGACGTCTGTTCAAGGGCGGCCGCAGGATCGACACCTCACGGTTGGCCGATCTCGGGCCGCGGCCGAGTCGCCCGGTGACGCCGAGACGGCAGGGTGGCCGAACGAAGAAGGGCCGGACCAAGACCCCGGCGGGTACGCGGAGCGTGGAGCTGCCGCCGAGCATCGCGGTCTTCTATGAGGAGTTGATGGACAGCCACAGCTTCCCGTTCGTGCTCTGCAGCGCCGAAGGCGCGCCGCTGCGGCGGTCCAACTTCCGCAACCGGTACTGGCGCCCGGTTTGGGACGGCAGTGACGCTGAACACACGCGGTCGGCCGAAGTGGTGCAGCCGATTCTGCCGACGTTCACGTTCCACGAGGGGCGGCACAGCCATAGCACCTGGCTGGCGGAGGACGGCATCCCCGAAGTTGCCCGGCGAGCGCGGCTCGGGCAGAAGATGAAGGGCATCGCGAGGGTCTACGACCACGTGACTCCGCTGATGCGTCAGCAGATTCTGCAAGCGCTCGAGACCCGGTGGATCGGGTCGCTGGTCGCGCTCACCGCGGGTGAGCGGACGAAGCTGGGGGAGTGGTTCCCGCACCTGCATGCCACGTTCGGTGACATACGGCTCGAGACGGCTCCGAAGGCCATCGCCTTTTCATCGCCTTTTTACGACTGAAGCCCCGCCCCTCCGAGGAGGAGCAGGGCTTCTGACCTGCGAAAACAGATGGTGCGCGATACTGGGATTGAACCAGTGACCTCTTCCGTGTCAGGGAAGCGCTCTCCCGCTGAGCTAATCGCGCGAGGTGGAGACGGGATTCGAACCCGTGTACACGGCTTTGCAGGCCGTTGCCTCGCCTCTCGGCCACTCCACCGTGTCAGGCCCGAGAAGGCCTTCCGAGCGGATGACGGGATTCGAACCCGCGACCCTCACCTTGGCAAGGTGATGCGCTACCAGCTGCGCTACATCCGCACATCCTCGGTCTGGATGGGAGCTCAGATCCTCATGGTTCTGTCTCTCACCCCGTCGCCGTGGTGTGTGTGAACACTATCGAACCCCGAAATCGCCCCTGCAACCGGGGTGCCACTTGCTGTTCGCAAGCCCGTCATCAGGCCAGATCGTTGGGGATCAGGTGGGTCAGGGCGTCGTCGACGTCGACCCACAGGTGCTCGTTGCCCGGGAGCACGACGTCGTAGGTCCGGTCGAGGAAATCGGCCAGCTCCTGAGCGGACGCCTCGAACATGGCGTGCCCGGAGGGCGAGTTCAGTTCGATGAGGACGGACTCGGGGTCTTCGACGGAGGGGCGGATGCGTACGTCGCCGTCGCCCGCGTCGGCCAGGAGGCCGTCCGCGAGGAGGTCGCGCGCGTAAACCCACTCGACCCAGCCGGCGCGGCCGGTGCGGAAGGCGGCCACGACCGCGTAGGGGTCGCGAGTGTCGTATCGCAGTTCCACCTTGACAGGGACCGCGGGCGTCCGCGGCGCCAGGAGGTCGAACACCGCCGTCGAGCGGAGCGTCACGTGATCGTTGCGCATCGTCCTACCCTTCGTCTCCTTCCCGGCCCGGTCGAACCGAGTGGCGATGATGTGACGTATCGGCCGGCTGATCGGAACGCGGTTTTGCCGCAGATCACCCGGACGGGGTCATCGGACCCCGGGTCCATGCTCCGTCACCCCATCATCACCCGCGCGACGCGCAGCCATCCATGCGCCCTGCAGGCAGTCCACATGTACATACTGCGCGGTTTAGTCGTCACGCGATAGCACCGTCGCATGAATGTCGAAACGCGTCGCGGGCGCCCCCCGGCCGTGACAACCCCGGCTAGCTCGTGGTTGTTCGCTCCGTATTTGCTGGTGAGCGGAGTGTGGTCGGCGGGAACCACCCATTTGCAGGCCCCCTAAAGTCTTGGGGTAGAGTCTGCCGGACACCGCGAGCGGGCGATTAGCTCAGCGGGAGAGCGCTTCGTTCACACCGAAGAGGTCACTGGTTCGATCCCAGTATCGCCCACCGGATGAAGGCCCTGGACCATCGGTCCGGGGCCTTGATTCATTTCCGGGGCCCGTCAGCGGTGAGCCGTCCGGCGGCATTCGATCCCCAGGTCGGACGCGGGTTATGTGGGGACGGTACTTCTGCCGTCGCGGAGATCGCGGGCGGCAAGGCTGAATCCGTCGGGTGCGGCGGGGGTCGCGGTGGGCCGCCGGTTCGAAGATCGACGAGGCCCGCCTGTCCGGCCGGTGTGGACATTCGTCTAGAGCCTCGTGTCGCGTCGCGAAGGTGTCGCATCGTCCGGCCATCGAGACATCTTTGTGATCCTCGGCACGAAGCGGCCGCCGAAAGGTTCAGACCATGAGGAAAGTGATGTGGGGCATGGCGGGCGGGCTCACCCGTACGGCTCCGGCGGCGGGGCCGCCGTGATGCTGACGTGATGTGACGAAACGCCACTCCGGTGACCGATTGACAAGGTGGGTCCGTGTGCGGTGAACCTGACCGCTCGGCCGTGGTCCCCCGGACCCGTGAAATCCACAATGGACCGGCCGGAGATCGACTACCCGAGACCGTCCACTGTGGAGTTTTCCGGGCTGCTCGGCCGATCGGGGACGCGGTGCTCCAAGTGGCCGTGCGGGCCGGGAATTCGTGACTACTTTAAGTAGTTGTTCGGCGGATACGGTCTATTACGCATCGTCACCATCTTGTTATCAACAGGGCATTCATTTGCCGGATGCTCGCGCAGGGTGTGGCTGGAAATCCTTGTAACGATGGCCGGAGAGTGGCCGATACCTTGGCGTGTGTCGCCCCATCGGCCGCTGAAGGATCTCGAGAATCGATCACTCTTCGAAATCGCTCTCATTTACTCAGCGTGCTGATCCGGCGTTCGGGAATTCCCTCTCCGGGAGGTCTGATGGAAGAGTCGGTGCGGCCGTCGTCCACTGTCAACGGGACGCCGCAGCACATCGACCTTCAGTCGATCCCGCCCGCCCCTCGACGGGGTGCGGGCGATGTCGCCGCGGTCGACACCACGTCGGCGCGGCCGCCGTACGCGGCTTGGGAATCGCGCTACCGCGCCTGGGTCATCGGTAGTGACGTTTTCACCGCGTTCGTGCTCATCGTGATGAGCGCCTTCTTGATCGATCGATCGGATCCGCACGACATGCACGCGCTCGGTACCGCCGCGGCCTTCCTTTTCGGGCTGTCGGTCTGCCGTGCCTGGAGTCCGCGCGTGCTGGGCGAAGGCGCGGAGGAGTATCGGACGCTGGGCCGGGGACTGGTGACCACCGCTGTCCTCGTCGCCCTGGGCGGCCTGCTCTTCGGCGCACTCGCCGTGCAGCCCTGGGTCTTCATCGTCGTCCCGATGATCTCGGTCTTCATGTTCCTGCAGCGGTACGCGCTGAGACAGGTGCTGCACCGGCGAAGACGACTCGGTGAATGCCTGCTGCCGGTGCTCGCGGCGGGAAGTCCGGACACGGTCGCCGATCTGATCACCCGTACCAAGGCCGACCCCCATGTCGGCTGGCGGGTCGAAGCCGTCTGCACGTACTCCGGTGCCGGCGCGGAGCGGGGGAGCGGCGAGGTGGAAGGCGTCCCGGTCGTCGGGAAGCTCGACGACCTGGCAAGCCATGTCCGCCGTGGCGGCTACCGGGTGGTCGCCGTGACCGCCGATCAGCACTGGAACCCGAAACGCCTGCAGCGGCTCGCCTGGGACCTCGAAGGAACGTCCGCCGAGATGGTGGTCGCGCCGGTGCTGATGGAGGTCGCCGGCCCCCGGCTGAACGTCTCCGGTGTGCTCGGCATGCCGCTGCTGCGGGTCACCGCGCCGATGTTCACCGGCGGCCGCCGCCTGGTCAAGGAAGCGCTCGACCGGTTCGGCTCCGCCCTGCTCCTCACTCTCGTTTCCCCGCTGCTGCTGGTGATCGCGGTCGCGATCAAACTCGACGACCGCGGGCCGGTGATCTACCGGCAGCGGCGCGTCGGCCGTGACGGCCACACCTTCACGATGCTGAAGTTCCGCACGATGGTCACGAACGCCGACAAGCTCAAGCAGGATCTCCAGGCGGACAACGAAGGCGCGGGCCCACTGTTCAAGATGCGCAAGGATCCGCGGATCACACGGGTCGGTGGTCTGCTTCGCCGGTACTCGCTCGACGAACTGCCGCAGTTGTTCAACGTCGTGGGCGGACGGATGTCGCTCGTCGGCCCGCGGCCGCCGCTCCCGGAGGAGACCGCGAAGTACGCCCCCGACGCGCGACGTCGCCTCCTCGTCAAACCGGGGCTGACCGGGCTCTGGCAGGTCAGTGGCCGCAGCGACCTCAGCTGGGCCGACAGCATCCGTCTCGACCTGCGTTACGTCGAGGACTGGTCTCTCGCCCTCGACCTGGTGATCCTCTGGAAGACCTTCCGTGCCGTGGTGCAGGGGCGAGGAGCCTACTGACGCGTTCCTGTGACCGGAACCACACGCGGTGATAGTTGAACGAGAAATAGTTCAGCGCTCAACTAGGTTGGGACGGGTACACGACGCGTACGGAAGGAAGATCCACCCATGACCACCAGCGTTGAGCCGACCGAAGCCTTGAATCTCCCGCAGGACGTTCAGGACCTGTTGTTCCGCGAGGCCCGCACCGCGAACAACTTCAGCGACGAGCCGGTGACCGACGAGCAGATCCGTGCGATCTACGAGCTGGTCAAGTGGGCGCCGACGTCGATGAACAACCAGCCGCTGCGCGCGCTGGTGATCCGCACCGAAGAGGGCAAGCAGCGCCTGGCCCCGCTGATGGCCGAAGGCAATCGCGCCAAGACCGAGGCCGCGCCCGTGACCGTCGTGCTGGCCGCCGACACCGAGTTCCACGAGAACCTGCCGCGCACCTTCCCGCACTTCCCTGGCGCCAAGGACCTGTTCGCCGACGAGGCGGGCCGTGTCGAGACCGCCAAGCTCAACGCGCTGCTGCAGGTCGGCTACTTCATCATCGGCGTCCGCGCCGCCGGGCTGGCCGCAGGCCCGATGACCGGCTTCGACGCCGAGGGCATCGACAAGGAGTTCTTCGCGGGCAAGCCGTGGAAGTCCCTCGTCGTGATCAACGTCGGCAAGCCGGGCGACAACCCCTGGTTCGACCGCCTGCCGCGGCTGGACTTCGACGAGGTCGTCGAGACCGTCTGACCTCGTTCCGCGATACGCGTTGGCCTTCTTCCGATGGGAAGGAGGCCAACGCGTGTGTTAGGGGTAATGCGCGTGAGCCGTGCGGCGGGTGACGACTAACATCACACGAAACATCCGCTTGCATCGCGAGGAGTCCATCGTGTCCCAGCCGTCGTCAGTAGCAGCCGCAACCGCCCCGCGCGTGGTGGTACCGGCGGGCACTACGGCGGGCACCGCGGTCCGCGAAGCCGGGCTGCCGACCAAGGGGCCGGACACGATCGTCGTCGTGCGCGACGCCGAGGGGAATCTCCGCGATCTGTCCTGGGCGCCGGAGTCCGAGGTCGAGGTCGAGGCAGTCGCCGCCCACACCGAGGACGGCCGCAGCGTCATCCGCCACTCGGCCGCCCATGTGCTCGCCCAGGCCGTGCAGCAGCAGTTCCCGCAGGCCAAACTCGGCATCGGGCCGCCGGTCAAGGACGGCTTCTACTACGACTTCGCCGTCGACACCCCGTTCACCCCGGAAGACCTGCAGGCGCTCGAAAAGCGCATGAAGCAGATCGTGAAGGGCGCGCAGCAGTTCTCCCGCCGCGTCTTCGATTCGGTCGACGAGGCCAAGAAGGAACTGGCAGACGAGCCGTTCAAGCTGGAGCTCGTCGACCTCAAGTCCGATGTGGACACCAGCGAGGTGATGGAGGTCGGCGGCGGCGAGCTGACCATCTACGACAACCTCGACCCGCGCACCAAGGAGCGCGTGTGGAGCGACCTCTGCCGCGGCCCGCACGTGCCGACCACCAAGTTCATCCCGGCGTTCAAGCTCACCCGCGTCGCCGCCGCGTACTGGCGCGGTGACGACAAGAACCCGCAGCTGCAGCGGATCTACGGCACCGCTTGGGAATCCACCGAGGCGCAGGACGTCTACCTGGAGCGCCTCGCCGAGGCCGAGCGGCGCGACCACCGCAAGCTCGGTGTCGAGCTGGACCTGTTCTCCTTCCCCGACGAGATCGGTTCGGGGCTGCCGGTGTTCCACCCCAAGGGCGGGATCATCCGGCAGGAGATGGAGAACTACTCGCGCCAGCGGCACGTCGAAGCCGGGTACGACTTCGTCTACTCGCCGCACATCACCAAGGGCGCGCTCTTCGAGACCTCCGGCCACCTCGACTGGTACCGCGACGGCATGTACCCGGCGATGCACCTCGACGCCGAGCACAACGAGGACGGTTCGGTCCGGAAGCCGGGCCAGGACTACTACCTCAAGCCGATGAACTGCCCGTTCCACGACCTGATCTTCCGGTCGCGCGGACGTTCCTACCGGGAACTGCCGCTGCGGATGTTCGAGTTCGGCTCCGTGTACCGCTACGAGAAGTCCGGCGTGATCCACGGCCTGACCCGCGTGCGCGGTATGACGCAGGACGACGCGCACATCTTCTGCACCCTGGAGCAGGTCCCCGGTGAGCTGAAGTCCCTTTTGGACTTCGTGCTGAACCTGTTGCGCGACTACGGTCTCGACGATTTCTACCTCGAACTGTCCACTCGGAACGAAGAGAAGTACATCGGGTCCGAAGAGGTCTGGGCCGAGGCGACCGAGGTGCTGCGCACCGCCGCCGTGGACTCCGGCCTGGAGCTCGTGCCGGATCCGGGTGGCGCCGCGTTCTACGGGCCGAAGATCTCCGTGCAGGCGAAGGACGCCCTGGGCCGCACCTGGCAGATGTCGACCATCCAGCTGGACTTCATGCTGCCCGAGAAGTTCGAACTGGAGTACACCGCGGGCGACGGCAGCCGTCAGCGTCCGGTGATGATCCACCGAGCGCTGTTCGGTTCGATCGAGCGGTTCTTCGGCGTGCTGACCGAGCACTACGCGGGCGCGTTCCCGGCGTGGCTTTCGCCCGTCCAGGTGGTCGGCATCCCGATCACCGAGGACCAGGTCGAGCATCTGCGCGGCGTCGAGAAGGCATTGCGGGCCAAGGGAATCCGGGTCAACGTCGACGCGAGCGACGACCGGATGCAGAAGAAGATCCGCACCCACACCACGCAGAAGGTGCCCTTCATGCTCCTGGCGGGCGCGAAGGACGTCGAGGCGGGCGCGGTGTCGTTCCGGTTCCGCGACGGTGGCCAGATCAACGGTGTCCCGGTGGCCGACGCCGTCGAGGCGATCGCCGGCTGGGTCCAGCGCCGTGAGAACTCCTCGCCGACCGTGGCGGGCTTGGAGGCGGTCCTCCGGTGACGGGTCCCGATGGCCCTGAAGTCGTCGGACAGGACGGTGTGGGAGTCCAGGACGCGTTGCAGCGCCTGTGGACCCCGCATCGGCTCGCCTACGTGCAGGGGGCGAAGAAACCCGACGAGGGCTGCCCGTTCTGCCGTCTCCCCGAGAAGAGTGACGAGGACGCGCTGATCCTCGCGCGAGGGAAGACGGTGTACGCGGTGCTGAACCTGTACCCGTACAACCCCGGCCACCTGATGGCCGTGCCGTACCGCCACGTCGCGGACTACACGGACCTGACGGCGGAAGAGACCGTCGAGGTGGCGGAGTTCACCCAGCGTGCGATGCGGGTGATCCGCGAGGTGTCCTCGGCGCACGGGTTCAACATCGGGATGAACCAGGGCGTGATCGCCGGCGCGGGAATCGCCGCGCACCTGCACCAGCACGTGGTGCCGAGATGGGGCGGCGACGCGAACTTCATGCCGGTGATCGGGCATACGAAGGTGCTGCCGCAGTTGCTGGGGGAGACGCGGCAGCTGCTGGCGGACGCCTGGTAGCTCCCCGGCTTTTGCGGTAGGTGACCGCAGGCAGGGGGCCTTTACGGCGAAGTGTGTGCTGACGTGGTCTGCACATTGGGCAGTTCATGGCGACTGAATGTCCGTTTGATGCACATCTGAGCGGTTCCGCGTGAAGGTCGTGAGTGGCAATGAGGGTTCTAACCCTCATTGCCACTCACGACCCCCGGTGTGGAAAAGTACCGAGGCCCCAAATCGGGCACTGCAAGTCGGGAAGTGTCCGTTATGGACAGTCCAGGCCGCGCCAAGTCTCTTCGGCGAGCCCGCTGCCGCCGGGTCCATCGCGCCACCCCTGCCGTACCTCTCAATGGCTCCAGGTCTGGGCTCTGGGCGGGTCGCGAGTGTCATGAAAGGGTCGTTCAGGACGAAAAACGTCCTGAACGACCCTTTTTGACATCTCTGCGCTGAAGCCGAAGCGGGACTCAGGCGTTGAGTGCGGCCTGAAGCTCGATGTCGATCTTGACCTTCTCGGACAGGAAGGCGTTGCCCTCCGGGCCGATGCCGAAGTCGCGGCGGTTCACGGTGGCGCTGGCCGAGACGCCGAGGGTGGTGGCGTTGTCGTTGGCAGGGTTGGTGCCGATGCCGTTGAACTCGGCCTCGAGCGCGACCGGGACGGTCTTGCCGCGCCAGGTGAGCTCGCCGTCGATGACATAGTCGCCGCCGTCCTCGCGGATGCCGGTCGAGCGGAAGGTGATGACCGGGTGCTCGTCGATGTGGAAGAAGTCCTCGGACTTGAGGTGCGTGTCACGCCCGTCGACACCGCTGGCGACCGAAGAGGCGTCGATCTCGACGGTGACCGAGGAGTCGAGGATGTTGTCGGCGGTGACGACCTCGCCGGTGAAGGCGGTGAAGTTGCCACGGGACTTCGCCAGGCCGAGGTGCTTCACGGTGTAGGCGATGTCGGAGTGGGCGGTGTCGATCGTCCACTTGCCGGTGACGTAGCCGGGGATCTCGGTGGTGGTCATGAAAGTCGATCTCCAAAAGTCTGGGTGCGGCTGTGGTGAACCCTCAGCTGGTTGAGCGCTCAACCGTGACTGTAGCGCAATTTGGTTGAGCGTTCAACCAGGGGTAGAATGGGTGGCATGTCCGAACCCCGATGGCTCTCCGACGAGGAGCAAAAAGTCTGGCGCGACTTCTCCGCGGCCACGCGGATGCTGCAAGCGCATCTGGAAGGCCAGCTCCAGCACGAGGCGGGCATGCCCCACACCTACTACGAAGTGCTCGTGGCCCTGTCCGAGGCGCCGGAAAGGCGGCTGCGGATGAGTGAACTCGCCGACGCGCGCAAGGCGTCGCGCAGCAGGCTTTCGCACGCGGTCGCGCGGCTCGAGGCGAACGGCTGGGTGCGCCGTGAGTCCTGTCCCACTGACAAACGCGGCTCCTGGGCGGTGCTCACCCCCGCCGGTTTCGCCGCGCTGGAGGAGGCCGCGCCCGGGCACGTCGAGGCCGTCCGCGAGAGCCTCTTCGACCCGCTGACCCCCGAACAGGTGAAGGCGCTCGGCGAGATCAGCGCCGCCGTGCTGGAGCGGTTGTCGCCGAAATGTGCGGCCGCCGAGGCGGAACTGGCGCTGCGGGAAGGGACGCTCGCGGATCTCGAGGAGCCTGCCGAACTGGCCAAAGCGGACTGACCGGGAGCCGCTCCAGGGCGGGCACGACGACGGGCGTCGGTGCGGGTGGATAGGCTTCGGGCGGCCACCCGACCCTGCTGCTTAGGTGCACCTGAAGAACCGATGCTCAACATTTTCGCGCGCGCCTCCGTTTCCCGCGTCACCGACCCCATGGGGAAGGTGCTCGTGCGTGCCGGGCTGACCCCGAACGCGATGACCGTCATCGGCACGGCCGGGGCGGTGCTGTGCGCGCTCGCGTTCTTTCCCAACGACATGCTGCTGTGGGGCACCTTCACCGTCTGGGGCTTCGCGATGCTGGACCTGCTCGACGGTGCGATGGCCCGCGCCCGCGGGTACGGCACGGCGTTCGGTGCCGTCCTCGACGCGACCTGCGACAGGCTGGTCGACGGCGCGTTGTTCGCCGCGATCGCCTGGTGGTGCTTCGTCCACGACGACAACCGCCCGGCCGCCGCCGCGGCGTTGATCTGCCTGGTGCTCGCGCAGGTCATCTCGTACGTCAAGGCCCGTGCCGAAGCTTCCGGGCTGGAGGCCGACGGCGGGCTCGTCGAACGCGCGGAACGCCTGATCATCGCCCTCGTGGGAACCGGACTGCACGGTCTGGGCGTTCCGTACACCGTGGACATCACGCTCTGGCTGCTCGCGGTGCTTTCGGTGATCACCCTGCTGCAGCGGACGGCCGCGGTGGCCAAGGCGGCGAGGGCCGCCAAGGCGGCCGGGCCACCCGCCGCGGAGGGTGGGGCATGAGCGGGTTCTCCCAGCGGCTCAGTGACTTCGGCTACGCGGCGGGCTGGCGGCTCGCGCGCTTGCTGCCGGAGTCCGCGGGCGCGGTGACCTTCGGATTGGGCGCAGACCTCGCGGTCCGGCGGGACGGCGGCGGCGTCCGCCAGCTGCGGCGCAATCTCGCCAGGGTGGTGCCGCAGGCCGACGGCGTCGAACTCGACGAACTGACCCGCCGCGCGATGCGTTCGTACGCGCGCTACTGGCACGAGATGTTCCGGCTGCCCTCGATGGACCACAAGGAGGTCAGCCGCAAGGTCGCCCAGTCGATCACCGGCGTGGAGAACCTCGACGCCGCCCTCGCCGAGGGCAACGGTGCGGTGATGGCGCTGCCGCACAGCGGGAACTGGGACGCGGCGGGTGTCTGGCTCGCGGATTACCTCGGCGGCTTCACCACGGTCGCGGAGCGGCTGAAGCCCGAATCGCTGTACCAGCGGTTCGTGTCCTACCGGGAGTCGCTCGGTTTCGAGATAGTGCCGCTGACCGGTGACAGCTCCGCGATGCGCGTGCTGCTCAAGCGGCTGCGTGAGAACAAGGCGATCTGCCTGGTCGGCGACCGGGACCTGACGAATTCCGGCGTACCCGTCAAGTTCTTCGGCGAGCAGACCCGGATGCCCGGCGGGCCTGCCAGGCTGGCCGCCACCACCGGCGCCGCGCTGATCCCGGCGGGCTGCTGGTTCACCGAGGACGGCTGGCAGATCCGGTTGCATCCGAGGATCCGGGTCACGAACCGGTCCGAGGTCCCGGCGGCCACCCAGGCGCTGGCGGACATCTTCGCCGGGGACATCGCCGCCCATCCGGCCGACTGGCACATGATGCAGAAGTTCTGGCTCTCCGACTTCGAAGCCGGGGAACAGGCCGAGCTCGGCGAAGCGAGTTGAGCCGATGGCTCAGGCGCGGGTCATGAAGATCGGGATCGTCTGCCCGTACTCGTTCGACGTGCCGGGTGGCGTGCAGGGGCACGTCATCGATCTCGCGAAGGCGCTGCTGGCGCGCGGGCACCAGGTCTCGGTCCTCGCTCCGGCCGACGAGGACTCCGACGTCCCGGATTTCGTCGTCCCCGCCGGGAAGGCGCTCGGCATCCCGTACAACGGCTCGGTCGCGCGGTTGCAGTTCGGCCCGGTGTCCTACTCCAGGGTGCGGCGGTGGATCCGCGACGGCGACTTCGACGTCCTGCACCTGCACGAGCCTGCCGCACCGAGTCTTTCGCTGCTGGCGCTGAAGGTCGCGGACGGCCCGATCGTGGCGACCTTCCACACCGCGACGACCCGTTCGCGCACGCTGGCGGCGTTCCAGCCGGTGCTGCGCCCGCTGCTGGAGAAGATCACCGCGCGGATCGCGGTGTCGGCGCTGGCGCGCCGCGTCCAGGTCGAGCACGCCGGCGGGGACGCGGTCGAGGTGCCCAACGGCGTCGACGTCGACTTCTTCTCCCGGGCGCTTCCGCTGGACGGCTATCCGCGAGCGGGCGGCACGGTCGGGTTCGTCGGGCGGTACACCGAGTCCCGCAAGGGGATGGGTGTGCTGCTGGAGGCGTTGCGGATGCTGCTGCCGGAGTTCGAGGAGCTGCGGTTGCTGGTCGTCGGCCGCGGCGACGCCGATCAGCTCCGGCGTGAGGCAGGGCCGGAGCTCGCGCCGCATATCGACCTGCTGGGCCAAGTCGACGACGAGACGAAAGCGCGGGCGCTGCGCAGCGTCGACGTCTACTGCGCCCCGAACACGGGCGGCGAGAGTTTCGGGATGATCCTCACCGAGGCGATGGCGGCGGGGACCCCGGTGCTGGCCAGCGGCCTGGATTCGTTCCGCCGGGTGCTCGACGACGGCAAGGCCGGGATGCTGACCGAGACCGGCGACGCGGCGGCACTGGCCGACGGATTGCGTGAGCTGCTCGGAGACCCGGCTCGCCGGGTGTCGCTGGCGGCGGCCGCGGGGGAGCGGGTCGCGATGTTCGATTGGTCCGTGGTCACCACACAGGTTCTGCGCGTGTACGAGACGGCGATCGCCGCCGATCCCCGCCGGGTCGGCGCGGGCGAACGCGAGTTCAGCCGATGACGACCTGGGTGTGGATCGGCGGTCTGGTGGCCGCGTTCGTGGTACTGGGCGGGCTTTTCCTGCTCGCGACGGCGAACCGGCTGGATCGGCTGCACGTCCGCACGGACGCGGGCTGGGCGGCACTCGACGCGGCCCTCGCGCGGCGTGCCGTCGTCGCCAGGGCGGCCGCCGCGATCCTGAGCGACGAGGAGCTGCGCGCGTTGGCCGAGCGTGCCGAGCGGGCGCGCAGGCAGGATCGCGAAGCCGAGGAAAGCGAGCTGACGCTGCGGCTGGCGCGAGTCGACCGCGCGACCCTGCCGCCGCCGCTGGCCGAGGAGCTGACCGACGCCGAACACCGCGTCGTCATCGCGCGGCGCGTGCACAACGACGCCGTCCGGGACACCCTGCATCTGCGGCGGCGGCGGAAGGTCCGGTACTTCGGTCTCGCCGGGACAGCCCGGCTTCCGGAATACTTCGAGATCGCCGAGCCCGATCTGTAGGAGGACGAACCGATGAGCGAGCGGCTGCTGGTGGCTGTGTTCGCGACGCCGGTGGCGTCGTTCCTCCTGCGCTATGGCGCGGATCTCGGCTATCGGGCGGTGTTGTTCGACCCGGACGGCGCCCGCGCGACGGATGTCGAGAACGGCTTGGAGGCCGTCACGACGGTGCCGGAACTCGGCATGGACGCCGACGTCGTCGTCACCGACCACAACCGGCCCGAACTCGGCGACGTGCTCAAAGCCGTGCTGGACCGGCCCACCCGGTGGGTCGGGGTGCTCGGCAATCCGCGCCATGCCGGGCAGCAGGTCGCCGCGCTCCGGGCGCTGGACGTCGCGGACCGGGAGATCGCCCGTGTCCATCGCCCGGTCGGGCTGAACATCGGCTCACGCACGCCGCCCGAGATCGCCATCGCCACCCTGGCCGGCCTGCTGGCCGACCGGAACGGCCGCCCCGGCGGCTTCGAATTTTCTTGAGGAGAAGGCCGAAAGTGGCGTGATCACGGACGGATCTCGCGTGATCGGACGCCGCACACCGAGTGCGGCCTCCAGTCACGCGAGTCACGTGCCCAAACACGTCACCACCGGCGCCGTCCACTTATTGAAGGGTTTGGCGAAGGTGGCGGGTTGCGAAAGCCACGGGGCAGGGGGCGCGGTAGCGGAGAGGGGATCTTCGCTACCGCCGGTGCCGTCGCTGACACCCATGGTCGAGATGCGTCGCGAAAGCCACTTTCGCGACGCCTGGTGCCCCGAAAGTGGCTTTCGCGACACCCGGGGGCCCCACGGCCGCGAGCGGATCCCCGCGCCCCGACACCTTTGCGCTACCCCTCAATACCTACCCCTCAGTGAAGGGCGACCGCTCCCTCCGGCATCGGCTCGAACCGGGCGTGCCTGCGGGTGAACGTCGCCGTGCCCGACGTCAGTGAACGCAGGTCGATGGCGTAGCGCAGGAGCTCGACCGCGGGCACCTCGGCGCGGATGACCGTGCGGCCGCCTTCACCCGATTCGGTACCGAGTACGCGGCCGCGCCGGGACGAAAGGTCGCCTAACACGGTGCCCAGGTGCTCGTCCGGCAGCCGCACCGCCACCTCTTCGAGCGGTTCGAGCAGCGCGATCTTGGCCGCCGCGGCGGCCTCCTTCAGCGCCAGCGCGCCCGCTGTCTGGAACGCGGCGTCCGACGAGTCGACGCTGTGCGCCTTGCCGTCGACGAGGGTCACCCGGATGTCGATCAGCGGATGGTCGTCGACGATCCCCCGCTGTGCCTGGGCTCGGACTCCCTTCTCGACACTCGGGATGAACTGGTGGGGCACCGAGCCGCCGACGACCTTGTCCACGAACTCGAAGCCCGAACCCCTCGGCAGCGGCTGGACCTCGATGTCGCAGACGGCGAACTGGCCGTGGCCGCCGGACTGTTTGACGTGCCGTCCGTGCCCGCGGCCCGGCCCGGCGAAGGTCGACCGCAGGCTGATGCGGACGGGCTCGGTGTCCACGTCGGCGCCTCCCGCGCGCAGCCGCGACAGCACGACGTCGGCGTGCGCCTCGCCCATGCACCACAGCACGAGTTGGTTGGTCTCGGCGTTGCGGTCCAGCCGCAGCGTCGGGTCGCCCGCGACGAGCCGGGAAAGGTTGCGCGCCAAGGTGTCCTCGTCGCTGCGTGTCTTCGCGATGACGGCGACCGGCAGCAGCGGTTCCGGCATCGCCCACGGTTTCATGATCAGCGGATCCTCCGGCGAGGAGACGGTGTCGCCCGTTTCCGCCGAGCCGACCTTGGTGAGTGCGCAGAGGTCGCCGGCAACGCAGTACGGGACCTCGCGCAGGTTCGCCCCGAGCGGCGAGTACAGATGCGCGACCCGTTCGTCGGTGTCGTGATCCTCGTGGCCGCGTTCGGCGAGACCGTGGCCCGAAACGTGCACCGGCCGTTCGGGTCGAAGCGTTCCGGAGAACACCCGCACCAGCGACACCCTGCCGACGTAGGAGTCGACAGCGGTCCGGACCACCTCGGCGGCCAGCGGGCCGTCGGGGTCGGCGCGGAGACCGGCGTGCGGTTCGCCGGTGGGCGAGGTGACCTCCGGTGGGACGTGCTCCAGTGGTGACGGGAAGGCGCGCACGATCCCGTCGAGGACCTCGGCGAGCCCGACCCCGGTCGTCGCGCACACCGGGATCACCGGATGGAAGGAGCCGCGGGCGACGGCGGTTTCGAGGTCGGCGATCAGCGTGTCCTCGGAGATCTCCTCGCCGGAGAGGTAGCGGTCCATCAGGGACTCGTCCTCGCTCTCGGCGATGACCCCTTCGATCAGTTCGTTGCGGGCCTCGGTCATCCGGGCGAGATCGGCCTCGTCCGGCTCGCCGACCTCGGGTGGGAAGCCGTTCGAGTAGTCGAAGTAGCGGCGCGTGATGAGTCCGACGAGCCCATCGCGAGCGGGGAGGTACAGCGGCAGGACTCCGGCGCCGAAGGCCTCCTGGCAAGCGGCGATCTCGCCTTCGGGATCGGCGCGATGATGGTCGAGCCGCGAGACGACCACCGCCCTCGGCATCCCGACGGCCGCGCACTCCTCCCAGACCGCGACCGTGGCCGCGTCGACGCCTTCCGCCGCGCAGACCACGAACAACGCCGCGTCGGCGGCACGGAGCCCGGCCCGCAGTTCGCCGACGAAATCGGCGTACCCGGGGGTGTCGATGAGGTTGATCTTGTGGCCCTGGTGCAGCACCGGCGCGACCGAAAGGCCGACCGACCGCTGCTGCCGGACCGCGGCTGGGTCGTGGTCGCATACGGTGGTGCCCTCCACAACCGAGCCTGCCCGCGTCACCGTGCCGGAGGCGGCGAGCAGCGCTTCGGCGAGTGTCGTCTTGCCTGATCCCGAGGGGCCGACCAGGACGACGTTGCGTACTTTCGCCGGGTCGTCCACAGCGACGGCGGCCCCGGAGTCTCCGTTCTTGCTCTGTTTGTCGGCCATGCCGATCTCCTCACCACACGATGCCGCGTACAGGTGTGTCCTCGATCACACACCCGCGACCGCCGTCGCGGCAAGGCGACCGGCGAGGGACCCCCCGAATGTCGAAGCGCCGTTATGCTCGATGGCGGACACCCGGAGGCGGATCCGACGGTGGGGGATGAGCGATGGAGCTCGACAGACGAACGGTGTTACGGCTGGCAGGAGCGGTTCCGGTGCTCGCGGCGGCGCCCGCGGCGATCCCCGAGGGCGGTGGTCCGTGGGAACGGCTGCGTGCCCGGCTGACGGGTGAACTGTTCCGGCCTGGCGACCCCGGCTACGACGAAGTGAGGCTCGGGTTCTTCAGCCTCTACGACCATCGGCTGCCCGCCGGTGTCGCGGTCTGCGCGACCGAGGACGACGTCCGGCATTGCGTCGATTTCGCTGCCAGGCAGCGGATTCCGATCGCGGCCCGCTCGGGCGGGCACAGTTACGCCGGCTATTCCGTTGTGGACAGAGGACTCGTCGTCGACCTGTCCCGGCTGAACACGGTCGAGATCCTGCCCGGCGGCCGGGCGGCGATCGGCGCGGGCGCGCGGCTCGGGCAGGTGTACGAGGCGCTGGCGGCGGCGGGCCGCGCACTGCCCGCCGGCAGTTGCCCCCAGGTCGGCATCGCGGGCCTGACCCTCGGCGGCGGAATCGGCGTGCTGGCCCGCAAGTACGGGCTGACCTGCGACAACGTGGAATCCGTGCGCTTTGTCGGCGCCGACGGGAAACAGCGCCTGGTGTCGGCGGAGACCGCGCCGGACCTGCTGTGGGCGTTACGCGGCGGCGGTGGCGGCAACTTCGGCATCGTCACGTCGTTCACCTTCCGCACGGCGGCGGCCAGGACGTTGACGAACTTCAACCTGATCTTCCCGCCCGACGCACTGGCCGCGCTGGTCGCGGCCTGGCAGGAGTGGCAGCCCGCGATGCCGGACGAACTGTGGTCCGGGATGGGCCTCGGCGCGACGGTCGCGAACTGTGGTGGCTGCTTCGTGGGCTCCGCCGCACAGGTGAACCCGCTGCTGGACGATCTGATCCGCCGCGTCGGCACTCAGCCGACCAAACGCGAGGTGACCGAACAGGGCCATCTGGCCACGATGCGCGCCTTCGCGCAGGAGGCCGACTTCCCCGCCGCGGTCGCGCAGCGCGGCGAGTACGTGGCCACATCGAGGATACTGACCCATCCGGTGCCCGACCCCGGCGCGTTGGCGTCGTTGCTGACGAGCGATCCGGAGCTGTACTCGATCGTGGACGCGTACGGGGGCGCGATCGCGCGGGTGCCGTCGAGCGAGTCGTGCTTCCCGTACCGGTCGGCGCTGGGCAGCATCCAGATCACCCGTGGTCTGGAGGGCGGCGAGGCGGCCGCACGCCAGTCGATCGGCCTGGTCCGGGACGAACTCGGCCGGGAGTACGGGCGGGCCGGGTACGTCAACTACATCGATCCGGAGATGCCGGACTGGGCGAAGGCGTACTACGGCGACAGCCTCCCGCGACTGCGCCGAGTGGCCCGGAGGTACGACCCGGACGGGCTCTTCGCCTTCGAACAGGGCCTGGCCCGCTAGCCCCTCTTCCGCGATTCGGCACCAGCTTGCGGTAGTTCGACGTCGAACTACCGCAAGCTGGTGCCGAATCGCGGGCGGGTGCGGGCCAGATCACCCAGTGGACTGCTGAAATCGCCGTGAACTGGCCTGCTTCAGAGGTCCAAAAGCGGCCTACCCTCGAAGGCGTCACCCCACCTCGTGCGCTTTCCGAAAGGTCCAGCAGTGTCTGACGACTCCACGAACACGGCCACCACCTCGCTCACCGGCACCGCCCGGGTCAAGCGCGGGATGGCGGAGATGCTCAAGGGCGGTGTGATCATGGACGTGGTCACCGCCGAGCAGGCGAAGATCGCCGAGGACGCCGGCGCCGTCGCGGTGATGGCGCTCGAGCGGGTCCCCGCGGACATTCGCGCGCAGGGCGGCGTGGCCCGGATGAGCGACCCGGACCTGATCGACGGCATCATCGAGGCCGTTTCGATCCCCGTCATGGCGAAGGCCCGCATCGGCCACTTCGTCGAGGCTCAGCTGCTTCAGTCGCTCGGCGTCGACTACATCGACGAGTCCGAGGTGCTGACCCCGGCCGACTACGAGAACCACATCGACAAGTGGGCCTTCACCGTCCCCTTCGTCTGTGGTGCGACCAACCTCGGCGAGGCGTTGCGCCGCATCAACGAGGGCGCGGCGATGATCCGCTCCAAGGGCGAGGCCGGCACCGGCGACGTCTCGAACGCGACCACGCACATGCGCAAGATCCGCGCGGAGCTGCGCCGCCTTTCCTCGCTGCCCGAGGACGAGCTTTACGTTGCGGCGAAGGAACTCCAGGCCCCGTACGACCTCGTCAAGGAGGTCGCGGCGAAGGGCAAGCTCCCCGTCGTGCTGTTCACCGCCGGCGGCATCGCGACCCCGGCCGACGCCGCGATGATGATGCAACTCGGTGCCGAAGGCGTGTTCGTCGGCTCCGGCATCTTCAAGTCCGGCAACCCGGCTCAGCGCGCCGAGGCGATCGTCAAGGCCACCACGTTCTACGACGACCCGGACGTCATCGCGAAGGTTTCGCGCGGTCTCGGTGAAGCGATGGTCGGCATCAATGTTTCAGATGTTCCCGAGCCGCACCGGCTGGCTGAGCGGGGCTGGTAACAGCCGGACGATCGGCCAAGAGGCCCTGTGAACACCTGTTCACGGGGCCTCTTGTGTTCCGGAACGCCGGCGGTCCCGGCCATACGATTCGTTACAGCCAGAAGTGCCACGAGAAACAGGCGGATATGTGCTTCCGAAAGCACAGGCGACAGCAGGCGGCTCTGGTCGCCTTCACTGCGAGCAGCACAGGGACCTTTCCGGCGTCGTTGCTCGGGAACTTCGTGAGTCCCCGGATGGCAGGCCTGCACGCCCGCGACCGGCCCAGCTCGTCATTCATTGCCTACGAGTCCGGGCTGGTCGGCACCGACAGGGCTGAGCGGTCACGGTCATCGGCGGGCGGGCGCCCGAGTGCGTAATAGGCCCAGCCCGCGCCGCTCCACCGCTGAGCGTCCAGGGTGTTGCGGCCGTCGATGACCTGGCGCGTGGCGACCACGGCGCCGACCACCGCCGGATCGACTTCCTGGAACTCCCGCCATTCGGTGAGGTGCAGTAGCACGTCGGCACCGGTCGCTGCCTCGACCGCGGAGCTCGCGTAGTTCAGGTTCGGGAAGTTCTTGCACGCGTTGTCGGCCGCCTTCGGGTCGTAGACGGTCACCTCGGCGCCCTGGAGCTGGATGGACGCGGCGACACTGAGTGCGGGTGAATCGCGGATGTCGTCCGAGCCGGGCTTGAACGCCGCGCCCCAGACGGCCACTCGCTTGCCGCGGAAGGAACCACCGCACCGCTCGCGCGTGAGGTCGACCATCCGGCGCCGACGGCGGAGATTGATGGCATCCACCTCGCGGAGGAAACCCAGCGTGTGCCCGACGCCGAGCTCGCCGGCCCTGAACTGGAAGGCGCGGAGATCCTTGGGCAGGCAGCCGCCGCCGAAACCGAGGCCGGGCAGAAGGTACTGCTCGCCGATGCGTGGATCGTGGGCGAGCGCGCGGGCGAGGTGGGTGACATCGGCGCCGGTGGCCTCGCAGACCTCGGCCATGGCGTTGATGAACGAGATCTTGGTGGCCAGGAACGCGTTGGCGGACACCTTGACCAGTTCCGCCGTGGGCAGATCGGTGACCACCAGCGGCACACCGCGGGCGAGCGGGATCCGGTACACCTCGCGCAGCAGGGATTCGGCTTGTGGGGAACTCACCCCGAAGACCAGGCGGGCCGGGTTGAGTGTGTCGCCGATGGCGAAGCCCTCGCGCAGGAACTCCGGATTCCAGGCCAGCTCGACGTGCGCACCGGCCGGCGCGCGCCGGCTCAGGCGGACGGCGAGCCGCTCCGCTGTCCCGACCGGGACCGTCGATTTCCCGACCACCAGGCCCGGCCCGCGCAGAGTGGGGGCCAGCCGGTGAATCGCTTCTTCGAGAAAATGGAGATCGGCTGCCCTGTCGGTCTTCTTCTCCGGCGTTCCGACGCAGAGGAAATGTACGGTAGGCGCGCCGCCGGCGAACTTTTCGATCTCCTCGTACGAGGAGGTAAATCGCAGTCGGCCGGATTTCAGATGTCTTCGGACAAGAAGTTCGAGGCCCGGCTCGTAGAACGGTGGAGTTCCGGCGGAGAGTGCGGAAATCTTTTCCGGATCGGTGTCCATGCCGAGTACTTCGTACCCCATTTCAGCCATACAAGCTGCGTGTGTGGCACCCAGATAGCCGGTCCCGAGAACGGTGATTCGCATAGTTGGGATCCCCTCGGTGGCACGGGCTGCCAGTCCGATACTGCGTCGTCCCGCTCGGCAAGGTCAAGTGTGAATCGGCTGATAGGCGGCCCTTTTTCAAAGGTCCACACAGTTTCCATATAGGCCCCATAAATGTCCCACAGAGAGCCGTCGGTGAGCGGCCCCCGACGCGGGGAGGCTTTACGATCCGGTGTTGTGCCTGACGATGAAGCAGTGGATTTGAGTCTCCCGGAAGGCCTGTTGCCCGCCGACGGGCGATTCGGGTGCGGCCCGGCCAAGGTGCGGCCCGAGCAACTGGACGCGCTCGCCTCGCGCGGCGCGGACTTCCTCGGGACCTCGTACCGCCGTGGCGCGGTGCGCGCGTTGCTCGGGCGGGTTCGCGCCGGGCTGCGGGAGCTGTTCGAGCTGCCCGCGGACTATCAGGTGGTGCTCGGCAATGGTGGGGGCACGGCCTTCTGGAACATCGCCACCCACGGCCTCATCCGGAACCGGGCCCAGCACCTGTCCTTCGGTGAGTTCTCCGGCCGTTTCACCGCGGTCGACCGGAACACGCCGTGGCTGGCCGAGCCTTCGGTGATCGAGAGTCCACCCGGAACCTGCCCGGTGCCGCGCGCGGAGCCGGGAGTCGATGCCTACGCGCTGACGCAGAACGAGACCTCGACCGGCGTGGCCATGCCGATCCACCGGGTACCCGGTGCCGATGTCGATGCCCTGGTGCTGGTCGACGGAACCAGTGCGGCTGGGGGCATGCTCGTGCGGCCGGAGGCGTTCGACGTCTACTACTTCGCACCACAGAAGTGCTTCGGTGCCGACGGTGGGTTGTGGATCGCGCTGATGTCACCGGCGGCGGTGGCCCGCGCCGAGGAGATCGCGGCCGGCGGCCGGTATATTCCGGAGTTCTTCAGCCTGCCGGCCGCCATCGGCCACTCGGCTCGTGACCTCACGTTCAACACCCCGTCGGTGGCGTCGCTGTTCCTGTTGAGCGAGCAGATCGACTGGCTGCTCGGCCTCGGCGGGTTGAGTGGCGCCGCGGCCAGGGCGGCGAAAACGGCCGCGCTGGTCTATGGCTGGGCCGAGGATTCGCCTTACGCGGCACCGTTCGTCGCTGAACCGGAACAGCGGTCGCCAGTGGTCGCGACGATCGAGTTCGCCGAGCACATCGACGCGGCACACATGGTCGCCGGGCTGCGGGCGCACGGCATCCTCGACCTGGAGCCCCATCGCAGTTTCGGCCGGAACCAGATCCGCATCGGCATGTTCCCGGCGATCGAGATCGCCGACGCCGAAGCACTGTTGTCCTGTATCGACCATGCCGTCGCACAGCTCGGCCGACCGGCCGGGCGGGGAAGGAGGTCCAATGCCTGATGCACCTACGGTCGTGGTGGTCGGTGCTGGGATCGTCGGCGCGTCCATCGCCCACAGCCTTGTCCAGCGGGGTTGGTCGGTCACCGTCGTCGAACAATACACACCGGGACATGTGCGGGGCTCCAGCCACGACACCTCCCGGGTGCTCCGGTTGTCCTACGGCGGAGGCCGTGACATCGACGTCTGGTACACCCGCCAGGCCTGGCGGGCCCGGCAGCTGTGGCAGGAAATCGGGGTGGAGGAAGGAATCGAGCTCTTCCACAACGTGGGCGTCGTCTGGTTCGCCAAAGGAGAGGCCGAATTCGAGGAACAGAGTGCTCGCAGTCTCGAGGCGCTGGGTCTCCCGGTCGAGCGGCTGGCCCCCGAGGCGGCCCGCGACTTCTTCCCCGACGTGCGCTGCGACGACCTCGAATTCGTGTTGCACGAACCGAGCAGTGGCGTGTTGCGGGCTCGGCTGGGCGTCCTGACCCTGATGCGCCGTGCTTTGCGGGCAGGTGCCAGGTTGCGCATCGCCAAGGCCCGGCCGGATGCGAAAGGCAGGGCCATCGTGGACGGCAAGGTGCTGCCCGCCGATCGGACGATCTGGGCTTGCGGTCCGTGGCTGGGACGTTGGTTCCCGCATCTGGCGGAGATCGAATCCGTCCGGCAGAACGTCTTCTACTTCGGCGTGGAACCGCAGTGGCGGACGCCCGGCCTCCCGGTGTGGGTCGACGGTGGCGCATACGGGGCCGGGGACATCGACGACAGCGGCTTCAAGGTCGGCGGGGCGCTTGGCGCCGCTCCGGTCATCGATCCCGATCTCGCCGACCGCCCTCCCGATTCGGAGGCCGAGCAAGCCGCCCGGTGGGCGCTCGCCAACCGGTTTCCCGCGCTGGCCGGCGCTCCGCTGGTTTCCCGGCACGTCTGCCAATACGAGCTGACCGCGGATCAGCATTTCCTGCTCGCGCCGGTGCCGGAATCGGTTGGCGGCTGGCTGGCAGGCGGGGGCGGGCACGCCTTCAAGTTCGGTCCCGCGTTCGGTGAGTACACCGCCGACCTGATCGAGGGCGGCGAGCAGCCACTGCCCGAGTTCGGGCTGGGACCGCGGGAGAAGTACCAGAGCAAGGAGAGCACGACCCCGGGACAACTGGCTCGCCAGCATCGCTGAGTTTCCGGATCGGTAGCCAACGACAAAGGAGAGAACATGTTGTACGAAGCCGAACGGCAGCTGCTAGTGGAAAGCATCAACGACATGGCCCGCTGGGGGATGATCGAGACTACCGGCGGTGGCCTGAGCGTCCGGGCCGACAACGGCGACATCATCGTCACCGCCACCGGTTCGGCGTTCGCACGCTGGAAGGTCACACCGCGCGACATGACGGTGATCTCGGCGACCGGCGAACTGAGGGAGCGCACCGGGGGAGTGGCGCCGGTGGGCGCGCTGATCCACATGGCCGCCTACGAGATGTTCCCCGACTGCCGCGCGATCGTGCACGCGCACAGTGCCTATGTGCTCGCGTTCGCCTCACTGGGCATGGGCATTCCCTCCTGTGTCAACCAGCTGGACACCTTGGGCGAGGTGCCCTGCCTGATCGCCGACGACACCGCGGTCAAGGGCGGGGTGCTCAGCGGTGAGTCTGACCGGCCCGAGGTCAAGCTGCCCGACGGCATCGCCCAGCGGCCGGAGATCGCGGCTGTCGACACCTACCAGCTCATCCCGCAGCTGAAGCAGAAACTGGGCCCGCGGGCGGACGAACTCAAGCGCCACGGCCTGGCGTGCGTACTCTATCGCCATGGTGCCTTCACTTTCGCCCGTGGACTGACCGAGGCGGTGGAGAACCTGGCCAGGGTGGAGATGAGCGCGCGGACGGCCGTCTTCCAGGCGATCCTGCGCGGCGGTCTGGCCGGGATCGAGCCCAATCTGCTGTTCCCGAAGGCGGGGCTGGCCGTCGAACAGCAGCTCGCGGATGTCTGACGGCTCCGCCGAAAGCGCTTACTACGCGCAACTCGCCCGGACCAGGGGCGCCGCCGGGGCGGTGCAGCTCGACGGCAGCGGCCGGGTGCTCCTGGTACGGCCCGGGTACAAGCCGGTCTGGGACCTGCCTGGAGGTGTGATCGAAGCCGGGGAGTCCCCGCTGGCCGCGTGCACTCGCGAGGTGCGGGAGGAACTCGGCATCACACCGGTGCTCGAGCGGCTGGTCGGGGTGGTGTGGTTCCCGTCCCGGCCTCGCCGCACCGCGTCGAACCTGTTCGTGTTCGCGGGTCGTCTGCCCGAGACCGCTCAGACGGCCATCGAACCCGACCCCGGCGAGATCGCCGAATTCGGCTTCTTCCCGGTGTCGGCGCTACCGGAGGTGGAACCGCACACCGAACGCCGGGTCCGCTCGTGCGTCGAGGGATATCTCGGTGGAGGAACGGTGTACTACGAGGAATCGACGAAACCGGCATGGTACGGCGGTTCCGGGGAGGGGCCGGGATGAGCCCGCGCGAACCGGTCGAAACCGTACTGCTGGATGCCGGGGGAGTGCTGATCATGCCTGCCGCCGAAGCCGTGATCGCGATCCTGCGGGTCGGAGGTGTGCAGGCCGACGTGGGTGTGATCGACCGCGCTCACTACGCGGCCACCGCGGCGAACGACGCGTTCCCTCCGCGGAATCGCCTGCTGTACCTGAACGCCTTCGCCAGGGCGTGCGGGGTCGAGGACGACCGAGTCGAGCGGGTGGTCGTCGAACTCGCCATCGCCATCGACGGTCCGAAGTGGACTCGCGAGCTGGCAGGGGCTGCGAAGTCGTTGCGCGCACTGAGTTCCTTGCCGGTCGCACTCGGCGTGGTGTCCAACTCGGTCGGGGTGGTGGCCGAACAGTTGCGGCAGGCCGGCATCTGCCAGGTGGGGCCGGGAACCGGGACCCCGGTGTCCCTGGTGATCGACTCCGCGCTGGTCGGCGTCGCCAAACCGGATCCCGGGATCTTCCACCTCGCGCTGCGGGAGCTGGACGCCGAACCCGGGCGGACCGTCTACGTCGGGGACACCGCACGTATCGACGTGGACGGTGCGCTCGCCGCCGGGATCCGGCCCCTGCACCTCGATCCGCATCGTGACTGCCCCGATCCGCCAGGGCGACACGAACACCTGCGCAGCCTCGGCGATCTGGCCGCGTGGGTGCACGCTCATGGACGATGACCCGGGCCGCCTCACGATCCGCCGGTCGCCGAACCGCTGGGTGCTGCTGTCGGTGAGCCTGATCGCCTGGGCGGTCGGCGCCACCGCGGTGTTCCAGCTCTCGCTGGTGCTGCCCGCTTTGCGTGCGGAGACCGGGATGTCGCTGGCGCTGGCCGGAGCACTGGTCGGGGTCGCCAACGGCGGACTGACCGTGGCCATGCTGGGTTGGGGTCTGTTCGCCGACCGCTTTGGTGAACGGTGCGCCATGTCGTGCGGCCTGTCCCTCTGCGCCCTGCTCCTGTGCGTGGCCGCTGCCACCGATGGTGTCGCGGCCCTGTTCGCTGTCTTCGCCCTCGTCGGGGCGACCGCGAGCTCGGTGTACGCACCGAGCGGGCAGGCGGTGGTGCGGCGGTTTCCCGTTCGACAGCGCGCTTTGGCCCTCGGACTCACCCAGACCGCGACGCCGCTCAGTTCGGCGCTGGCCGCGGCGATCGTGCCGGGTGTCGCGGCCGCTTACGGCTTGTCCGTCGTCTGGCTCGGTATGGCCGGGCTCTGCCTGCTGACCGCGCTGGTGGTGTTCCTGTTCTGCGGGCAACCGCGGGCGGATGGGACCCCGGTCGTTACAGCGTCCGGCGGTGCCGAGCCGGTACCGTGGCGACGGATCTACGGGGCCTGCGCGTTGCTGATCCTGCCTCAGTCCGCGCTGCTCACGTTCAGCGTCAGTTACCTCGTCGATGATCGAGGCTGGAGCCCGGTGCAGGCGGGGTGGCTGCTCAGCGGGGCGCTCCTGCTCACCGTGCTCACCCGGCCGCTGGCCGGTTACCTCGCGGACCGTCTCGGAGCCCCGCTCGGCTTGATGCGGATCTTCGCCTTCGGTAACGCGGTCGTGCTGTTGTTCGTCGTGATCGGTGCGGTGACCAGGACCTGGCTGGGCACGGTGATGGTGCTCGTCGCCTGCGTCTCGACGATCACCGGTTACGGGCTGGCCTCCACGGCGGTCGCCGGATTCGCCGCGCGGGCCCGGTTGGGGCGTGCGCTGGGAGTGCAGCACACACTGCAGAGCCTGATGACCACTGCCGGTCCGGTGGTGCTGAGCGCGGTCATCGGCAAAGCCGGGTACGCGGGGGCGTTCGCGGTCATCGCGGTCGCTCCTCTCGCCGGTGGGGCGCTACTGCCGGTGGCGGCCGAACGGCCCGGTCAGTCCCGGCAGCAGTGCTCGAGCACTTCGGTGGAGGGCGCGCCGGCGAGGATGGCCTGGTGGACTCGGCGAAGATAGGCGGAGGGTTCCACGCCGGTCTGCGAGACCAGGTTCCGCCGCGCGTCCAGGTACGCGCCGAGGGCCTCGCCTTTGCGCCCGGACCGGTACAACGCGAACATGTACTGCGACCAAGTGAGTTCCGAGATCGGGGAAGCCGCGATCAGTTCGCGGAGTTCACCCACCACCTCCTTGTGCTGCCCCAGCCGCAGCCGCGCCTGGACGAGATCGTTCAGCACGTCGGCCCGGCGTCCCTCCAGCGCGGTGATCGGTGCGATCAGCGCGGGGGTGACACGGACGTCTTCGAGCGGTCTTCCGCGCCACAGCTCCAATGCGCTGCTCAGGCATTCGGCGGCGAGTTCATGGTCGGACTGGCGTAGTGCGGCCCGCCCCTGCGTCGCGAGCCGTTCGAAGACGGACAGATCGAGTTCGTCGGCGCGCACGCGCAACAGGTATCCGGGCATCCTGGTGATCAGACGGTCTCGCCCAGCGTCGCCGGCGGTGTCGAGCAGCCGACGGACACCGGCGACATAGCTGTAGACGTTCGCGACCGCGGAGCGCGGAGCCGGGCCGTCCCATAGCATCGCGGTGAGCCGGTTCACCGACACGATGTGGTTGGCATTGAGCAGGAGTATGCTCAACAGCGCTCGTTGCTTCGGCGTGCCGAGGCCGCTTACCCGGCTCGCCGGGCCGGCTTCAACGGGACCCAGAACACGGAAATCCATTTGTCATGCCTCCCCCAGTGCCCGAAGATCAATTGACGTGAGTGCATTCGCAAGGCGTCGGGTCGCGAAAATGACACTTTAGGCCAGAGTGTCACAAGTCTGGAGTTCATGCAACGCGATCGAACGGCCGATTTCATGCGAATGGGCCTTGACTGCCGGCTGCGCCGACGCTATCGCCGCCGTGGTCTTGCCGAGTATACCCGGAATTAGGCCCGGAATTCTTTTCTGGCATGTCCGGAATGGCGTAGGATGACTGTCGGGGATTTATCGCCGAGTCTTTTCATGGAGGGCGGGGTCGTGAACTTCACCGATGACGAACTCCTGCGAATCCGACCGGAGCGGATGGCATCCGCTTATATGGAATACCGGCGATCCGGTTACGAGTTCATCTATCGCGCGGCGTTGGAGAATGGTGTGCTCGACGAGCTCGGCACACCGCGGACCGTGGCGCAATTCGTGGCCCGGCATGGAGTTGCATCGGGCAAGGCGGTGGTCGCCGAGTTGCTTCTCGAAGCGCTGAACAGGTGCGGAGCGGTTCGCCGAGTCGGTAATCGGCCTTCGCGCTTCAGTGCGGTGACCGATTACGTGCCGCCACGATCGATTGACGATGAGCTGATCCGGCTGGCCACCGGCAAATCGAGTTACCGGGAGCTCGGGTATAGTGGGAGTTTCGGCCGTGTGGTGACGTCTCTGACCCATGAGGAAAAGCATGCGTTGTCGGGTTTCGATGCCTCGAACGCCGATCTCTGGGATCAGGGAATGCAACTCCCGTACTATAGGTACGCTCGAATGTGTGCGGTGCGCACGCTGGTTTCCGCGGGTTCCGATTTACTTGATCTGGCTTCCGGAACCGGATTGGGGCTGCTTGAACTCGCGCGTCATACGACCGGCGGTGGCGAGGGTCGGTTCGTCGGCGTGGAGGTCAGCCCGGACTTCGTCCGAGTCTCGGCCGAACGCACGGCCGATGCTCCCCGGACTCGCATTGTCCAGGGGGATCTGGAACAGCCACTCGCCCTTCCCGGTGCGCAGTGCTTCGACGGTGCGATGCTGGTCGGCGCTTACCACTATCTGCGGGACGCGACGCCGATGTGGCAAAGTATGGCGCGGCTGGTGAGAACAAGCGGTGTGGTGTGCTTGGCAATGGCGTACTTCCGCACCGGCAGCTATGACCAGGAACTGGTCGATCTGCGTTACGCGCAAAGGAACCCGGTCGCACACCCCCGTACCCGTGCGCAGGTGATCGCCGAGGCGGGGGAGGCGGGTTTCGTACTGGAGCGCGAGTTCTGGTTCGGCTGCTTCGGCTGGCTCGCTTTCCGCGCTACAGGCGATCAGCGCGGATCGGAGGGCGCGGGCATGACCTCGCAGCCGAATTCCAGATAGGCCACGCGGCCGTCGTCGTGCGCCCGGCGGCAGACCTCGATCCGCCGGGCGATATGCGGTGCCATAAGCTCCCGGAACCTGAGCCTGTCGACGAACTGGCAGGCCGACAGCTCGTCGGCCGGGAGCCGGATCGCGGGGATCACCTCGTCCGGGATCCGGCCGGCGAAGACGAACACATTCGAATCGTCCCGGCCGGACCGCGGTGGTATCCAGTCGACCCCGGCAAGCGGACCGAGCACCGGGGCGATGCCGAGTTCCTCGCGCAGTTCCCGCACGCACGCCGCGAGCGGCGACTCGCCCTCCTCGATCACTCCCCCCGGCAAGCCCCACCCCGGTTTATAGGTGGGTTTGACGATGAGAATGCGTCCACGATCGTCGAAGAGCATTCCCGCGGACGCGCCCCTGGTTCCCGGTCGCGCGCTCAGCGGCTGTTCCCCGAATACAGGTTTTCCGACCAGGTTGCGCCAGGGTGGTGCAGTGCGTCGGGTTTGATCCCGCTGATCCCGCCGTGCAGGGTGGCCTGGAACAACGCGGTCCGGGCGCTGACCTCGATCCGCGTGAGATTCTCGACGGCCTCGTCGAGGTGGCGGGCGAAGACGAAGACGCCGTGCCGGTAGACCACGAAACCGAGGCCGTGCTTGTCCAGCTCGTCGGCGCGGGAGCCGAAGTGTTCCAGCATCTGGGGGTTCACCGTGAGAAGGTAGCCCGCGATCACGTCCGGGCGCGATCCCATGCATTCGGCGACATCGATGTTGACTCGTCCGGCGAGCACATCCTCCTTGACGGTGGGGTCGTCCGAGGTGAAGCAAGGGACCTCGCCCATCGTGTCGAGCTTGTTCGTGCAGGAGGGCACGCCGAGACCGAGCGAGGCGAACGCCAGGCTGTACGGTGCGTGGGAGTGCACGATCGCGTTGCAGTTCGGGAATTCTCGGTAGATCGCCATATGCAGTGGCGCGTCCGGTGGCGCCAGATCCGTGGCGCGCTCGACGATCGAACCCTCGGGCCCGTAGACCATCAGGTTGCGGGCGGTGATGTCCCACCGCACGAACGCGGAGCTCGCGGTGGTGCTTACGATGTTCCCGGAGCCGGCGCGGACGCTGACCGAACCACCGGCCGGATCCAGCGTCCCCCAACGCGTCATGTCGCTGACGGCCCGGATGATGTGGTGGCGTTCGGCTTCGTGACCCATTCTGGCGATCCTTTCGATTTATGCCGTCCGGTCGGGTACCGACAGCGGCGAGGTGTTCCGGTTCCACGCGCGAACTTCTCGCGCGAGCCGGGCATAAGCGAGGAAGCAACGGGTCTGGGAGAACGATCGGGCGTTGAGCCGGGCGCGGCTGCCCATGGCGTCGAGACGGCTCGCGGGCCACCTCGCGGCCTCGGCCAGCGCGAAGGCGAGGCCGCCGGGATCGTCGGCGGAGTAGACGAGGCCGGTGATCCCGGGTATCACCAGTTCGGTGCTGCCCCCGCGATCCGGCACGATCTGCGGGATGCCGGCGCCGCCCGCTTCGAGCACCGAACGTCCGAAACCTTCGATGTCGCAGGCCGAGACGAGGACATCAGTACCGGCCTGCCACCGGTGATCCGGTACATGGCCAGGGAATCGGATGTCCCGGCCGGGGTAGAGCTCGTCTGCCAACCGCCGGAGATCCGGCAACGCCGTACCGGTCCCGTAGATGTTGAGCTGTGCGTGCGCGGCGAGTTCGTCGGGCAGGCGTGCGAAGGCGTGGATCACCCGGTCGATCAGTTTCCACGGCTCGGTTCGGGCGACCACCGAAAATCTGCGTGGCAGCGGTGGCTTCCGGGGTTTCCGGTACAAATCGAGGTGGACGGCGTTGTGGATGGTGACCGCGTTGACCGGGAGGGAAGACAGCTCTCGGATGCTTCTCGTGGCGGCCCGGCTGACACCTACCCAGCAGGCGGCCTGGGAAAGGATGTCCCAGTGGAGTTCGCCGGGCAGCCGGGGAACCAGCCGCCGTACTCGGGGATCGACGGTTCGCAGGCGCTGGTCCGCAACCAGGATTCCCCGCAGAACCGAAATGACCGGTACGCCGAAGAAATCCGCCGCCGCGATATCGACCATCGCTGTCCGATGCGCTCCGATGAGCACCGTTCCGGCGGAATCGTCACCGAGTTCAGCGACCAGTGCCTGTTCATAGGCGTCGTAGTCCGTGACGTGCCGTACGCGAACACCCGGTGGATCAGGCGTGGGGGCGCCGTCGTTGCCCCACCAGATGACGACGACCTCGATCCCGAGCAGTTCGCGAAGGCCCCGCGCCAGTTCGAACGTCGACCGTTCGGCGCCCCCGGACGCCGTTGTCAGCCACGTCAGTACCACGCGCCGGAAGAGCGCCTGGCTTGCTGGTGTTCGCGGTATCCATCGACTGGCCATTGGGTGAACTCTGCCAACCGGGCCTACAGGGAGGCCACCGGAACGCCACAAAGATCCTACAACTCGGTGGGATCAGAATCGTCTACTGTGGACTGCGGACACCAAGATGAGGACACGGGTTCCCGCGTGCGGGAGGCACCGTGCGCAGCCCCGGATCACCACATCTGCTCCACCGTCATCACCAAGGTCCGGCCGAGACGAGGGGACACCGCCGGTGTCTTCGTTCAAGGTACGGATCGTCTGACACTCGCTGACGCCCACCAGGTCGAAGCGGGCTGAACTCGTCAATTCGGACCACGGGGTCCGCTGGCTACAGCCGATGCCGGATGCCTTGGTGCGGCCGGAAAGCGACGATCCCGCGGTCGCGGTCGCGGTCCGCGACAGCATCCGGCTCGCGCTCATGGCCTGCCTGCAGTATCTGCCGGCCCGGCAGCGCGCGGTCCTGATCCTCCGTGACGTGCTGGCGTTCTCCGCCACGGAGGTCGCCGACATGCTCGACACCACCACGGCGGCGGTCAAGAGCACCCTTCGCCGCGCCCGGGCCAAGGTCGAAGAGATTTCACCGGCGGCGGAACGGGTCGTTCCGCCCACGGACCGGGAACTCCGCGCCCTGCTGGCGCGGTACATCACGGCTTTCGAGAACTCCGACGCGGCGGCTCTGGAAAGCCTGCTGCGGCAGGACGCCACGCTGGAGATGACGCCGGCGAAGACCTGGTTCTCCGGCAAAGCGACCTGCGTTCCCTACCTCACGAAGTACGCGCTCTTCTCGCCTGGAGACTGGCGGATGGTCCCTACGAGCGCCAACGGGCAGCCCGCTGTCGTGGCGTACCTCCGTGGTGAGGACGGTGCCCATCACGCGTTCGCGATCGCGGTCCTGACCCTGGCCGTCGACGGCATCGCCAGGATCACGCTGTTCGGGGAACCCGGGATGGCCGCGAAATTCGGCAGGCCTCAGGTTCGCCCGGTGTCCGACCGGTGAGGACCATCGCCCCGGTCGTCCTGTGAGGGGCGAGTTTGACGTGCGGGAAGCGCGTCCCTAATGTTGCGTAACCATGAGGGTGGTTACGCCAAGATCCCACCCCGCGGACGGAAAGGGCAGGAGACCCGTATGAGCACCGCAGGTCAGCCGTACAAGGTGGCGATCGTTGTCGATGAGGGCTTGCCGTCGGGCTTGGCCGCGAACACCGCGGCCGTGCTGGCCCTGAGCATCGGCAGGCAGGTCGAGACGATCATCGGACCCGTGATCAAGGATGGTGACGGAAGCGCGCACGCCGGAATCACCACGATCCCGATCCCCATCCTCACCGCGGCCGCGGACAAGGTGCGGGAGATCAGGAATGACGCCTGCGCAAGGGATGTCGAATTGCTCGTCGTGGATTTCACCGACTGCGCGCAGAAAACCCGGAACTACGCCGATTACGGCAATCTCCTGGAAGCGGCGACGGGCAGTGAGATCAACTACCTCGGAGTGGCGCTGTACGGGCCGAAAAAGGCAGTGCAGCGGCTCACCGGGAGTCTGCCCCTGCTGCGCTGACGCGGTCGCCGTTGACAGTCCTCCGCGGCGACCCTAGCCTGAAAGCGTAACCACCAGGGTAGTCACTAGTATCGACGCGGGGGGCCGGGTTGACCAGGATCAAGCAGGGCCACGAATTACCGAATCTCGCGCCTGGTGCGCAGACCGCGGAGCCCGCTCCCTATGGCCCGGTGGTCTGCGTTGTCATCGCGGCCGCGGTGCTGAGCAGCTCTTACACGCTGACCAAGGTCGCGCTGCGCGACGTGCCTCCGCTCACCATCGGCTTGATCCGGTTCGCGCTCGCCGCCTTGGTGCTGGCGGTGTGGGTCCACGTCGTTCGCCGGTACCCCCGGCCGTCCGGCGCGGATCTGCGAAGGCTCGCGATCGGCGGACTGCTCGGCATCACGTGCTACTTCGCCATCGAGAACATCGGGGTGCAATTGGCGACGGCCGCCGACGCGGCCTTGCTGGTCGCCGCGTACCCCGCGATCACCGCCTTTCTGGAATTGGTGATCTACCGCCAGCGGACCCAGGTGAGCGGTCTCATCGGCATCGCGTTCGCCATCGTCGGGGTCTGCTTCGTGGTCGGTTACGCTCCTTCCGCGAGCGGGACCCGATTGATCGGCGATATCTTGCTCGTGGCGAGCGGAGTCGTGTGGGCGCTGTACAACTTCGTCACCCGGACCGTCGCCAATCGGTATCCCACCCCCGTGGTGCTCTACTACCAGTCGGTCGCCGGCGCGATCGCGTTCGTGCCACTGGCCCTGATCGAGGCGGACCAGTGGCGTGTGCCGGAGCATCCGGCGGCGACCGTGGGCTCGCTCGCCGCCCTCACCATTCTGTGCTCGATCGCCGGGCTCGGCCTGTATGCCAAGGCGTTGCAACGACTGCGCCCCAGCACCGCGGTGAACCTGCTCAATCTGGTCCCGATCTTCGGGCTGCTCATCGCGGTCGTCACGCTCGGGGAGTCGGTGACCCCGTTGCAGCTGGCCGGCGGGATCGTCGTGGTCATCGGCGTCACCATCACCACCCGCTACGAGCACCGGAAGTCTGGCCGCCGGACTGGGTCGTGACCCAGGATTCTTGATCGACAAAGGAAATCAGGCGCTTCGCCCCTTCCACGATCCGGTCTTCCGACGTGGTGAGGGACAATCTGAGGTAACCCCTCCCTGCCGGTCCGAAGGCGGAGCCCGGCGCGGCCGCCACCCCGTGCCGATCGAGCAAGCGCGACGCGAATTCGCGGTCGTCCACGCCAGTGGCGGTGATGTCGACCCAGGCGTAGAAGGCCCCCGCGGGTACGGCCGGCCGGGAATCGGTGTGGCCGAACACGGCGAGCAGGGCGTCCCGGCGGTTCCGGTAGGCCTCACGCATCTCGGCGACCTGGTCCTGCGGCCCGGTCAAGGCGCTGAGCGCCGCCCATTGCGCCGGTTCGCTCACGCAGGCGAGCAAGGACTCCTGGCACTTGGAGACGACTTCGGCGGCGTCGGCCGGAACCGCGAGGTACCCGACACGCCAGCCGGGCATCGCGTAGGTCTTGGAAAAGCTGTAGGCCGAAATGACCCGGTCCTGCGCCACCGCGGCGGCACTGGTGAAGGTGTCGTCGAAGGTGAGTTCGTCGTAGCACTCGTCGGAGATGACCCAGAGACCGCGGTCGCGGGCGAAGTCCAGCAGTTCGCGCATCCGCGTCGGGCCCACCACCGCGCCGGTGGGGTTCGACGGCGAGTTCAGCAGCAGCACCTTGGTTTCCGGTGTGACGAGCTGTTCCAATCGCCGCACGGAAGGGGTGAACCCCGCGTCGGCGTCCAGTGGGTAGCGCTCGGGACGGAGCCGGAGCAGCCGGGCCATCGTTAGGTAGTTGGGCCAAGCCGGATCGGGAAGCAGTACCCCGTCCCCTGGCCGGGTCACCGCGAGCAGAGCCGCGAATATGCCCTGGCTCGCGCCCTGTGTCACCACGACCTGGTCCGCATCGACTCGGTATCCGTTGCGCGCCACTATTTTCTCGGCGATGGCCGCGCGGAGGTCCGGGAGCCCCGCGCTGGGCAGGTAGTGGGTGCGGCCCGACCGTGCCGCGGTGTGCGCCGCGTCGACCACGTGAGCCGGCGTCGGAAAGTCCGGATCTCCGATGTCGAGCCGGATGGCGTGCGCATGCCGGGCGGCCAGAGCTGCGATTTCCCGGATACCGGAATTCGGTAACGCGCTGGCGGCCTCATTCAACTCGGCCATCATGATTCCCCCTTGTTGGTCAGGTCAGGTCGGGCACGGCGACTGCTCGCGGAAAAGGACCAGGCGAGTCCGAGGACAATTTCGTTAAGGTGATCGATACGCCCCGGCGCGGGCGGCAATGCCACGCTGATTCGAAGTTGTAGCCCATTTCCGGCGCCGGGTCAAAGCGTTGACTTCCGGATCATCACTGCTAGCATCGGGCACAGTAACCATGAGGGTGGTTACTGATCTTGGTCCGGTCGAGCCGGGCCCTAGGGGGTATTGGCATGGGGAGCCAGCATGAGCGTGTCCAGGATCGGCTCAGACCCGAGGCGGTCGGCAAATCGGTTCGGGAACTGGTCGTCCGTTCCTCGGAAGCCCGGCCTGGTGACGTGATCGCGACACTGGGACCGGCGGGGACCAGCAGTGAGGCGGCCGGCTGGCATTTGGCGGGCCGTCTCGGCATCGCGCGGGACATCGGGGCGGTCGAGCTCTTCCCGTCTTACGAAGAAGCCCGGGCCGCGGTGAAAGAGGGGCGGGCGAGCAGGTTGCTCGTCGCCAACGCGTACCAGGGCATCAGCGAGTTCTACATGGACCGGGTACTGGGTCTCGAGCGGGCGTTCGTGTTCGACACGCCGTTGTACGGACTGGCTTCGCGGCAGGATCGCCCGTTGCCCTTGACTTGCCAGATCAGTACCCATCCGGCACCCGTCGCGCTGATCGGGCAGTTGCTTCCACCCGGCTACGAGGTGGCAGAAGTGGATTACGCGTTGTCCACCAGCGCGGCCGCGGAACGTGCCGCGAACGGCGAAGTGGACCTCGCCTTGACCACGAGGCCTGCCGCGCAGCGGCACGGACTCCGTTTCATCTCACGGACCAGGCCCATTCGAATGCTGTGGTCGGTCTTCACCCGACTGCCTCCCGGTGACCGGATTTCATCGAAGTAGGCAGAACAAATCGCAATCGGCATGCCCGAACGTAAACCGCCGTGAAACGGTGGTCTGGCGTCGGCATGCCCGATTTATCGATTCTTTCGTCCAAGGAGATCAGTTGTGGGCAGTATGATGCTGGAATCCGTTCAGCTCATTCACGGCGGACGGTTCAGACGGGGGTCTTCGCTCTCACCGGACGAGCAGCCGGTCGCCGAGATCGAACTCAGTCCGTTCCACCTCGACACTTATCCGGTGCTCAACCGCCAGTTCGCCGAATTCATCGAGGACGGCGGATACCGGCAGGCGCAGCTCTGGACGCCGGCGGGATGGTCGTGGCTGGAGTCGACCGGGGCGACCCGGCCGAACTACTGGGACGACCCGCTCTGGTCGGCGCCCGAGGTGCCGGTCACCGGGGTGAGCTGGTGGGAGGCACTGGCGTACGCCCGCTGGGCGGGCAGGACGCTGCCCACCGAAGCCCAATGGGAGTACGCCTGCAAGGGCACCGCGGGGAACACGTACCCGTGGGGCGAGGACGAACCGGACCTGACCTTGGCGAACTTCGCGCCGGACTGCGATCCGGTGGAGCGCCGGCCGACCAGTCCCGATCACTTCCCGCGCAACGTCTCCGAGTTCGGTTGCCACGACATGGCCGGGAACTTCGCTGAATGGTGCCTGGACAACTATGCGACGGCGTATCGCACCTCGGGGAAGGATCCGTTGTACCGCACGGCGGAAGAGGACGACCACGTGGCACGGGGTGGCTGCGGGCTTCACGACGCCGACTACCTCCGGAGTTCGGCACGAGACCACTACCACCCGGGGCTCCGGGACAACCTGATCGGCTTCCGCTGTGCCCGCCCCGTGGACGGAGCGGACTCGTGAACGCGCCCACTCCCACCCGGCGAGGACGTAAACCCAACTCACTCCGCTACTACCAGGACGGCCCGCCGGAGCGGGTCGACCTCGACGCCTGGCGCCTGGAGATCGCCGATCCCGGCGGAATCCTGGGGCGGCTGACCCACAGTGATCTCCAGTCGGTGGCAAGGGTGGAGGAGTCCCGCCGGTACGTCTGCGTGTGCAACTGGAGCGTGCGGGAAGACTGGGGTGGCGTCCTGCTCGAAGACGTGTTGCGGCTGGCAGGCTGGCAGGGCACAGGTGAAGGCCTGTACCTCAGGCAGCGGAGTATCGGCACGCCGGAGAAGGGCGTGTACGAATCGACCATCCCGCTCGGTGACGCGATCGCCAGGCGTGCGCTGCTGATCGACCGCGTCAACGGCGGAGAACTGCCCCTCGAACGCGGCTACCCGTTACGGCTCATCGATTTCGGCCTCTACGGGTACAAGAGCGTCAAAGGACTGAGCGGACTCGAGATCACCACTACGTTCGAGTTCGGCGAATGGGAGCGAAAGGCCGGTTACGAACTGGACGGGCAGATCCGCCCCAAGCGGTACCGCTTCTGCGATCTCGGCAAGCACCACTTCATCGATCGACCCGGCGAAGTGACCGAGCTGTGAACGGAGAGCCCATGGCCGAAAGCCCGGGTGTCGTGCTCGCCGAGCGCGATGGGGAACACCCCTGGATCGACTGGACCGCCACCGCCTGGTTCGAGGCCGGTGACGCGGCCGCCCCCTCGCCCGCCGGGCCGCGCGCCCGGCTCGCGGAGGCGTGTTCCCGGCCGGCGGCGCAGCAACCGCGCTGGGCGGACGAATCGTCGCGCCGTCGAGTGTGCGGAGTACTGGAAAGCGTTCCGCCCATCGTGGTCCGGCCGGAGGTCGACCGGCTCCGGAGCCTGCTGTCCGAGGTCGCGCGCGGCCGGGCGTTCCTGCTGCAGGGCGGTGATTGCGCGGAGACCTTCGCCACCAACACCGAGTCCCACATCCGGGCCAACGTGCGGCTGTTGGTGCAGATGGCACTGGTGCTCACCCACGGCGCGAGCGTGCCGGTGGTGAAGGTCGGCCGCATGGCCGGGCAGTACGGCAAACCGCGCTCGAAGGACATCGACGGGCAGGGCCTGCCGGTGTACCGAGGTGACATCGTGAACTCCGCGGTCGCTTCGGCGACGCGGCGGGTGGCGGATCCCCAACGGATGCTCGGGGCTTACGCGAATTCGGTGACCACGATGAATCTCGTGCGCGGACTCGCCGGTGGCGGGCTCGCCGACCTGCACGGGGTACACCGGTGGAACATGAACTTCGTGCGCGGATCGGCGGCAGGCGAGCGGTTCGAGGCGCTGGCCGCCGAGATCCAGCGCAGCCTGCGGTTCATGGACTCCTGCGGCGTGGCCGCCACTCCGTTGCACACCACGGAGATCTTCGCCAGCCACGAGGCGCTGGTGCTGGACTACGAGCGTGCACTGGTTCGATGGGAGCAAGACGAGGATCCGGCCTCCCGGCTGTACGACCTGTCCGGGCACTTCCTGTGGGTCGGCGAACGCACCCGTCAGCTGGACGGCGCCCATCTCGCGTTCGCGGAACTGCTCGCGAATCCGGTCGGGGTGAAGCTCGGTCCGGAGGCCACGGGACGGCAAGCCGTCGAGTACGCCCGGCGGCTGGATCCTCATCGCGAGGCAGGCAAGCTCACCTTCATCACCCGGATGGGCAACGATCGGGTGCGGACGGTGCTGCCCGCGATCGTGGAGGCGGTCACGGCCGCCGGGCACGAGGTGGTCTGGCAGTGCGACCCCATGCACGGCAACACACACGAAGCGAGCACGGGGTACAAGACCCGGCACTTCGACCGCATCGTGGACGAGGTCCAAGGCTTCTTCGAGGTACACGGGGACCTCGGCACCCACGCGGGCGGTGTCCACCTGGAACTGACGGGGGAAGACGTGACCGAATGCGTCGGTGGTGGACAGAACATCTCCGACGCGGACCTGCCGACCCGGTACGAGACCGCCTGCGACCCGCGGCTGAACACCGAACAGTCGCTGGAACTGGCCTTTCTGATCTCCGAAATGCTTCGGGGGTGAACGCTATTCGCCGGGTCCCTCCGGGCGTTGCTCGCCCGCGCCGAACTTCTCCCGGAGCACGCTGAGCCCCGGACCGTAGGCGGCCTCCAGCACGTCGCCGTGCGACGCGAGCACTTCCAGCTTGTAGAGGTCGTGGCGGATCAGCTCGGTGACCGGGACCACCAGACCGGGGTGGGTGGTCCAGGCCGCCCTGCTGAGCCCGGCACTGGACACGTTGCCTGCGATGACCTCCCGGTTGTCGACGCTGACCACAAGCCAACGTCCGCCGAGGCCCTTGGTGACCTCGTCGGTGAGCGGGTGCGGGTAGACCCTCGCGAAGGGGTACTCGGGGTCACCGTAGGCGACCGCGGTGACCTCCACACCGCGGCCGACCGCGGCCTTCAGTTCACGCCGCAGCTCCCCGGCGTCAGGGGCCCAGATCTCCAGCAGGATCTTGTGAGCGGCGCCCTGCACGAGCTGGCGGGCGCGGGCGACGATCTCCTCACGCCCTTGGATGTCCCAGATCACCGCGTTGGTGTCCTGCTGCTCGGCGTAGTCGTTCATCGCGGCCTCGGCGAGGTCCAGACCGGCAAGCATCTCCTCGCGTGCCCGGTCGATGAGCTCCTTCGGCGGTACCGGGCCGTACTGCCTGGGCTCGCCGTGGGTGACGTGCACGGCGCCCTTGTGCTCCAAGGAGTCGAGCACCTCGTACACCTTCGCTCTGGGCACCCCAGACCGTTTCGCGACGCCGTAACCGGAGGAAGGTGACTCCTCCAGCAAGGCGAGATAGGCGCGGGATTCCCACTCGGTGAGGCCGAGCACCTTCATCTGCGCCGCGGTCGGGGTCATGTTCTTCTTCACGGGGAGCAGAATTGCGCCGGTCGGGTGACCCTGTCAATCCGGCGTCCCGTGGTGCCACCTCGCGCGCGAGGAGGTTCTGCCTGTGCTAACGACGGTCTTGCTGAGGCTCGGCCATCGAGCGGCGCGCCGGCGCTTATAGGCTTCGGGTATGAGCCAGTCGATCCAGTTCACCGACCGTAACTTCAAGCTCGCGGTCGTCCAAGAGCTGATGTACAACCAGGACCTTCTGCCGAAGTTCACCCTGCGGGAGTACGCCGCCGAGCAGGGCTTCACCTACGACGGTGGGAGCGTCGAAGCGGTACCTGAGGCACTGGCCTACTTCGAGGCGCTCGAGGTCCCCGTCGAGCTCGCGGAGAAGATCACCGAGATCGAGATGGACGGCGGCAACGAGATCTACCTCGAGATCGCGCCGAACTGGGACGGCGAGGACGCGCTGTTCGACGTCGACGAGTTCGCCGACCTGCGGCACTTTCCCCACCTGAAGTCGATGACACTGCTGTACACGGGCAACGAGGAAGCACTCCAGACGCTGCGTGCCCGCGGTATCGAGGCGGACTGGCTCTGACCCGGCCACCGGCAGGTCTATCGGTCAGGCGCGAGGAGGTCGTGAGTGGCGATTCGGGTTAGAACACGAATCGCCACTCACGACCCCCAGGGCCGACCCGCCTGACTACACCCCACGCCAGCGCGCCGTCGGCAACGCGGGTACCCGGTGACCGCGATGGCCGGTCATCTCATCGTTCGCGAACAGAGCGTTGAGCACCGCCTCTTCGGTCGCCTGCACCACGGCCTCGAAGAACGGGTCGAGCCTGCCCCACGGGACGAACCGCAGGCTTTCGTATTCGGCCTGCTCCGTTCGCGGGAACCGGCTGGTGAGCGCCCCCGGGTTCGCCGTGCTGAACGCGAGGAAGAGGTCACCGGAGAAGTGCGAGCCGGTGGTGCCGGTGCGGGCAAGGGCGAGCGGGACGCGGCGGGCGAGCGAGGTGCACTGACCGGGCAGCAGGGGAGCGTCGGTACCCACGATCACGATCACCGATCCCGCGCCGGACGGTGCCGCCCAGTCCTCCTCCATCGGGTTGTCGGCGCCGAGTTCCGCTCCGACGTGTTCACCCGCGACGGTGAGCTCGCGACGTGAGCCGAAGTTGGCCTGCACCAACGCGCCCACGGTGTACTCGTCGTCCCCATAGGACACGCGGCGGGAGGCCGTTCCGGTGCCGCCCTTGAAGCCGTAACAGGTCATCCCGGTGCCGCCGCCGACGGATCCTTCGGCGACCGGACCCGCTTGCGCGCCGTCGATCGCCGCGACGGCGTGTCCACTGTGGATCGTCGGGGCGGTGCTGTCGTTCAGGTAGCCGTCCCAGGTTTCGGCGACCACCGGCAGCAGCCATTCGGCGGCGACGTCGGGCCGTTCCCGCACCACCCAGTCGATCACGCCGCGGTGGCAGGCGCCGACGGCGTGCGTGGAGGTGATCAGCACCGGCAGGGTCAGCGACCCGGTCTCGGCCAGCCACGCGGTACCGGTCATCTCACCGTTGCCGTTGAGCGCGTACGTCCCGGCCGCGCACGGCACGGCGAAGTTCTCGCGTCCGCGCGGCAGGACGGCGGTGACGCCGGTCCGCACGGACTCGCCCTCGACGAGCGTCGTGAAGCCGATCTCGACGCCGGGGACGTCGGTGAGCGCGTTGTGCTCACCGGTCCGGCCGGGGAGCGGGACACCCAGGTCACGGGCGCGGGTCATGGACGGTCCTCCAAGGGGTTCGAGGTGGCTGTGCGGGCGTAGGAGAGCAACATCGCTTCGGCGGTCGCGGTTTCCAGCGTCGGCACGGCCTGGGTGAGGTGCAGGCCGTAGCCGTCCTCCAGTGCGACCAGGTTCCGCGCGATCGACACCGCGTCCGCGGTCAGGGCGAACTCGCCGGTTGCGGCGCCCGCTTCGAGGATGCCGGTGTAGATCCGGACCTGCTGTTCGTAGAGCGTGATGTGCCTGGCGGCGTACACGGGATCGCGGCGGGCGATCGTGCCGAGTTCGTAGAGCAGTACGCAGAGTTCGTCGTCGGGGCCGGTGGGCAGTCCGCTGCGGATCATCGCCAGCAGGCGCCCGGACGGGGTCGCCTTCGTGCCCGCGGCCAGTTCCCGCGCGGAACAGAACCGCGCCACCGCCTCCCGCTGCACCTCTTGGAGCAGGTCGGCGAGGGTGGGGAAGTAGTACAGGACCGAACCCGACGACAGGCCCGCGCCCTCCGCGACGTCCCTCAGCCGCAGGTTCAGCACCCCGCGTTCGAGGACGGCCCGTCCGGCCACCTCGATCAGTTCGGCACGTCGCTCCGTCGCCTTGCTCGGTCTCGCCATGCGTTCATTCTTCGAATCTTGTTCGAAAAACGCAAGGGTCGAGCTCGATCAGCTCTTGACGTCACACGGACGAGGGCCTTTGATGCGTGCTCAACAGTTCTTCGAAGGAGATTCAAGGAACCCACCTTGTAGGAGGTCGGCCGTGTCCACTCCCGCCCTGCGCCGCGGTCTGCGCACTCTCGGCACGCTGCTCATCACACTCTCCGCGATCAGCCCCGCTTCGTCGGTCTTCATCATCGCGCCGGGGGTGATCTCCGGGGCCGGGACAGGCGCCTTCTACAGCTTCGTGGCCGCTGCGGTCGTCGGGGTGTTCATGGCCTTCGTCTACGCGGAACTCGCGTCGGCGTTCCCGCTGGCGGGCGGCGAGTACGCGATCGTCACCCGCACGCTCGGCAGGCTGCCGGGCTTCGCCGTACTCGGCCTGATGATCATCACGCAGGTGCTCATCGTCGCGGTGATCGCGCTCGGTGTCGGCACCTATCTCGGCGTGCTCATACCCGGCGTGCCCGGTCCGGTGATCGCCGCCGTGACCTGCGTGGTCGCGGCCGTCGTCGGGATCTTCGACATCAAGCTCAACGCCTGGGTCACCGGGATCTTCCTGGCGATCGAGATCCTCGCGCTGATCGTGGTCAGCGCGCTCGGGCTGTTCAACCCGGCACGGTCGTTCACCGAACTGCTGGCGCATCCGGTCGCTTCCGACGGGAGCCCGGCGACGGTCGGCGCCATCGCGATCGCCACGTCGGTCGCGATCTTCGCCTACAACGGCTACGGCTCGGCGGTGTACTTCGGCGAGGAGACGCAGGACGCCTCCCGCGGGATCGCCCGCGCGATCCTGCTCGCCCTCGGCATCACGGTGGTCGCCGAACTGATCCCGGTGACCGCCGTCCTGCTCGGCGCGCCCGACCTGAACGCGCTGTTCGCCTCGGAGAACATGCTGTCCTACTTCATCGACTCGCGCGGTGGGGGAACGCTCGACACCGTCCTCGGCCTGGCCGTCGCGCTCGCGATCATCAACGCGGTGCTGGCGATCGTGCTGATCAGCTCGCGGATGCTGTTCAGCAGCGGCCGCGACCGGGCGTGGCCGTCGCCGGTCAACCGGGCGCTGGCCGCGGTGCACCCGAAGTTCGGGACGCCCTGGGTGGCCACCGTCGGCACCGGACTGGTCGCCGCGCTGCTCTGCTTCGTCGACCCGAAACTGCTGCTGGTGGTGACGAGTACGTCGATCGTGGCGGTTTACGCGGCGCTCTGCCTCGGCGCGATCGTCGGAAGGCGCACCGGAGCCACCGCGCACGCCAAGTACCGGATGCCGTGGTTCCCGGTCGCGCCGGTGCTGGCGCTGGCCGTGCTGGTGTTCGTCGTCTACCAGAACCTGCTCGACCCGGCGGTGGGACGGCCGAGCCTGATCGTCACGGCCTGCGTCGCCCTGCTTTCGATCGTGTACTACGTCTTCGTGCTGCGTAGGAAGGGCGGCTGGAAGCTCGCCGACGTCACCGAAGAGAAGGCCGACGAGCCTGCTTGATCAGGTGTACTCGGCGATCTCGACGCCGTACGTGCCCGGTTCGAGCGCCTCGAAGATGTGCGGGATGTCGCCGGGGTAGCAGATGTAGTCGCCGGGCAGCAGTTCGACCGGATCGTCCTGCGGCCCGACCCTAGCCCGCCCGGCGCTGAGGATCATGTGCTCGACGATGCCGCTCATATGCGGATCCGAAAGCCGCGGCTTCCCTGGCTCGGCGCGAATCAGGTAGACGTCGCGCCGGGCCCCGGGCGGGCACGAGCTGAGCAACGTGCACGCGTAGTCGGCGTGTTCGGCGAACACGGTCGGTCCGCTGCCCGAGCGGATGACCTGCACGCGGGGGCGTTCGGGCTCGACCACCCGGGAGAACGGGACGTCGAGCGCGACGCACAACGCCCAGATCGTCTCGACGCTCGGATTCCCGGCCCCGGACTCCAGCTGGGAGAGCGTGGACTTGGCGATGCCGGCGCGTTTGGCGACCTCGGTGAGGGACAGCCCGGTGCGGGCGCGCTCCCGGCGCAGGGACGTGGCGATGACGTCCAGTGGGGCGCCGTCGGAAGCGGTCGGGGACATGCGTTCGCTCCATCGGTCGTTGCGTTCGCCTTGACGAACACGGCTGCGTTCGTTCATTGTATGACGCTATGCGTTCGATATGGCGAACAACCACTCGTGTCCTGGGGCGCGATCTTCTCCGTGACATCGGGCTGGTCTGCCTCGCCGACACCATTGTCGGCATCTCCTACGGTGCGATCGCGGTGGGCTCCGGCTTCCCGATCTGGGCGCCGATGCTGCTTTCGGTACTGGTCTTCGCGGGCGCCTCGCAGTTCATGTTCGTCGGCATCATCGCCGCCGGCGGCAGCCCGGTGGCGGCCGTCGCGGCGGGTCTGCTCGCCAACGCGCGGCATCTGCCGTTCGGCTTCGCGATCGGAGACGTCCTCGGCAAGCGGTGGTCGTCGAGGATCGTCGGCAGCCACCTGATGATCGACGAATCGGTCGCGTTCGCGCTGGCCCAGCGCGACGAAGAGCGGCGCCGGGCGGCGTACTGGGTGTGCGGGATCGGGCTGTTCGTGTGCTGGAACGTCGGTGTCCTCGCCGGGGCGTACGCCGGCACCGCGATCAGTGACACCGACGCCTTCGGCCTCGACGCGGCCTTCCCGGCGGTCCTGCTCGCGCTGGTCCTGCCGTCGTTGCGCGATCGTGCCACCCGGCTGCCGGTGTTCCTCGGGGTGGCCGTCGCGCTGGCCGCGACGCCGTTCCTGCCCGCCGGCCTGCCGGTGCTGCTCGCGCTGGTCGGCGTGCTGGCCGGAGTGGCCGCGAAGGAACCCGCCGAACGCGAACCCGAGGGAGTGCACTGATGGACCCGCTGGACCTGATCATCGCCGGCGGCGTGCTCGCCGCCGGGACCTTCGCCTTCCGGTTCGCCGGGCCGGTGCTGAAGGCGCGGTTCACCGTGTCGCCCAAGGTCGAGAAACTGATGGCGCGTTCGGCCGTCGTCCTGCTGGCCGCGCTGGTCGCGGTCGCCGCGCTCACCGAAGGCCACGAGTTCGCCGGATACGCCCGGCCCGCCGGGGTCCTGGTCGGCGGCGTGCTCGCCTGGCGCAAGGCGCCGTTCGCGCTGGTCGTCGTGGCGGCCGCCGCGACCGCCGCCCTGCTGCGGCTGGCCGGGGTCCCCTGACCTGGCCGTTCCCCGGGGCGCCCAAGGCCGTGTCCGGTGAGGCTGTTCGCGGTCTTCGCGCCCAGGTGGTCCTTGACGGCACGGGCGGATGCGGCCGAGTACGACCCGGTACGAGGCCGATCCGCCCGCACCGTCAGGAACCACCTGGATCACGAAGCCCATCGAACAGCCTCACCGGACACGGCCTAAGCTGGGGGGAAGGTCTTTCGGGAGGTCGGGTGGCGATCGCGACGGGGGCACGGCCGGTGGTCGGCGTGCTCGCACTGCAGGGCGACGTGCGTGAGCACGCCGCGATGGTGGAACGCGCCGGCGCGCGGGCGCTGCCGGTCCGCCGCGCGAGCGAACTGTCCGAAGTGGACGGTCTGGTGCTGCCGGGTGGCGAATCGACCACCATGTCGAGGCTGCTGGAGACCTTCGAACTGCTGGAGCCGCTGCGCGACCGCATCGCGGACGGCATGCCGGCGTTCGGCTCCTGCGCCGGCATGATCCTGCTCGCCCGCCAGGCCCTCGACGGACGGCCTGACCAGCGGCAACTCGGCGGACTCGACGTCGTCGTCCGGCGTAACGCGTTCGGGCGGCAGGTGGACTCCTTCGAAGCCGACCTCGACTTCACCGGCGTCGAAGGCGGACCGGTGCACGCTGTGTTCATCCGCGCCCCGTGGGTCGAAAAGGCGGGCGACGGAGTCGAGGTACTCGCCAGTGTCCCCGAAATGCCGGGCTCGGACGACGCGGCCGCTAGGATCGTCGCGGTCCGGCAGGGGGCGGTACTCGCCACGTCGTTCCACCCCGAACTCACCGGGGACGAACGCGTGCACAGGCTGTTCGTCGACCTCGTGCGGCAGGCTTAGCAAAACCGACACTGTGCTCAGCGGCGGGCACAGGAGTAGATGGAGGAGAGATGAGCGGCCACTCCAAGTGGGCCACCACGAAACACAAGAAGGCCAACCTGGATGCGAAGCGCGGCAAGCTCTTCGCCCGGTTGATCAAGAACATCGAGGTGGCTGGACGGACCGGCGGTGGCGACCCGGATGGCAACCCGACGCTCTACGACGCCATCCAGAAGGCCAAGAAGAACTCGGTCCCGCAGGACAACATCGAGCGCGCGCGCAAGCGTGGTGCCGGTGAAGAAGCGGGTGGCGCCGACTGGCAGACCATCACCTACGAAGGCTACGGCCCGAACGGTGTGGCCGTGCTGATCGAATGCCTCACCGACAACAAGAACCGTGCCGCCATGGAGGTCAGGACCGCGCTCACCCGGAACAACGGCTCGCTCGCCGACCCGGGTTCGGTCTCCTACATGTTCAACCGCAAGGGCGTCGTGATCATGCCCAAGGGCGAGGCCGCCGAGGACGACGTCCTCATGGCCGTGCTCGACGCGGGCGCCGAGGAGGTCAACGACCTCGACGAGAACTTCGAGATCGTCTCCGAGGCGACGGACCTCGTCCCGGTCCGGAAAGCCTTGCAGGAAGCCGGTTTCGAGTACGAGTCCGCGGATCTCACGTTCCTGCCGTCGGTCAGCGTCCCGCTGGACGTCGAAGGCGCGAAGAAGGTCTTCAAGCTCATCGACGCGCTCGAGGATTGCGACGACGTACAGAACGTCTACGCGAACTTCGATGTGTCGGATGAGGTCATGGCAGAGGTCGGCTGATCGTTTTTCCAGCCGTACCGCGGAAATCGGTCCCGGGACTAGGTGCGAGCGCTCGCGTGGGGCACAATGTCGCGCGTGACGACCTCTGAAGCCGACGCCCTCACCGCCGAAGAAGCCGAACTCCTCCAGTGGATCGAGTCGCAGGCGGAGGCTAGAGGGAACGCGGTCATCGCGGTCGAGGGTGACGAGGAGGAAGCGGCCTTCTGCTTCACCGCGTGCGCCTGGGCGTTGCACAACGTCGCGGAAGCGGTCGTGATCGGACTGCCCGAGCACATGGGGCCGGTCCTGCTCGACGCCTACGTCGACCGTGCGGCCGCCGGTGAGATCTTCGAGGTCGGCAGGCGCTACGACGATTTCTTCGAGGGCGCGCCGGTGGTCTTCGAACGGGTCGCGAAGGGGCACTATCCCGAGTACTTCGGGAGCGCGTTCCTGATCTACCCGGACGGGGACTTCCCGGCGCTGCAAATGATCGTCGCAACGCCGGACGGGCACTTCCCGTGGCATCCGGACGCGCCCGAGGGCTTCGCGCGGTACCAGCCCGTGCTGACCGAATCCGGTGACCCGGAGAGCTGGACGCCGGGCGTCGACGGTCCCTGAGGTTCGTGGTCCAGGTGGTCGTGAGTGGCGATTCGGGTTCTAACCCGAATCGCCACTCACGACCAACCCGGCTCACTCCAGCCAGGGCGTCAGGTCGGCGGCCGCCTCGGGCCACTCCGCCGCCAAAGCGGTGGCGGCCCGGAACTCCACGCAGTCGTCCGTATAAGGCGGCACCACCACCGTCCCCACCAAGCTCCACTCACCGGTACTGACCGACGCCTGCCAGACTCCGGCGGGCACCGCCACTTGCGGCCGCTGACCGGCCGCGACGTCCGGCCCCAGCACCGGCCGCGAGATCCGCCCGTCCGGATGCAGCAGCAGCATCCGCACCGGCGCGCCGGCGTGGTGGGCGTAGATCTCCAGCCGGTCAAGGCGGTGCGGCGCAGACGTTTCCGGCGGAGCCAGCAGGTAGTAGATCGCCGAAGCGGTCTCGTCGCGCCAGCTCTGCGCCCAGCGGCCGCCCTCGACGGGCAGCGGTTCCAGACCCAGATGAACGGTGAACTCGTCGAGGCTCGGCATGTCCTCATCTTGCCCGGAGGGATCCCGGGTAGCCTCAGGCTCGAACGGATGTTCGCCGGAAGTGCGGAGGAAACGCGTGCGGGTACTCGGGGTCGACCCCGGTCTGACCAGGTGCGGGCTCGGAGTGGTCGACGGCGGCACGGGCCGCACCGTCCGCGCTGTGGCCGTCGAGGTCGTGCGGACCCCGCCGGACGCCGATCTCGGCGTGCGCCTGCTGGGGATCTCCGACGCCGCCGAGCGGTGGATGGATCGCTACAAGCCCGACGCCATCGCGGTGGAACGCGTTTTCGCGCAGCACAACGTGCGCACCGCGATGGGCACCGCGCAGGCGGGCGGCGTCGTCGCGCTCGCCGCGGCCAAGCGGGGGCTGCCGGTCGTGTTCCACACCCCGAGTGAGGTCAAGGCCGCCGTCACGGGCTCCGGCCGCGCCGACAAGGCGCAGGTCACCGGTATGGTCATGCGGCTGCTCGGCCTCGAGGTCAAACCGCATCCGGCGGACGCCGCGGACGCGCTCGCGCTCGCCATCTGCCATCTGTGGCGCGAACCGATGCGGGTCCGGCTCGCCGAAGCCGAGGCCAGGGCCGCCGAGATCGCCAAGAACCACAAGGCCCGGCTCGCGGCCGCGGCACAGCGCGCCAAGAAAGACGAAGCCAAAACGCAGGGAGCGGCTCGATGATCTCCTCGGTACGCGGTGAAATCCTCTCAATCGGTCTCGACCACGTCGTGATCGAGGTCGGGGGAGTGGGCTTCGCCGTGCAGGCCACGCCCGCCACTCTCGCGACGCTTCGCCGCGGCGAGGAGGCGATGCTGCACACCGCGCTCGTGGTCCGCGAGGATTCCTTGACGCTGTTCGGTTTCGCCGACGCCGACGCCCGCGAGCTGTTCGGCCTCCTGCAGACGGTCTCCGGGATCGGGCCGCGCCTCGCGCTGGCGACGCTGGCCGTCCTCGATCCCGACAAACTGCGCTCCGCGCTGGTCGAAGGCAACATCACCGTGCTCACCCAGGTGCCCGGCATCGGCCGCAAGGGCGCCGAGCGGCTCACCCTCGAACTGCGCGACAAGGTCACCGCGCTGGCCGGCCCGACCGACGGCACACCGGTGGTGGTGGCACCCGGCGCGCTGCGGGGGGAGGTCGTCGAAGCGCTCGCGGGCCTCGGCTTCCCGGCCAAGCAGGCCGAACTTGCCGTCGACAAGGTGCTCGGCGAAGGCGAAGGCCACACAACGGCTTCCGTGTTGCGTGCCGCTTTGGCGGGCCTCGGGCGGAAGCGGTAGCAGAGCCACATGGACTATGAAGCCGTGACGGATTTCGACGCCGACGACGAGACGCTCTCGGCGCTGCCGCAGACCGGCGAACGCGAGGTCGAGACCACGCTGCGCCCCCGCAAACTGGACGAGTTCGTCGGCCAGCCGCGGGTGCGCGAACAGCTCGAACTGGTCCTGGAAAGCGCGCGCCGCCGGGGTGTCCCGCCGGATCACGTCCTGCTCTCCGGTCCGCCGGGGCTGGGCAAGACGAGTATGGCGATGATCGTCGCCGCCGAACTCAACGCCGCCATCCGGATCACCTCCGGACCGGCGCTGGAACGCGCTGGCGACCTGGCCGCGATGCTGTCCAACCTGGCGCCCGGTGACGTCCTTTTCATCGACGAGATCCACCGTATCGCCCGGCCCGCCGAGGAAATGCTGTACCTCGCGATGGAGGACTTCCGCGTCGACGTGGTCGTCGGCAAGGGGCCCGGCGCCACCAGCATCCCGTTGGAGATCGCGCCGTTCACCCTGGTCGGGGCCACGACGCGGTCCGGTTCGCTGACCGGCCCGCTGCGTGACCGGTTCGGTTTCACCGGGCAGATGGAGTTCTACAGCGACAGCGAACTGGAGCTCGTCGCCCGCCGCGCCGCCACGATCCTCGACATCGACATCGACCGGGACGGCTGCGAGGAGATCGCCCGCCGGTCCCGGGGCACACCCCGGATCGCCAACCGGCTCCTGCGCCGGGTGCGCGACTACGCCGAGGTCCGGGCCGACGGCAAGGTCACGCGCAAGATCGCGCGTGCCGCGCTGGAGGTCTACGACGTCGACGAACTCGGCCTCGACAGACTCGACCGCGCGGTGCTGACCGCGCTGGTGCGTTCCTTCGGCGGCGGTCCGGTCGGCGTGTCCACGCTGGCCGTCGCGGTGGGGGAAGAACCGACCACCGTCGAAGAGGTGTGTGAGCCTTACCTGGTCCGCGCCGGTATGCTCGCCCGCACTCCTCGCGGCCGGGTCGCCACAGCGGCCGCCTGGGAGCACCTCGGCCTGCCGGCCCCGGCCGGTGCCACTCGTGGCGAGCAGGGCGGACCGAGCCTGTTCGACCAGGACTGACCGGACCGTTCACGCGGCCCGAGGCCCGCGGTGACGACGGGTGGTGGTGGAGTTTCCGCTGGCACCTGGCACACTCGGAGAGAGCACACCCCGCCAAATCGGACAAAACAAGCGCACCGCGCGGCGTCCGCTCGAAATGGAGAATCATGAACCAGTTATTGCTGCCGCTGCTCCTGATGCTCGTTGTGGCGATTCCGCTCGTCATGGGCACCCGTAAGCAGAAGAAGGCGGCGGCAGCGCAGCAGGAGCTGCTCTCGAGCCTGGCTCCCGGTGACCGGGTGATGACCACCTCCGGTCTCTACGCGTCTGTCGCCGACGCTTCCGCCGACACCACGATCGACCTCGAGATCGCTCCCGGTGTCGTGACCACCTGGCTGCGTCAGGCCGTCCGCGAGAAGGTCGAGCCGGTCGTCGAGACCGACGTAGACGACGCTGACACGATCGACGACGAGGCCGTCGTCGAGGAGCCGGCCGTCGAGTCGAAGGACGACGAGCGCGTCGAGGAGAAGTCGGGCGCGCAGATCGCTCCTCCGCTGGAGCACGGCAAGAAGTAGCGGGCTGTAAGGCCATCCCCGACACCAGACTTTCGTAGGTGCGGGGCCAACGCCGGGCTCACGCAGCACCGAGTAGTGTCTCGGTGCTGCGTGCGTGTCCGTCGTCATAGTCGTGCCCGTTCACCGGGCATCGTCAGCGAGGCAGGTTCGCGGTACCACCGGGCTCCCGTCCGGTGTGTGAACAGCCAAGTCCATTGGGGAACACCCAGTCCGTTCGAGGAGACCGAAGCACAGTGGCCGCACCGGCCGGGCATCTCCGCCCGGGACGCTATCTCGCCTTCTTCGCCCTGATCCTGGTGGCGCTGTACGCCCTGGTGTTCTTCACCGGTAGCGGCAAGCCGACGCCGAAGCTCGGCATCGATCTGCAAGGCGGCACGAGGGTTACGCTGACCGCCCGCAATCCCGACGGCGGCGACCCTCCGCGAGAGTCCCTCGAACAGGCCCGCTCGATCATCGAGCGCCGGGTCAACGGTATCGGCGTCAGCGGCACCGAGGTCGTCCTCGACGGCAGCAACGTCGTGATCACCGTCCCCGGCGAGCAGGGCGACCAGGCCAAGGCCCTTGGCAAGACCGCGAAGCTGGGCTTCCGGAAGGTCGTGACGTCGCAGCCGGTGACCCCGGTTCCGCAGCCGTCGACCCCGCCCGCTTCGGGCACGCCGTCTTCGGCGCCGCCCACGTCGCCGGGCGTAAGCGCTCCGCCGAGCAGCCCGGCCAACGGCGGCGGTGGCGCGGTCGGCGCGCCGCAGCAGCAGCCGGACGAGAACGCGGACGAGAAGACCAAGAGGGAGATCGAGGAAGCCCGGAACCTCCGGCAGAACCCCGATCTGCTGTCGACGGACCAGGCGAAGCAGGCCGCGGCCGCCGAGAAGGCCTTCGCGGCGCTCAACTGCGACCCCAAGGTGTCGGACCCGCTGGTCGGCAACGACCTCACCGACAGGCCGCTGGTCGCCTGCGGTGACAAGAACTCGATGAAGTACCTGCTGGAGCCGGAGTTCCTTCCCGGAACGCAGATCTCCGACGCCTCCTCGGCCTACGACACCCAGAACTCCCAGTGGGTCGTCAACCTGAACTTCAAGAGCGAGGGTTCCCAGATCTGGGGCGACTTCACCTCGAAGAACACCCAGAAGCAGGCGGCGTTCGTCCTCGACACGCAGGTCGTCTCCGCGCCGACCATCCAGTCCGCGATCCTCGGCGGTCAGACGCAGATCACCGGCCGGTTCAGCCAGACCGAGGCGAAGGACCTGGCGGATGTGCTGAAGTACGGTTCGCTGCCGCTGTCGTTCGAGTCCTCGGACGCGACAACGGTGTCCGCGACGCTGGGTCTCGCGTCGCTGCAGGCGGGCCTCATCGCCGGCGGTATCGGCCTGCTGGCCGTGTTCATCTACTGCATGTTCTATTACCGGCTGCTCGGCCTGCTGACGATTCTGTCGCTCGGCTTGTCGTTCGCGATCGTGTACGGGGTCCTGGTGCTGCTGGGGCGGTGGATCGGGTACACCCTCGACCTCGCGGGCGTGGCGGGCCTGATCATCGCGATCGGTATCACCGCGGACTCGTTCGTCATCTACTTCGAACGATTGAAGGACGAGATCCGCGAAGGCAGAACCTTCCGATCCGCGGTACCGCGCGGCTGGTCCCGGGCCCAGCGCACGATTCTCGCGGCGGACGCGGTCAGCTTCCTCGCCGCGGCGGTCCTCTACCTGCTGGCCGTCGGTGACGTGAAGGGCTTCGCGTTCACTCTCGGCATGTCGACGGTGCTCGACCTCGTCGTGGTCTACCTCGTGACGCATCCGCTGGTCGCGATGATCTCCCGGTCGAAGTCGAAGTTCCTGTCCAACCCCAAGAACCTCGGCCTCGGCGCCGTGCAGCAGCTGGGCTCGGAGCGCAAGGCGGCCCGTCCCGCCACCGGTCGCCCGAACGTCAAGGAGGCGTGACCGTGGTCGACGAGAAGAACACCACCGAGAACAAACGCGAGAGTGTCTTCCACCGGATGTATGTGGGCAGCGGCGTGTTCAACGTCGTCGGCGTCCGCAAGCGCTGGTACCTCTTCTTCGGCGCGCTGGTGCTGGTGTGCATCGCGTCGATGGGGATCAAGGGCTTCAACTTCGGCATCGACTTCGAAGGCGGCACCCAGATCCAGCTGCCCGCCAACGGCAAGAGCGGGCAGATCACCGAAGAGCGGGCCAAGGAGGTCTTCGCCTCCTCGCTGGGCAAGCCCGCCGACGAGGCGCAGAAGGTCGGCAGTGGCGTCTCGTCGACCATCCAGCTCCGTTCGGACACCTTGGACGCGGCCGAAGTCGCCAAGGTGAAGCAGGCCCTGTTCCAGGAACTGGGCCCGATCGGGACCTCCGGCCAGCCCAGCGTCCAGGCGATCAGTGACAGCGCGGTCAGCGCGTCATGGGGCGGGGAGATCTCCCGGCAGGCGCTGATCGCGCTCGGGGTCTTCCTGCTGGCGGTGACGCTGTTCCTGGCGTTGTACTTCGACCCCCGGATGGCGGCCGCGGCGCTGGTCACCCTGCTGAACGACATCGTGGTGACGGCGGGTGTGTACTCGCTGATCGGTTTCGAGGTCACGCCGGCGACGGTGATCGGTCTGCTGACGATCCTCGGGTTCTCGCTGTACGACACGGTGGTGGTGTTCGACAAGGTCCGCGAAAACACGCGTGGCCTGCTCGGCCTGACCCGTCGGACCTACGGGGAAGCGGCGAACCTGGCGTTGAACCAGACGCTGATGCGTTCGTTCAACACCTCGTTGATCGCGGCGCTGCCGATCCTCGGTCTGCTCGTGATCGGCTACCTCCTGCTCGGTTCCGGCACCCTGCAGGAGCTCGCGCTGGTGCAGCTCACCGGCACCGTGGTCGGCGTGCTGTCGTCGGTCGCGCTGGCGACCCCGCTCCTGGTCGACTTCAAGATGCGTGACCCGAAGTACCGGCAGCAGGCCGATCGGGTCGCCTCGCGACGTGCGAACCAGGCCCGCAAGGCCGCCGCGGAGCGCGACGACGACTTCGACCCGGCCGACGAGGACGCCTTGGCCGCCGAACTCCGCAAGGAGAAGGCGTACGCCGCCGCGGCGAGCGTCCCCGCCCGGAACCAGAAGGCCCACAAGGGCCGCCCGTCGGGCAAGCGTAAGAAGTAATCCCGGCCGTCAAACGCTAGGAAAGGTCCTTTCATTGCAAATTTTGCAATGAAAGGACCTTTCCTAGCGTTCAGGGACCGGAAGCACGACTGGAGAGCAGGAAGTACATGGAGCTGGACAAGGCACTCGACCTGATCGCCGACGTGCCGGACTTCCCGGAACCCGGCGTGCTGTTCCGGGACCTGAGCCCGCTGTTCGCCGACGCGGCCGGCTTCAAGGCCGTCACCGACGCCCTGGCCGCCACCGTCGATCCCGACGTCGACCTGCTGGCAGGAGTCGAAGCGCGCGGGTTCCTGCTCGCCGCCGCCGTCGGCTACTCCCGCGGTCTCGGCGTGGCGTTGATCCGCAAACCCGGCAAGCTGCCGCGGGTCGCGGGCCGGGTCGATTACACGCTGGAGTACGGCACCGCGACCGTCGAACTCCCCGAAGGCGTCGTCGCGCCCGGTCAGCGTGTCGCGGTCCTCGACGACGTGCTCGCCACGGGCGGCACGGTCGCGGCGACCTGCAAACTGCTGGAAGACGCGAAAGCGCAGGTCACCGGGGTGTCGGTGGTCATGGAACTCGCCGGGCTCGGCGGTCGTTCCGTGCTTGAAGGGCGTCGTGTGGAGGCCCTCCGGGTGTGTTGAGCGGGCGTCCCCAGTGTGCCGTACGGAGGAGCGGCTACGCTTGACGTCCGAAGGCCGCACGAAGCGCAGGAGGTGCGGGTGAGCCAAGAGCTCGATGCCGCGGTGTCCTCGAAGGACGGCACCGAGCAGAACGGTGTGACGCGACAGGGGGCCGCGCCGACACCGTCCGCGACGCGCCGTGTCCGTGCCCGTCTCGCCCGCCGGATCACCGCGCAGCGCGCCGCGCCGGTCAAGCAGGTACTCGAGCCGCTCGCCGTCATCCACCGTGAGCTGCATCCGAACGCCGACCTCGCGCAGCTCCAGCGCGCCTACGACGTCGCCGAAGAGCTCCACCGGGAGCAGCGGCGCAAGTCCGGCGACCCGTACATCACGCATCCGCTCGCGGTCGCGACCATCCTCGCCGAACTCGGCATGGACACCACGACGCTGGTCGCCGCACTGCTGCACGACACCGTCGAGGACACCGGCTACTCGCTGGAGAGCCTGAAAGCGGACTTCGGTGAGAAGGTCGGCGAGCTCGTCGACGGCGTCACCAAACTGGACAAGGTCAAGCTCGGCACCGCGGCCGAGGCCGAGACCATCCGCAAGATGGTCATCGCGATGGCGCGGGACCCGCGTGTGCTGGTCATCAAGCTGGCCGACCGGCTGCACAACATGCGCACGATGCGCTTCCTGCCGCCCGAGAAGCAGGCCCGCAAGGCGCGCGAGACCCTCGAGGTCCTCGCCCCGCTGGCGCACCGGCTCGGCATGGCGACGGTCAAATGGGAGCTGGAGGACCTGGCGTTCGCCATCCTGCAGCCGAAGAAGTACGACGAGATCGTCCGGCTGGTCGCCGATCGCGCGCCTTCGCGGGACACGTACCTGCGCTCGGTGATCACCGAGCTGACCGGCAACCTCGAAGGCTCGCGGATCACAGCCAAGGTCGAGGGCAGGCCGAAGCACTACTACTCGATCCACCAGAAGATGATCGTTCGCGGCCGCGACCTCGACGACATTCACGACTTGGTGGGCGTACGGATCCTGGTCGAGGACGTCCGTGACTGCTACGCCGCGATGGGTGTCGTCCACGCGCTGTGGCAGCCGGTCCCCGGCCGGTTCAAGGACTACATCGCGCAACCGCGGTTCGGCGTCTACCAGTCGTTGCACACCACGGTGATCGGGCCGGACGGCAAACCGCTGGAAGTCCAGATCCGCACCTACGAGATGCACCGCACCGCCGAGTACGGCATCGCCGCGCACTGGCGGTACAAGGAGACCAAGGGCACCCACAACGGGAACGCCGTGGACGTCGACGAGATGGCGTGGATGCGCCAGCTCCTCGACTGGCAGCGTGAGGCCGCGGACCCGGGCGACTTCCTGGAGTCGCTCCGCTACGAGCTCGCCTCGCGCGAGATCTTCGTGTTCACGCCCAAGGGTGATGTGATCACGCTGCCGGTCGATTCGACGCCGGTCGACTTCGCCTACGCCGTGCACACCGAGGTCGGGCACCGCTGCATCGGCGCTCGCGTCAACGGCAGGCTCGTCGCGCTCGAGCGCAAGCTGGAAAACGGCGAGGTCATCGAGATCTTCACCTCGAAGGCCGAAACGGCGGGCCCGAGCCGCGACTGGCTGCAGTTCGCCGGCTCGCCCAAGGCCCGCGCGAAGATCCGGCAGTGGTTCGCCAAGGAACGCCGCGACGAGGCGATCGAAGGCGGCAAGGAGGCCATCACCAAGGAGGTCCGCAAGGTCGGCCTCCCGATCCAGCGGCTGGTCTCCGCCGAGTCGATGGGCGCGGTCGCCACCGAACTCCGGCATCCCGACATCAGTTCGCTGTACGCCGCCGTCGGCGAGGGCCACACCAGCGCGAAGCACGTCGTGCAACGCCTGGTCGCGCTCATCGGCGGGGTCGACGAGGCGGAGGAGGAGCTCGCCGAGCGCGCGACACCGTCCACCGTCACCCGTCGCCGCGGCTCGAACGACGTCGGTGTCGTGGTGAAGGGCGCCAGCGACGTCTGGGCCAAACTCGCCCGCTGCTGCACGCCGGTGCCGGGCGACGAGATCCTCGGTTTCGTCACGCGTGGCGGTGGTGTCAGCGTCCACCGGACCGACTGCACCAACGCCGACGACCTGACGGCGCAGCCCGAACGGCTGGTCGAGGTCGAATGGGCGCCGTCGGCGTCTTCGGTGTTCCTCGTCGCGATCCAGGTCGAGGCGCTGGACCGGCACCGTCTGCTCTCGGACGTCACCAAGGTGCTCGCGGACGAGAAGGTCAACATCCTGTCCGCGTCGGTGACGACGTCACGCGACAGGGTCGCGGTCAGCCGGTTCTCGTTCGAGATGGGCGACCCGAAGCACCTCGGCCACGTGCTGAAGGTGGTTCGAGGAGTCGAGGGCGTTTACGACGTGTATCGGGTCACTTCGGCTTCGTGACCACCGGTGGGGCCCGGTTATGGTTCAGGGCATGACTGACGGGTTCGAGTTCACTCGCGACGGCGAGGTCGCACGGCTGACATTCACCAGGCCGGAGAAGATGAACGCGATCACCTACGGGATGTGGTCGGCGATCCCGGACGTGGTGGGGCGGGTGGAGGCGGACCCGGCGATCAAGGTCCTCGTGCTGACCGGCGCGGGCGCGCATTTCTCGGCGGGCGCGGACATCAGCGAGTTCCGTGACCTGCGGTCCACCGCCGAGGCGGCCGAGACCTACGACAAGGCCGTCGACGGTGCCGTGGCGGCGCTGACCGCGTCGCGGAAGCCGACGGTGGCGATGATCCAGGGGAACTGCATCGGCGGCGGCTGCCAGATTTCGGTCGCCTGCGACTTCCGGTTCGCCGCGGCGGGCTCGCGCTTCGGCATCACGCCGGCGAAGCTCGGGATCGTCTACCACTTCGATTCGACACGGCAGCTGGTCTCCTTGGTCGGCCCCGCGAACGCGAAGTACTTCCTGCTCTCGGGTGAACTCGTCGACGCGCGGCGGGCACGGGAGATCGGACTGCTCAACGACGTCTTCCCGGCCGATGAGCTGGAGGCTTCGACGGCGAAGTTCGTCGAGACGCTGGCTTCGCGCTCACAGGCGTCGGTGCGCGGGATGAACCGGATCATCGAGAAGATCGTTGCGGGACAAGAGGAATCCGACGCCGAAGTGGACGAGATCCGGCTCGGTGCCCTGCACGGCGAAGACTACGCCGAGGGCGTGGCCGCGTTTCTGGCGCGGAGGCCGCCGAAGTTCACCTACCGCTGAGGCCCGTTGGGCGTACCGCGTAGCCGGTCGGTCACCGCCCGACGAATGAGCGTCCGTTCGGCGGGAACCGGACGAGGCAAACGGCAGAATCACGGATTCCGATGGAGTAATTCTCGTCGCCGCGCCGCTTTGATTTCACTCGGCGTGCTCGATTGAATTCGAGCCGTTCGGAGGCGGTGCTCGCTGTTGACGAGGTGAATTCGGGCGGTTATTCTCGCCGAGATGGGAAAACTGGGGAAGTAAAGCAGTCGGCGTGCCTCGGCACGTCTCTGGTGGGAAACGTTATTTATTTTTTGTCCATGGTCTAAGTTTCGGCTTCAGTGGTCGTTTCACAGTGCGACCGCGTCTTTTGTGTTTTGGGCTGCCCTCTCTCGGGTGGAAATCCCCTTCGGTCCCGGAGTGCTCATCAGTGTCAACCGCACCGATTCACGTAGCGCCCGGCCGGCTCCGGAAAACGATCAGGGGATTCGATGTTCGTTCGTCGCGGCCGGAAAACCGGTACTGGTGATGCCGCGCTTTTGGCGTTTCTCGTGGCGTATTCGGTGTCGTCGTTCGGGACCTTTCTCAACCTGATCGCGCTGGCCTTGTTCACGCTGGAAGTGACCGGCGGGCCGCTCGGCCTCGGCGCGGTGATGGCGGTACGCATCGGCGCCGGTTTCCTGTTCGGCGTGCCGGCGGGACGGCTCGCCACGCGGTATGAGCGGCGGCGGCTGATGGTCGTCGCGGATCTCGCCCAGGCGGCGGCGATGATCGTGCTCGGCGTCGCGGGACAGGCGGTCGGGCTGGGCGGGCTGCTCGTGGCCGCCGCCGTACTGGGTGCGGGCAACACGGTGTTCTCGGTGTCGCTGCGGACGAGTGTGCCCTCGATGGTGGGACAGGGCCGGCGGGTACGGACGAACGGGCGGCTGGTCGCTGGGCGATCACTGGGGACGGTGCTGGGCTACGCGGCGGCGCCTGTCGTGGTCATGGCGGGCGGATTCGAGGCCGCGTTCCTGATCAACGCCGCGTCGTTCTTGGTTTCCGCGGCGGTGTTATGGCTGCTTCCCTTGAACACCAACGGTTCCGGCCGGGAGACGGCGGCCGTGCCGACCGGCGGTCCCCGGGCGCGGGTGACGGCCGGACTGTCGTCGGTCGTCCTCGGTCTGGTGCTCATCCGAGGCTCCGACGCCTTCGGTTCGGCGTCGCACAACGTGGCCCTGCCGGTACACGCGGGCGCGGAGTGGCCGGGCGCGCCGTACGCCTTCATGAGCTGGTTCTGGACGGCTTGGGCCGTCGGCACCATCGCGGTGCAGTGGGTCGTCCGCCGGACTGACCACGGCAGGGTGGCGTGGCTCGGCGAACGCGCGTTCGCCGCCGGGACCGTGCTGATGTCGGTGGCGTTCGTGGTCGCGTTCACCGGCTTGCCGATCCCGGTGCTGGTGGTGGTCCTGTTCGTGGCGGGCCTCGCCGACGGGCTCACCGAGGTCGCGTATCTGAGCAGATTGCAGGCCGCGCCGGAAGCGGAACGCGCGCGGTTGTTCGGCCTGTCGGCCAGCGCGGAGACCGCCGGGTTCGCCACCGGGATGGCCACCTGCGGCCTGCTGCTCGAGGTCGCGCCTCCGCCGGTCGTCGTCGCGGCCTACCACGCCCTCCCGGTCCTCGTGGTCGGGATCGTCCTGCTGCGCCTTCGGAGCCGCCGGTCGGGGGCCGTCGGTGTGTTGCCCAGTGTCGCGAAAGCAGCGAAGAAAGGATCGTGATGGGGGAAGCGTTGGTTCACGGGGGACCGCTCGAACCGGGGACGGGCGAGCGAGTGGATCTGGCCCAAGCGCTGCGGAACGCCGCGGCCGGCGCGCCCGATCGAGCGGTGGTGACGCTGGACGCGGCGGGAAAGTCGGCTCGCTGTCCCTACCCGGAACTCCTGGCCAAGGCGAGCGCGGTGCAGGCCCGGCTGCGGGACCTCGGAGCAGGCCCCGGCGATCCGATAGTCCTGTCCGGTCTGCCGCTCTCCGAGTTCTTCCCGGCCTTCTGGGGATGTGTACTCGGTGGCGCGCTGCCGGTGCCGATGGCGGGCGCGGCGGATGACGACACGTCGCGGCGGCGGCTGAAGTATGTGGCCGAGCTGCTGCGTGATCCCCTGGTGCTCGTCGACGGCACGGCGCCGGGCTTGTCCGGCTTGCGGCTCGCGCGGGTGTCGACGGAGCCGATGAGCGCACTGCCCGAACTCGGCCTTCACTCGCCGGCGCCGGACGATCCGGCCCTGGTGATGCTGTCCTCCGGCAGTACCGGCGCCGCCAAGGCGATCCCTCTGACGCATCGCGGCCTGATGGAGTTCGCGGCCGGGTCCCGCGAGGCGCTCGGCCTGCGGCCGGATGACACCACGCTGAACTGGCTTCCGGTGGACCACAGCGGTGCCTTGCTCCTCTACCACGTGCTCGAGGTCTACTCCGGCGTGACGAACGTGCACGTGCCGACCGAGCTGGTACTGGGCAGGCCGAGCCGCTGGCTGGATCTGCTCGCCGAGTACCGGGTCGCGCACAGCTGGTCGCCGACGTTCGGGTTCGCGCAAGTGGCCGCCGAGCTGGCCGGGGACACCCGCGACCGGGATCTGTCCTCGGTCCGCACACTGGTTTGCGGCGGCGAGCAGATCCAGCTGCCGGTGATGTCGCGCTTTCTCGAGCAGACCGCCCGGTTCGGCATCGAGGAGAGCCGGATCCGGCCGGTGTGGGGGATGACGGAGACGGTCACCGCGATCACCTTCGGCAGTCTCGGTACGCCGGACAGCGTGCACCGCGTGCTGAAGTCGAGCCTCGACGGCGAACTGCGCGAAGCCCCCGATTCCGCGGAAGAGCACGAGTGCAGCACGTTCGTGGCGGTCGGTTCCCCCGCGCCCGGGGCGAGCGTGCGGGTGGTGGACGACCGCGGCGAACTGCTGCGCGAGCGTGAGATCGGCAGGCTGCAGGTGCGCTCCGCCCGCGTCACCCCCGGATACCTGCACGCCGAGGAGGCGAACCGCGCCGCGTTCCCCGCGCCGGGGTGGCTGGACACCGGTGATCTCGCGTTCCTGGCGAACGGTCAGGTGGTGCTCACCGGCAGGGCCAAGGATCTGATCATCCTCAATGGACAGAACCATTTCTGCCACGAGATCGAGGAAGTCGTGTGCGCGGCGGGCGGTGCCCATGCAGGCGAGGTGGCCGCGGTCGGCCTGCCCAACGCCGAGTCCGGTACCGAGGACCTGGTCATCCTGATGGCGGCGCGCGCGGCCGGATTCGACGCGGTCGCGAAGACGGTGCGGGAGGCGGTGTTCGGCAGATTGCGGCTGACCGTGGCGAAGGTGGTCCCGGTCGCGCCCGACGAGTTCCCGCGGACCGGCGGCGGCAAGGTCCAGCGCGCCGAACTGCGGCGACGACTGCTCGCCGGGGAACTCGGGCGGGCGGGCGCCGGCGACGTCCGCGCCACCATCCTCGCGGCGGTCCGGGAGGTACTCGGCCAGGACGTCGATCCACGCACGCCGTTCTACGAGGCGGGGATGACCTCGGTGACCGTGGTCAGGCTGACCACGACGCTGACCGCGCTGCTCGGCCGGGAGGTGCGGCCGACCCTGGCGTTCGAGTACCCGACCCCCGCCCTGCTCGCCGACCACCTGTCGGGACAGGGCCGGGTGAAGGAGCCCTCCGTGGTGGCCGCCCCGGCACACGACGACCGGATCGCGATCATCGGTGTCGCGGTGCGGTTGCCCGGTGCGACGGACCTCGACGGATTCTGGGCCGACCTGCGCGACGGCGTATCCCGGGTGCGGACGTTCGACGGCGGGGAACCGGGGGTGGTCCCGGTCGCCGGCGCGCTCGACGACGTCGACTCGTTCGACGCGGACTTCTTCGGGATGAGCCCACACGAGGCGGCACTGACCGCGCCCGCGCACCGCCTGTTCCTGGAGTGCTGTCACGAGGCGCTCGAATCGGGCGGCTACGCGGCGGCGGCCGCGGGGACCAGGATCGGCGTGTTCGCCGGGACGGGCATGCAGCTTTACGGCCACCAACGGCGCGTCGCTCAAGACGCGCCTCCACCCGCCCCGGACGAGCTGACCGCGATGCAGACGGCGATGGGAACGGAGCCCGATTTCCTGGCGGGCCGGGTGGCGCACCGGCTGGGGCTCTCGGGGCCCGCGGTCGGGGTGCAGACGGCGTGTTCGACCGGGCTGGTCGCGCTGCACCTCGCCGGGCAGGCACTGCTCACCGGGGACGCCGACCTGGCCTTGGCCGGGGCGGCGGCCGTTCACCTCCCGCAGGATTCGGGTTACCGGCCGTACCCGGGCGGGATTCTTTCGCCGACCGGTGCCTGCCGGGCGTTCGACGCCGGTGCGGACGGCACGGTCGGCGGCAACGGGGTGATCGCGGTCCTGCTGAAACGGCTCGATCGGGCGATCGCCGACCGTGACACCGTGCACGCGGTGATCCTGGGTTCGGCGGTGAACAACGACGCGGGCCGCACCGCGGGGTTCGCGACGCCGAGCGTGTCCGGGCAGGCCGACGTCGTCCGGCTGGCACTGGCACGCGCCCGGGTGGCGGCATCGTCCGTCACCTACGTCGAGGCGCACGGCACCGGTACCGCGCTGGGCGACCCTGTCGAGTTCGAGGCGCTCAGCCAGGCCTACGCGGAGGACGGCCACACCGGGTTCTGCGCGCTGGGCTCCGTCAAGCCCGGCATCGGCCATCTGGACACCTGCGCCGGTCTCGCCGGCTTGGTCAAAACGGTGCTGATGCTGAAGCACGGAGAACTGGTGCCGACCCTGAACCTGAACCGGCCCAATCCGGAACTCCGGCTGGCAGGCAGCCCGTTCGTGCTGGCGACGGAGCACACGCCGTGGATCACCGACGGACCGCGGCGGGCCGGAGTCAGCGCGCTGGGCGTCGGCGGTACGAACGTCCACGTGATCCTGGAACAGGCCCCGCTGCCCCCGCCGGCACCGGCGGCGCGGGGACCGGTGCTGCTGCCCGTGTCGGCCGTCGACGCCGAGGGGCTGTCCGCGCTCACCGTAGCCCTCCGAGATCATCTGCGCGCGCACCCGGATCTGCGGGCGCCGGATGTGGCGGCCAGCATGGCGCTCGGCAGACCGCATCGGTCGCACCGGCTCGCCGTGGTCGGGGGTGACACCACCGAACTGGCGGCCGAGCTCGGCGCGATCAGCGAGGAATCCTCTGCGCCACACCAGTTCGGCACGCTCGCGTTCGCCTTCTCCGGACAGGGTGCGGCGTATCGGGGGATGGCCGCACGGCTTCGGGACACTTTCCCCGTCTTCCGCGAAACGCTGGATGAGTTGCTGGGGCTCGCCGAGGAATTCGGGGCCGCCGGTGTGGCCGACGCCCTGCTCGGCACGCCCGATCCGGCCGCCGCACTGTCCACAGTGCCTACAGCGGAGGGACAGCCCGCGCTGTTCTGTCACCAGTTCGCGCTGGCGCGGCTCTGGCTGTCGTGGGGTGTGCGGCCGGATTTCGTGGTGGGACACAGTTTGGGGGAGTACGCGGCGCTCGCCGCGGCCGGCGGGATCGCCGTGGCCGACGGTCTGCGGCTGACCTGCTTGCGCGGCAGGCTCATGCAGGGGACCGAGGCGGGCGGCATGATCGCGGTCCGCGTCTCGCCGGAGCGGGGCGAGCGTCTCGCCGTCGCGACCGGGACCGAGGTCGCGGTGGTCAACGGCGACCAGTCCTGCGTCCTGTCCGGACCGTCGGCGGCGATCGCGGCGGCGGAGACCCTGCTCGACCGGGAAAACCTCTCCTGGCAAAGGCTTCCGGTGGACAGGGCTTTCCATTCGGCGCTGCTCGATCCCGTTCTCGACGAATTCGAACGCGCGGCCGAAGCGGTGCGGTTCGGCCCGTTGCGGATGCCGTTCGCGAGCAACCTGGGCGGGGTGATCCCGGCCGGCGCTTCGGTCGACGCGCATTACCTGCGGAGGCAGATCCGTGAGACGGCACGTTTCGACGAGTCGCTGCGAGCGCTCGAACGCGCGGATTGCAGGGCCTACTTGGAGATCGGCCCGCGTGAGGTGCTCGGCTCGATGGGACGCGCGGCCCTCCCGCACCGGTACTGGCAGCCGTCCGTGGGCTCCCCGCCCGACGATGAGTGCGCCGCGGTGCTTCGCGCGGCCGCCGCGCTGTACCGGCGCGGCACCGACCTGGATTGGGCGGAGCTGGCGCCCGACGGCCGCCGCGTCCCGTTGCCCGGGTACCCCTACCGACGGGTCCGCTTCGCGCGGCCGTCGGCTCCCGCCCCGTCAGGCGCCGGGCAGGTGAGCTCGGGGGCGGTTCTCGCCGAGGTCCGGCGGCTCGCCGCCGACCGGCTCGGCGCCGACGACCTGCCCGAAGACACGTCGTTCGTGGCGGGCGGTGCCGATTCGCTCGCCCTGATGGGGCTGGCCCGCGAACTGGAGCGTGCCTTCGGCGTGCGGATCGGCATCCGGGAGCTGCTCTCCGAAGCGGGGACTCCGGCGAAAGTGGCCGAGTTGATCGAGCGAAGTGGCGGAGCGCCTCCCGCCCTCGGCGAAAGCGAGCCGGAACCCGGCACACCGGTCGAAGACGTGTCTCTTCACGGTTTGATGGACCGGCAGCTGAAGCTCGCCGAGACCATGATGAGCCAGATGACGGAGCTGATGCACCGGCAGCTCGACGTGGCACGCGGAGTGACCCCGGACACCGTGGTATCCGCGCCGAAGCCGGTCGATCACCCGGTCCGCCCAGCGGCGAAGCCCGTCATGTCGCCCCAGGAACCGGCGACTCCCAGGGCAGGCTGCGCGTTCAGCCTCTACTTCTTCGGCGACTATCCCGACCGGGATCAGCAGGACAAGTACCGGCTGATCATGGCCGCCGCGCGCTTCGCCGACGAGCACGATTTCCATGCGCTTTGGTTGCCGGAGCGGCATTTCGACTCCTTCGGCGCGCTCTTCCCGAACCCGTCGGTGCTGGCCGCCGCGCTGGCCGCCCGTACCGAGCGGATCCGGCTGCACGCCGGGTCGGTCGTGCTTCCGCTACACCATCCCGTCCGGGTCGCCGAAGAATGGTCCGTCGTGGACAACCTGTCTTCCGGCCGCGTCGGACTGTGCGTGGCGAGTGGCTGGCACACCAGGGATTTCGCGCTGGCACCGGAGAACTTCGGCAACCATCGCGACCTGATGTACGAGGGACTGGAGACCGTGCGCCGGCTCTGGGCGGGGGAGGAGATCACTCTCGTCGCCGGTGACGGCGAGGTGGCCGCGGTCCGCCTGCATCCGGCGCCCATCCAGCGGCGCCCGCCGATGTTCGTCGCCGTGGTCGGAAACCCGGACAGCTACCGCCGGGCCGCCGCGGCCGATCTCGGCGTGGTCACCAACCTGATGACCCAGGACGTTTCCGCGCTGGCCGACAATATCGCGCTCTACCGGCGCACGCGCGCGGAACACGGGCTCGATCCGGGCTCGGGACGGGTCGTGGTGCTGGTGCACACCTTCCTCGGCGCGGACCACGAACGCGCGCGTCAGCAGGCGTTCCGGCCGTTCTGCGACTACCTGCGCTCGTCGCTTTCGCTGCTCGGCCAGGTCGGGAACAGCCTGGGGCTGAACATCGACCTGGACGGCGCGAGCGACGAGGACATCGAGTTCATGCTCGGCGACGCCTACGAACGCTACTGCGGATCCCGTGCCCTGATCGGCAGTCCAGAGCGATGCGCGCCAGTGGTGGACGCGCTCGTGGCGGCGGGGGCCGACGAGATCGCCGCCTTCGTGGATTTCGGGGTCCCGCCGGACCAGGTGCTCGACGCGCTGCCTCTGCTCGACGGCCTGCGCCGCCGCTACCAGTCGTCCGACCTCGAGCCGTCCCCCGCGCAACGCCGCATCTGGTTCCTGGAAAGGATGTTCCCCGGCACCGGCGCCTACCACGAGCCCAAGGCGATCCGGCTGGACGGACGGCTGGACGACGTGGCGCTGCGGGAGTCGGTGTCGCGCGTGGTTTCGGCGCATCCCGCCCTGCGCACGGTCTTCCACGAGCGGGACGGCGTACCGCGGAAGTCCGTGCTGCCGTCGGTGACCGTCGAATGTCCGCTCATCGACCTGTCCGGGCGCACCGAAGCCGAGGCTCTCGCCGAGATCCGAGCCAGGTTCGCCCGGACCCGGCTCGCGCTCGACACCGGGCCGCTGGTCGCCTTCGCGCTGGTCCGGCTCGCCGAAGACCGCCATCTGTTCTGTCTGGTGGCCCACCACATCGTCTTCGATTCGGCGTCGACCGCGGTGTTCCTGCGTGATCTCGCCGCGCACTACCGCGCTTGGCCGGGCCCGCCCGCGATCCGGACCGGGCCGGTGCCCGAAACCGAGGTCGAGATCGGCGATCCCGGCGAGGATCTCGCGTTCTGGCGCGACGAACTGGGCGGGCTGCCCGAACTCGCGCTGCCGACCGACCGGCCGCGGCCACCGGTGCCGTCCCGGCGGGGAGCCGCACTGACCGACGAGCTGGCGGCGGGTCTCGGCGAACCGCTGCGCGCCGTCGCGGCCGCCTGCGGCAGCACCGTGTTCATGGTGGTGCTCGGCGCGATCGGCGCCGTGCTCGGCCGGTACGGCGGGCAACGGGACTTCGCGGTCGGCACGGTCGTCAGCAGCAGGCCGGACTCCGCGAGGGACGCGATCGGCCTCTTCCTCGACACGGTCCCGGTCCGCCTCGATCTGTCCGGCGACCCCACCTTCGCGGAGTCGACCCAGCGCGTCAGGGACCGCACCACCCGGGCGTACGAGCATCGGACCGTCCCGTTCGACGAACTGGTCGGCCTGCTGAATCCCGATCGCGCAGCGAACCGCAATCCCCTGTTCGACGTGCTGATCGAATTCGAAAACGCGGTGGACGAGCCCTTCGCGCCGCCGCTGACGGCCACCGCGCTGGACATGGCCCGCGACGAGGTTCCGTTCGACCTCGCCTTCTATCTGACGGCGCACGGTGACGGGGTGCGCTGCCTGGTCGAGTACAGCACCGACCTGTTCGACGAAGCGACCATCACCCGGGCGCTGAATCTGCTGAAACAGGTTCTGCGCCAAGCCATCGCGAAGCCGTCGGCACGCCTTTCCGAGCTCACGACGCCGACCAGGGAAGACGTGGCGCTGCTCGACCGGTGGCAGCACGGCGCGCCGGAACGGGCGGCGGGGTGTCTGCACGCCGCGGTCGAGCGGCAGGTCGCCAGTACGCCCGACGCCACGGCACTGATCAGCGACGACGGTGAGCTGAGCTACCGGGAACTGGACCTTCTCGCCGAGGCGATCGGGCGTCTGCTGGTCGGTCTCGGCGTCACCCGCGGGCAGATCGTGGCGGTCTCCCTGCCGCGTGGTCCCCAGCTGATCGCCGCGCTTTACGGCGTGCTCAAGAGCGGCGCGGCGTATCTGCCGCTGGACCCGCGACTGCCACCGCAACGGTGCCGGTTCATGCTGCGGGACAGCGGTGCGGTGCTCGTGCTGACCACGAAGGCGGTCCTCGTCGCGCAGCCCGCGCTAGGGGAGTTCCCGGTGCGGCTCGCGGAGGAGATCGTGCCGGATCCGAAGGCGCCGGAGCTGCCCGAAGTGCGGCCGGATTGGCCCGCGTACTGCATGTACACCTCGGGATCCACCGGAACCCCGAAGGGCGTTCTCGTCTCGCATCGCGGTCCGGCCAACGTCATCGCCTGGCAACGTGATCAGCATCCGCCGATGCGGACCCTGCAATGGACGTCGCCGAGTTTCGACATCAGCGTGCAGGAGATCTTCTCCACCTTGGCCGCCGGCGGCGCGCTGGTGCTGCTCGACGACGAGCGGCACAAGGACCGCGACGCCGTCGCCGAAGTGATCGAACGGCACCGCGTGGAGCGGATCCTGATGCCGTTCACCCCGCTGAAGCATCTGGTCGAACCCGGCCTCACCGCGCCGTCGTTGCGCCTGATCCTGTGCTGCGGGGAGCCGCTCGTGCTCACCCCGGCGTTGCGCCGCTTCCTCGCCGAGCATCCCGATTGCGCGCTGCACAACCAATACGGCCCGACCGAGGCGTCGATCATCGCCACGGATCACCCGGTGGATCCGGACGGCGAACCCCGGCCACCCATCGGGGCCCCGATCGACGGCGTGCGGCTGCTCCTGCTCGACCAGGCCGGCCTCCCGGTCCCGCTCGGCGCCATCGGCGAGATCCATCTCGGCGGGGCCGGGCTCGCCGAGGGCTATCTCGGCAGACCGGAGGAAACCGCCGCGGCCTTCGTCGAAGCCAGGCCCGGTGAACGGTGGTATCGCACGGGCGACCTCGGCCGGTGGCGCGGCGACGGAACCCTGGAATTCCTCGGCAGACTCGACGACCAGGTGAAGATTCGCGGCAACCGAGTCGAACCCGGTGAGACACAGCGGGTGCTGGCCGCGTTGGACGAGGTGGCGGACGCGGCCGTCGTCGTCCGCCGGGATCACCGTGGCGACGCGGAACTCGCCGGCTACGTCGTGTTCGCCGGCCCGTCCGCACCGGATCCGTGGGCGCGGATCACCGAAGCACTCGCCGAAGAGCTGCCCTCGTACCTGATCCCGACCCGCTGGGTCGCGCTCGACCGGCTGCCGACGACCACCAGCGGCAAGCTGGATCGCTCCGCTCTGCCCGAGCCGACGTCGACGGCGGTGGAGGGGGACGACGCTCTGCCGTCCACGGACACCGAGCGTCGCCTGCACGCGCTCTGGTGCGCGGAACTCGGCCTGAGCGAGGTGGCGGTCGATCGGTCCTTCTTCGCCGTGGGCGGGCATTCGCTCGCGGTGGTCAGACTGGCCGGCCGGATCACCGAGGAGTTCGGGATACCGGTCTCGGTCACGGAGTTCTTCCGCGCGCCGACGATCCGCGCGATGGCCGCGCGGCTGTGCGGCCCGCCCGAACCCGCCGTCACCCGGACCGTTCCCTTGACGTCACTTCAACGCAGGCTCTGGAGACGTCAAGCGGAGAACCCACGGCCGCAGGTGTACAACGTCGGACATCGCGTGGACCTGCGGGGTGAGCTGGACCCGCCGGCGCTGCACCGCGCTCTCGACCGGCTGGTGGCCAGGCACGACGCCTTGCGCGGTCGTGTCGCGTTGTCCGGTGACGGGCCTCGGATCGAGGTCCTGGCCCCGTTCACGCTCGATCTGCCGGTGGAGCATCTGGGTACCGAAGGCGCGATCGGCGACTGGTGCGGCGCGGTCGTCGCGGAACCGTTCGTGCTCACCGAGGCGCCGCTGCTGCGTGCCCGGCTCGGCCGGATCGCCGTCGATCGCTGGGTACTGGTGCTCGTCCTGCACCACCTGGTCTGTGACGGCTGGTCCATGAACATCCTGTGGCACGAGCTTTCCGAGCTGTATGCCGCCGAGATCGGCGCGACGTCCACGCCGCTGGCCGAACCCGAGGCACAACACTCGGACTACGCACGTTGGCAGACCGGGAACGAGCACGCGGCCGACGTCCGCCATTGGCGAAGCGAACTCGCGGACGCCGACCTGCGCTGGAGGCTTCCGTACGACCGGAAACCGCCTGCCCGGCCCAGCGGTAAGGGCGATCTGTATCAGGTCTACCTCGCCCCCGAACGGCTTCGCCGCATCGACGAGGTGGCCGCGGCGGCCGGCACGACCCGATCCGTGCTCCTCGCGAGCGTGTTCCTGCTGTGGGCGCGAGAGACCTGCGGTCAACAGGACCTCGTCCTCGCCGTTTCCAGCGCCCGCCGGACTCGCCGGGAACACGAGCGGACGGTCGGCATGATCGGCGAGGCCGTGCCCCTGCGAGTCCGGCTGGGGGAAACGGAGGAACTGCCCGACGTCATGGCGGCGGTGGCGGAGAAGCTGTTCGCCTTGCTCGATCATCAGGAACTTCCGCTCGACGAGACGATCGCGCTCGCCCGGCAAGGCGTCGATCGGTATCCCGCCGTGTTGTTCACCGTTGTCACGACACCGCCGTCGGAGCTGAACCTGCCTGGTTTGTCGGCCACGGTGCACGATTCGCCGGTGGCGGGCTGCGCCAGAACGGAGCTCTACCTCGTGTTCGCCGAAGACGAGGCCGGGCTGAGAGTCACCTTTGAATATTCCACGGATTTGTTCGACGCGGCCACCATCGGCCGCTTTGCCCAAGACATCCTGCGAATGCTGGAGTGCTGCTCCGAATGAGCTGACCCTCGACGCACAACTGCGGCATCAGGACGGAAAGGAGGTTATTGAGGGGGTAAGGCAAAGGTGGCAGGTTGCGAAAGCCACTTTCGCAACGTCGGGAGCGGGGTGCGGTAGCGACGAGAGGGCCTTTCGCTGAAACCCATGGTCGAGATGCGTCGCCCCACGGCCGCGAGTGAATCCCCGCGACCCGACCCCTTTGCCTTACCCGCTAGATCTCGTCCCAGGGATTGCTTTCGTACGCTTCGCTGAGGAGCCGGGTCGTCTCCGGCGCGAACGGCAGCACGACGTCGTCCACCGAGGCCACCGGCCAGCCGACCGACTCCGAGTTGGTCAGGAACATGGCGTCGAACCCCGGCAGATCGGCCGGTCGGACCTCGCGGGTCTCTTGCGGGATCCCGTTTCGCTCGAGGCCGCGTCGCACGAGTTGCTGCGTGATGCCGTCGAGCACCGGGGCCTGCGGCCAGACCACCGTGCCGCCGTCGAGGAAGCCGACGTTCCAGATCGACGCCTCGCTGACCCGGCCCTGATGGTCGACGAACAGCACGTCGTCGTAGCCTGCCATCATCGCCTCGCGCGTGTGATGGAGCAGGCCGAACGTGCCGACGTGCTTGACCTCCGGGAGGACCCGCTCGTAGCGCACGGATCGCAGGCGCAGCGGTGTCAGCTCATGTTCCTTGGGCGGCCCGGTGCGGACCAGGACGTCCGGTGCCGCCGGTGCGCCGGGATCGGACCAGTCCATCGCGCGGGAAAAGATCAGCACCCGCACGGACAGCGCGTTCTCACCTCGAATCGCCTGCCGCACGTATTCGAGCACCGCGTCGGTGTCGAGGTCGCTCGCGAACATCCGCCGTGTGCTCGTCGCCAGACGGCGAAGGTGGATGTCCAAGCCGCGGACCTTGCCGTGCCGGACCTGCATCGCCGTGAAATGGCCGTAACCGAACGCGCCCGCCAGGTCTTCCGGCCGGGCGGGCGCGCCGTTGAGCTCCAGCTTCACGTCAGGCGTTGACCGTGACGCCGGTGAACTTGACCTCGGTGTTGGGCGGGCCGGTGCCGTCGCCGTTGCCTGCCTGCGCGTTCGCGCCGGCCTTGGCGACCTTGTCGAGCACCTTCAGGCCTTCGTCGGAAATGCTGCCGAAGACCGAGTACTCGGCGGGCAGTTCGGCCTCGCCGTAGACCATGAAGAACTGGCTTCCACCGGAGTTCGGCTGCTGCGTCTTCGCCATCGCGAGGATGCCGCGGCCGTACTTGATCTCCTTGAACGCCTCGTCCGGCATGGTGTAGCCCGGGCCGCCCATGCCGCTGGCCTCGGGGTCACCGCACTGCAGCATCTGCAGGCCGGAGGTGCCGAGCCGGTGGCACTTGGTGTCGTTGAAGTAGCCCTGCTGGGAAAGGCTGATGAAGCTCTGCACGGCGCACGGGGCGAGCGCCCGGTCCAACGTCAGCGGGATGTCGCCCGCGGTGCTCTTCAGCACGACGTTCACCGTGCCGTTCGAAGAGACGTCCTTGCCTTCCGGCTTGTTCACCTTCTTCGACGCCGGCTTGGCGGAGTCGTCCTTGTAATCACAGGCCACCGGGTTCGCCAGCGGCGTCGGCCGCTTCGGCATCGGAGCGCGCTCCGTGGGGATGGTGACCTCGGGGGTCGGAGGAGCCGAGCTCGGGGAAGCATCGGAGGCGGCATCGTCACCACTGCTACTGCTGACGATCCACCACACCGCGCCCGCCACGATGGCGACGACGCCGACGACCGCCACCGAGCCGACGATCTTGCGCCGCTTGGCCTGTTCGGCCCGTCGCACGATCTGTCGCTCGAGCTTGCGCTTCGCGGCTTCGCGGCGCTGCTGGTTGGTCGGCACCCGCCCTCCCGGTTTCCACTCGATGTTCACACGTCTGAGGTGGGAGGAGTCTATGGGCACAGGCTGTGAGACCCCTGTACAGGGGCCGCTACGCTTACTTGATCGTGATCAGGGCCATCCTGTCACCTGTTCGGCGGAAGATCTGAGGAGGCGTTTCGTGCTGGTTGTCGGTTTTCCGGCAGGCCCCCTCGAAGCCAACTGCTACCTGCTCGCCCCGGACGGCGGCGGTGAATGCGTGATCGTCGATCCCGGCGAGGACGTCGTCGAGCCGCTCGAAGCCGCGCTTTCCGCGCACGGCCTGACGCCGGTCGCGATGCTCGCCACCCACGGCCACCCTGATCACGTCGCTTCGGCGGCCGAGGTCGGGGCGCGCCACGGGATACCTCTCTATCTGCACGAGGCGGACCGGCCACTGCTCGGTCATGACGCCGGGGAACGGAAGGACGGGATCGTGCCACTCGTCGATGGCCCGCTCAGGCTGGCCGGACTGGAGATCACGGTGTCCCGCACACCGGGTCACACCGCCGGTTCGGTGGTCTTCGGGCTGACCTCCGCCGAGGGCGGCCGCATCGCGCTCACCGGGGACAGCCTGTTCGCCGGTTCGATCGGCCGGTCCACCGGTGACGGCGACGAACTCGTGCGGTCCCTCGGCGCCAACGTGATGACGCTGCCCGACGACACCGTCGTCCTGCCGGGGCACGGTCCGGCCACCACGATCGGGCAGGAGCGGGCGGGCAACCCGTTCCTGGCCGGGACGGGCGCGTGATGGCGGAGCCGACCGGGACCCCGGAGACCCCTGAACGTCTCCCGCTGTTCCACGACGACCCGAAGCTGCGTCGCAGGCGCGGCTGCTCCAGCATCGCCGGCGTCGTGATCTTCGCGGCCGCGTTCGGCGGCCTCGGCGGGCTGATCGGCGGTGAGATCGCCGGGCTCGTGGTCGCCGGCGTGATCGCGGTGCCGCTGCTCTACGTCATGTTCTACAACCTGCGCCGCCGAGTCTGGCTCGAAGGCGAAACGCTCATCGTGCGGACCTGGGGTGTGCGGCGGATCGATCTGACCGCGGCCGAACGCATCGACCTGGTGATCAGCGACGTGCGCGGCACCCGGACGGTCAGCCTGCTGGTCAACGCGGGCAAACGCCGCAAGGTCGCGAAGGTCGACATGGCCGTGTACTCCGGCGCGGGCGGTCGCGAGCTGGGCATCCTGCAGCTGCGCAAGCTGGCGAACGCGCTGCTGAACAACACCGATGCGAACGGCCTGGTGTTCTCGGAGCTGCTGGTGGCGCAACTGAAGTCGGAGGCGCGCGGGGACGCGGCGGCGGAACGGCCGCTCTACCGGCTCGCCTCGGCGGCGCCCAGCGGGAAGTACATCCAGCGGTTCACGATGGAAGCGGTCAGCCGGTTCGTGGCGACCTTGGACTGACCGGTGCGCCGCCGAGTGTCATGAAAGGGTCGTTCAGGACGAAAAATGTCCTGAACGACCCTTTCATGACATTTGCTCAGGGCGGGCCCTCGCGGTCTCCAGCTTCTCCAGCCGTGTCTTGATCTCTTCCAGCTGGTAGACGATCTCCGGCAGTTCGCCCGCGGCGAAGGTCGCCAGCCGTTCGGAGTGCTTGAGCGTCGCCCGTATGTCGTCGAGAGCGGCGGCGATCTTGGGGACCGCCTCGACGGCTTCCAGCGTCGAGACGAGCACGCGCCGCGCGACGGCGGTCAGCTGTCTCGGGACGGCGAAAACGTCCAACATGGCCCCTCCGATCACGCGGCGAACCTCGGGTGCGGCCTCTTCGTACCCGACTCCGGCCCGTGATCGCGCGGTGGGCTCGCGCTTTGAGGCGGCTGTGACTACAGGGACTCTTGTGGCTCCCGCGAGGCGATCAGCGCGGCCAGCACGGTGGTGACCGGGACCGCCGCGACGATGCCGACGCTTCCGGCCAGCGTCCGCACGATCTCCTGCGCGATGTTCTCCGCGCCGAGGATCGAGCCGAGTCCGACGCCGGAAAGCGAGGTGTACAGCAGCACCGGCAGCGCCGCCCCCGCGTACGCCATCACGAGGGTGTTGACCGCCGAGCCGACGTGGTCACGCCCGATCCGCAGGCCCGCGCCGTAGAGCTCACGCCAGCCGAGCGACGGGTTCGCCCGCCGGAGTTCCCACACCGCGCTCGTCTGCGTCACCGTGACGTCGTCCAGCACCCCGAGCGCGCCGATCACGACGCCCGCCAGGAGCAGCCCCCGCGCGTCGATCCCGTGCCCGAGCGAGCCGATCAGCTGTGAGGTGCTGTCGTCCAGCCCGGTCAGCGACGCCGCGGCCGAGAAGATCGCCGACAGGACACCGATCAGGACCAGGCTCACCAAGGTGCCCAGCACCGCCACCGAGGTTCTCGCGGACAGCCCGTGTGTCAGATACAGCGCGACGAACATGATCGCGCCGGCGCCCGCGATCGCCACCAGCAGCGGACTTTCCCCGGCGAGGATCGACGGCAGCACGAAGAGCGCCAGCACCAGGAAGCTCAGCCCGAGCGCGATCAGCGCGGCGAGCCCCTGCCAGCGGCCCAGCACGATCACCGCGAGCGCGAACAATCCGGCGAGCAGCAGCAACGGGGTGCCTCGCTGGAAGTCGACGATCTGGAACGACGCGGGGTTCGCGACATCGCCGCCGTTGTAGGACAGCACCACCTTGTCGCCCGCGGCGAACCGCGGCGTGCTCGGCTCGATCGGCAGCGTCAGCTTCAGCGGCTTTCCCGCCCCGGGGCCATCGGTCATCGTCAGTTCGCTGGTGAGACACGGTTTCGCGTCCGGCGGCGGCTCGCCGACCTGGACCTGTCCCTCGGCGAGACACGGGCCGGTGATCGTCCCGGTGACCGTGGCGTTCACCGGGACTCCCTGTGGGAAGACGCTTTTCGCCGGATCCTTGCCCCACGGGTAGAGCAGGATCATGCCGGCGACGGTCGCGACGGCGAGCGGGATCAGCAGCCACATCAGCAGCAGCCGGACCCGGCGCGACGCGGGCGCCGCCGGTCCGTGGCCGTGCGTGTGCCCGTGGCCGACCGGTTCGGGCTTCGGTTCGGCGGCGCGACGTCTGCCCGGTTCGGCCTGCCGCGGCCGCTGTGCCGGGGGACGGGGGCGTCGCGCGCCCTCGGGGCGCGGCGAACGGGACGTTCCGGGCGAACGATCGGACGGGGTGTCCGTAACCCGGCGAATCGGGCCGGTGTCGTCGTCGGAGAGGTCGCGGCGGTTCACCCGCATATCCTCCACAGTGCGTGCCGCGTGCCGCACACGGCCTAGCCGAACGCCTGCCGAAGGTGGACACGGCGATAGGCCGACGGCGGGGTGTCGAAGTGATCGATGAACGCCTGGCGAAGTGTCTCGGTGGAGCCGAACCCGCATCGCCTCGCGATCGAGGTCAGCGGAAGTTCGGTGCCGCACAACAGTTTCGCCGCGTTCTCGGTCCTCGCCGCGCGTACGTACCTGCTGGGCGTGGTGCTGAGGTGCGCGTCGAACAACCTGGTCAGCTGCCGGGTGCTGATCCCGGCCCGTTCGGCGAGGACGGTGGTGCCGAGGTCGCCCGCGAGGTGCTCGGCGACGTACGCGGTGATGTCGCGGACCAGCCGGTTTTCGGGCGGCGGGCCCGACAGGAACATGCTCACCTGCGCCTGGTTCCCCGGTCGTTGCAGGTAGGTCACCAGCATGCGGGCGACCTCCCTGGCGACGCTCGGGCCGTGGTCCTCTTCGACGAACGCGAGCGTGAGGTCGATCCCGCTGGTCACCCCGGCCGCCGTGTAGACGTTGCCGTCGCGCACGTACAGCGGCACCGGATCCACGTTCACCTGCGGGTAGCTCACCGCCAGCCGGTTCGCGAACCGCCAGTGGGTGGTGGCGCGGCGTCCGTTGAGCAGCCCGCACGCGGCGAGCACGGTCGCGCCGGTGCACACCGAGGCGACGCGGCGGGTGTCCTGCGCGAGCCTGCGGATGTGGGAGACCATCCTCGGATCCGCGGCGGCGGTCTCGTGCCCGGTGCCGCCCGCGACGATCAGCGTGTCCAGTTCGCCGGTCACCTGGTCGAGCCGGTGCTGTGCCTGCAACGTCAGCCCGGACTCGCAGCGGATGCCGCGGCCGTCGACGCTGGCGAGCATGATCTCGTATCCCGGCTTGCCCCCGATTTTGGTCGCGGCGTCCAGAACATCCGCCGGACCGGCGATGTCGAGCATCTCCGCATTGCTGTAGCCGACTATCAACACTCGTCTGGGTGAACCCGGCATGATCGAACGCTAGCAGTAATGCCCGGCCGTCGGACGTTGTTCGCAGGAATCCGGACATCCGGCCCACCGCGGCTCCGCGTCTGCGACACGTTTGTCCCATGACAGACGACAAGAAGACGATCGCGTTCGTGGTGTATCCGGGGATGACCCCGCTCGATCTGGTCGGGCCGCTGACCGTGCTGGACGGGATGGCGAGCACGGTGCAGGAGTACCGGACGGTCGTGGTCGGTGAGACGAAGGAGCCGGTCACCACCGACAACCCGCTGAAGCTCGTGGCGACCCACACCTACGACGAGGTGCCGTCGCCGTACGCGCTGCTCGTGCCCGGCGGCGCCGCTCCGACGCTGAAGGCACTCGCCGACGAGAAGCTGATCGGCTACCTGCGGAAAGCCGGGGCGAACGCGGAACTCGTGACCTCGGTGTGCACGGGATCGCTGCTGCTGGGGCAGGCCGGACTGCTGGCGGGCCGTCGCGCCGCGACGCACTGGATGTTCCGTGAACTGCTGGGCGCGTTCGGGGCGGAACCGGTCGCCGAACGCTGGGTCGAGGACGGGAACGTGATCACCGCCGCCGGCGTGTCGGCGGGGATCGACCTCGCGCTGCACCTGGTCGAGCGGCTCGTCGGAGCCGAGATCGCGCGGACGATCCAGTTCGTCATCGAATACGACCCGGAGCCGCCGCAGGGTCCGCTCGACTGGTCGAAGCGGCCGTACGGGGACCTCAAGCCGCTGCTGGAGCACACGGTGAACGAAGCACTCGCGGACGAACCTGCCCTGCGAGACCGGCTGCTCGCGCACACGGGGAAGTGAGGGGGCGGCCATCCGGGTGAGAAATCGCCGATACGGGCATAGCACCGGGTTACATTCTGGTCATCCGTACAGGTGATAGGTGGTTCGTGAAGTTCCAGGTGCTCGGCCCGCTCGCGGCCTCGGTCCCGCTGCCTTCGGCGGCTCAGCCCCGCCGGGTGCTCGCCGTGCTCCTGACCCGGCCGAACGAGTTCGTCCACCGGGACACCCTCGTGGACGAACTCTGGCCGCAGGGGCCGCCGTCGAGTGCCGCCGCGGTCGTGCAGATGGCGGTTTCCAAGCTGCGCAAGGCATTGTCACCCGGCGTGCCGTCGGACGACGTCCGGCAGCGGCTGCGGGCCGGCCGGGGCGGTTACCGGCTGACGGTGTCCGAAGGGGAGCTGGACCTCACCGGCTTCTCCGAGCTGACCGCCGCGGCCGCGCGGGCGACCGGTGACGAGCGCGGGGCACTGCTCGAACAGGCGCTCGGACTGTGGCGTGGCCGGGCCTTCGCCGACGTTCCGGCTGGTCCGCTGGTGGAGGCGCACCGGCTGTGGCTGGAGGATCAGCGGAGTTCGGTACTGGGCAAACTCGTCGAGCTGGAGCTGGCGGCCGGTGACCACAAGGCCGTCGCCGACCGGTTGGGACCCGAGCTGGCCGTCCGGCCCGCCGACGAACGCCTCGCCGGATGGCTGGCCGAGGCGTTGCACGGGCTCGGGCGGCGGGACGCGGCGCTGGCCGTCCTCGACCGGTGCCGTCACGCGCTGTGGGAGCACGCCGGTGTCTCACCGGGGGAGGAGCTGCTCGCGGCCCACCGCCGGATCGCCGGAACCGGGTGGTCGGCAGGCCGAGCGCCATGCCGTCTACCGCCTGCGACGCCGGATTTCACCGGCAGGGCGACGGAATTGGCGGAAGTGGTCCGTGCGCTGCGAAGTCCCGCGCCGGTCGTGCTGCACGGGGCGGCGGGAGCGGGGAAGAGCACGCTGGCCGTGCAGGCCGCGTGGCGGGCGCGCAAGCGGTTCCCCGACGGGCAGCTCGTCGCCGACCTGCGGGAGACCGGTGACGTGCTCGTCGGGCTCCTTCGTGCGCTCGGCCTTGCGGAAGCGGAACTCCCCGCCGACCGGCCGGGACTGATGTCGTTGTGGCAGAGCCACACCGCGGACCGGCGGCTGTTGGTGATCCTCGAGAACTGCCGGTCCGAGGCCGAGGCGCGGCCGTTGCTGCCGAGCGGTCCCGGCTGCGCGACGATCGTCACGACGCGGCGACGGCTGGCCGGACTCGTCGGCGCCAGGCCGGTCGAGATCGGCACGCTGTCCTACTCGGAAGCGCGGGCACTGCTCGGAGCCATCGCCGGGGAGACCCGGTTGTCCGCCGAACCCGACGCCGTCCGCCGGGTGCTGGCCTGCTGTGACGGCCTCACGCTGGCGGTGCGCGCGGCGGGGATGAAGCTGCTGCTGCGGCCGAGGGTGAGCGTCGCCGAGTTCGCGACCCGCCTGGAGAACGAGCGCCTGCGCCTCGACGAACTCTCCGCCGGCGACCTGGCCGTCCGCCCGGTGCTCGCCGAAGCGCTTGCCGAGCTTTCGCCACGGCAGCGGAATTCCTTGCGGTTGCTCGGTTTCCCCGGTGCCACCGAGATCGCCGACTGGTTCGCGGCGGCCATGCTCGGCCGTTCGCCGGGCGAGACGGCCAAGCTGCTCGACGAACTGGTGGACGACCACCTGCTCCACGCCGGGCCCGACCGATCCGGCGTCCTTCGGTACCGGCTGCCGGATCTCGTCCGGCTCGCGCTCCGGGAGCCGCCTGATCCGGCAGCCATCAACCGAGCGCTGACGGTCATGGCGGCGTTGGCCGAACACGCTTCCGCCGCCCTCGTCGACGGATGCCCGCCGTCTCGACGGGGTGACGCTCCCGCGGCGGCCTCGGATCGCGTCGCGGCCGATCCGATCGGTTGGCGTGTCGCGGAAACCGCGAATCTGGCCCTCGCCGTCCGGACCGCGAAGAGCCATGGCTGGACCGAGCTGACCGCGCGGCTGTCCAACGCCTACAGCGATCTCGTCGGGCCGCGCAATGGCGGGTCTCCGGCCTGGGTCGGGTTCGGCATCGTGCGCGATCGCCTCGATCTCCCCGCGGAGGCGCGGAAACTGCTGAAACTCGGGCACGCCCACGCCGACGCGGGGGACTTGGCCCGGGCGAGAACCTGCTTTTCGCTGGCCGAGGCGAGATTTCGCGCCGCGGGTGACCAGCCGGGCACCGGGGCCGCACTCGTCGCGCTCGCCGACGTCGACGCGGACTCCGGCCGGGCCGGTTCGGCGGTCCACGCCCTGCGGGAGGCGATGGACCTGTTGCGGGACTGCGGTGATCTCGCCGGGCAGGCGATGGCGTCGGCCCAATTCGGCTCGCTGTGGGACGACCTCGGCGACTTCCGCCGGGCGAAGGAATGTTTCGAAGCGAGCCTGCTCCTTTCGCTCCATTGCGAGGACGGGCGGCAACACGACCGGTCCGCCAAACGGTACGCCGACGTCCTGCGACGGAACGGTCGCGTGGACGAGGCCGGTGAGCTGCTGACGAGTGCCCTGCTCGGCACCCGTAGCTCGCGCGAACGCCACTGGGAGGCGCACGTTCTCCGTAGTTTCGGGGATCTCCACGCGAAAACCGGCGACGGGGGGGGGAGAGCGAACGGTGTCTTGCGCGGTCGCTGGAGCTGTTCGAGGACGTCGGGCACCGGCACGCCGTCGCCTACACGCATCGAAGCTTCGGTGAATCGCTGCGTCTGGCGGGTGAACATGGCCGGGCCGCCGAGCATCTGGACCTCGCGATGAGTACGTTCCGTGAGCTCGGAGACCGGCGCGGCGGCGGATATGCCTTGCTGAGCTTCGGTCGTCTGCGGGCCGACGAAGGCGTCGCGACCGAAGCCGCCGAAGGGCTCCGCACGGCGGCGGGACTGTTCCGCGAGCTGGGCTTCCCGGTGTGGGAACTGCGTGCGCTCCGGGACCTCTCCGCCGTGGACAGGAGCGGGCGCCAGCGGGATCGGGCTCGTGAAGCGTTGACCAAGATCCGCTCCAGGGTGACTCCCGCATAGCCCGGCGAAGGAGTACCGGCGACGGCGTTTGGCGAAGTTATGGCGACGGCGTGTCGACTGCGGCTGAGGCGAGCGGACTTCGCGCCGTCCCGAAATCGCGGGACTGGGGGTGGCGGCGCGTACTCGTGGCCGGGTGACGCCTTCCGAGGGCAGGAGGCGTCACCCGGTTCGACGGCTAGGCCGTGTCCTGTAAGTCATGTTCGCGGTCTTCGCGCCCAGGCGGTCCCTGACGGCACGGGCGGATGCGGCCGAGTACGACCCGGTACGAGGCCGATCCGCCCGCACCGCCAGGAACCACCTGGATCACGAAGCCCATCGAACAGACTTACCGGACACGGCCTAGGCGCTGACGTGCAGGATCACGTCCGCGTCGCCGAGAATCCCTTGGTCGAGCGGGAAGTAGCCCTGCCGCGGAGTGGGATCGGTCCGGACGCTCGCGGGCGGGACGTCGGTGGCGGGGAGCAGGCCCCAAGCCGTGGTGACGTGTTTCTGAAGGAATCCTTCGTAGGTGTCGGGTTCCGGCTCTTGGAGCGCTATGGCCTCGCACCGGCCGAGGCTGGTCGCGACGAACGTGTAGCGATCGCCGAGCAGCGGCGCCACCAGCGCGCCGGCGGGAAACCAGTGTGTCTCCGTCCCGGCCACGCGCATCGTGCTCGATTGACGGCGCAGGTGGAGATTGTGGGCGAAGACCAGCGTCCTGCCGCGAACGGCTTCGGCGGCGCGGATGTCCAGCAGATTCCGCGCCATGATGGCGTCCCTGGTGGCGACAAGGGGCGCGTATCGCTCGTGCGGCTCGAGAGGTTCGGCGCATTGCCGGTGGTAGCGCAGCAGATCGATGCCTGCCATGAGGTGGACCTCCGCCCGTGACCAGTCGTCCGTCACCGGCTCCGGTTTCCGGGAGCGGAGCGCGTCGAGCAAGTCGGCCGCGATCGCTCGCAGCCGGTAGGCGTCGGCGGTGGCGCCGGGCGACGCAGCCGCGTCCATGACGGCTTCGGTGCGGCTCCAGCGCTCGTCGTCACCGGCCGGGCCCGCGATGTCCACGTCGAGCTCCAGGAAGTCGCGGGCGTACTCGAGGTAGCGCCGCGGACTGGGCGCGGAGGTGTTCTCGGTCTGGGTGTCGAAGCCGTGGAACGAAAGCCGCTCCTCGGGAGGCCGGTTTTCGTTGTACTCGCGCATCCACGCGATCAGTCGCCTGTTCGCCTCCACACCACCGAAGACGTGTGTGAAGCCCTCGCTCATCGCCAGGTCGAGGGATCCGGTGCCGTCCCGGACGAAGTCGTTCGCGACGAGCGCGGCCACGCGATCCGTTTCGAGGGCGATCGAACGGAAACCGCGGTCGACGAGTTGGGCGAACAGCTCGTTGCGGACGTCGGCGAAGACCGGGGTCGCGTGCGTCGGCTCGCCAAGGGCGAGCAGGTCACAGGAAGGGGTCACGAAGTCTCGGATGTCTTGACTCATGAGGTTCAAGCGTATCGTTGATTCTTCGGTTGAAACTTTGCCTGCTTGCGACTAGGTCCGTGGCGGTAAAGCTTCAAACCGGCTGTCAGCTGGTCAGAGTCAAGGGTGCCTTAGGTACCTACATGGTTTCGGCTGCGGTTGATGCCAGGCCCGAGTCCGTGAAGGCCTCCTTGAGGGACCCAGAGTCCCTCAAGGAGGCCTTCACGGACTTCGGTCATCGCCACGGCGCTAGCAGTCACGACACAAGAGTTGGCCGACCCGCCACCTCGCTCCCGGCGCCACCCGCCGTGAGGCGGACAGGCAACGGCCGCCTGCCGTACCGCAACAAATCCACTTCCGAATAACTCGCCCGCATTTACTTCTTCCGCTATAAAGTTAAAGAACCCTTCGCGCGCGAAGGCGCTTCGCTTGCGAAGTGGCGCTTCGCGCATATGCGCGAGCGCAAGTTATCAGCAGTTGAGGTGAATTACCGCGTGGCAATCACCGCGCGGCCGGAGTTCGGCCCTACTTTGGCCCGCATGGTTGAGAAGGATTCGACGGCGCGGACCCGGGAACTGGGCCACCGCATGAGGGCGTTCCGGCAGCGCAGGCACTTCAGCGGAGCCGACGTCAGCCGCCGTAACGGCTGGTTGCAGAGCAAGGTCACGAGGTGGGAACAAGGGCTGCGCGAGCTGTCCGTGGTGGACGCGGCGCTGTATCTCGCGACCTGCGGCGAGGCGGAGCCCGAACGTGACCTGCTGCTGGAATTGACGCAGCCCGGCGGAGACCTGTACTGGGTGCGGCCGTACTTCGACGAGCTCGTCGACCCGATGGAATCCCTGGCTATCCAAGAGAATCTCGCGCACACGCTGGTCCGCTACGAGTCGTTGACCCTCCCCGGGCTGTTGCAGACCGAGCCGTACGCCCGCACCGCCTTCGAGCTGATCGGCAACCGCGACCAGGCGCAGCTGGACATGATCGTGAGCGCGCGGATGGACCGGCAGCGGTTGCTGCAGCGCGACAAGCCGCCGAAGTGCCGGTTCTACGTCCACGAGCGCGCGCTGCGGTCGGTCATCGGCGGTCCCCGGATCATGCACGAGCAACTGCTCCATCTCGTCCTGTCGGCGAACCTGCCCTATTGCTCCATTCGTATCGTCCCCGAAAGCAACGAGGTGAGCAGAACGATCGAGAATTCTTTCACCATCATGGAATTCACGGAACATCCGGCGGTGGTGTACACGGATTCCTATGCGGCCGGAGTGTTCGTCGACGACCGGGCGGCGGTCGAGGCGTATTATTCACTTGTCGCGCGCCTGGAAAGCGATTCCTTGACCGAGGAGCGGTCACGCCAGCTGCTCGCCGAGTGGGCGGACCGGTACGACCGGATGGAGGAGTGACCCTGACGAGGTTTCCCTCGGCGGCCTCCTGGGGTAATCCTTCCTGTAGCCGAGGAGAAGGAGTTCGTCGTGTCGAAGACGCAGGGTGGTGCCCCGGTCGCCGAGGCGGAGATCGAGCGGAAGTACGACTTGGCGGCCGACAGGCCGATCCCGCGGTTGGTCCCGGTAGGTCCCGTGACGAGCCAGGCCGATCCGAGGGTCGACCTCCTCGACGCCACGTACTTCGACACTCCCGACTTCCGGCTCGCGCAGGCGGGTATCACGCTGCGGCGGAGGCTCGGCGGAAGCGACGAGGGCTGGCACCTGAAGCTCCCCGTCGGTGAGGACAGGCGCGAGGAACTCCGCCTCCCGCTGTCCGGCAAGCCGGACAAGGTGCCCGGCGCGCTGGCGAGGCTGGTCCGGGCGCACACCCTCGGCGCCAAACTCGTCCAGGCCGCGCATCTGCGCACCGAGCGCACGTCGTACGCCTTGCTCGACGTCGAGGGCCGCGAGCTGGCGACGTTGACCGACGACGTCGTCACCGGTGAGGCCGGCGGGGACGAGGCGCACCTCGACCGCTGGCGGGAGATCGAGATCGAACTCTCGCCCGGCGCCGATCCCGCCGTGCTCGACAGCCTGGACCAGGCTGTCGTGAGCGCGGGCGCGGAGCGGTCGAGGTGGCCGTCGAAGCTTCGGCGGCTGACCGATGAGCTCGTGCCTTCGGCGCGGGGAGCGTCCGGGTCGGTGCTGGCGGATTATCTCGCTGAGCAGCTGGATGTGCTGCGACGCAACGACATCGGGGTGCGCCGGGACGTGGGGGACGCGGTGCACAAGATGCGGGTCGCGAGCAGGCGGCTGCGCAGCGGCTTGAAAACCTTTGGTCGCTCGTTCGACGCCGATGTCGCGAACGGGCTCACCGCCGAACTTCGCTGGCTCGGCGGCGAACTCGGGCCGGCGAGGGACACCGAGGTGATGGCCGCACGCCTGCACGACGAGGTCAAGGCACTCCCGGCCGAATTGGTACTCGGCAACGTCGAGCAGCTGATGACCAGGCACTTCGCGCGCGAGGCCGAAGAGTCGAAGGCGCGCGCCATCCGGGCGCTCGACAGCAAGCGGTACACGGAATTGTTGCGAGCGCTGGAAAAGCTCGTCGGCAAACCGCGGAAGATCAAGGAAGGCAAGAAGGAACTACGCAAGGCGGTCGCGCGTACGGACCGGAAGTTGCGCAGCGCCGTCGCCGCGGCGAGTGAGCTCGAAAGCGGCGCGGAGCAGGACGCCGCGTTGCACGAGGTGCGCAAGAAGGCGAAGCGTGCCCGGTACGCGGCGGACGCGGTCCGGCCGGTGACCGGCAAGAAGCTTCGAAAATGGCGAAAGAACGTCAAGGAGGTGCAAAGCACGCTCGGTACGCACCACGACTTCGTGGTCACCCGGGAGACCCTGCGGCTTCTCGGTCTCCGTGCCTACGCCGAGAACGAAAACGCTTTCACGTATGGCCTCCTGCACGGACGTTCCGTCGCCTCCGCCGAGGCCGAGCGTCGGCGCTTCGCCGGAGAATGGCAAGAGATGAGTAAAGGTTCCCACCCGAAATGGCTCAAATGAGGTAGCCCGGGTTGACCTCTCGCCCTCGCTGAGTACGGTCGAGGGAACTTGGTGGTCTGGAGAGAGGCGCCCCCAATGTTGCCTGGCCAGCGCGTTCCCGGCGAACAGCCGCCCCTGGCCGTGACCACCCGCCGCCGGAAAGACGGCGTCGTCGTCCTCACCGCGGTGGGGGAGATCGACGCGGCCACCGTCGGACGGTTCCGTACCGAACTCACCGGCGCGTGTGGCACGGGCAAGCAAGTGATCCTGGACCTTTCCAGGGTCGGTTTCCTCAGTTGCGCGGGGCTGCACGTGCTCGAAGAGGCCAACGCCGTGGCGCCCCGGTTCTCGGTGATCGTGAAGACCCCATTGGTGTCACGGATTCTGGACGTCAGCGGGGTCGGAGCCGATCTCGACGTCCGGCGTGACGTGGAGGACTTACAGGACAGCGCCTAGGCGCTGTCCTGCAAGTCATGTTCGCGGTCTTCGCGCCCAGGCGGTCCCTGACGGCACGGGCGGATGCGGCCGAGTACGACCCGGTACGAGGCCGATCCGCCCGCACCGCCAGGAACCACCTGGATCACGAAGCCCATCGAACAGACTTACAGGACAGCGCCTAGGCCCCGTCGAGTTCGACCTCTTCGGCGCTGACGTCCGGCAGCAGGCCACGCCACCGCGGATTCCGCAGGCAGCCGGACTCGGTCCAGCCGCCGAAGACGACCTCGCCGACGACGGTCGGGCGCGACCAGCGCGCGTCCCGTGCCTGTTTGTCCGGGACGGAGCGGAACGGGGATGTCTTGCGTTCCAACCGGGTCAGTCGCCGGGACAGCTCCTCCAGTTCGTCGGCCGCGAAGCCAACGCCGACGTTTCCGATGTACCGCAAGCCATCCTCGTGTGGGACGCCGAGCAGCAACGAGCTGAACGTGCCCGCCCGGCTGCCGCCACCCGGCCGCCAGCCGCCGAGCACCACTTGCTGGACCCTGGCCCCGGTGATGGAAAGCCATTCCCCGGTACGCCTTCCCGGGTGATACGCGGAGTCGGCCCGTTTGGCCACGATGCCGGCCAGCCCGTGTTCGCGGGCCGCACGTGCGACCGCGCCGCCGTCTCCGGGGTAATACCGGGTGACCTGCCAATGCGGTCCGGCGAGCCCGAGCTCGCCGAGGAGTTCCCGCCGTTGGACATAGGACGACTCGACGCAGGAACGGCCTTCCAGATGCAGCAGATCGTTCACCAGGTAGAACGCCGGATAGCGCGAGGTGAGCCGTTTCGCGGAAGCCTTCGTCGCCCGCGCGCGGTGCCCGAGCCCGTCCGGACTCGGCTTCCCGCCGTCGAAGACGACGATTTCCCCGTCAAGAAAGGCTTCCGTGGTACCGAGTTGTTCGCCGAGCCCGCGGAATTCGGGGTACAGACCGGTGACGTCGTCGCCTGAATCGTCGTACGCGGTGATCCTGCCCCCGGTCACGCGGATCAAGGTGCGGCGTCCGGACCAGTCGAATTCGTAGGCCCATTCCGCGTCTTCGGCGGTCGATGGGAGACGGCCCGGTCTGGACAGCATCGGGGCGAGGAACGAGGGGAGTTCCACGCGGCCGGGATCGGCGGGGTCGAGCCGTTTGAGCAGCCAGCCGCGATCCTTGCCGTCCTTCTTCACATTGAGGAAGAGGTATTTCCCGCGTGCGCGTTTCCCGTGGAAGACGACCTCGACCTTGTGGTCGTTGAAGTGCAGCGTTTCGTATCGGCCGGTGTCCCAGATCGTCATGGTGCCACCGCCGTATTCGCCGGCGGGTATGTCGCCTTCGAAGGTCAGGTATTCCATCGGGTGGTCTTCGGTGTGCACGGCGAGGCGTTCGAGATCGGGCGACATCGGCAGGCCTTTCGGCACCGCCCACGAGACCAGTACCCCGTCCCGTTCGAGCCGGATGTCCCAGTGCAGGCTGCTCGCATGGTGTTCCTGGATGACGAAGAGATCGTCGGCCCCGGTCTCCCCGTCGCGATCGGGAAGGGGTTCGGGTGTCCGCCCCGGTCTGCGCTTACGACGGTAATCGCCGAGTTTCTCCGCCATGGTCGGCCAGCGCACCCCTTTCCGGGTCGGGTCACGCAAGCCTAGCGCCGTTCATGGTCTTCCCGTGCGATGAAGGCCCCTTTTCCTGTGGTGAAAGCAGGAAAAGGGGCCTTCGTACCGATTTGGCTCAGTCGGTTTCGGCCAGCGCCTCCGCGAACTGCGCGGCGTAGAGCCGCGAGTACGCGCCCCCGGTGAGCAGCAGCGTTTCGTGATCGCCCTGTTCGACGATCGAGCCGTTCTCCATCACCAGGATGACGTCCGCGTCGCGGATGGTGGAGAGCCGGTGCGCGATGACGAAACTCGTCCGCCCCTCGCGCAGCGAATTCATCGCCCGCTGGATCAGCACCTCGGTGCGGGTGTCGACCGAGCTGGTCGCCTCGTCGAGGATGAGGATCGCGGGTTTCGCCAGGAACGCCCGCGCGACGGTGATCAGCTGTTTCTCGCCGGTGCTGACCGTGCCGCCCTCGTCGTCGATCACCGTGTCGTAGCCGTCCGGAAGGGTGCGGACGAACCGGTCGACGTGGGTCGCCTTGGCCGCTGCCACGATCTCCTCCTGCGTGGCGCCCGTGGAACCGTAGGCGATGTTCTCGGCGATGGTGCCGCCGAACAGCCACGCGTCCTGCAGCACCATGCCGGTCTTGGCCCGCAGATCCTCGCGGTCCATCCCGGCGATGTCGACACCGTCGAGGGTGATGCGGCCGCCGTCGAGTTCGTAGAACCGCATGAGCAGGTTGACCAGCGTGGTCTTCCCCGCGCCGGTCGGGCCGACGATGGCCACGGTGTGCCCCGGTTCGACGGTGAGCGACAGATCTTCGATGAGCGGCGTGTCCTCGGTGTACCGGAACGACACGTGCTCGAACTCGACCTGGCCCCGGAGCTTCTCCACCCGCGCGGGTTGGGCGGGCTCGGGCTCCTGCTCGTCCGCGTCGAGCAACGCGAAGACCCGCTCCGCGGACGCGATCCCGGACTGCAGCAGGTTCGCCATGCTGGCGATCTGCGTGACCGGCTGGCTGAACTGCCGCGAGTACTGGATGAACGCCTGGACGTCGCCGAGCGACAAGGTCCCGGAGGCCACGCGCAGCGCGCCGATCACGGCCACCAGTACGTAGCTCAGGTTGCCGATGAACATCATCGCGGGCTGGATGGTGCCCGAGATGAACTGCGCCTTGAAGCTCGCGCCGTAGAGCGTGTCGTTGTGCTCGCGGAAGACCTCTTCGGCCTCCTCGCGGCGGCCGAACACCTTGACCAGCGAGTGCCCGGTGTACATCTCCTCGATATGCGCGTTGAGCCGCCCGGTGGTGGACCACTGCTTGATGAACTGCGGCTGCGCCCTCTTGCCGATCTTGGCCGCGACGATCACCGACGCCGGCACCGAAAGCAGCGCGACCAGCGCCAGTACCGGTGAGATGACGAACATCATCACGAGCACACCGACGACCATCAGCAGTGACGACACGATCTGCCCGAGGGTCTGCTGGAGGGACAGCGCGAGATTGTCGATGTCGTTGGTCGCCCGGCTCAGCACCTCACCGCGCGGCTGGCGGTCGAAGTAGCTCAGCGGGAGCTTGGCGAACTTCTCCTCGATCCGCTCCCGCAGGTCGAACACGGCCCGCTGGACCAGGGTCGTGGTCAGCCGAGTCTGCAACAGCGAGAAGAACGACGCCACGATGTAGAGCAGCAGAACCCACAGCAAGACCTGACCGACGGCGTCGAGGTCGATGCGCTGACCCGGGACGAAGTCGATCCCCGAGAACAGGTCGGCGAGGGTGTTGTCGCCTTCCGCCCGAAGCCCGGCGATGACCTGTTCCTTGCTCACCCCCGAAGGCATGTCCTTCGCGACGACGCCCGCGAAGATGAGGTCCGTCGCCATGCCGAGGATCTTCGGGCCGATGACGCTCAGCGTGACACTGGCGATGCCGAAGATCAGGATCCCGTACAGCATGGCTCGCTGCGGTTGCAGCAGGCGCAGCAGGCGTTTCAGTGATCCCTTGAAGTCCAAGGCCTTCTCGGCGGGCTGGCCACCCGTGAAGCCGCGCCCGAAACCGCTTCCGCCGGAGCCGGGGCTCCGTGCCGCGCTGGCGCGCTCGCCCACCGGTTCGGCCGGCGCGTTCGTGCTGTCCGAAGTGGACTCTGTTGACTCGGGCGCGCTCATCAGGCGGCCTCCTGCTCGGTCAGCTGGGACAGCACGATCTCCCGATAGGTTTCGTTGCCGTCCATGAGTTCGGTATGCGTGCCGCTGCCGACGACGCGGCCTTCGTCGAGCACGATGATGCGGTCGGCTTGGCGGATCGTGCTGACCCGCTGCGCGACGATGACCACGGTCGCTTCGGCGGTTTCGGCCACGAGCGCCCGCCGCAGCGCGGCGTCGGTCGCGTAGTCGAGCGCGGAGAAGGAGTCGTCGAAGAGGTAGATCTCGGGGCGCCGCACCAGCATCCGCGCGATCGCGAGCCGCTGTCGCTGCCCGCCCGAGACGTTGGTCCCGCCCTGGGAGATGGGGGAGTTCAACCCCTCGGACATCCGTTCGACGAACTCCTTGCCCTGGGCCACCTCCAGCGCGTGCCAGAGTTCCTCGTCGGTGGCGTCGGCCTTGCCGTAGCGAAGGTTGCTCGCGACCGTCCCGGCGAACAGGTACGGCTTCTGCGGCACAAGTCCGACGGCGTCGGACAGCACGGTCTGATCCAGTTCCCGGACGTCGACGTCGTCGACACGCACCGAGCCGTCGGTGGCGTCCATCAGCCGGGGGATCAGGTTGAGCAGCGTGGTCTTCCCGCTGCCGGTACTGCCGATGATCGCGGTGGTCTCACCGGGCCTGGCCAGCAGCGAGATCCCTTGCAGCACCGGCTTTTCCGCGCCGGGGTAGCGGAATTCCACATCGGACAGTTCGAGTCGTCCGTGCACTTCGCCGGGGCTGATCGGGTTCGCCGGGAGGACGACGCTGGAGTGCGTGTCGAGCACCTCGGTGATGCGCTCGGCGCTGACCTCGGCGCGCGGCACCATCATGAACATGAAGGTGGCCATCATGACCGCCATCAGGATCTGCATCAGGTACGACAGGAACGCGGTGAGCGCGCCGATCTGCATGCTGCCGTCGTCGATGCGGAGCCCGCCGAACCACAGCACGGCGACGCTGGAGGCGTTCATCACGAGCATGACGATGGGGAACATCAGGGCCATGAGCCTGCCGACGACCAGCGAGACGTCCAGCAGGGAGGTGTTGGCCTCGGCGAACCGCCGCCGCTCGTGGGTGTCCTTGACGAAGGCGCGGATCACGCGGATGCCCATGATCTGCTCGCGCAGGATCTGGTTGATCTTGTCGATGCGCTTCTGCATCAGCCGGAACGCAGACCGCATCTTCGCGATGATGACCCCGACCGAGATGCCGAGGATCGGCACCGCGAGCACGAGCAGCCAGGAGAGGGTGACGTCCTGGTTCAGCGCCATGATGATGCCGCCGAAGCACATGATCGGCGCGGAAACCATCAGGGTGAACGTCATCAACGTCAGCATCTGCACCTGCTGGACGTCGTTGGTGGTGCGGGTGATCAGCGAGGGCGTCCCGAACTGGCCGACCTCGCGGGCGGAGAAGTCCTGCACCCGGTGGAAGATCGCGCCGCGGACGTCGCGGCCGACCGCCATCGCGGTGCGGGCGCCGTAGTAGACCGCGCCGATCGAGCAGGCGATCTGCACCAGCGACACCAGCAGCATGACGCCGCCGACGCCGAGGATGTAGTCGATGTCGCCCTTGACGACGCCGTCGTCGATGATGTCGGCGTTCAGCGTCGGCAGGTAGAGCCCGGCGAGGGTCTGGACGAACTGCAGCAACACGATCAGCCACAGGTCTCGCCGGTACGGGCGCAGGTGAATGCGCAACAGCTTGGTCAGCACAACGGTTTCTCCCCCAGTGGTGGGTAGGGTGTCACTTCTGGTTCGGGTTCGGGCCGGTGAGCGAGGGGACGCCCGCCGAGGCTTCGCGCAGGAGGACGTCGAGCGTCTCCAGGAACGGCCTGGCGCCCTCGTCGACCAACCAGCTGAAGAACGCCGTCTTCACCGCGGACTCCACGATCGCCGCCATGAGCCGCGCGTTCAACGCGTTTTCCGCGTCCGCGCCCGCACGTTCGAGGATGGCGCCCGCCAGCACCTGTTCGACCTTGGCGTGCGCTTTGAGGAACTCGCCCTGCACCGACGGGTGCAAGAGCAGCGACCGCGCCAGCTCGACCGAGCCGCGATTCGGCTCCCCCAGGCTGCCGTAGGCTTCCAGCGTCGCGGTGCCGACCGCCTCCCACAGCGTCTCTCCCGCAGGCCGCTCGCGCAGCGCCTCCCGCAGGAGTTCCTGCCGTTCGACGATGAACGAGCAGATCGCCTCCTCCTTGCTGGAGAAGTAGTTGTTGAACGTGCGTGGCGAGACCCCGACGGCGGTGGCGATGTCCTCGACGCGGACCTGTTCGACGCCCTTTTCCATGGCGAGTCTGAGTGCCGCCTCGCTCATGGCACGACGGGCCGCGCGCTTCTTGCGTTCGCGCAGCCCCAAGGGCGCGGGCGGGTCGAGGGGCATGCGACCAGCCTAAGGAAAACTTGCGTGGCACGCAAATTTATGCGCAATCCGCACTTTTCGGACATCCCCCGTGGCGTGGAACACGCAAGATGCAGCCGAATGGCCTAGCGTGCGGCGCTCACCAGCCGTAACGCGTTCGTGACCAGGTCACTGCCAGCGGTCGAACGGAAACCGACTGTGGACACGGATAGTGACTTCTGCTTGCATGGCCGTCGTTGTGCTGGGGAGTGCGACACGGGTCCGGGTATGCGAAGAGAAAGAAGTGGAAGCACATGGTGACGCGGGCTCGAGGCTTGCTTGACCGCTCACGGGTTCTTCTGGACCGTTCCAGGGTCGCCGCGGCGCAGTTCCTCGCCGCACCGCCCAGGCACGCTCCGTCGGCTCCGCCGGTCGAACCGGCGGTGGAACAGCGGCCCGCCGTGGACGCGCCGGAGGCCGGTGCGCTCGCGGGCGTCTGTTCCAATGTCGCGCTGCGCGACCTCAACCTGCTCGACCAGCTGCTGGCCCAGCTGGAGACGATGGAGGCGGGGGAGGAGAACTCCGACCGTCTCGCCGAGCTCTACCGGCTCGACCACCTCGCGACCCGCTTGCGGCGCAACGCCGAGAACCTGCGCGTGCTCGCCGGCCGCGACGCCGACGACACGACGGCCGGGATCTCGTCCGTGCTCGACGTGATGCGGGCCGCGATGTCGTCGATCGACCACTACTCGCGGATCACGATCGGCCGCGTCGTTTCGCTCGGTGTCGTCGGCTTCGCCGCCGAAGACGTCAGCCGGATCCTCGCGGAACTGTTCGACAACGCGGCGAACCAGTCTTCGCCGAGTTCGCCGGTCAGCGTCAGCGCGCACCTCACCGAACAGGGCAGCGTGCTGATCCGCATCGAGGACGAAGGCATCGGCATGCCGCCCGAACGTCTCGCGGCGCTGAACGAGCGGCTGGCGGCCGGCCCGGTGCTCGACGACGATTCCGTGCGGCATATGGGACTCGCGGTCGTCGGCAGGCTCGCCGACCGGCACGAGATCACCGTCAAACTCGACCGCCGCACCCCGCACGGCACGGTCGCGACCGTGCTGCTGCCGGTCCCGGTGGTGTCGGAGCTGGCCGAGAAGCAGTGGTCCGGTTCGCAGACCGTCGTGCTGCCGCAGGCCAGGATCACCAACGGAGCGCCCGTGGGCGACCCGGTCGCGACGCCGTCCGGGCTGCCGAGGCGCCGTCCCGCCCCCACCCCCGCGGCGGAACCGGAACAACGGAAGCCAAGCCCGCGTCCGCGCACGGCCTTCGAGCCGCCCGCCGACGGCGGCACCACGGCCAGCGGCCTTCCGCGCCGGGTTTCCCGCAGTATCAGGACTTTGCCCGACGAACCGGCCCCGCCGACCACCCCGCTCGCCGACGCGGCGGACGGGCACGAGGCGCTGCTGGCCGACCTCGATGCCTTCAGCGACGGCGAGCGTGCCGCTCTCGACGACCGGCACGAGCGTGAGACCGGAGGAAACACCCAGTGACCGCCCAGGACGCGACCACGGATTTCACGTGGCTGCTCGACGACTTCGTGCGCAAGGTGCACGGCGCCAGTCACGCGCTGATCATGTCCGTCGACGGTTTCCCTTTGACCGCTTCGGAATCGGTGTCCAGCGACGACGCCGAACAGCTTGCCGCCATCGCGAGCGGCCTGCTCAGCCTCGCGGGCAACAGCGCCACGTTGTTCGGCAAGGGCACCTGCGAGCAGATCATCATCCGGCTCACCCGCGGCTACTTCCTGTTCATGGGGATCGGCTCGGAGGCCGGGCTCGCGGTGCTCACCGAGCCGGACTGCGACATGAAGGTCGTCGCCTACGAGATGACCCAGTTCATCACCAACGCCGGTCACGCCCTCACTCCCGAGGTGCGAGCGGGACTCCGGCAGGTCCTGACCGCCCGACGGCCGCAGGCCTGAGAATCCGGAGAAGGAAGGGATGACCGTGTCCACCGACCAATCTCCGGACCGGCCCGTCAAGATGCGCAGCCGCAGAATCCGGCCGTACGCGCTGACGGGCGGCCGGACCAAGAGCAGCCAGCTGCTGCTCGTGGAGACCCTGATCTCGGTCCCGCGCTACGACCCGTCGCTGGCCGAGGCCCTGATGCCCGAATCGCGCGCGCTGTACGAGCGCGCCCGCGACCGCTCGTCGATCGCCGAGCTTTCGGTGGGACTGGATCTGCCACTCGGCGTGGTCCGGGTGCTCATCGGCGACCTCGCCACCCAGGGCGCCGTCTTCGTGCACCCGACGGCCCACGCCTACAACCACGATACGAACGTGCTCGAGAGGATCCTCGATGGACTCAAGCGCCTCCCGGTCTGACGCCGATCTCTTGGCGATCTCCGCCAAGATCGTGGTCGCCGGTGGATTCGGCGTGGGCAAGACGACGTTCGTCGGCTCCGTCTCCGAGGTCCCGCCACTGAGCAACGAGGCATGGATGACCGAGGCCGGCGCCGGGGTCGACGAGCTGGTGCCGCCCGGGACCAAATCCACCACCACGGTCGCGATGGACTTCGGCCGGATCACCCTGCGTGAAGACCTGCTCCTGTACCTGTTCGGCACGCCGGGCCAAGCCAGGTTCTGGTTCCTCTGGGACGACCTCTCGCGCGGCGCGCTCGGCGCCGTCGTGCTGGTCGACACCAGCCGGATCGACCAGTCATTCGCCGCGATCAACTACTTCGAGAACGACTCCGAGCTGCCGTTCATCGTCGCGGTCAACCAGTTCGAGGGCATGCCGGTGCACGACCTCGACGAGGTCCGCGACGCGCTGGCGCTGTCCCCGGACATCCCGCTGGTCACGTGCGACGCCCGCGATCCGAAGTCCGCGGTCGCGACGTTGCAGGAACTGGTGTCGCACACGCTGTCCCTCGCGGTGGTCTCCGGGCCAGGTCGCGAGTTCGCCTCACTCAGCTGAACGGTTTCTGGGAGGAACGTCGAGGATGCGCAAGGTTCTGATCGTCGGTGCCGGGCAATCGGGGTTGCAGCTGGCTTTGAGCCTGCTGTCCCACGATTACGACGTCACGGTGATGTCGGCGCGGACGCCGGACGAGATCCGGTCCGGCAAGGTGATGTCGACCCAGTGCATGTTCCACTCCGCCCTGCAGCACGAGCGGGACCACAAGCTGAACCTGTGGGAGGACGAGACCGTCAAGGTCGAGGGGCTCGGCGTGTCGATCGCCGGACCGGACTCCAGCCGCGTGCTGGACTGGTTCGGGCCGTTGGAGCACTACGCGCAGTCGGTGGACCAGCGGGTGAAGATGGCGGCCTGGCTGGAGCTGGTGGAGGACCGCGGCGGCAAGGTCGTCATCCACGGCGTCACCACCTCGGATCTGGCGCCGCTGGCGAAGCTGTACGACCTGGTCGTCATCGCGGCGGGCAAGGGTGAGCTGGTCCAGCTGTTCGACCGGATCCCGGAGCGGTCGCCGTACACCGAACCGCAGCGCGCGCTCTCGCTGGCGTACGTGCACGGCCTCGAGCGACGCCCCGAGCATCCGGACAAGGCCGCGGTGCGGTTCAACATCATCCCCGGCGTGGGTGAGCTGTTCATGATCCCCGCGTACACGCTGAGCGGGAACTGCGACATCCTGTTCTTCGAGGGTGTCCCCGGCGGCCCGCTCGACTGCTGGGACGACCGGCCCTCGCCGCAGCAGCATCTCGACCGGATCCTGTCGCTGATGAAGCAGTTCCTCCCGTGGGAGTACGAGCGCTCGAGGAACGCCGTGCTGACCGACGCGAAGGCGACGCTGGCGGGCGGATACACGCCGGTCGTGCGGAACGCGGTCGGCAAGCTGGACTCGGGGACCGCGGTGCTCGGCATGGCCGACGTCGTGGTGGCCAACGACCCGATCACCGGCCAGGGTTCCAACAACGCGAGCCACTGCGCGGCGTCCTATCTGGACTCGATCCTCGATCGCGGGGACAAGCCGTTCGACGAGGAGTGGATGGCCGCGTCGTTCGAGAGGTACTGGGAGTACGCCCAGCACGTGACGACCTGGACGAACGCGATGCTGCAGCCGCCGCCCCCGCACGTGCTCCAGATCATCGGCGCGGCGGGGGAGAAGCCCGCCGTGGCGAAGCGGTTCGCGAACGGGTTCTCCGATCCGACCGATTTCCAGCACTGGTTCCTCGATCCCGCGAAAGCGGAGAAGTACCTGGCCGAGGCCTGATTCCGGAGCCGCGATGGTCCCGCGATCGGGTTCGCGGGACTGTCGCGTCGCGCCGTTTCGGGCTACCGTGGTCACCGTGCGTGAGTACGGTCGGTGACGGCGGTGGAGGTGCGGCGCGATGCGTTCGATGTGGAAGGGCTCAGTGTCCTTCGGACTGGTGAGCATCCCGATCCAGCTCTACGCGGCCACCGAGAACAAGAACGTCTCGTTGCGCCAGGTGCACGAGTCCGACGGCGGCCGCATCCAGTACAAGCGGTTCTGCACGATCGACGGTGAGGAAGTGCCCTACGCCGAGATCGCCAAGGGCTACGAACTGCCCGACGGTGAGATGGTCGTGCTCACCGACGAGGACATGGCGGAACTGCCGCTGGCGTCGTCGCGGGCGATCGACGTCCTCGAATTCGTGCCGCTGGAGTCCATCGACCCGATCCAGTTCGACAAGACGTACTACCTCGAACCACAGAAGAACGCCGTCAAACCGTACGTTGTCCTGCGTGACGCGCTGCAGAAGGCAAGCCATGTGGCGGTCGCGAAGGTCGCCATCCGGCAGCGGGAGACGCTCGCGATCCTGCGGGTCCACAGCGACGTCCTGACGATGACGACGATGTTGTGGCCCGACGAGGTCCGCGTCCCCGATTTCGGGTTCCTGGACGAGGATCCGCCGCAGGTGCGGCCGCAGGAGCTGACGATGGCGGGTTCGCTGATCGACTCGCTTTCGGAGCCGGTGTTCGAACAGGAGAAGTACGCCGATTCCTACCGCGAGGCCCTGGAGGCCATGATCGAGGCCAAGGCCGCGGGGAACGAGACCACGAAGCCGAAGGCCGTGGGCGCGAAGGCCGACGTCGTCGACCTCATGGAGGCCTTGCAGGCCAGCGTGAGCGAGGCGAAGAAGAGCAGGAAGCCTTCGACGGCCAAGAAGACCACCGCGGCGAAGAAACCCGCGTCCGGCAAGCGAACCCCGAAGAGCGCTTGACCCTCCTTTGTGGACGGTTGTGCCCGGTGTCACCGCGACACGCCGCGCCGTATGTCAGGATCTGTCGCCCCTCGGTGGTAGTAAGGCAATCGAGGAGAACTTTTCCGAAGCGATCTTCGACCTGATCGCGGGAGGCGGCATGAACATGGAGTGCGCGTTCTGCTCCGGCGGACTCGACCACTGCCACGGAACCCTGGTGGTCCACCTCGACGGTGGTTTCACCGAATGCGGCGAGGACGGCTGCGTCGATCACGACTTCGCCCGGCACACGCTGACGATCGACTGCTTCGACGTCGATGACGGCTGCACCTGCGCCGAGGTGGAGGCCCGGCTGCTGCTACGGGCTTCTTGACCGGCGGCCAATACAACACTCCGGCCCGATTCGGGCGATCACGACCGATTGCCACTCGAAGGTGTGGGCGTTCGTGTACATCGTGGCCGGGAATGTGTTAACTATGACGGGGTCCTCCGGCTCTCCCTCCCCCTCGGAGCCGGGGGACCCCTTCATGTCACGGTGCTTCCTTCGCGGTGTCGTGGATCGGAGCGCCGTCACAGGCGCGCACCGCCTCCCAGACTCGTTCTTCATCCGCGTAGTCCCGCGCGGGAAGGGCACCCAGCGGACCGAGGACGTCATCGCCCGCTCCGGCCGCCGCGGCGGCCCTCAGGAGTTCGTCGCGTCCACACGGGTAGGTCGCCTCCGTCAAGTACGGGCGAGGGTCCGTTCCTGCCATCGGCTCTGCCTCCTTCTCGTCGTCCGAGGCGGATACCCGGCGAGCGGTGAACGGAAACAGACCGGGCACCCGGCGTGAGGGGGAACGCCGGGTGCCCGGTCTGTTTCAGCGCCGGTACCGGGGGCTCGGTACCGGTTCGGTCCGGTGCTCAGTACCAGTGGGCGCGACCGCCGATGGCCTTCCCGGTGTTCCCGAGAACGGCCAGGATGATGCCGATGACCGCGACCGCGATCCCGATCGAGTACAGAACCGGGATGCTGGCGATGACACCGACGACAATCAGGATGACGCCGAGAATGATCACGGGAACACCTTCTCCTTCGTAGTCGCCCGGCCTGGGTGCTGCCGGGGTGGGGCTACTCAAGGGATTCCCGCTTCAATCCAGGAGAAACAGGTCCATCCGGCCGAAGTTTTCACGCATTCGGCCTAGCGGCCGCCCAGCCTCGTGAGCGGCGAGGATGGTGCTGGCGAGCTTCCTCTCAGGTGCACCAGCGGTCACAGTGGCTGCGCGTGAAGGACTCCTTCCCTCGGTACATGAAGGACCCCTTCCTGTACCTAGGCGCAAGGAAGGGGTCCTTCATGTACTGGGGCGGGCAAGGTCACAGTCGTGAAGGGGCCCTTCACGACACCCCACGGACCGCGACCGCTTACGTGAGCGCCTGACTGGAGGCCTTCACGGACCGGCCTGGCATCAACCGCAGCCGGAACCCACGTAGGTACCTAAGCCACCCTTGGCTCTGACCGTCCGTGCCACTCACGAGGCGGCGTGCCTCAGTACCGGTAGTGGTCCAGCTTGTACGGACCCTCGACGTCCACGCCGATGTACTCGGCCTGGCGCTTGGTCAGCTTCGTCAACCGGACACCCAGCGCGTCGAGGTGCAGACGGGCCACCTTTTCGTCGAGGTGCTTCGGCAGCACGTGGACGTCGGTGGCGTACTCGCCCTGCTTCGTGAACAGCTCGATCTGCGCGATCGTCTGGTTGGTGAAGGAGTTCGACATCACGAAGCTCGGGTGGCCGGTGGCGTTCCCGAGGTTCATCAGCCTGCCCTCGGACAGCACGATGATCGAGTGCTTTTCACGGCCGTCGGTCGCGGGGAAGACCCACTCGTGCACCTGCGGCTTGATCTCGATCTTCTCGATCCCGGGGATCTTCGCGAGCCCGGCCATGTCGATCTCGTTGTCGAAGTGGCCGACGTTCGCGACGATCGCGTTGTGCTTCATCTTGGCCATCTGGTCGGCCATGATGATGTCGAAGTTGCCGGTGGTGGTGATGAAGATGTCGCCGCGCGCGACGACGTCGTCGAGTTCCACGACGTCGAGGCCCTCCATCGCCGCCTGCAGCGCGCAGATCGGGTCGATCTCGGTGACGACCACGCGGGCGCCCTGGCCGCGCAGCGATTCCACCGCGCCCTTGCCGACGTCGCCGTAGCCGCAGACGACGGCGACCTTGCCCGCGATCATCACGTCGGTGCCGCGGTTGAGACCGTCGATGAGCGAGTGGCGGATGCCGTACTTGTTGTCGAACTTCGACTTCGTCACCGAGTCGTTCACGTTCATCGCCGGGAAGAGCAGCTCGCCTTCCTTGGCGAGCTTGTACAGCCGCTTGACGCCGTTGGTGGTCTCCTCGGTGACCCCGCGGACCTCCTTGGCGATTCGGGTGAACCGGCCGGTGTCGCGGCCGAGGCTCTCGCGCAGGGTCTCCAGCACGAGGTGGTACTCCTCGGGGTCTTCCTCGGTCGGCTGCGGCACGGCGCCGGCGGCCTCGAACTCGACGCCCTTGTGGATCAGCATGGTCGCGTCGCCGCCGTCGTCCAGGATCATGTTCGGGAGGCGGCCGTCGCCGAAGTCGAAGAGCTGGTCGGTGCACCACCAGTATTCGGCGAGCGTCTCACCCTTCCAGGCGAACACCGACGAACCCGACGGCTTGTCGACGGTGCCCTCCCGGCCGACGACGACGGCCGCGGCGGCCTCGTCCTGCGTGGAGAAGATGTTGCACGACACCCAGCGAACCTCGGCGCCGAGCGCGACGAGCGTCTCGATCAGCACGGCGGTCTGGACGGTCATATGCAGCGAACCCGCGACCCGCGCGCCCTTCAGCGGCTGCGAGTCGGCGTATTCGCGGCGCAGTGCCATCAAGCCGGGCATTTCGACCTCGGCGAGGCGCAGTTGCTTGCGGCCGGCCTCGGCGAGCGAGAGATCGGCGACGGCGAATTCGATCCCGTTGACCTTGGACAGGGTGGGGCTCACAGGTTCTCCAATCATCAAGGAAGGCAGGGCGGAGCCGTCCTTCTCGCCGGTGGCGGGAAGGACGGTGTCAGTGCGGGGGTTCAGCGCACGGCCTCGACGACGAAGGCCGGAAAAGGGTTTCGACGCAAAGAAAGGCACCTCCGCAGTGGGAGGCGCCCTTACGTCTGTCGCGGCGGGCCGAGCGTGGCGGAAGAATTCCGTCGCAGCGCCTCTCGGCCCGGAACCCAGAATGGCAAAACGCCGCGAGCGCTGTCAAGGCGACGCGGGCGTGGCGAATTCGGCGCGGACGCCCAGCAGGCGGACCGGTCTGCCGAGGTCGAACATGCCGAGAACGGCCAGTGCCGCCTTCTCGATCTCGGCGGGATCCGAGGTCGGGGCGGGCAGGGTCACGCTGTGTGCATGGGTGTGGAACGGTGCGAACCGGACCTTGACCGCGATCCGCGCGGCGGGCCTGCCTTCGTCCGCGACGTCCTGTGAGACGCGTTTCGCCAGCGCGACGACCTCCGCGGCCATGACCCCGGGATCGGTGAGGTTCTGCTGGAAGGTCGTCTCGCGGCTGCGGGATCGCGCCACGTACGGCGTCGCGGTGACCTCGGCATCGCCGATGCCGCCGGCGAGGAGCCGGTACCACGGGCCGAGCTTCGGACCGAACCGTGCGGCGAGGTCCGCCGGATCGGCACCCGCGAGCTCCAGCACGGTGCGATAGCCCGCCTCGGCGAGCTTCTTCGTGGTCTTGGCGCCGATGCCCCACAGCGCGTCCGTCGGCCGGTCGGCCATGACGTCCCACCAGTTGTCCTGGACGAGACGGAAGATCCCGGCCGGTTTGGCGAAGCCGGTGGCGAGTTTGGCGCGCAGCTTGTTGTCGCCGATACCGACCGAGCAGGACAGCCCGGTCTTCTCGGCCACCTCTCGCCGGATGTCGGCGGCGAGTGCTTCGGGATCGTCCGTCGTGGCGCCGAGGAAGGCTTCGTCCCAGCCGAAAACCTCGACGATCACCGGGAATTCCCGCAGCGTCGCCATCACCCGATCGGACACTTCTTGGTAGGCGGGCGCGTCCGTCGCCAGGAAGATCGCCTCGGGGCAGCGTTTCGCGGCGGTTCGCAACGGCATCCCGGACCGGATGCCGAATTCCCGCGCTTCGTACGACGCCGTCGCCACGACGGCCCGTTCGGCCGGATCTCCCGTGCCGCCGACGACCACGGGTTTGCCGCGCAGCTCTGGCCGCCGGGCGACCTCGACCGCAGCGATGAACTGGTCGAGGTCGACGTGAAGTACCCAGCGCACCCACTCCCGGACGGCCATGAAGCGAGCTTAGGCCGCGTTCTGCGTGTCCGCCCTAGGAACGTTCGGCGATCTCGTCGCGCATCCGCTGCTCGTTCTCCTGTAGCTCAGGCGTGAAGTTTTCGCCGAAATCCTCGGCTTCCAGGATCTTGCGGACCTCGAGCACGATGTCACCGTGCGGGGGAGTGGGACAGCGCTGCGCCCACTCGATCGCTTCGGCGCGCGTAGGGACATCGACGATCCAGTAACCGCCGACGAGTTCCTTGGCCTCGGTGAACGGGCCGTCGGTGACGGTGGTTCCGGCCGCGTTGATCGTGACCCGCGCGCCCTTCGAGCTCTCCTGCAGGCCTTCGCCGCCCACCAGCACCCCGGCGTCGAGCATGTCCTGATTGAACTTCGCCATGGCGGTCAAGGCCTCCATCGGCGGCATTTTCCCGGCTTCGGAATCCTCGTCCGCCTTGATGATGATCATGAACCGCATGCGTCTTCCTCCCAGTGAACCGGACGTATCGCCCGGAACCCTACCGGCGAGCGGGAAGACGATCAGTCGCGACCGAACCGCGACAGATGCACGATCACCGCGGCGGTCACGGTGATCATCCCGGTCAGCAACAGGGCAGGGCTGTTCACCACGACGCCCAGCAGCATCAGCAGACCGGCGGTGAGGTCGAGACCCAGGAGGACGGCCAGCCGGAGCAGCGGGGGCCGGGCGGGCCTGCCGGAGCGGAGCCGAGCGGCCAACGCCGGCTCGGTGAGCTCGAACCAGCGCTCGATCTTTTCCAGCTCTTGCCGATCGTGATGGCTCAGCATCGGGCTTCTCCTTCGGCGCGCCTCGGCCGTCGACACCCACGGAATACCCAGGAGCGGTGCCGGATAAGCATCGAATTTCCCCAGATTTCGTATAACGACCTATACGGCTTGGCGCTTGCCGGCCTCCGCGAGTGGATTTGTTGCGCCATTAGGGGTTTGGGCACAGCGAAAGATCGTCAAAGAGGAGAGGGCTCGGTAGCTTCTGAGCTTGTGGCCAGGGCGGCCGCGGTTGCTCAATCTGGGAGGACACGAGCGATGACCATTCCTACCGAACCGATCGGCAGTATTCCCCGTCCGGCCTACCTCATCGAAGCATTCGGTGAGCACGCGGCTGGACGACTCGACGCCGACGGGCTCGGCGAGTTGCAGGAAAAGGCCCTCGTGGACACCGTCAGGCGACTGGAGGAGACCGGTTCCCCGGTCATCACCGACGGAGAGCAGGGTAAGCCGAGCTTCGCCACGTATCCCTTGGCGGGCCTCACTTCGCTGGCTCCGGATGGCGTCGTCATCCCCTTCGCCGACGGGCACACCCGGCAGCTTCCGCGGCTCACCGCCGGACCGTTCCGGTATCAGACCTACGCCGACTCCTATCTGCGCGAGGTCAAGAAACACGCGACCAGGCCGGTGAAACAGGCGGTGATCGCGGCTTCCGCGGTCAGTCTCGTCTATCCCGGTGAGGAATTGGCCGGATACGGCAGAGACCAGTTCATCGCCGACCTGGTGAACGAAGCCGAAACCGATATCCGCCGCAGTCTCGACGCGGGTGCCGACAGCGTTCAAATCGACTTCACCGAAGGTCGGTTGTCGCTGAAGCTCGACCCTTCCGGTGGACTGTTGCAGTCCTTTGTGGACCTGAACAACGCGGTGCTGGACCGCTTCTCCGAGGAGGAGCGGAAGAAGATCGGTGTGCACACCTGTCCCGGGGGAGACCAGGACTCGGCGCACAGCCTCGACGTCGACTACGCCGACCTGCTCCCGACGCTGTTCCAGCTGAAGGTGGGCAACGTCTACGTCCAGCTGGCGAGCGAGGCGGAACCCGAGCGGGCGCTGAAGGTGATCGCCGAGCACTCCCGGCCGGAGCAGCGGATCTTCGTCGGCGTGACCGATCCGATCGACCCGCGCGTCGAAACCGCGGAGGAGGTCCGGGACAGGGTTCTCCAGGCCGCACGGTACATCTCACCGGACCGCCTGGGCACCTGTGACGACTGCGGGTTCTCGCCGTTCGCCGACGACATCTCGACGTCGCGGGAGACCGCGTTCGCCAAGATCGCCGCCCGCGTCGAAGGTACGCGTCTCGCCGCCGAAGCCCTCTGACGTCGTGTGATGGGTGCCTTCGTCAGTTCTGGACCGCGACCCGGATCCCGAGTCCGACCAGGAAGGTGCCCATCACCGCGTCCATCGTCCGCCGCACCCGGCCGGAGCTGAAGAACCTCCGCAGCGAACCGACCAGCGTCGCCAGGACGAAGGTCCACACGACGGCCACGGTGGTGGCCAGCACGGCCAGCTGCAGGGTCTGTGCGGTCGAGGCCGAATGCGGGAGGAACTGGGGGATGAGCGCGAGGAAGAACATCGCGACCTTCGGGTTGAACAGGTTGGTGAGCAGTCCCTGCCGGAACGCCTCCTTGGGCACGACGACGGGCGCCACCCTGTCCTTGAGCTCGCTGTAGTCGCCGCGGCGCACCGCCAGCCACGCCTTGACGCCGAGGAAGATCAGGTACCCGGCGCCGATCAGTTTCACCACGGTGAAGGCGATCGCCGACGCGGTGAGGATCGCCGCGACCCCGAGCGCGATCGCGACCACCCAGACGAAGACGCCGAGCGCGATGCCGAGTCCGGCGGCGATCCCGGCCTTGCGCCCGCCGAGGATCGCGCTGCGGGTCACCACCAGGAAATCCGGGCCCGGTGCCATCGCGCCGAGCAGGCAGATCAAGACGAACGAGAGTGCGGTTGCCCCGGGGATCATCTTCCGATGCTATCCGGGCCGTCGATGTCCCTGGCCATCACTGCGCCCGCGAGGTCGACGCCGTCGGGCGTCGTCACCGTCACCCGTTCGACCTCGGTGAAGCCGAACGACAGGTACAGCGGGACACCGGGCAGGGTCGCCGTCAACGTCAGCGAGGTGAATCCCTCGGCCTTCGCCGCGAGACGACAGGACTCGAGGATCGCACGTCCGAGTCCACGCCGGGTCCAGTCACCGCGGACGAACATCGCGCGTACCCGCGCGGGTTCGGTGGCGGGGTCGAGCGGACGGTCGTCGTCAGCCGCATCGCCGGCGCCGGCGTGCGTCTTGTTGCGCCTGCTCCAGCCTCCGCAAGCGACGATCTCTCCGTCCGTCTCGTGCACGAAGTACGTGCCGTCCTCGAGCAACCGCGGATCGAGGCGTGCGACGTGCTCGGCCGCGCTCGCCGTCTCCCGCTCGTTGTAGAACCGGGGGAACAACTCCAGCACCGAGGCCCGCATCAGCGCCGCGATGGCGGGCGCGTCGGCGAGGGTGGCCGTCCGCTGGGGCGGCGTGTCCGTCGTCATGTCGCGGAAGATAACTAACGACGGCGGCTCCGCCTATCGGATAATCCCGTGGTGATCACCGATGACGGCATTGAGCTGTGGACCTCGGCGACCGGCCGGGGCGAACCGATCCTGTGCTGCCACGGCGGCCCCGGCCTGTGGGACATGTTCGGCACACTCGATCTCGGTCCGCGATTCCGGCTGATCCGCTGGGATCAGCGCGGCGCCGGGCGCTCGGAGCCGCGTGGCCCGTACACACTCGAACGGATGGTCGCCGACGTCGACGCCGTCCGCGAGTGGCACGGCCTCGACCGGGTCCCGGTGCTCGGTCATTCATGGGGCGCGCATCTCGGTCTCCTCTACGCGCTCGCGCATCCGGAGCGGGTGAGCGCGCTCGTTTACGTGTCGGGCGTCGGCCTCGGCCACGAATGGCACGCGGAGTTCCAGCGGGTGGCGGGAAAAGCGCCGCCCGGGGAGGGCAGGGAACGCGCGGTGCGGCAATGGACGGCCGATTTCGTGACCGACGGCGAGCGCCATGCCGAAGCGATGGCGACTCCCTGGTTCCCGGTCAACTACGAGGCGAACGCGACGCTGAGCGAGGAGATGCGGACGGTGCCGGAAGCGGAGCTCGTCTCGGCCTGCCGGTCGCTGCGGGTGCCGGCACTGATCGTGGACGGGATGGCGGACAACCGGCCCCGCTGGGCCGTCGACTCGCTGGAAGAGGCCCTGCCGTCGGTGACACGGGTGCGGTTCGAGGGGGTCGGGCACGTGCCGTGGCTGGAGGCGCCGGACGAGTTCCGTTCTGCCGTGCTCGGCTTCCTTGGCGACCGTGGCGGGTCGTGAGTGGCGATTCGGGTTCTGTTGAGGGGTAAGGCAAAGGTGTCGCGGGTGGCGGGGATTCGCTCGCGGCCGTGGGGCACCCAGGTGTCGCGAAAGCCACTTTCGGGACCTTCAACGTTGCGAAAGCCACTTTCGCAACGTTGAAGGTTGCCAAAGTGGCTTTCGCAACCCGCCACCTTTGTCATACCCCTGGTGCAACCCGACCGCCACTCACGATCACGTGAGCGTCAGGCCTTGGTGATCGGCTGCTGCAACTCGGTGACCCACTTGTCCCCGTCGGCCGGGCACTCGAGATAGAACTCCCGTACCGGGCCGCTCGTGCGGTAGCCGTGCGCGTCGACCCACTTCGCCAATGCCTGGTAGCTGGAGAGCACAGTCTCCATCGAGCCACGGTGCAGGATCGTTGCCGCGCTTTCCACTTCGGCGAGGCTTACCGTCGAGAACCCTTCGGTGCCGTCGGTTTCGGCCGAGATGGGGACGGCGGCGTGGATCAGCACGCGTTCGCCGTCTGCGTCGTCCTCGTAGTAGGCGATGAGCGGTCCCGACTGCGTGATCGGGCCGAGCGCTCCGAACAGCTCCTTGTACAATCGCTCGACGGCGGGGCCGATCTCTTCGTTCACGTATCCGCTCGCCGTCCCGGTCAGCTCGGCGACGCGCACCGCGGGAAGGCCTTTGACGACGACGTCTTCGGAAGACATGGTTCCCTCGCTTTCGATCGACCGGAGCCGCGCTTCGATGGCCTTGAGCCGTGCCTCGTCCGCCTCGATGGCCGCTTCGAGTTCGGCGCGGCGCAGCCGCAGCATCCCCCGCAATTCGTCCGCGCCGATCTCCGCGTCGAGGATTTCCTGCACCTTGGTGAGGGTGAAGCCGAGATCCTTGAGCGCGATCACCCGGTTGAGCCGGGTCAGCTGGTCGCCGGTGTAGGACCGGTAGCCGCTGAACGGGTCGACGTGGGCGGGGCGCAGCAGCCCGATGGCGTCGTAGTGACGCAGCATCCGGACAGTCACCCGGCCGTGCTTGGCGAAGTCTCCGATACTGAACATGGCGCCTCCCACCAGAGAGCCTGACACGGTGTCAGAGTCAATCGGTCACCGCACGAGCCGGAAGAACGAGCGCACCTCGTCGGTGAACACGCCGGGTTGTTCGAAGGCCGCGAAGTGGCCTCCGCGATCGAGTTCGTTCCAGTACCGGATGTCGGTGAATCGGCGTTCCGCCCAGCGACGGGACGGGCGCGGGGTCTCGCGCGGGAAGATCGAACAGCCCGTCGGCACGGTGATCGTGTCCACAGTGGACTCCGCGAACCAGCTCGACACCTCGGCGAAACTCTCCCAGTACAGCCGGGCGGACGAAGCGCCGGTGCCGGTGAGCCAGTAGAGCGTGATGTCGTCGAGCATCGCGTCCCGGGTCAGCGCGTTCTCCGGATGGCCGCCGCAGTCCGTCCACGCCTGGAACTTCTCGACGATCCACGCACACAGCGCGACCGGCGAGTCCGCCAGCGCGTAGCCGATCGTCTGCGGCCTCGTCGCCTGCTGGATCGCGTAACCCGAACCGTCCGCCTTGGCCCTTTCGAGATCGGCGAGCGATTTCCGCTCGGACTCGGTCAGGTCGTCGAACGTCGCCGGGTCCGGCGCCGCCAGCGGTGGGTTGAGGTGGATCCCGGCCAGCCGCGCGGGAGCGGTCCGCCCCATGAGCGTGGTGATACTGGTGCCCCAATCGCCGCCTTGCGCGCCGTAACGCTCGTAGCCGAGGCCGTCCATGAGGCGGATCCACGCGTCGGCGATGCGCTGGATCGACCAGCCTGCCCGCGCGGGTTTGTCGCTGAAGCCGTACCCGGGCAAGGAAGGGACGACGACGTGGAAGGCGTCCGCCGCGTCACCGCCGTGGGCGACCGGATCGGTGAGGGGACCGAGTACGTCGAGGAACTCGAAGACCGAACCGGGCCAGCCATGGGTGAGGATCAGCGGCAGCGCCCCGGGATGGGGGGAGCGGGCGTGCAGGTAGTGGATGCCGAGTCCGTCGATCTCGGTCCGGAACTGGGGGACCGCGTTGAGCCGGGACTCGGCGGCACGCCAGTCGTAGTGCTCGGCCCAGTACGAGCACAGTTCGCGCAGGTAGTCGGCGGGAACGCCTTGTGACCAGTCGTCGACGGTCTCGTCGTCGGGCCAGCGGGCACGGCGGAGCCGATCCCGGAGGTATTCGAGATCGGCCTCCGGGATCCGCGCTTGGAACGGCGTGCTGTCCATGTCGGCTGACGCTAACGAGGGGGCCCGACAATTCGTGGACTTCCGGCAGCCCGAGTGCTATAACCAAACTACATACTGTATACAATCTGCCGTGAGCGGGGTGGGACCCATGCCCGATCCTCGAATCCTGCGAGACCACTACGGCCGCCGGTATCGCGTCGGCGAGAGCGACGTGGACCTGATCGGCAGGCCCCGGTCGTGGATGCTGTGGCTGAGCTGGACCGCGATGTTCGCCGCCGGGATCCAGCAATACGGCTTCGGCGTCGTCGCACCGGTTCTGATGGACACCTACGGCTGGACGTTCCCCGAAGTGATCGCCTCCTTCGCGCTCTGGACTGTGTGCCAGGCGTGCGTGGTGTACCCGGTGGCCCGGCTGCGCGAGCGCGGGATGTTCCCGCCCGCGGTCGCCGTGATCGCCGGCGGGGTGCTCTGTGCCACCGGGATGTTCACCTTGGGGCACGCGAACAACCTGACCGCGATGTTCGTCGGCTACTCGGTACTCGGCGGGATCGGGACGGGCGTCGTCTACGCGACCTGCGTCGGCACGGTGATGAACTGGTTCCCCGATCGCGTCCCGGCGCGGGTGGGTGCGGTCAGCGGAGCTTTCGCGTACGGCAGCGTGCTTTTCGTGCTGGGGGCCGGGTTCTGGCTCTCGGAGGGCAATCGCCGCCCGCTCTTGGACGCGGTCGCGGTGGCCGTGCTCATGATGATCGCCGGCACTGCGGTCCTCCTGCGCGATCCGCCGCCCCGCTGGTGGCCGGAACGGCCGGATCCGCGTACGTGGGCGGCCGACAAGGTGCGCAACCGCGGGGTCGCGGTGAACCGGCCCGCCCTGCGCGAGTATCGGCCGGGGGAGGTGCTCCGCTGTCCGACCGCGGTGGCGATGTACCTCATCGTCGTACTGGCCGCCGCGGTCCTGCTCTTCGATGTCGCCTATCTCGCGACTTTCGTGGCCGCGCAAGGAGGCGGTCCGGAACTCGCCGCCGTCGCGCTCGCGGTGCTCGCCGGGGTGACCGGTGCCGGGCGAGTCCTGCTCGGCGGACTGTCCGACCGGCTCGGCAGGCGCCGGATCCTGCGACTGGCGCTGGCCACGGGCGGGATCGCCCAGTTCGTGCTGCTCTACTCGGGCAATCACGCGGTGGGGCTCGTCGTGGGTGCCGCGCTCGCCGGGCTCGGGAATGGGAGTTGCTACTCGCTGCTGGTGTCACTGGTCCGCGACTACTTCGGCGAGGAATCGGCACTGCCGAACTTCGGGGTGCTGTACAGCGCCAAGGCGGTCGGGGCGTTGCTCGGAGTCGGTTTGGCCGCGTTCGTCGTGTCCACGCACGGATATCTCGGAGCGTTCGCGGTGGCGGGCGCGCTCAGCGTTCTCGGGGCGCTGCTCGGCGGACGACTTTCCCAGCCGGGACGGCCGAAGTCATTGTTGCCGGCGGTCCGCTGATGGGCCGGGTGACGAGCAGACGGCGGGTGATCCGCGTCGTCGAAGGCGTGCCGGGTGCCCGCCCGGACACGCTGACCGTCGAAGAGCCGTTGGAGATCCGCGTCGGCGGGAAGCCGTTGACGATCACGATGCGCACCCCCGGGCACGACTTCGACCTCGCCGCCGGATTCCTCGTCGGCGAAGGGGTTTCACGGTCCGCGAAGGACATCCACTCGATCCGTTACTGCGCGGGCGCGACCACCGGCGGCTCCAACACCTACAACGTGCTGGACGTCGTCCTCGCGGAAGGCGTCGCCCCGCCCGATGCCTCCCTGGAACGGAACTTCTACACCACGTCGTCGTGCGGGTTGTGCGGGAAGGCGAGCCTCGACGCCGTGCGGACCACCGCGACCTGGCCGGTGGACGGCGACGATCTGACGATCACACCGTCCACAGTGACCGAACTGCCGGATCGGCTCCGGACGGCGCAGCTGGTCTTCGACCGCACCGGCGGGCTCCACGCGGCCGGGCTGTTCAGCGCCGACGGCGACCTGTTGTGCCTGCGGGAGGACGTCGGCAGGCACAACGCCGTCGACAAGGTGGTCGGCTGGGCGGCGCGTGAGGGGAGAGTGCCGCTGTCCGGAACGGTGCTGATGGTCAGCGGACGGGCGTCGTTCGAACTGGTGCAGAAGGCGGTGATGGCCGGGATCCCGCTGCTGGCCGCGGTTTCCGCGCCGTCGTCGCTGGCGGTGGACCTGGCCGCGGAGATGGGCCTGACCCTGGTGGGGTTCCTGCGGGGCACTTCCATGAACGTCTACACCCGCCCGGACCGCCTCGGCCTGTCCTGACCCGGGTTACGAGACTTCGGCGAGCTTCCCGGTCCGCTCGTCGTACACGAAACCCCGAACCGAGGCGGTGTACAGCAGGAACGGTGACGTCCGCAGCCGCGCGATGCACTGCCTGACGTCCTGCGCCGAGTCGGTGAACGTCTCCGCGGCCCACGGCGGCCGGATTCCCGTGCTCGCCTCGATCTGGCGGGCGAAGTCGGTGTCGGTGAACATTCGCATCCCGCAGTCGTGATGGTGGATGAGCACGATCTCGCGGGTGCCGAGCAGCCGCTGGCTCACCGTCAGCGACCGGATCGCGTCCTCGGTCACCGCGCCGCCGGCGTTCCGGATGACGTGCGCCTCGCCCTCGCGGAGCCCGAGCAGCCGGTACACGCTGATCCGCGCGTCCATGCACGCCACCACCGCGATCCGCCGTCGCGGTCGTCGCGGCGCCGTGCCCATGACCTCCTTGTAGCCGCGCGCGTTCGCCAGCAGTGCGTCGATCTCGCTCACCGGACGAGGACCCCGCCTTCGGCCGAGGCCATCACGAGGCCTGTTCCGGGTTCGAAAGGTCCACGCGAAGTCCTTTCTCGAGGGGCAGAGGAAACCTGCTTGCGGCTCTGGACACCGGAGCGTTCGAAGAGTAACTATATGCCTACCTCATACGGTATGCAATCTACAGTCTGCCGCGACCAGGGCTTCGAGCAGAGGACGGGCGGACGGAGCAGATCCGGAAACGAGCGCACGGATCAGAGAGGTCCGGCGTGCGAGAAAGAGGAGTTGAACGATGGCGCCAACGACCGGCCGGGTGGACCCAGCGGACACCGCGACGAAGGCCACCACCAACGGTTCCGAACCCGCCCCGGACCTGATCTCCGGCGGCCACCTGGTGGCCAAGGCGCTCAAGGCGGAGGGCGTCGACACGATCTTCACGTTGTGCGGCGGGCATATCATCGACATCTACGACGGCTGCGTCGACGAGGGCATCGCGGTCATCGACGTCCGGCACGAGCAGGTCGCGGCGCACGCGGCCGACGGCTACGCGCGGATCACCGGCCGTCCCGGCTGCGCGGTCGTCACTGCGGGACCGGGCACGACGGATGCCGTCACCGGGGTCGCGAACGCGCTACGCGCGGAGAGCCCGATGCTGCTGATCGGCGGGCAAGGAGCGTTGACCCAGCACAAGATGGGCTCACTGCAGGATCTGCCGCACGTCGACATGATGGCGCCGATCACCAAGTTCTCCGCCACCGTCCCGGACACCGCGCGGGTGGCGGACCTGGTCTCGATGGCCTTCCGCGAGTGCTACCACGGCGCGCCCGGACCGTCCTTTTTGGAGATCCCCCGCGACGTCCTCGACGCGAAGGTTCCGGTGGACAAGGCGCGGGTTCCCTCGGCGGGCCGGTACCGGGCGTCCACCCGCAACGCCGGCGACCCGGCCGACATCGAGAAACTCGCGGACCTCCTCGTCCACTCGAAGAAGCCCGCCATCCTGCTGGGCAGCCAGGTGTGGACGACCCGCGCCACCGGGCCGGCGGCCGAACTGGTGCGCGGGCTGAACATCCCGGCGTACATGAACGGTGCGGGCCGCGGCACACTGCCGCCCGGCGACCCGCACCACTTCCAGCTCTCGCGCCGGTACGCGTTCGACAACGCCGACGTGATCGTCATCGTCGGCACCCCGTTCGACTTCCGCATGGGCTACGGCAAACGGCTCTCGCCGGACGCGACCGTCGTGCAGATCGACCTCGACTACCGCACCGTCGGGAAGAACCGGGACGTCGACCTAGGCATCGTCGGCGACGCGGGCCAGGTGCTCGCCGCGGTCGCGGAGGCGGCCACCGGCCGGGTCGACAACGGTGCCGTCGCGCGCAAGGTGTGGCTCGAGGAACTGCAGGACGTCGAGACCAAGGCGAAGCAGAAACGCTTGCCGTTCCAGCATTCCGACGCGAGCCCCATCCACCCGTACCGGCTGGTGCACGAGATCAACGAGTTCCTCACCGAGGATTCGCTCTACATCGGCGACGGCGGCGACATCGTGACCTTCTCCGGTCAGGTCGTCCAGCCGAAGGCGCCGGGGCACTGGATGGACCCCGGCCCGCTCGGCACGCTCGGTGTCGGGATCCCGTTCGTCCTCGCCGCGAAGCACGCGCGGCCGGAGAAAGAGGTCGTCGCGCTCTTCGGCGACGGCGCGTTCAGCCTGACCGGCTGGGACTTCGAGACCCTGGTGCGCTTCAACCTGCCGTTCGTCGGGATCGTCGGCAACAACTCCTCGATGAACCAGATCCGCTACGGCCAAGCGGCGAAGTACGGCCTCGGCCGGGAACGCGTCGGCAACACGCTCGGCGACGTCCCCTACGACGAATTCGCCCGGATGCTCGGCGGGCACGGTGAGGCGGTGCGCGACCCCGCGGACATCGGCCCGGCGCTGCTGCGCGCCCGCGAGTCCGGAAAGCCTTCGCTGATCAACGTTTGGATCGACCCGGACGTCTACGCGCCCGGAACCATGAACCAGACCATGTACAAGTAGCCGGGAGGGATCACCGATGGGAAAGGCACTCGACGGCGTCCGCGTCCTCGACATGACGCATGTCCAATCAGGACCTTCGTCCACGCAGATCCTGGCCTGGCTGGGCGCGGACGTGATCAAACTGGAGACACCCGGCCGCGGCGACATCACCCGCGGCCAGCTCCGGGACCTCCCCGGGGTGGACAGTCTCTACTTCACCATGCTCAACGCCAACAAACGCAGCATCACCCTGAACATGAAGAGCGAGCAGGGCAAACAGGTCTTCGAGCAGCTCGTGTCCAGTGTGGACGTCCTGGTCGAGAACTTCGGACCCGGAGTGGTCGACCGTTTCGGTTATCCCTGGGAACGGCTGGCGGAGCTGAACCCGAAGCTGATCTACGCCTCCATCAAGGGTTTCGGCCCTGGGCGGTACGCGGATTTCAAGGCATACGAGGTCATCGCACAGGCGATGGGCGGTGCGATGAGCACCACCGGTTTCGAGGACGGCCCGCCCACCGCGACCGGCGCGCAGATCGGGGACTCGGGCACCGGGATCCACCTGGTCGCCGCGATCCTGGCCGCGCTGTACCAGCGGACGAACACCGGTCGGGGGCAGCGGGTCCAGGTCGCGATGCAGGACGCCGTGCTGAACCTGTGCCGCGTCAAGCTCCGCGACCAGCAACGCCTGGCGCACGGCTCGCTCGACGAGTACCCGAACGACATCTTCGGCGACGAGGTCCCGCGTTCGGGCAACGCGTCCGGGGGCGGACAACCGGGCTGGGCGGTGAAATGCGCGCCCGGCGGGGCGAACGACTACATCTACGTGATCATCCAGCCGGTCGGCTGGGCGCCGATCACCCGGCTGATCGGGAAGCCCGAACTCGCCGAGGACCCGGACTGGTCCACTCCGGAAGCCAGGCTGTCCAAATTGGACAAGGCCTTCGGGATGATCGAGGAGTGGACCGAGAAGCACACCAAATGGGAGGTGATGGAGGCGCTCAACGCCCACAACATCCCCTGCGGTCCGATCCTGTCCACCAGGGAGCTCGCGGAGGACGCCACACTGGCCGAGCTGGGCTCCGTCGTCGAAGTCGAGCATCCCGAACGAGGTGCCTTCAAAACCGTGGGCTGTCCGCTGAAGCTGTCGGATTCGCCGGTCGAGGTCGAACGCTCGCCCCTGCTCGGTGAGCACAACGCCGAGGTCTTCGGCGAACTCGGCTACGGCGAGGACGACCTGGACCGGCTGCGCGCGGCCGGCGTGATCTGAGGGAGAACTTCATGGCAGACAAAGAGATCGTCGAGAAGATCCTCGAGAAGGTCGCCGCCGAGGGACGGGCTTCGCTCACCGCGCCGGAAGGGCGCCAGGTGTGCGAGGCGTACGGGATCCCCACCCCGGAGGAACGGCTGGCGGCCACCGCCGAGGAAGCCGTCGCGCAGGCGCAGGAGATCGGCCTCCCGGTGGTGCTGAAGATCGTTTCGCCGGACATCCTGCACAAGACCGAGGCCGGCGGCGTACTGGTCGGCCTGACGACCGCGGACGCGGTGGCGGACGGCTTCCGGTCCATCGTCGCCAACGCCAAGGCGTACGACGCCGACGCCGAGATCACCGGTGTCCAGGTGCAGCAGATGCTCAGCCGCGGCCAAGAGGTGATCATCGGCGCCACCACGGACGCCACGTTCGGCAAGATCGTCGCGTTCGGACTCGGCGGCGTGCTGGTCGAGGTGCTCAAGGACGTCACGTTCCGGCTCGCCCCGCTCGACCGTGACCAGGCGTTCTCGATGATCGACGGCATCGCGGCCGCCGAGATCCTGCGCGGGGTCCGCGGTGCGGAGCCGGTGAGCAGGGACGCGCTGGCCGACGTGCTCACCCGCGTCGGCACGCTGGTCACCGATTTTCCGCAACTGGCCGAGGTCGACCTCAACCCGGTGCTGGCCACTCCTGGTGACGCCATCGCCGTCGACGTCCGGATCCTGGTGGATCCCGAAGCGGCGCGCGAGCCAGTGCGGTTCAGCCAGGAGGAGATCCTGGCGTCGATGACCCGGATCATGAAACCGGCTTCGATCGCCGTCATCGGCGCGTCGGCCGAGGCGGGCAAGATCGGCAACTCGGTGATGAAGAACCTCGTCAACGGCGGATTCGCGGGGGAGATCCATCCCATCAACCCCAAGGCCGCCGAGATTCTCGACCGCAAGGCCTATGCGAGCATCTCCGACGTGCCGGGCGACGTCGACGTCGCGGTGTTCGCCATTCCCGCCAAGTTCGTGCCCGCCGCGCTGGAGGAAGTGGGCCGGAAAGGCGTGGCCGGGGCGATCCTGATCCCGTCCGGCTTCGGCGAGACGGGGAACATCGAACTGCAGGACCAGGTCGTCGCGATCGCGCGGAAACACGGCGTCCGGATCCTCGGCCCCAACATCTACGGCTACTACTACACGCCGGAGAATCTGTCGGCGACGTTCTGTACGCCGTACGACGTCAAGGGCGGGGTCGCGCTTTCGTCGCAGAGCGGCGGCATCGGGATGGCCATCCTCGGGTTCAGCCGGTCGGCGAAAATGGGTGTCTCCTCGATCGTCGGGGTCGGCAACAAGGCCGATATCGACGAGGACGATCTGCTCACTTTCTTCGAACAAGATGAAAACACCGAGCTCATCGCGATGCATCTCGAGGATCTCAAAGACGGCCGATCCTTCGCGGAAACGGCGAAACGGGTTTCGGCGCGGAAACCGGTCGTCGTGCTCAAAGCGGGCCGCACCTCCCAAGGCGCGAAAGCGGCGAGCTCGCATACCGGCGCACTCGCCGGCGACGACAAGGTCTACGACGACATCCTCCGCCAGAGCGGGGTCATCCGGGCGCCCGGGCTGAACGATCTGCTCGAGTACGCGCGCGGCATCCCGTTGCTCCCGACGCCCAAGGGCGAGAACGTCGTCATCATCACCGGCGCGGGTGGTTCCGGTGTCCTGCTTTCCGACGCCTGCGTGGACAACGGGCTGAACCTGATGGAGATCCCGCCCGATCTCGACGCGTCGTTCCGGGAATTCATCCCGCCGTTCGGCGCGGCGGGCAATCCGGTGGACATAACCGGCGGCGAACCACCTGCCACCTACCGGAACACGATCGCGCTCGGTTTGGCGGACGAGCGAATCCATGCCTTGATTCTCGGCTATTGGCATACTATCGTCACCCCGCCGATGATCTTCGCGGAACTCGTTTCGGAAGTCGTATCCGAATATCGCGCGAAAGGGATCCACAAGCCCGTCGTCGCCTCGCTGGCAGGCGATGTCGAGGTCGAAGAGGCCAGCAGTTTTCTGTACGAGCACGGCGTCGTGGCCTATCCGTACACGACGGAGAAACCGGTGGCTGTGCTCGGCGCTAAGTATCGCTGGGCCCGCTCAGCGGGACTGCTCGGCTGATTTCCGGCCCAAAACCGACCCAAGGAGAATGACAATGACGTCATCGACCGCGGCTCAACCCCCCGGAGCGTACAAGGAAGTAGTCGATTCGAACGGCCGGATCTATCGCATCGGCGAAACCGATCGAGACATCATGGGCCGTCCACGATGGACGATGGTGATCCTGCCCTGGGTCGCCATGATGGCCATCAGTTCCTCGGAATACGCGTTCACCTCAGCGGAGGAAACGCTGGCGGGCGCGCACGGCTGGCACGGGGCGACCATCTTCTGGTTGCTCGGGGTCTGGGTGTTCTTCCAGGCGATCGTCGCCTTCCCCGCCGGGAAGATGCGGGAGAACGGGACGCTGTCCGCCAAAGCGGCGATGCTGCTGGGCGCGACGGGCACCCTCTTGTCCTATCTGGCCCTCGCCTACGCGCCCAGTGAGATCTGGGCGTACCTGGGCTTCGGGTTCTTCGGCGGTGGCGGGGCCGGTCTGGTCTACGCGACCTGCGTGAACATGGTGGGGAAGTGGTATCCGGAGCGCAGGGGCGGGAAGACCGGGTTCGTCAACGGCGGCTTCGCCTACGGTTCGGTGCCCTTCATCTTCATTTTCACGTCCTATATGGACCTTTCCAACTTTTCGGGCGTCCTGCTCGTGGTCGGCCTCTTCCTGGCGGCGGTCGTCGCGGTCAGCGGTTTCTTCTTCCAGGACCCGCCGAAGAACTGGTGGCCGTCGCAGGTGGACCCGTTGAAGGTGTCCGACGATCCGCGTATCCGCCGTTCCCTGCGGAAGAACCCTCCGGCGGTCCGGCAGTACACGCCGAAGGAGGCGCTCAGGACCGGGATGCTGCCGCTGATGTGGTTCTGCCTGCTGTGCACGGCCGGGGTGAACATCTTCGGTATCGCGATGCAGGTGCCGTTCGGCAACGAGATGGGCTTCGCGGGCGGGATCGTCGCGCTGGCGATGAGCCTGAAAGCGATCATCAACGGCACCGGCCGCGGCGTGATCGGCTGGATCTCCGACCGCTACGGGCGACGGCAGACGTTGTTCATGGTCTGCGTGGTGCTCGGCCTCGCGCAGTTCGCGGTGTACCTGTCCGGCTCGATCGGCAGCATGCCGCTGTTCCTGCTCGCCTCGATGATCTCCGGTTTCGGCGGCGGCGCGATCTTCCCGCTGTTCGCGGCGATGACGGCTGACTTCTACGGCGAGAACAACAACGCCAGCAACTACGGCCTGGTGTACAGCTCGAAGCTGATCTCGGGCCTGGTCGGCTCCGGCGTCGGGGCGATGGTCGTGGTCGCTTGGGGTTACGGCGGCGCGTTCTTCCTCGCGGGCGCGACGAGTCTGTTCGCGGCCGCGCTCAGTCTTCTGCTGCGTCAGCCCGGGCGTTCGCGCACGCGTACTCCGCGGCGTGAGCAGGAGCTGAACCCGGTCGTCCGGTGAGTCGTACCCGGCTGGGCGTGTCGTCCGTCTGATCACACGTGTCGTCCGTGCGATCACGCGTGTCGTCCGCCGGCGACCATCAGAACGACAAAGCCACGGGACAGGTTCGCGGGCACTCTGCGGTAAGTGCTCGACACGCGTGATCAGATGGACGACACGTTCATCGAACGGGTTCCGGCCTAGTCCTCCTTCGGCCGTTCGTGGAAGGCCTGCCGGGTGCGCTCGGTGTGCTGGTTCATGATCTTTTCGGCGGCGACGGCGTCACCGGCGGCGATGGCCTTGATCAGTTCCTCGTGTTCCTGCCAGGCGTCGTGGCTGCGAGGACGGGCGATCGGCGTGTAGTACCAGCGGACCCGGCGATCGACCATGCCGATCATCTCGGCAAGGACGGTGTTGCCGGACAGTTCGGTGATGAACGCGTGGAGCGCGGCGTTGGCCGCGACGAGGCCTTCGGTGTCGTCTGCGGCCAACGCCTCCAGCCCGGTCTTCTGCAGTTCCCACAAGCGCTCGACGTCCTCGTCGCCTGCCCTGTCGGCGGCGAGACGGGCGGAGTGCGCCTCCAGTACGGTGCGCACGCTGAGCAGTTGATCGGCTTCCTCGTCGGTGGGCATGTGCACGAAGGCGCCCTGTGCGGGACGGAGGTCTACCCAGCCTTCGCTCTGCAGACGCTGCAATGCCTCACGGACCGGCTGCCTGCTGACGCCCAGGTACTCGGCGAGGTCCGCCTCGACCAGGTGCTGGCCGGGTTCGAGGGTCCGGTTGATGATCAGCTCCGCGAGCGCGTCGTAGACGACCTGACGCAGGGGAGCCGGCCGCTCGACGCGTTTGGCCGTCGCCGGGTTGAGCGTGCCCTTCGTCCGGCGGCCGGTGGGGCCGCGGTCGGGAAGGGGTGAAACGGGCTGACTCACAGGACCTCCGGATGACTCGTCTGGTCCAGGATACAGGTTTTGGTATGCAAAATCCCGACAATCTCCCCATGATCACGCATTTCGTCCTCTAAGTGCGGTCGTCGCAAGGCGCGATTGGCGTGTCCACGCGAGTTGCGGCTGGGTGCACGCGTAGCCGGGCGCATTTGAAGGACGAAATGCAGGAGGCCTTGGCGCGGAGACCATCTACAGGATACTGTATGCAATCTGGTCCTCGGGTGAGCAGGAGGCACGTCATGAAGGTCGCTGTTCTGGGCGCGGGGGCCATCGGCGCGTACGCCGGGGCCGCGCTGCACCGAGGCGGGGCGGAGGTCCACCTCATCGCGAGACGGGCGCACGGCGACGCGATGCGCGCGCACGGCGTGCGGGTGCTCAGCCCGCGCGGGAACTTCACCGCCCGGCCCCACGTCACCGACGATCCGGCGCAAGTCGGTCCCGTCGACTTCGTCTTCCTCGGCCTGAAGGCGAATTCGTACGCTTCCTGCGGACCGCTGATCGCGCCGTTGCTCGGCGAGGACACCGCGATCGTGGCCGCGCAGAACGGGATCCCGTGGTGGTACTTCCACGGTCTCACCGGACATCGGCTGGAGGACCGTCGTATCGAGACGGTCGATCCCGGTGGCGCGGTGAGCGAGGTCCTCGAACTGCGCCGCGCGATCGGCTGCGTCGTCTACTGCTCGACGGTGATCGAAGAGCCCGGCGTGATCCGGCATCTCGAAGGGACCCGCTTCGCTTTGGGCGAGCCGAAAGGCGGCGTTTCGTCCCGGTGCGCGGCGCTCGCCGACGCGATGATCGCGGGCGGGCTGAAGGCGCCGGTCGAACTCGACCTGCGCGACGAGATCTGGGTCAAGCTCATGGGCAACGTCGCCTTCAACCCGCTCAGCGCGCTGACCAGGGCGACCATGGTCCAGATCTGCGAGCATCCGAATGCCCGCGAGCTCGTCGCCGCGATGATGAACGAGACCCTCGCGATCGCCCGTGCCGCCGGCAGCGACCCGAAGGTGTCGGTCGAGAAACGTATCGACGGTGCCTGGCGCGTCGGCCACCACAAGACGTCGATGCTGCAGGACCTCGAAGCGGGCAAGCCGCTGGAGATCGACGCGATCATCGGCGCCGTCGTCGAGCTCTCGGAGCTGACCGGCGTGCCTGCCCCGGCGCTGCGGCACGTCCACGCCGCGATCGGGCTGCTCGACCAGACCGCGAACGCCGTTCCCGTCGGAGCGCACTGAATCGGAGGGACCCGATGAAGCGCAAGAACACCGAACCGTACATCCGCCTCACTCAGCCACTGGTCCGTGACTCGGGTGAGCTGCGCCCGGCGAGCTGGGAAGAGGCGCTGGAGCGCGCGGCCGCCGGGTTCCGGCGCACGCTCGAAACCAAGGGACCCGAGGCCTTCGGCATGTTCTCCTGTGCCAGGGCGACCAACGAGATGAACTACGTGGCGCAGAAGTTCACGCGCTCGGTGATCGGCACGAACAACGTCGACTCGTGCAACCGCACCTGTCACGCGCCGAGCGTCGCCGGGCTGGCGCGGGTGTTCGACAGCGGCGGCGGGACGTCGTCGTACCAGGAGATCGAGGACGCCGACGTCATCGTCGTCTGGGGTGGCAATCCGCGGGAGGCGCACCCGATCTTCTTCCAGCACGTGCTCAAGGCCGTCCATCGCGGCGCCAAACTGTTCGTCATCGACCCACGCCGGACCAGCACCGCGAGCTGGGCGCACCGGCAGCTTCAGCTGCACGTCGGCACGGACATCCCGCTGGCGCACGCGGTCGCCCGCGAGATCATCCACTCCGGACTGGCCAACACCGGCTTCATCGAACGTGCCACCGAGGGGTTCGCCGAGTTCGCGGCCTCGGTCGAGCCTTGGACACTCGAGGTCGCGGAGGAGGTCACCGGTGTCCCGGCCGAGCTGATCCGCGAACTCGCGCACACCTACGCCCGCGCGGATCGAGGTCAGCTGTCGTGGACGCTCGGGATCACCGAGCACCACAACGGCACGGACAACGTGCTGTCCCTGATCAATCTCGCGCTGCTGGCCGGTCACGTCGGCCGGTACGGGGCCGGGTTGAACCCCTTGCGCGGGCAGAACAACGTCCAGGGTGGCGGGGACATGGGCGCGATCCCGGACCGGCTGCCCGGCTTCCAGAACCTCCTCGACGCGGACGTACGGGCGAAGTTCGACGCGGCGTGGGGCTCGGACATCCCACCGCGCAAGGGGCTCAACCTCACGCAGATGCTCGACGCGATGGAGCGCGGCGAGCTGACCTGCGTCTACATCATCGGGGAGAACCCGGTGCAGTCGGAGGCGGACTGCGAGCACACGATCAAGCGTCTGTCCACTGTGGATCTCCTGGTGGTGCAGGACATCTTCCTCACCAAGACCGCTCAGCTGGCCGACGTCGTGCTGCCGGCTTCGGCGGCCTGGTGCGAATCCGACGGCACCTTCACCAACAGTGAACGCCGGGTGCAGCGCGTCCGCAAGGCACTCGAACCGCCGGAGGGTGCTCGCGACGACATCCAGTTGCTGTGCGAACTGGCCCGGCGGCTGGGCCACGACTGGAACTACCAGGGTGGCGAGGACGTCTGGAACGAGCTCCGGACGCTGTCGCCGATGCACGCCGGCATGAGTTACGCGCGGCTGGAGGAGCTCGGCGGCATCCAGTGGCCCTGCTATCGCGAGGACGAACTCGAACCGACCTTCCTGCACGGGCGCCTCTGGGAGGAGGACCCGGCGAAACGCGGCCGTCCGGCGCCGTTCACCGTGATCGCGCACAGCCCGCCGGTGGATCTGCTCACCGAGGACTTCCCGATCCGGCTGACCACCGGCAGGCGGCTGGATTCCTACAACACCGGTGTCCAGTCCGGCGGGTTCCCCTCGCCGCTGCGTCGTGGGGAGACACTCGACCTGTGCTTGGCCGACGCCGTCGAACTCGGCGTCGTCGAGGACGAGGTCGTGCGGATCTCCTCCCGCCGTGGCGAGATCGAGGCGCCGGTCCGGATCGACGAGGGACTGCGTCCGGGCCTGGCGTTCATGACCTTCCACTTCCCGGACGAGATCGACGTCAACGTCATCACCATCGAGGCGACCTGTCCGGTCGCGGGCACGGCCGAGTACAAGGCCGCCGCGATCCGGGTCGAGAAGCTGCCCGCCACCGTGTGAGGAGTCCGGAATGGACCTGCGCTTCCTGAACGCCGAACCGACGGACGCCGAGCGGGTGGCGGTCGACGCGCTCGGAGCCGGAGGCCGCGATCAGCTGCTTCCCGCGTTGCACGCCGTGAACGACCGGATCGGCTGGATCAGCCAGGGAGCGCTGAACCACATTTGCCGTCGGCTGAACGTCCCTCCGGCCGAGGCATACGGTGTCGCCAGCTTCTACGCACTGTTCTCGCTCAAGGAACGGCCGCCGCGTGTCGTCCACGTGTGCACGGACCTGGCGTGCCGGGTCAACGGCGCGGAAGCGCTGGCCGACGCGCTGACCGGGACCGCAGGCGCCGCGGGGTTCACCTGGCACCGCAGTCCGTGCCTCGGTGTCTGCGAACGCGCCCCCGCGGCGCTGGCCTTCGAGGCGGGCGATCCCGCCGAAGAACGGCTGCTCGCCCCGGCGACCGCGGGTGAGGTCGTTCGCGCCGCGGCCGGTGAGTCCGAAGTGGACGAAGCGCCGGTTTCCGTACCTCAGCAAGGAGAGCCGGAGCTACGGCTGTTGCGCCGAGTAGGCGTCGTCGATCCGGAGAGCTTGGACGCCTATCGAGCGTCCGGTGGCTACGCGGCATTGAGGAACGCGCTTCTGCTCGGACCGGCCGGCGTCATCCGCGAAGTGACCGATTCGGGGCTGATGGGCCGTGGCGGGGCGGCGTTCCCGACCGGCCGGAAGTGGGACGCCACGGCGAGGCAACCGGTGCGAACCCGGTACCTCGTCTGCAACGCTGACGAGAGCGAACCGGGCACGTTCAAGGATCGCGTGCTGATCGAGGGGGACCCGTTCGCGCTCGTCGAGGCGATGACGATCGCCGCTTTCGCCATCGGGGCGCAGAAGGGATACGTCTACCTCCGCGGTGAGTACCCGCGCGCGCTGAAGGTGCTGCGCAACGCCATCGATGTCGCCCGCGAACGAGGGTTCCTTGGCGAGGACATCATGGGGCGTCGAGGTTTCTCGTTCGACATCGAGATCAGGCGGGGAGCGGGCGCGTACATCTGCGGTGAGGAAACGGCGATCTTCAACTCGATCGAAGGCTTCCGCGGCGAGCCGAGGACCAAACCGCCGTTCCCGGTGGAGAAGGGTCTGTTCGGCAAGCCGACGGTGGTGAACAACGTCGAGACCCTGGTCAACGTCCCGCTGATCCTCACCGAGGGCGGCGAGGCCTACCGCCGCATCGGGACCGGGCGCTCGTCCGGGCCGAAGCTGTTCTGCCTGTCCGGCAACGTCCGGCGTCCCGGCGTGTACGAGGTGCCGTTCGGAACGACGCTGGCCGAACTGCTCGACCTGGCCGGGGGAGTGCCGGAGGGCCGGGAACTCCGGGCGATCCTGCTGGGCGGCGCGGCGGGTGGTTTCGTGCGCCCGGACGAGACGGGCTTGCCGTTGACCATGGAAGACGCCCGCGCGGCAGGCACCACCCTCGGTTCGGGTGTCGTGCTGATGCTGGACGATCAGGCCGACCTCGGCGGCTTCCTGCTGCGGATCGCGGCGTTCTTCCGGGACGAGTCGTGCGGGCAGTGTGTGCCGTGCCGGATCGGGACCGTGCGGCAGGAAGAGACGCTGCACCGGATCGTCGGCGGTCGCGGCCTGAGTACCGGCGGGGACGATCTCGTGCTCCTGCGCGAAGTCGGCCAGGTGATGCGGGATTCGTCCATCTGCGGACTGGGCCAGACCGCCTGGAACGCCATCGAGTCGGCGATCGACCGGCTGGGCGCCTTGGAGGATCGGTCATGACCATCGTCGAAATAGGACTTCCGCGACGGCTCGTCGAGTTCACTGTGGACGGTGAGGCCGTCTGTGTTCCCGAAGGATCGACGATTCTTGACGCCTGTGCCGCGGTGGGCAAGAACGTCCCGGCGCTCTGTTACGGCGACACCCTCGAACCGGCGAACGCCTGCCGGGTCTGCATGGTGGAGGTCGAGGGTTCGCGCACACTCGTGCCGTCGTGCTCCCGCAAGGCGGAACCGGGCATGGTGGTGCGGACCGAGACCGATCGGACGCGGCTCAGCCGCAAGGTGGTGCTCGAACTCCTCGCTTCGGCGACGGATCTGTCCACCACACCCGACGTCGCGGGCTGGATGGCCGAAAGCGGTGCGGAGCCCGAGCGTTTCGGGCCGCCCGCACCGCCTGCGGACGACCGAGACGAGCGGCGCCCGGGAGAACACGAGATCCCGGACGGGATGACGGCGGCGACGGTGCGCCAACCGATCAAAGTGGACAACGAGCTCTACGTCCGCGACTACGGGAAATGCATTCAGTGCTACAAGTGCGTCGACGCGTGCGGGGAGCAGTGGCAGAACACCTTCGCGATCACCATGGCGGGGAGGGGCTTCGATGCGCGGATCTCGACGGAGTTCGCGAACCCGCTGCCGGACAGTGCGTGTGTCTACTGTGGAAACTGTATCGAGGTCTGCCCGACCGGTGCGCTGAGCTTCAAACGCGAGCACGACAAACGCGAGGACGGCACCTGGGACGAGTCCCGGCAGACCGCGACGACCACCGTCTGCACCTTCTGCGGCGTCGGCTGCAACCTCACCCTGCATGTCCAGGACAACGAGATCGTCAAGGTCACCTCTCCGCACGAGAGTTCGGTGACCCACGGCAACCTCTGCATCAAGGGCCGCTTCGGCTGGCAACACGTCCAGAACCGCTGAAGGGTACCTACTGGATTGTGGCCTTCCCCAAGTACGTGAAGGCCCCCTTCACTGCGCTAGGCGCAAGGAAGGACCCCTTCACGTACTTCAACCGACCAAGGCGCCAGAAAGCGTTGGTCGGCGTGGTCGTGAGTGTCGTTTCGGGTTCTTGAGGGGTAGGGCAAGCGTGGCGTATGGGTCGCGGCGCTCTCCGGTCCATGAAGGCCTCCTTGCCTACTCTGAGGGTAGTGAAGGGGCCCTTCAGTGCCCGCCGGTGTGGTCCCTGGTGACAGTGGGACGGCTGTGACGCCAGGCGTCGCGAAAGTGGCTTTCGCGACACGCCACCTTTGCCTTACCCCTCGATAGAACCCGAAACGCCACTCACGACCGCCCGCGCCGGATGGCCACTGGAGTCCCCCTTGTGCTCCCTGCCGCCCGTTGACCGAGGACAGGTCAGCGGGCTATTCTCGATATACGAAAGAAAGTTTCCGCATAGCGAAATTGCAGAGGTTTCGATGGCTGATCTTGCCGGTTCGCGTCATGCGCTGCCGTACGTGCTGAACCTGTCGCTGGTCTTCGCCGAGTTGCCGCTGCTCGACCGTGCGGAGGCGGCGCGCGCGGCGGGCTTCACCGCGGTCGAGTACTGGTGGCCCTTCGAGACGGCGGTGCCGGACGCCGCCGAGGTCGACGCGTTCGTGGCGTCGGTCGAGCGAGCGGGCGTCGTGGTGACCGGGCTGAACTTCTTCCCGGGCGACATGGCGGGCGGTGATCGCGGCCTGGTCACCTGGACCGGGCGCGAAGACGAGTTCGCGCACAGTGTCGCGTCCGCGATCGATCTCGGTGAGCGGCTCGGCTGCCGCCGGTTCAACGCGCTCTACGGCAACCGGATCGACGGCGCGGACCCGGCCGGGCAGGACAAGCTCGGCCTGTCGAATCTGGCGCTCGCGTCGGACGCGGCCGCGCGGATCGACGCGGAAATCGTCCTGGAGCCGTTGTCGGGCGCGGAAAAGTATCCACTGAAGACCGCGGACGACGTGCTGAAGGTGCTCGACGAACTCGGGCGGGACAACGTGAAGCTGCTGGCCGACCTGTACCACCTGGCGGTCAACGGTGACGACCTCGACACGGTCACGACCGTCCACACCGGACGGATCGGCCATGTGCAGATCGCCGATGCCCCAGGGCGGCACCAGCCGGGGACCGGAACGCTGGACATCGAGGGATACCTGGAAAAGCTGCAGACGGCGGGCTACCGCGGGCAGGTCGGCGTGGAGTACAAACCCGACGGGCCGAGCGCGGATTCGCTGTCGTGGCTGCCTTTCGAACGAAGGGGACTGGCATGACCAAGCTGGGATTCATCGGCCTGGGGATCATGGGCGGGCCGATGGCGGGACATCTCGTCGCCGCCGGGCACGAGGTGAGTGGATTCGACACGAACGCCGACGCGCTCGCGAGGCTGGAAGCCGCGGGCGGCCGGGCCGCGAACGGGGTGACGGACGCCGTGTCCGGCGCGGAAGTCGTCATCACCATGCTGCCGAACCATCCGCAGGTCGAGGCTGTCGCGCTGGCGGCGGGAGGGGTGCTGGAATCGGCGAAGCCGGGCACCTTGCTGATCGACATGAGCACGATCCGGCCGGAGACCTCCATCGAGGTGGCCGAGCAGGCGGGCGAACGGGAGATCCGCGTGCTGGACGCACCCGTTTCCGGCGGCCAGGCCGGTGCCGAACAGGCGGCACTGTCCATTATGGTCGGTGGCGACGAAGCGGACTTCGCCGCCGCGCTCCCGATCCTGGAGTCGGTCGGCAAGACGATCGTCCATGTCGGACCGCACGGCGCAGGCCAGGTCGTCAAGGCGGCGAACCAGCTTGTGGTCGGCGGGACGTACGGACTGATCGCCGAAGCCATCGTGCTGCTCGAGGCCTCGGGTGTGGACGCCGGCGTCGGGCTGGACGTCCTCGCGGGCGGCCTGGCGGGCAGCCGGATCCTCGAACTCAAGCGGAAGTCGATGGTGGCGCGGGAATTCGCGCCGGGCTTCCGGATCGACCTGCACCACAAGGACATGGGCATCGCGCTCGCCGCCGCCAGGCAGGCCGAGGTCGCGTTGCCGCTCACCGGGCTGGTCGCCCAGCTCGTCGCCGCCGGACGGGCGATGGGTCACGGCTCGCTCGATCACTCCGCCCTGCTCAAGGTCGTCGAAACGCTGTCCGGCGCGGAAAACAAGGAGTGACGCATGCCAAGAATCCCCGCCATGCAGGCCGTCGTCGACGTCCTGGTCAGTGAAGGCGTCGATACCGCGTTCGGTTGCCCCGGCGCCGCGATCCTCCCGCTGTACCACGCGATGCAGGACAGCGGCATCGAGCATCTGATCGTGCGCCACGAAGAGGGCGCGACCCATATGGCCGACGGCTGGGCGCGGACCACCGGCAACGTCGGCGTCGCGATCGGCACTTCGGGCCCGGCCGGGACGAACATGATCACCGGGCTCTACACCGCGCAGGCCGACTCGATCCCGATCCTGTGCATCACCGGGCAGGCCGACTCGCGGAAGCTGCACACCGAGGCGTTCCAGGCCGTCGATATCGTCGAGATCGCCAAACCGGTGACGAAGTGGGCCGTTCAGGTCAAGGAAGCGGCTCAGCTGCCGTGGGTGTTCCGCGAGGCGTTCCGGATCGCGCGGTCCGGCCGTCCCGGGCCGGTGCTGATCGACCTGCCGATCGACATCCAGCGGCAGGAGATCGAATGGGACTCGAGCATCGATTCGCCGCTGCCGGTCACGAAGGCGACACCGTCACCGGCCAGGGTCGAGCGAGCGCTGGACCTCCTGCTGGCCGCCGAACGGCCGCTGATCCTCGCGGGCGGCGGCGTGCTGGTCGGCGACGCGAGCGACCGGCTGCGGACCGCGGCCGAACTGCTCGGCGTCCCGGTCGGCGTGACGTTGATGGGCAAGGGGACCTTCCCCGAGGACCACGAACTGTTCGCCGGCATGGCGGGCATCCAGACCTCGCAGCGGTGGGCGAACGCGGCCTTCCTCGAAGCGGACCTGGTGCTGGCGCTGGGAGCGCGGTTCGGCGACCGGCACACCGGTGACCTCGACGTGTACCGGGGCGACCGGAAGTTCATCCACGTCGACATCGAGCCGACGCAGCTGGGCAAGGTGTTCGGGCCGGACCTCGGCATCGTGTCGGATACGGGTGCTTTCCTGGACGCGCTGATCGAGGCGGCGTCGAAACGTGCTCCGGCGCGGGATCGGGCGTGGCCGCGACGGATCGGCGAACTCAAGGAGAGCCTGCCGCGCCGTGAGGACTTCGAGGACACGCCGATCAAGGCGCCCCGGGTGTTCAAGGAGATCAACGAGTTCTACGGCGAGGACGCCTACTTCGTCACCGCGATCGGGCTGTACCAGATCTGGTCCGGTCAGTTCCAGCGCGCGCACAAGCCGCGGCACTACCAGGTGTGCGGCCAGGCCGGTCCGCTCGGCTGGGAGATCCCGGCGGCGATCGGGGTCAAGAAGGCGAAACCGGAGGCGGAGGTCGTCGGCGTCGTCGGGGACTACTCGTTCCAGTTCCTCGTGGAGGAGCTGGCGGTGGCCGCGCAGTACGACGTCGGGTTCGTGCTGATCATGCTGAACAACGAGTATCTCGGGCTCATCCGGCAGGCCGAGACCGGCTACGAGATGAACTTCGAGGTCGACATCCACTACGACAAGATCGGCACGGACAACGTGAAGGTCATGGAGGCCTACGGCTGCTCCGGCACCCGCGTCACCGAGCCGGGCGAGATCCGGACGTCGCTGGAGTGGGCGCGCAAGGAGGCCGAGCGGACGTCGCGGCCGGTGCTGGTGGAGATCATGATCGAACGCGAAGGGAACGCCGCGATGGGCAAGGCGCTCGACAGCGTCGTCGAGTTCGAGCCGATCGCGGGCTGAACGACGGTGTCCCGGCACGCCTGAAGCTGCCGGGACACCGTCTCGCGATCAGGCCTTGCCCTGATCATTGCTCAGCCACTTCTCCGGCCGGACGCGGACCAGCACGGAGTTGTCGCTGAGCGCGCCGTCGACGTACTTCGTGCCCTCTTCGCCGGGCAGGTAGCGCTGCGCGATCTTCAGCGCCTGCTCCCTGGTCGGCGGCGTGTCGTTCGCGATGACCGGACCCTCGGCCGTCACGTACTTGTACGGCAGCGTCTCCGACTGGGCGACCAGGCTGAGCCTGCCCGCCTTCTTGATCGTCTTGTCCTTGACCGAACCGCCGTCCATCCAGATGAGGAGTTCCCCGCCGGGCTCGTAGTCGTACCAGACCGGTACGGCCAGCGGCGCCCGTCCTTCCCGCTCCACGGCCAAGACCCCGATGTGGACCTCGCTCAGGAAGGCTTCCCGTTCCTCGGCGGTCATGACGAAAGACGACATCCGTGTCTCGCTTCTCTCGGTTGATGATCTACGAGAAGCGACAACGCGTGCGGGCGTCAGGACATTCCGGGCACCCCGCCCCTGCAATTCGTCACCTACTTGCGTCCTGGCAAGTAGGTGACGAATTGCGGATGGGTCACGGGGCCGGGGAAGTGGTGGTGCTGGTCGGGCTCGTCTCGCCGGTGTCGCCGGCCGGGGTCGAGGAGGGCGGCGGAGTGGTCGTGGTGCTGGACGGCGGAGGCGTCGAGGACGGGGGCGTCGAAGACGGAGGGGTGCTCGAAGGCGGTGTCGACGAGGGAGGCGTCGACGAAGGCGGCGTGCTGCTCGGCTTCGAGGGCGAACTGCTGCTCGGCGGCGTGGTGCTGCTCGGCGGCAGTGACGTGCCGGGCAGCGGGGTCGGCGGCGTGGTCGTACCGGGCGCGGGAGTGCCGGGCAGGGTCGGCACCGGGACCTGGCCGCCCGGCGTACCGGCGGCGACGTCCTGGGAATCGGGGGCGCCGACGGGGACCTGGCTGTCCGGCATCGTCGCGACGCCACCGCGGTAGGCCACCGCCCAGCGGATCACGGTGTCCACATAGGACAGTGAGTGGTTGTAGCGGTACACGGCCACGCGCTGGGTCTGCTCGGACGTCAGGTCGACGCCGCCGGAGCAGAGGTAGCGGCCCGAGCCCAGCGTCGCGTCGTAGATGTTGTTCGGGTTGGACTCGCCGTCGCCGTTGCCGTCGGAGGCGTAGCCCTTCCACGTCGACGGGATGAACTGCGTCGGCCCGACGGCGCGGTCCCACACCGCGTCACCGTCGTACTTGCCACCGTCGGTGTCGGGGATCGCGGCGAAGGGTCCGGCGCCGTTGAGCTGCGGGCCTCGAATGGGTTCGAGGGTGTCGCCCTTGGCGTCGACGTAGCCGCCGCGCGCGTGGTTCGATTCGATGCGGCCGATGCTGGCGATCAGCGCCCAGTCGATGTGGCAGCCGGGCAGTTCCTTCGCGAGGATGTCGGCCGCGTTCTTGTACGCCTTCATCATGCTGGCGGGGATGCCGAGCGCTCCCGACGGCGCGAACGAGCCGCCGACGTTGCCGGTGCCGCCGGGGACGATCAGCGGATCCGGGTTGGGCGGCTCGGGGAGGCTGCCGTCGACGGCGATCTCCGGGACCGTGCCCGCCGGCGGCTGCCAGGCCGCGGCCTGGTTCTGCGGTGCCGACGGTTTCGTCGCGGCGATCGGGGTGTCGGGACCGGCCGACGCGGTGACCGCGGGCAGGACGGCGAGTGCGCCACCGGCGAGCGCGAAGGCCGTCCGGTGCCGGGCGGACAACCTGTCCGTCTGTCGAGGGCGGTGCTTCGGCATGTTCTCTCCCGCTAGGTCGACTCCGGGCAAAACTATCCGATACAACCGAATTTCGGGGACGACGCAACGAAAAACCCGCGAACCTGTCGAGTTTTCGTCCGCCCGGCACAAGACCTTCGTAGTGAAGTTGTCAATTTCACGCTGAGTTCACCGAAACGTCAGCAGAATCATCGGTCGCTTCGAGGGCGTAGTCTGAACCGCGTGCAAAGAAGCCTTTGCACAATCTCCTTTGCACGGCTACCTTGGTGTCATGACCGGTCCGCCGCCCCCCGAAGAGATCGCCGACGCCGCCGTGCTGAAGGCGGTGATGCACCCGTTGCGCCGCCGCATCATGGAGGCGTTGGGCCGCGGGCCCGCGACGGCGACGAAGCTGGCCAAGGAACTGGGGGAGAGTTCGGGCGCGACCAGCTATCACCTGCGGGAACTGGCGAAGTACGACTTCGTCGAGGAGGCGCCGGAACTCGCGCACGGCAAGGAGCGCTGGTGGCGTGCCCGGCAACGTGACATCCGCTGGCCCCGGCACAGCGAACAGAACGACGAGATGCGCGCGGTGTTCGACGAGGCGCAGCGCGCCGCGTTCACCGAGGACCTCGAGCAGATGGCGCGTTTCCTCGATCGTCGCGGTGAGCTGGGCGAATGGGGTGACGCGCTGGTGTTCTCGCGCGGCGCGGTCCACGTGAACCTCGAAGAGCTCAAGCAGTTCTGGGAGGAGTACCTGGACCTGCTGCGCCGCTATTGGCGGCCGGAACCGGGCCCTGGCGCGCGGAAGGTGTTCGTGCGCTGGACGGCGTTCCCGGATCCCGACGGGGAGGTGCAGGAAGGGAAGTGAAAACCGGTGGGAGAGCGGCCACTCGACCACCGGTAACGCGTCACCACGCCGGACGGCGTGTCTTCACGAACGACTCCACATGCGAAGGGGGAGCAGCATGCTGCTCTGGAAAAGAATCGCGGCCGTCGGCGCCGCGGCGAGTCTGCTCGCGGCGGGGACCGCGACGGCCGCGCAACCGCCGGACGGGGTATCCCGGGCGGACGCCACCATCCGCTACACCGAGTACGGCATTCCGCATATCGTCGCGAACGACTGGGCGAACCTGGGCTTCGGACAGGGGTACGCCGCGGCCAAGGACAACCTCTGCGCGATCGCGGACGTCGCGATCACCACACGGGCGGAGCGTTCCCGCTGGCTCGGCCCGGACGCGCCGCCGACGAGCGGGGTGAGCCAGGCGAGTTCGAACCTCGCGAGCGACCTGTACTTCCAAGGTCTGAACGAAAGCGGCGTGCTCGAGCGGCTGCTGTCGGAGCCCGCGCCCCGAGGGCCGTACCGCGAGGTCCGCGAGCTGATCCGCGGTTACGCCGAGGGGGTCAACAAGTACCTGCGCACCGGCGAGATCACCGACCCGGCCTGCCGGGGTGCCGGCTGGCTGAAGCCGGTCACCGAACTGGACGTGTACCGGCACAGCCACGCGGTCGGCATGATCTTCGGACAGGGCGGGGTCGCGGATTCGATCACCGCGTCGCTGCCTGGTGCACCGCCGACGGGCGCCGGTACCGAGCAGATGCTCGGGGAGACCGGGATCGGCAGCAATGCGATCGCGATCGGCTCGGCCGCGTCGGCGAACGGCCGCGGTGTCTCGCTGGCCAACCCGCATCTGCCATGGCAGCTGAGCGGGACCAGGCTGTGGCAGTCGCAGCTGAGCCTGCCGGGCAAACTCAACGTCAGCGGCGCCGGAATCCCCGGTATCCCGATGATGTGGCTGGGACACAACGAAACCGCCGCCTGGAGCGGCACGGCCACCGACACGACCCGCACGTACACGCTGTTCGAACTGAAGCTCGTACCCGGATCGCCGACGACCTACCTGGTCGACGGGAAACCCGAGAAGATGCGGCGCGCCGACGTGAGTGTCCTGTCCCGTAAGACGGACGGGACCTTGGAGCGCGTCGTACGTCCACAGTGGACGACGAGGTACGGTCCGGTGACGAGCCGGCTCGGGCAGCGGGAACTGCCGTGGACGGCGTCGAACGCTTTCGCGATCGCGGACGCCAACGCGGGGAACCTCGGCATGACGAACTCGATGTTCGCGATCGCCCGCGGCCGGACGGCGGGGGAGATGATCGGCGCGGTCCGCGAGACGCAAGGGCTGCCGTGGATGAACATCCTCGCCACCGACGATCGCGGCCGGGTGGAGTACAGCCAGATCCACGGTGTCCCGCACGTCACCGATGAGAAGGCGGCGCGCTGCAACACCCCGCTGGGCAAGGAACTGTTCGACGCCGACGGTGTCGCGGTGCTCGACGGCTCCAGGACGGCCTGCGCGTGGGGCCGCGACCGTGACGCGCTGAGGCCGGGCGTCTTCGGACCGTCCAGCCTGCCGCACCTGAGCCGCGCCGACTACCTGGCGAACTCGAACGACAGTTACTGGCTGTTCAACCCCGCCGAGCCGAAGACCGGCTTCCCCAGGATCGTGGGACCGGTTCGCAACGAACAGAACATGCGGACGCGGGGCGGCTTCGTCGAGATCGCCGATCAGCTGAAGAAAGGCGGCTTCACGGGGCAGGCGATGCGGGACCTGATGTTCTCGCACCGGGATCACGCCGCCGAACTCGTGCGGGCCGACGTCGTCGCGATGTGCGCCGCGATGCCGGGAACGGACGCCGCGTGCGCCGCGCTGGCGGGCTGGGACGGTCGTTCCGACGCGGACAGCCGGGGCGCGCTGCTGTTCGACCGGTTCTGGTCCACTGTGGATCGTCTGGGGCCGTCGATCTGGAAGGTCCCGTTCGACGTCAAGGATCCGGTCCACACGCCGAACACCCTCGACACGGCGAACGCCGCGATCCGCAAAGCACTCACCGACGCCGTCGCGGAACTGAACGCGGCGAAGATCCCGCTCGACGCGCGGTATGGCGACAACCACTACGTCGTCCGCGAAGGCCGGAAGATCCCGCTGGGCGGCGGAACCGCCGGACGTGGCGTGTACGACTCCCTCGGCGGGCCATGGGATCCGGCCCGCGGGTACACCGAGTTCACGCACGGCGGGACGTACCTGCACGTCGTGGCGTTCAACGGCACCGGTTGCCCGGACACGACGACGCTGCTGACCTACTCGCAGTCCGCGAACCCGAAGTCCGCGCACCACAGCGACCAGACGGAGCTGTACTCGCGCAAGCAGTGGGTCACCGAACGGTACTGCGAGAAGGACATTCTCGCGTCGCCGTCGCTCGACGTGGTCCGGGTGAGCAGGCGATGATCGGCGCGCTGCTCGCGGCCGCCGTCGTGGTGGTCTCCTCACCGGTGCCCGCCGCCGCTCCGGACGACGACGTCACGTTCACCAGTCACGGCGTCACCTTGCACGGGACGGTGGTCGCTCCGGAGGGCGAAGGCCCGGCGCCGGGCATCGTCATGGTGCACGGCTCCGGCGAACACGACCGGGACGACTACCGCACCGAGGCGGAAGCCTTCGCCAAGGCGGGGATCGCGACCCTGATCTACGACAAGCGGACCGAAGGTTACTCGCTGTTCGAGAGGGACTACTCGGTCCTCGCCGACGACGCGCTCGCCGCGGTGCAGGCGCTGCGCTCGCGCCCGGGCGTGGATCCCGCCCGTGTCGGGGTGTGGGGTTTGAGCGAGGGTGGCTGGGTCGCACCGTTGGCGGCGTCGAAGTCGAAGGACGTCGCTTTCGCGGTCACTGTCGGTGCCAACGGGGTTTCGCCCGATCGTCAGCAGTCATGGGCCTTCGAGACCTATCTGCGGCGCGGCGGGGTCACCGGCTCGATGGTGGACATGGTGGCGTCGACGAACATGCGGACCCTCGCGGGCGCCGGGGTGTTCCCCGAGGCCGGATACGACCCGGTGCCGGTGCTCGAGAAGGTGCGGCAGCCGGTCCTCGGCCTGTGGGGCGAACTGGATCGGCTCACCCCGCCCGGCGAGGCCGTCCGGATCTTCCGGGAGACGCTGGAACGGGCGGGGAACCGGCAGTACACGCTGAAGGTGTTCCCGCACGCCCAGCACGGGCTCCGGCGGACCACGGACGGTTTCGACAAGCTCGACGGTTTCGCCCCCGGCTACCTCGACCTCGTCGGGGCCTGGGTGAACGGAGTGAGGAACGAGCCGTCCGCCGATCCGCCGCCACCGCAGGCGAGCCAGAGTGTCGCGCTGGCACCGCTCGCCTGGTACGAGGCGCCGTGGTTGCAGATCGCGGTGTGGGCACTGGCGTTGCTGGCGTTCGCCGCGTACCCGGTGACGGCGTTGGTCCGTCGTCGCAAGGAAGTTCCGCTCGTCAGGCCCGCACGCTGGCTGGCGTCGACCGGCTTGCTCGCCACGGCGGGTTTCCTCGCCTACTACATCGCGCTGACGACGGGCGCCGCGATGGCGCCCGGTCCGGTCCTTTTCGGACGGACGTTGCCCTGGCTCGTCTTGCAGCTGGCCGCGATCGGTGTCGTCATCGCCGGTGTGGTGACGGCGGTTTCGTGGTGGCGGAAGAAGGAACGCGGGGGAGTCCGGGTCGGCCTGCTGGTGGCCGGAGCGGTGCTGTTCGTCCCGTGGGCGGTCCACTGGGGACTGCTGGTGCCGTGAGACGAAAACGGCCGTGATCGCCGCGGTTCCGGCGGAAGTACATGATGGCCCCCTTCCTGAACCTAGGCGCAAGGAAGGGGGCCATCATGTGCCGGAGGAGGTCCTTCACGCGCGGTCTCCCGGCGTGGGCGGTCGCGAAAGTGGCTTTCGCAGCCTCGCCTCGGAACTGGCCGAGAGCCTGGGTGCCGGGCGGCCACCCGGCACCCAGGCGAACGGAAGCCGCGTCACCACGCCCGAGGGCGTGTCTTCACGAACGGACCTCCGGGTCAGAAGATACTCAGGACTTCGGGGTGACGGCGAACCGGCGCAGCTCCAGTGCCGGGTTCTTGGCGCGTACCTCGGAGATCCGGTCGGCGGAGAGTTCCCCGGTCGCGGTTCCCGTGCGCTCGCCGAGCGAGGCGAGGACGACGCCCATCGGGTCGACGATCATGCTGTGCCCCGAGCCGGTGGGTGCGGCCTGTCCCGCCGCGACGAGGTAGATCGTGTTTTCGATCGCCCGCGCCCGGACCAGCGTGGTCCAGTGGTCCTCCTTGAGCGGGCCGGGCATCCACTCCGCGGGCAGCAGCACCGCGTCCGCGGCGGCGTCGACCAGACGGCGGGTGACTTCCGGGAACCTCAGGTCGTAGCACGTCTGGAGGCCGAACGTGATCCCGTCGACCTCGAACGTCTCCGGTGCTTCGATGTCACCGGGCCGGACGAGTTCCGATTCGCGGAAGCCGAAGGCGTCGTACAGATGGATCTTGCGGTAGAGCGCGGCGATCGCTCCGTCGGGACCGGCCGCGACCAGCGTGTTCGAGATCCGCTCGCCATCGGGGAGTGCTTCGTTGATACCCGCGACGACGGTGATCTGCCGGTCTTTCGCGAGACCGCGCAGCTCGGTGACGAACGGTCCGTCGAGTTCTTCGGCCGAGGTCACGAATTCGCGGCTCATCGTCGGTACGGTGAACAGCGAGTACTCGGGCAGCACGATCACCCGCGCGCCGCGGTCGGCCGCTTCGCCGACGAGGGAGGAGACGCGCGCGAGGTTGGCTTCTTTGTCGTTGCCGGGCGCGAACTGCGCCACCGCGACGTGCACCATGGGACCCCTTCCAATAAGTGGAACTCTTGTATACATGATGGATACTTGACTGGTCCAGGTGTAGGCTCAGTCGCGGAAAGTAACGGCATAGAGGGGAAACGAGATGACTGTGACCGCCGAAGGGGGCGGCCCGGCGCGCGAGCGGGTCTACACGTGGCTGCGCGACGGAATCATCTCGGGCGAGTTGGAAGGCGGCCGTTTCCTCGACGAAATGTGGGTTTCCGGTGTCGTCGGCGTGTCAAGGACGCCGGTGCGCGAGGCGTTCCACCGGCTGGCGGCCGAGCGGTTCATCAGTCTCCTGCCGCGCAAGGGCGCTCAGGTGCGCACGGTCACCGCCAGGGAACTGGAAGAGGTCTACCAGAGCAGGCGGCTGATCGAAGGGCACGCCATCGCGGCACTCTGCGCGAACCGGGCGGGCGCTCCCGCCGAACTGCCCGAACTCATCGAAGCGATGGCGAGCGCCGGTGCCGAACGCGACTGGTTCGCCGTTTCGGGATTCGACCGCCGATTTCACCGAGCCATCGTGAACGCGGCGGGCAACACCGTCCTGACCGAGCTCTACGACACCCTGCGTTCGCGGCAGCAGCGGGTCACGGTCCGCGCGCTGGAGGCACGCCCGGAACGGCTGGCGGTGATCAACGAGGAACACCGGGCGCTGGTCGCCGCTCTGGACGACCACGACATTAAAGAGGCGTCACGGTTGCTGGAGGAGCATTTGCGGCCGGTCTCCGAAGTGATGTCGGTGCTGCCTCAGGAAGGTTGACCCGGCTGATCATGCGTCGCGCAGTGGATCCCGCCGCCTTGTCTCGCCGCGGACGTCCGCGAACTCGGCGAGCGCCGGCTTTCTGGTTCGATGGAGCTGGACAGGGCGCGGGGTCTCCTGCGGGACGCGGTCGCGCTGGAACTGGACAGGGTGGGGGTCTGATGGGACTCGAGAAGGTCGTCGGCGTCATGCGTGACAACCTCACCGTCCGGCGCGTCTACGGCGAGCCTGTGGAGAACGACGGCGTCGTGATCATCCCGGTCGCGAACGTCGTCGGCGGCGGAGGCGGCGGGCACGGGGCCGAACAGGGCAAGGAAGGCGAGGGCGGCGGTTTCGTACTCGCCGCGCGACCGGTCGGGGCGTATGTGCTCAAAGGCGGTGACGTGCGCTGGGTCCCGGCGGTGGACGTGACCTTCCTCGGCGCGGTGTTCGCCGTCATGGTCGCGACGATCCACCGGGCTCGGCGCCGGTGATACCGGTGAGGATGAGATCGATCCCGGTGAGGAACTGCTCCCGATCGTCGTGCTCACGCACCTCGTCGGCGATCGACCGCAAGAACGGGAATTCGGCGGGATCGAGCTCTCCCCACGCGTTCGCCGCGGCGCGGAGGAATTCCGCGCGGTCCACACCGGGCCCGAGCACCTTGGAGTTCGCGATGTTCTGACCCGCGGCGCCGAAGATGTAGTGCACCAGCGCCGAGGTCGCCGTGAACCAGGTGGCTTCGGGGGAGCCCAGCGCGCTGACCCGCCGCCCGATGCCTTCGAAGATCCGCGGCGTCACCGAGCCCCAAGGGCTGCGCGAGAGCTGGGCGGTGAGTTGCGCGGGCAGCCAAGGATGCCGATCGATCGCGTCGAACAGGCCGAGCGCGATCGCGCGGATCTCCCGCAGGGGTGATCCTGTGGCCTCGATGGTCAGAGCGGCGCCGACGACGGACGCGGTCGCGGCGTCGAGCAGCGCGCCCTTGTTCGGCACATGCCAGTAGATCGCTCCCGGGCCGGTGGAGAGGCGTTCGGTCAGCGTCCGGAAGGTCAGCCCGCGCTCGCCCGCCGCGTCGAGCAGTTCGACGGCGGCCTCGACGATGCGCTCGCGGGACAGTGCCTCCGTGCGTGTCCGTGCCATGCCGTCATCCTGGCAGAGCGCCGTTCCGGATCGAGCGGACGCGGATGCGGTGAGTGTGGCCCGCCAAGGAACCGAGCGCGCTGGTGTGAGCCGTAGGGTGGGGGAGCCGGTATCGCGGGTCCGTGAAGGACTCCTTGAGGGACCCAGGGTCCCGAGGAAACTCGACCTTCACACCTTCCCCAGGTACGTGAACTCCAGTCAGGCGCTCACGTGAGTGGTCGCTGTCGTGGGACATAAGAGCTCGGCGCCGGGCTCACGAACCCCGGGCCGAAATGCCGGCGAAGAAGCGTCATCGGAGGCTCAGTCACCTGATACTTGCCCTGCTCACGACCCCTTACTACCAGTCGAGGTGATGAGGCGCGGGCAGGCGGCTTTCGGGTTAGTTTGCCTGTATGGCGAAAAGCTCGGCGGTGGAGATCGAGGTCGGCGACCGGACGGTGCGCGTCTCCAACCCGGATCGCGTCTACTTCCCGGCGCGGGGCGAGACGAAGCTCGACCTCGTCCGGTACTACCTCGCGGTCGGTGACGGGATCGTACGGGCGCTGCGGGAACGGCCGTGCATGCTGCATCGGTTCCCGTCCGGGGTTTCGGGGGAGAAGGTCCACCAGAAACGGGTCCCGAACGGTGCCCCGGACTGGCTCCAGACCGTCCGCGTCGACTTCCCCTCCGGCAGGCACGCCTACGAACTGTGCGTCACGCATCCCGCCGACGTCATCTGGGCGGTGCAGATGTCGACCGTCGAGTTCCATCCGTGGAATTCCCGCCGCGCCGACACCGAACGCCCGGACGAGTGGCGGATCGACCTCGATCCGATGCCCGACTGCCCGTTCTCGACCGTGCGGAAGGTCGCCCACACCGTCCGCGAGATCCTGGACGAACTCGGCATCACCGGCTGGCCGAAGACCTCCGGCGGACACGGCCTGCACGTCTACGTCCGGATCGAACCGCGGTGGGGTTTCCGGGAGGTCCGGCGGGCGGCGCTCGCCTTCGCGCGCGAGGTCGAGCGCCGGATGCCCGGCGAGGTCACCACCACCTGGTGGCGAAAGGACCGGGACCCGGCGAAGCTGTTCGTGGACTACAACCAGAACGCCAGGGACCACACCATCGCGAGCGCCTACTCGGTCCGCGGCGTGCCCGAAGCCGTCGTCTCGACCCCGATCAGGTGGGACGAGATCGACGACGTCGAGCCGCGCGAGTTCACCATCGCCACCGTGCCCGCGCGCTTCGCCGAACTCGGCGACCTGCACGCGGGCATCGACGACACGGCATACTCGCTCGACACCCTGCTCGAGTGGGCCGACCGCGACGGGCTCGAAGCCGAGGATTAGCGCCCTGAGCCGTTACTCCGCACTCGCGTGATCAGAGGCGTAACTCACGTGATCAGGGGCGTAACTCGCGTGATCAGGCGCGTCACTTGCCGACGTACTCCGCCAGGTGCTCGCCGGTGAGCGTCGAAGCGGCCGCGACGAGATCGGACGGCGTGCCCTCGAAGACGATCTTGCCGCCGTCGTGGCCGGCACCCGGGCCGAGGTCGATGATCCAGTCGGCGTGCGCCATCACCGCCTGGTGGTGCTCGATCACGATCACCGATTTGCCCGCGTCGACGAGCCGGTCGAGCAGGCTGAGCAGGTTCTCGACGTCGGCGAGGTGCAGGCCGGTGGTCGGCTCGTCGAGGACGTAGACGCCGCCCTTGTCGCCCATATGCGTCGCGAGCTTCAGCCGCTGCCGTTCACCGCCGGAGAGCGTGGTGAGCGGCTGGCCGAGGCTGAGGTAGCCGAGTCCGACGTCGTCGAGCCTGCTGAGGATCGCGTGTGCGGCAGGGATCCGCCCTTCGCCCTCGCCGAAGAACTTCACGGCCTCGGACACCGGCATTTCGAGTGCCTCGCTGATGTTCTTGCCGCCGAAGGTGTACTCCAGCACCGACGCCTGGAACCGCTTGCCCTCGCACTCCTCGCAAGTGGTCGCGGTACCGGCCATGATGCCGAGGTCGGTGTAGATGACGCCCGCGCCGTTGCAGGTCGGGCAGGCGCCCTCGGAGTTGGCGCTGAACAGCGCCGGCTTCACGCCGTTGGCCTTGGCGAAGGCCTTGCGGATCGGTTCCAGCAGGCCGGTGTAGGTGGCCGGGTTGCTCCGCCGCGAGCCGCGGATCGGCGTCTGGTCGACCGAGACCACGCCTTCGGCGGCGGGGATCGAGCCGTGGATCAGCGAACTCTTGCCGGAGCCCGCGACACCGGTGACGACACAGAGGACGCCGAGCGGCACGTCGACGTCCACGTTCCGGAGGTTGTGCCGGTCGGCGCCGCGGATCTCCAGTTTGCCGGTGGGTTTGCGAACGCTGTCCTTGAGCGCAGCCCGGTCGTCGAGGTGCCTTCCGGTGATGGTGTCGCTGGCGCGCAGGCCGTCGACGGTGCCCTCGAAGCAGATCGTCCCGCCCGCGGTGCCCGCGCCGGGGCCGAGGTCGACGACGTGGTCGGCGATGGCGATCGTCTCCGGCTTGTGCTCGACGACCAGCACCGTGTTTCCCTTGTCGCGCAGCTGCTGGAGCAGGTTGTTCATCCGCTGGATGTCGTGCGGGTGCAGCCCGATGGTGGGTTCGTCGAAGACGTAGGTGACGTCGGTGAGCGACGATCCGAGGTGCCGGATCATCTTCGTGCGCTGCGCCTCACCACCCGAAAGCGTGCCGGACGGCCGGTCGAGGGAGAGGTAGCCGAGACCGATGTCGACGAAGGAGTCGAGGGTGTGCTGAAGCTTCTCCAGCAGCGGCGCGACCGACGGTTCCTTGAGCCCGCGGACCCAGTCGGCGAGGTCGCTGATCTGCATCTTGCAGGCGTCGGCGATGTTGATCCGCTTGATCTTCGAAGACCGCGCGAGCTCGCTGAGACGGCTCCCGTCGCATTCTGGGCAGACGGCGAACGTGACCGCCCGGTCCACGAACGTGCGGATATGCGGCTGCATCGCCTCGCGGTCCTTGGCCAGGAACGACTTCTGGATCGTGGGGATCAGCCCCGAGTAGGTCAGGTTGATGCCCTCGATCTTGAGCTTGACCGGCTCCTTGTAGAGCAGATCGTCCAGCTGCCTCTTGGTGTACTTCTTGATCGGCTTGTCCGGGTCGAAGAAGCCGCAGCCGCGGAGGATACGGCCGTACCAGCCGTCCATGGAGAACCCGGGGATCGTCAGCGCGTTCTCGTTGAGGGATTTGGTGTCGTCGTACAGGGCGGTGAGGTCGATGTCGTTGACCTTGCCCCGGCCCTCGCAGCGGGCGCACATCCCGCCGGTGATGCTGAACTCGCGGCGTTCCTTCGTGGTCCGTCCGGCCTTCTCGACGGTCACGGCGCCCGCGCCGGAGATCGAGGCGACGTTGAAGGAGAACGCCTGCGGCGAGCCGATATGCGGTTTGCCGATCCGGCTGAAGAGGATGCGCAGCATCGCGTAGGCGTCGGTGGCGGTGCCGACCGTGGAGCGGGGGTCGGAGCCCATCCGCTGCTGGTCGACGATGATCGCGGTGGTCAGGCCGTCGAGCACGTCGACCTCGGGCCTGGCCAGCGTCGGCATGAAGCCCTGCACGAAGGTGCTGTACGTCTCGTTGATCAGCCGCTGCGACTCGGCCGCGATCGTGTCGAAGACCAGTGAGCTCTTGCCGGACCCGGAGACACCGGTGAACACCGTCAGTCGTCGCTTCGGCAGCTCGACGGCGACGTTCTTGAGGTTGTTCTCGTTCGCGCCGAGTACACGGATCAGGTCGTGGCTGTCGGCGGGGTGTTCCTCGGGCGGCTGCGGCTTGGTGGTCTTGCGCATCGTCTCTCCATCCTCGTGTGGGCCGCGTGTACGTTCCGTCAGCCTCACCGGGCTCGATCTAACCAGCTTCGAGCCGTTCGTCCTCACTGGTGATCACGCTAGGTGAACGCGGCCCGCCGCCGCTTCTCGATTCCTGATCGGTCTCCACCGCCTGTTCAGACGCTCCAGCCCTCGCTCTTGGTCGCCTTCAGGTAGTCCTCGACCGGCGGGCCGACCGGCCTGCCCTCGTACTGCGTCGAGAGCACCACCGACGACCGGATCTCGCCGTGTTTGCCCAGCCGTTCGAAGAGACCTTCGAGATGTTCGAGCGACACGGCCCGCACCTTCAGCATGGTGCAGCGGTCGCCGCTGAGCCGGTGCAGTTCGACCACCTCGGGGTAGTCGTCGGATTTGCTGGTGCGCAGCAGGCAGCTGCCGAGCGAGCAGCGCATTTCGACGAACGCCTGGAGGTCGTACCCGGCACGGCGCGCGTCGACCTGGGCGCGGTACCCGGTGATGACACCCGCCTCCTCCAGCCGCCGGACCCGTTCGGCGACCGCCGGGGCGGAGAGGTTCACGCGGCGGCCCAGTTCCTTGAACGAGAGCCGCCCGTCGCTCTGGAGCGTTTCGACGAGCCGCCAGTCGAGGTCGTCCAGTGCTCTTTCCGATCGTAAGGTCATCGCGCCCGGATTCCTTTCATGATGCGCCTTGCACCCCCGCGAGGCCTTCGACAGCCTATTCGCCGAGGCGCCCGGAATCCCTAGATTCGAATCATGAAACCGATGTTCGCGCTCTTCATGGGCGTCGCCTGTCTCAGCACCGCGGTCGTCGGCCTGTCCACCACGGCGGCGTTGATCGTGGTCGAGCACGCCGGTGCCGCCTGGAGCGGGTTGCCGAACGCGGTGCTGGTGCTCGGTTCCGCCGCGGGTTCGCTGTCTTCGGGGTCCCTGGCCGCTCGCTACGGCAGGCGCTTCGTCCTGGTGCTGATGTACGGGTCCGCGGTGGCGGGAGCGCTGATCTCGTTCGCCGGCGTGCTCGGCGGATCCGTGCTCGCGCTGGTGGCCGGGATGCCCTTGATCGGCTTCGGCAACAGCGGGGCCCAGCTCTCGCGGTACACGGCCGCGGATCTGTCGCCCGAGCATCGCAAGGGGTTCGCACTGTCCACAATGGTCTGGGCGGGGACCGTCGGCGCGGTGGCGGGGCCCGCCTTGATCGCGCCGGCCGCGGCGAAGGCCGAAGCCGCCGAACTGCCCGCGCTGTCCGGTCCGATCGCGGCCGGGGCGCTGGTCGTGGCCATCGCGGTGCTGGCCGTCGCCACCCTGCCGCGCGGCCTCGCCGCCCCGGAGGAGGGCGTGCCGAGGCGGGAGCGGATGTCCGTGCGGAATCCGGTGATCCTCGGGCCGCTCGTGGCGATGGTCGGCGCGCAGCTGGCCATGGTGGCGGTGATGACGATGACCCCGGTCCAGCTGCACCAGCACGGTCAGGGGCTCGACGTCGTCGGCTGGGTGCTGAGCGCCCATCTGGTCGGGATGTTCGCGTTGGCACCGTTGTCCGGCTGGATCGCCGACCGGTGGGGCGGCCGCACGGCCATCTTCGGCGGGATCGGCACGCTCACCGTCGCGGCGGTCACCGCGATCGGCGCCCCCGATTCGCATCACGTGGGAATCCCGTTCGCGATGTTCCTGCTGGGCTACGGCTGGAACCTGGTGTTCGTCGGCGGCAGCAGCATGCTCAGCCGCGATCTCCCGCCCGCGCAGCGGACGAGGGCGCAGGGCACGGTCGACGCCTTCGTCTGGGGGACGTCCGCGGCGGCGAGTCTGCTCGCCGGGCAGCTGTTCGGCCTGGGCGGATACGTTCTGGTCGCCGTCGCGGGCGGCCTGTGCGCGCTCGCCCCGCTCGCGGTGATCGGCCGCCGGGCGACCGCGCCGGAACCCGTTGAAAAAGCCGAACTCAGCTGATCTGCGAAACCCGGGGCCTGCCGTCATACTGCTTCACTCCGACACGAACGAACCCGTGATGACGCAGATCACGTGGGTGACCGATTCGGAGGGTCCTAGGGTGAAAGCAGACAAGGTGCGGGAGATCGGGGGTGCACGATGAGCGAGTTCGCGGTGAATCTGCGGGACCGGGTACGGCAGGCGAGGGAAGACGTCCAGATCGCCAAGCAGGCCTCGGACGAGGACAGGGCTTCGGCCGTCGGTGCCGACCTGGCCAACCTGGAGCGACTGGCCGCCGAGCACGGGGTGGAACTGCCTGAGCAGACCTCGGGTGACATCCGGGCGTGACCCCGGGTTCCGTACCGGTGATCGGCCTTTGACACCCTGGGGCGTGTGACCGAAAGCCTGAACCGGATCCGTGCCTTCCTGGCAGATCGCGAGCCGCCGACACCGTGCCTGGTGGTGGACACCGACCTGGTCGCGGAGCGGGCGGCCGCGGTCTCGGCGGCCTTCCCGGACGCGCTGATCCGGTACGCGGTCAAGGCGAATCCCACGCCAGGGGTCCTGGACGCGGTGCTGTCGGCCGGTGCGGGATTCGACGTGGCCGGGACGGCGGAGATCGAGCTGTGCCTGTCCCGTGGTGCGCGAGCGGCGGACCTGGCCTACGGCAACACGATCAAGAAGCCGGCGGACGTCGCCTTCGCGTACGAACGCGGAGTCCGTGAATTCACCACGGACTCCGCCGGCGATCTGGCGAATCTGGCCGAGCACGCGCCCGGTTCGCTGGTCTCGGTCCGTTTGCTGACCGGCGGCCCGGATTCGGTGACGCCGTTCGGCCACAAGTTCGGCTGTGAACCGGAGGTGGCCGCCACCCTGCTCCGCCAGGCCGTGGAAGCCGGGCTGCGGCCGGGAATCGCGTTCCACGTGGGTTCGCAGCAGCCGGATCCGGCTGCATGGGAGATCGGGATCGCGACCGCGGCCAAGGTCGCCGCCGACGCCGGCGTCGGCTTGGAGCGGCTCAATATCGGCGGCGGGTTCGCCACCGAGCACCGGGAACCCGTGCCGTCGCTGACGGACTACGCGGGCGTGATCCACGCCGCCCTCGAAGCGCATCTGCCGGAGCCGGAGCTGCTGCTGGAGCCGGGCCGCGTGATCGTCGCCGACGCCGGGCTCATCAGGACCGAAGTCGTGCTGGTGACCACCCGGGCCGCCGCCGACGAACGCCGCTGGGTCTACCTCGACGTCGGCAGGTACAACGGAATGGCAGAGTGTGAGAACGAAGCTGTCGCGTATCGGCTGGAGCCCGTCGGCGTTAAGGGTCCGGAAGGGCCGGTGGTCCTCGCGGGGCCGACCTGCGATGGTGACGATGTGCTGTACCAGCGGACGCCGTGCGCGCTGCCGAGGTCGTTGAAGGCGGGTGACCGGTTGGACATCCCGGGCACCGGGGCGTACACCGCCAGCTACTCGTCCGTCGCCTTCAACGGAATCGAGCCGTTGCGCACCTATTGTGTGGGGAGGTTCGCCGATGCCGGGTGAAGTACCACTCGTCGGCCGGTTCGCCGGCCGCCACGTACTCGCGGAGTTCGAGGGGATCGAGCCGTCGCTGCTCGACGATGCCTCGCTCCTGAAGAAGACCCTCGCCGAGGCGGTGACCGAGGCAGGGGCGACGGTCTGCGAAGTCGTGTCGCATTCCTTCGCCCCGCAAGGGGTCACCGTGCTCGCGCTGCTGGCCGAATCGCACGCCTCCGTGCACACCTACCCGGAGATCGGTTCGGTGTTCGTGGACGTGTTCACCTGCGGGGACCGGGCGGATCCGGAACGCGCGGTCGCGCTGCTGGCGAAGCTGCTCGGCGCCGGCACCGTCCGGATGTCCACTGTGGAACGAGGAGAGAACTGATGGCACAACGAGTGATCGTCGAGCCGATGGGCGCGGGGCTCACCCGGAACTGGGACGTCGACGAGGTCCTGTTCGAAGGCCGTACCGCGTTCCAGAACGTCCTCATCGGACGGACCGCGCAGGGGATCTCCCTCTTCTGCGACGACGAACGGCAGAGCACCGAACTGAGCCAGCTCGTCTACCACGAGGCGCTGATGGTCCCGTCGCTGCTGCTCGCCGAACGCGTCGAGCGGGTGCTGATCATCGGCTCCAGTGAAGGGGTCGCCTCCCAGCTCGCCGTCGCCGCCGGCGCCGAGGTGGTCGATCACGTCGACATCGACGCCGAAGCGGTGCGGGTTTGCGCCGAGCACCTTCCCTACGGTTACACCCTCGACGAGCTCGCCCGTGCCGAGCGCGGGGACGGGACGGTCCGCGTCCACTACCGCGACGGGTGGGAGTTCCTCGCCGAAGCTCAGGAGCGTGGGGACACCTACGACGTCGTCGTGATCGATCTGCCGGACGAGAACGACGATCCGGAGGCGCAGCACAACCGGCTGTACGGTGCCGACTTCCTGGCCCGGTGCACGGCACTGCTCTCCGACGGAGGAGTGGTCGGCTGCCAGGCGGGCTGCCCGACGCTGTGGCGCAATCAGACGCTGATCGCGTCGTGGCGCCGGTTCACCGAGTCGTTCGGGACCGTTCTCTACTACGGTTCGGACGAGCACGAGTGGGCCTTCCTGAGCGGCAGGGCCGACGTGCTCGACGAACCCGGCGCCCTCGTCGCGGAGCGGATCGGCAAGGCGGGGGTCGGGGAGTCCACTATGGACGAAGACGCGCTGAGGGCGAACACGGTGCCGCCGTTCTCCCTGCGGCGTCACTGAGACCTCTCGCCGGGACGTAAGGCGAACGAAGTGACGGGCGACCGCTGGTAGGGCCGTTGGTCACCGGAACCGGGGACTTGTCCGCCGCGATGCGCGACCGTGCGGCCCTAGGGTGCGAGGGCGTCATCGGAAAGGCTTCACGCACAGGAAAGGGTGCGGTGAGGTCATGGCGCGTTTGGGAAGCCTTCTCGGGAAGAGCCGGTCGGTGCGGCCGAGCCTGCTTCCGTTGCTGGACTTGAGGTCCGCGGCGTTGACGTTGCGGTCCGGGCACGGGCTGGCCCCGACGGGGTCGGGCAGTGTCTGCTTCGTCGCGGAAGGCCGTCCGGGGCCGGGGACGGACGCGGAGATCGTCGCCGGTCTCGCCGGGGACACCGTCCGCCGCAACGTGGTCATCCACGACGCGCACGGACGGACGATCGTGCGCTGCTGGCGGGAGAACGGCGATCTCGGCTGGCTGCTCGACGACCTCGCCGACGTCAACGAGAGCCTGGCCCAGGCCGGGTTCGCGTCCTGGTTGCTGCATACGACGGTCGACTTCGCCGAGTTGCGGGACATGCGGCATCCGAGGCTGACCATGGTCTACCGCCGCGAGCGCGGCACCTTCTACCCGTACGCCCCGCGTGGGACCCGCGGCCGGGACAGGGCGACGGAACTGAAGATCCGCTCGTCGCTGACCCGGATCGTGCCGATGGAGCCGGACATCGGCCGGTGGCACCCGGTGTGACGGGTGCCGGTCAGCCGGGCGCGCCGCCGAGCCAGCCGCGCAGTCGTTGGACGCGCCGGTCCCGTGGGTTCCACCGGGACCGCTTGACGAAGGCCGCGCCGTCGAAATGCCGGATGGCGGTCAGGACCTCGTCGAGCAGAGAGGCGTGCGTCTCGGTTTTCGCCACGACTCTCGGCGCCCGCTCGCACTCGGCGGCGATCGATGCCCGGCGGGCGATGGCGTGCGTGCCGGGACGGCGGCGGGTTTCGCAGATCCTCGTGGTCACGTCCCGGTCCCCTCTCCATCGCCCCCGATCCGGTGGGCGTCACCTTTGACGATGAGGCACCGGGTGCCGTTCCGGTCACCGCCGAAGGTCGTGCCATCGAAGGCACAAAGACCTCTCTCGGTCGCCGGGCGGGTACGGCGGGTCACGGGTCGGCTTCGAAACGCCGAGTGGGCCGGAGACGGTGGGAGAATGCCCCGCCGGCGTCTCGCCTCCATTTCCGGGAATCGGCGAGATCACGATCGACGGAGAAGGTGTATGCCGAACCCGACGTTCCCGCAGCCCGAGTCCCCGGCCGCGACCCCGATCCGGGTGCTGCTCGTCGAGGACCACAAGATGGTGGCCGAAGCGCTGGGCGCGGCCTTCGAGGAATTTCCGGAGATCCACCTGGTGGCGTCGGTGGAGTCACTGGCGGGCGGGATGATCGCGGCGGAGAAGCACCTGCCCGACATCGTCCTGCTCGATCGGCGGCTGCCGGACGGCGACGGGATCGAAGCGATCGCCCGATTCCGCGCGATCTCGCCGTCGAGCAGGGTGCTCGTGCTGACCGGTGACGCGAACAGTGCCATCGTCGCCAGGATCCTGGAGGTCGGCGGGGCCGGGCTGTTGCTGAAATCCGGTCTCCTCGACGAATTGGTCGCGGCGATCCGGACCGTCGCGGCGGGCGACATGGTCATCGACCCGGAACTGCTCGGCGGCGCCTTGGCCATGCTGGCCGGGAGTTCCGGCAGGCTCGGGCCGTTGCTGACCCTGCGGGAGCGACAGGTGCTCTGCCTGATCGCGGAAGGCGCGGGAACCGATCGGATCGCCGAGGAGCTGCGGCTGGCCCGGAATACCGTGCGGAATCACGTGCAGCGGATCCTGGTGAAGACCGGCACCCATTCGAAACTCGAAGCGGTGGCCCATGCCCGCAAGAATGGCCTCCTCGAACGGCCGTAGCGGGGAGAGGTATCCGGGTGTCAAGCTGCACTATGGCCATGCTGCCATCGAAACGGACACCTGATCACCGCGGCGCTGTGCTGTTCGAGTTGTTCATGCACAGCGTCATCGACTACGCCATTTACCTGCTGGATGTCGACGGTCGCGTGATCAGCTGGAATCCGGGGGCGGAGCGGATCAAGGGGTATTCGGAGGACGAGATCCTCGGCCGCCATTTCTCCGTTTTCTACCCTGAGGACGACGTCGTCGCCGGTAAACCCACCTCGGAGCTGCTGATCGCCACTGAGCTGGGGAGTCACGAGGACGAAGGCTGGCGCGTCCGCCGCGGTGGTGAACGGTTCTGGGCCAACACCGTGATCACCGCGTTGCGGGATGAAGAGGGCCGCCTCGTCGGTTTCGGCAAAGTGACCCGCGATCTCACCGAACAACGGAAATCGCAGGAGGAGAAAGCCGAGCGGCGACAAGCGTTCGCGCATTTGGTTCGGGCGCAAGAAACCGAACGCCGTCGTATCGCGTGGGATGTTCACGACGATTCCATCCAGTCGATGATCGCGGTGAGCATGCGGTTGCAGATGCTCGCCGCGCAACGGCGGGATTCCGCATTGATGCAACTCGACGAAGCGATCCAAGGGGCGATCCGGCGGTTGCGGATCCTCGTCGCCCAATTGCGCCCGCCCGCGCTCAACGACGACGACCTGGTCGCATCCGTCCGCGACTATCTCGACGAGGTCGTCGCCGGCTGGGGGCTCGACCGCACGCTGCGGCACGATCTGCAGGTCCAGCCGCCGCCCGACCTCGTCGTCACGGTCTTCCGGATCCTTCAGGAGGCGTTGGTGAACGTGCGGAAACACGCGAACGCCACCTCCGTCGTGGTTTCGCTGACGGGACAGGACGGCGGTCTGCTGGCCAAGGTCGTCGACAACGGCGAGGGGATGAAGCCGGACTTCGAGAGTGCCCATGAGGTCTTGTCGGGCGAGCACATCGGAATGGCGTCGATGCGTGAACGTGCGGAAGCGGCGGAAGGATGGTTCCGGATTTCCAGCAGGCCCGGCGAAGGGACGTCGGTGGTCTTCTGGATTCCGCTGGGCCCTGCCGGGCCCGTGCGGGAATGACGGTCGCCCCTGGATCCGCGGGGAGTCGGAACGAAGGAGGCATCTCGATGTCGGAACCGGTGGCCAAGCGCGGGCCGAGAGACGCGGCGCGGGTGGGCGGGGCAATCGACGACGAGGGTCTGCAGCGGTTGCTGGAGGGGCTGAAAGCCGTTCGCGACGGTGATTTCAGCACCAGGCTGCCGCAGGTGGACGACGTCCTGATGAACGAGATGGCGGTCGTCTTCAACGGGATGGTCGACCAGCTGGCGCTGTTCACCTCCGAGGTCACCCGGGTCGCCCGCGAGGTGGGGACCGACGGGAAGCTCGGCGGGCAGGCGGCGGTGCCCTCGGTCTCGGGGACCTGGAAGGACCTCACCGATTCGGTGAACGCGATGGCAGGCAACCTCACCGGTCAGGTCCGCGACATCGCCGAGGTCGCGACCGCGGTGGCGAAAGGTGATCTGTCCCAGAAGATCACCGTCGACGTCAAGGGCGAGATGCTCGAGCTGAAGAACACGATCAACACGATGGTGGATCAGTTGTCGTCGTTCGCCGATGAGGTCACGCGGGTCGCGCGCGAGGTCGGCAGCGAGGGACGGCTTGGCGGGCAGGCGGAAGTCCCCGGTGTGGCGGGGACGTGGCGGGATCTGACGACGTCGGTGAACTTCATGGCGGGCAACCTGACCGATCAGGTGCGCTCGATCGCCGAGGTCACCACGGCGGTGGCGAAGGGTGATTTGTCGCAGAAGATCACGGTGGACGCGCGGGGCGAGATCCTGGAGTTGAAGAACACGATCAACACGATGGTGGATCAGTTGTCGTCGTTCGCCGATGAGGTCACGCGGGTGGCCCGCGAGGTCGGTACCGAAGGCGCGCTCGGCGGGCAGGCCCAGGTGCCCGGCGTGGCCGGGACGTGGCGGGATCTGACGACGTCGGTCAACTTCATGGCGGGCAACCTCACCGCGCAGGTGCGCTCCATCGCCCAGGTGGCCACAGCGGTGGCGAAGGGTGACTTGTCGCAGAAGATCACGGTGGACGCGCGGGGCGAGATCCTGGAGCTGAAGAACACGATCAACACGATGGTGGATCAGCTGTCGTCGTTCGCCGATGAAGTCACGCGCGTGGCCCGCGAGGTGGGCACGGAAGGACGGCTGGGTGGTCAGGCGGACGTCAAGGGTGTGTCGGGGACGTGGAAGGGCCTGACCGAGTCGGTCAACGTCATGGCGGACAACCTGACCGATCAGGTGCGCTCCATCGCCGAGGTCACCACCGCGGTCGCGAAGGGCGACCTGTCGCAGAAGATCCGTGTCGACGCGCGCGGCGAGATCCTGGAACTCAAGGACACCATCAACACGATGGTCGGCCAGTTGTCGTCGTTCGCCGACGAGGTCACCCGGGTCGCCCGCGAGGTGGGCACCGAGGGACGGCTGGGTGGTCAGGCGGACGTCAAGGGTGTGTCGGGGACGTGGAAGGGCCTGACCGAGTCGGTCAACGTCATGGCGGACAACCTGACCGATCAGGTGCGCTCCATCGCCCAGGTCGCGACCGCTGTCGCCAGGGGCGACCTGTCCCAGAAGATCACCGTCGAGGCCAAGGGCGAGGTCGCCGCGCTCGCGCAGACGATCAACACGATGGTCGACACACTGTCCGCCTTCGCGGACGAGGTCACCCGCGTGGCGCGGGAGGTCGGCACCGAGGGCATCCTCGGCGGGCAGGCCAGGGTGCCGAACGTCGCCGGTACGTGGAAGGACCTCACCGACAACGTCAACTCGATGGCGAACAACCTCACCGGACAGGTCCGCAACATCGCCCAGGTGACCACCGCGGTCGCGCGGGGCGACCTCTCCCGCAAGATCGACGTCGACGCGCGCGGCGAGATCCTGGAGCTCAAGACCACCATCAACACGATGGTCGACCAGCTTTCCGCGTTCGCCGCGGAGGTCACGCGGGTCGCCCGCGAAGTCGGCAGTGAAGGACGGCTCGGTGGCCAGGCGGAGGTCGAAGGTGTTTCGGGCACCTGGAAGCGGCTGACGGAGAATGTCAACGAGCTGGCCGGGAACCTGACCCGCCAGGTCCGGGCGATCGCCGAGGTCACCAGCGCGGTGGCCACCGGCGACCTCACCCGGTCCATCTCCGTCGAGGCGCAAGGCGAGGTCGCGGAGCTGAAGGACAACATCAACGCGATGGTCCAGTCGTTGCGCGAGACCACGCGGGCCAACGAGGAGCAGGACTGGCTCAACACCAACCTCGCCCGGATCTCGGGCCTGATGCAGGGCCACCGGGATCTGCGGGTGGTGGCCACGTTGATCATGAACGAGCTGACCCCGTTGGTCGGCGCGCAGCACGGGACGTTGTTCCTCACCGAGACCGGCGAGAACGGCACCCGGCTGCGGCTGATCACCAGCTACGGGCACAGCGAGGACCCGGACACGCCGTCGGGTTTCGCGATGGGGCAGTCGCTGATCGGGCAGGCCGCGCAGACCAAGAAACCGATCGTGGTCGACCGGACACCGCCGGGTTTCGTGAAGATCTCGTCGAGTCTCGGCTCCGCCCCGCCGGTCACCCTGATCGTGCTGCCGATCGTCTTCGAGGACCAGGTGCTCGGCGTCATCGAACTCGCGTCGTTCGGCGAGTTCACCGCCGTCCGCAAGGATTTCCTCGAACAGCTGATGGAGACCATCGGCGTCAACGTCAACACGATCATCGCCAACGCGCGGACCGATTCCCTGCTGGAGGAATCCCAGCGGCTCGCACAGGAACTGCAGGCCCGCTCGGAGGAACTCCAGGCGCAGCAGGCGAAACTCCAGGTGTCGAACGCGGAACTGGAGGAGAAGGCCGAACTGCTCGCCAGGCAGAACCGCGACATCGAGGTGAAGAACTTCGAGATCGAGCAGGCACGCCAGGAGATCGAGGAACGCGCGCAGCAGCTCGCGCTGGCGTCGAAGTACAAGTCGGAGTTCCTGGCCAACATGTCGCACGAACTCCGGACGCCGTTGACCAGCCTCCTGATCCTCGCCGGGGTCCTGTCGCAGAACTCGACCCAGAACCTGACACCGAAACAGGTCGAGTTCGCCAAGGTCATCCAGTCCGCGGGCACCGATCTGCTGCAGTTGATCAACGACATCCTCGACCTGTCGAAGGTCGAGGCGGGAAAGATGGACATCCACCACGAGCCGTTCCCGCTGCGCCAGCTGCTCGACTACGTCGGCACGACGTTCCGTCCGCTGACGGCGGAGAAGGGGCTCGACTTCCAGGTCACCGTGGAACCGAACGTGCCGGAGCTGCTGTTCACCGACGAGCAGCGACTGCGGCAGGTGCTGCGGAACCTGCTGTCGAACGCGGTCAAGTTCACCGAAGACGGCCGCGTCGAACTGCGGGTCAAACTGGTCGACACGATCGTTTCGCCGTCAGGCCCGCTCCCGCACGAATCGCTGGTGGCCTTCAGCGTCATCGACACCGGGATCGGGATCGCCGAGGAAAACCTCGAATCGATCTTCGGTGCCTTCCAGCAGGCCGACGGCACCACCAGCCGCAAGTACGGCGGCACCGGGCTCGGCCTGTCGATCAGCCGTGAGGTCGCCTACCTGCTCGGCGGCGAGATCCGGGCGGACAGCGCGCTGGGAACGGGCAGCACGTTCACCCTCTACCTGCCGGTGGCGAGGTTCGCCATGGCCCCCGGTTCCGAAGACTTCACAGGGGCCACAGTGGACACCGATGGCGCGGAACAACGCGTACTGGTGGTGGAGACCGAGCAGAACAGCCTGCTGACCCTGCTCGCCCGCGGCGTCGCGGCCGACGTCGCGGACAGCCACGGTTCGGTCCAGGTGAAGGCGGTGTCCGATCCGGCGGAAGCGTTCGAGGAGCTGAAGCGCGACAGCTACCGCTGCGTCGTGCTCGACACCAGCATCCCCGGGACGAGCGCGTTGACGTTCCTCAAACGGCTCGCCGATGGCCCGGATCCGGTCGAAGTCCCCGTGCTGGCGTACGCGACCCGCAAGCTCAGTGCCGCGCAGGAACGGTTGCTGCACGGGCACGCGCGGGTGCATCCGGTCGAGCTGCTGCCGTCGCTGGACATGCTGCGGGAGCGCATCATGCTGCACATCTCGGCGAGTGAGCTCGAAGGCATCCTGCCGTTGATGCACCAGCCCGAGGTGAGCCCGGAGGAGACGGCTCAGACCACCGAACCGCCCGCCGGACCACCTCGGCTACGGGGGCGCAAGGTCCTGCTCGTCGACGACGACGCCCGCAACGTGTTCGCGATCTCCGGGATGCTCGAACTGCACGGTCTCTCGGTGGTCCACGCGCCCAACGGCCGCAAGGGCATCGAGGAACTGCTGGCCGACGACGGCATCGACCTGATCCTGATGGACGTGATGATGCCGGAGATGGACGGCCACGCGACGACGGCCGCGATCCGCGAGATGCCGAGGTTCGCCGGCCTGCCGATCATCACGGTGACCGCGAAGGCGATGGAAGGGGACCGCGAGAAGAGTCTCGCCGCCGGGGCGAGCGACTACGTCACCAAACCCGTGAACGCGGAGGAACTGCTGACCTGTATGGAACGCTGGCTCGCGGACTGAGCTGCGCTCAAGCCGTGTCGGCGCTGTTCGCGCAGAGGCGGCGGATGGCCGCGACGATCTCGGTGTTGGGGCTGCCCTTCACGAGGTACTCGGTGACGCCCGCGGAGGCCATCTGGGCGATGGACCGGGTGTCGCTGTGCGCGGAGAACGCCATCAGCCGGGTGCGGGGCACCCTCCGCCGGATCTCCCGCGCCATCCACGCGCCGCCGCCACCGGGGATCCGGACGTCCAGCACGGCGACCTCCGGGGTCAGCAGTTCCGCGAGCGCGACCGCTTCACCGGCGTCCAGCGCGATGCCGACCACCTCGATGTCCGGTTCGGATTCCAGGAGCGCGCGCAACGCGTCGCCGATCACCGGGTTGTCGTCCGCGACGAGCACCCGAAGTCTGGGGGGCGGCGTTCGGTTCATCACGCGGTCCGTGCCCGCGCGGTCTGCGGCGCCGGTGGTGGTCGCGGGCCCCCCGCCGAACTTGGCGTGACTCAGCAAGAGACTCGGCGATCGCCTTCGCTCAGCTGGTCGACGAGTGTCCTGGCGACGTCGTGGATCTTCATGTTGTTGTTACGGCAGAACGAGCGAAGCATTTCGAACGCCGCATCGATGTCGATCTGGTAACGCTCGGCGAGGATTCCCTTCGCCTGTTCGATGGGAAGCCGGTGATCCAGCGCGTACTGGAGTTGCTCGGCGCGGGCCCGGTAGAAGCGGATGCGGTCGCGCATGGCCACGACGTCGTCGGTCGGGTCGGGAGAGCCGGCCGACGTGGCCGTCGAAAGCATGGTCTCGGACATGAAGTGATCGTCGCAGCGGCGTGACCGCCCCGGGAAGAACAGAACGTCCTGACTCGAATGATGCAAATGAACCTGGTCCGGACGGCGGCGGCCACCCGAACGGGCGCCGAACAAGTCCCTTTGGCCTGTCGCAGTGACCGGCCGTGCGCCGTACGCTCTCATCCGAGGAGGAAAACCGTGGAGGTCGGAATGCTCCGGGTGTTTCTGGTCGACGATCACGAGGTGGTCCGCCGAGGCGTCGCGGACATGCTCGAGGAGGACACGGGCCTGTGCGTTGTCGGCCAGGCCGCCACGTTTTCCCAGGCGTTGGCGAGGATCCCGGCGTTGCGACCGGATGTCGCGGTACTCGACGTGCGGCTGCCGGACGGCAACGGCGTCGAACTCGCGCGGGAACTGCGCTCCAAGATGCCCGAACTGAAATGCCTGATGCTCACCTCCTACACCGACGAGCAGGCGATGCTGGACGCGATCATGGCGGGCGCGAGCGGTTACGTCATCAAGGATATCCGGGGGATGGATCTGGTGGCGGCGGTCAAGGAGGTCGGCCTCGGCCGGTCGTTGCTGGACACGCGGGCCGCCGCGACGCTGATGGCGAAGTTCCGCGACGACGCCGCCAAGAAGGGCCCGCTCGCCGGGCTTTCCGATCAGGAGCGCACGCTGCTGGAACTGATCGGCGAGGGACTGACCAACCGGCAGATCGCCGAGCGGATGTTCCTCGCGGAAAAGACCGTGAAGAACTACGTGTCGCGGTTGCTGACGAAACTGGGGATGCAGCGGCGCACCCAGGCGGCCGTGCTGGCCACCGAACTGCGGCGGCAGTGACGGCGCGCCTCAAGCGGAGATGAGCGTGTCGAGTACGACATCCTCCAGCGGGCGGCGCGGCGTCCACGGCAACGGTGAGCCGTAGCCGACGCGCAGCAGCACCTGGGGCCACACGCCACAGCCGAGAAGGCGCCGGAGTTCGGCACGGGCCTCGCGGACCATGGTCGGCGGGGAGATGAACGACGCGTCGAGTCCGGCGCCGGTCGCGGTGAGCAGAACCCGTTGCAGTGCTTGACCGGCCTGGAGCCGGTCGATCCGTTCGTCGGTCAGCGACCCGATCATCACCACGAGCGGAGCAGGCCGCATGCCGCCATTCGCTTCGCCGAATTCGTCGAGGATCCAGCTTTCGTCGGCGGGAGCGCCTTCGGTCGCGTAGGACGGCACTCCGTCGCGAGTGCCCGCGGCCAGTCCGGTCCAGCGGCCGAGTTCGGCGAGGAAGGCGGGGTCGGCGAGCTGTGCCCGGCGGGCGCGTTCGGTGAGGTCACGCAGGCGACGGCACTGTTCGGCGTCGAGGCGCGACATCCACGCGTGCTCGAGTTCGGTGGCGTGCCGGAGTACGGCGAGCGTGGATTCCGGGGTGGCACGGGACAGGAACGGTCGCCGGTTGGTCCGGCGGCGCGGGATCGCTTGGGCGAGCCGCGAGACCTTCAGATCCGGCGTGCGTTCGGCGAGCGGGCGGACGACGGCCAGCAGATCGGGATCGGTGCGGCTCGGCACGAGGGTCGTCGCCGGGTGGAAACCCGAGGCGTGGATCGCCGTCCTGAGGGTGAACAGGGCGGCGCCGCAGGAGAGGACGAGTTCACGGCCGTCCGGATCCGTGACCGGGAGGATCCGGCGCGGATCGGCGTGGAGTTCGATCCCGGTGCCGGTGCAGCGGAAGAGCCACGGCTGGGTGTTGTGCGTCGACGGCGCCAGAGTGGCCGACCGGAGCACGGAATTCACCTGTTCGGAGTTCAAGCGCCCGACCCCGGTGACTTGTATGGTCATGGTTTCTCCCGCCGCCGTGCCACGGGTAATACGGTTGTCTCGATGAGACGGTCCCCGTCCGCGGTGCGGGGCCGAAAGAGGAGAAAGTCACCACGGCCGCGACTCGTCCCGATCTTCGGAGGCGCAGCAGGATGTCGGCTCATGACCGGCTGGGCGGAAGCGACGACCGGGTCACTGGCGCGCTTTCCCAGCTGCGGGTCCGTGAAGTGCTGGGGGACCTTCAAGAGCGCATCGAACGGCTCATCGGCACGCGCGACAAGATGGACGGCCTGCTCGAAGCGGTGCTCGCGGTCGCTTCGGGGCTGGAGCTGGACACGACGCTGCGCCGGATCGTGCGGGCGGCGATCGATCTCGGTGAAGCCACCTATGGCGCGCTCGGGGTGATCGCGGACGACGGTTCGCTCTCCGAATTCGTCTATCTCGGTATCGACGGTCGGACGGAGCAACAGATCGGGCATCTCCCGAAAGGGCACGGGCTGCTGGGTTTCGTCATCGATGAGGCGAAACCGGTGCGGCTGGCCGACATTTCGCGGCATCCCGCTTCGGTCGGGTTCCCGCCGCGCCATCCGCCGATGCGGTCGTTCCTCGGCGTGCCGATCCGGGTGCGCGACGAGGTGTTCGGGAATCTGTACCTCACCGAAAAACGCGGGGAGGGGTTCACCGACGACGACGAGGTGGTCGTCCAGGCGCTCGCCGCGGCGGCGGGCATCGCGATCGAGAACGCCCACCTCTACGAGCGGGCGCGGATCCGCCAGCAATGGCAGGCCGCCACCAGCGAGGTGACCACGGAACTGCTCGGCGGCACCGACCCCGTCGACGCGCTCAACCTGATCGCCGGGCGGGCACTGGAACTGACCGGTTCCGACCTGACTCTGCTGGCACTACCCGGTTCCGGCGGGCTCGACGTCGGCAAGGACGAGGCCGACGAACTCACCATCGCGGTGTGCGCGGGCGCGCGGGCCGCGGAACTGACCGGGGCGCGGATCAGCGTCGCCGACTCGGTGCCGGGGGCGGTCTACCGCGACCGGACCCCGCGCAGCGTCCCGGAACTGGCACTCGGTCCCGAGGGCGAGTTCGGCCTCGGCCCGACGCTCGTGGTGCCGCTCCGGGCGCGAGAACGCACGTCCGGAGTGCTGATGGCGGTGCGGAATCCGGGCGCGGTCCCGTTCGAGCTCGCCCAATTGCCGGTGGTGGCCTCGTTCGCCGACCAGGCCGCGCTCGCGCTCCAGCTGGCGGCGCGGCAGCGCACGGCGAGGGAACTCGACGTGCTCGCCGACCGGGACCGGATCGCCAGGGAACTGCACGACCACGTGATCCAGCGGCTGTTCGCGGTCGGTCTCGCCATGCAGAGCACGCACCGCCGGGCGGACACCCCGGAACTGCGGCGGCGGATCGGTGAGAGCATCGACCAGATGCACGAGATCGTGCACGAGATCCGTACGGCGATCTTCGACCTCCACGGCGGCGAGGCGGGGCAGCAGGGAGTGCGGCTGCGGCACCGCCTCTACGACTCGATCGCCGAACTCACCGACGAAACCCCGATCCACCCGACGGTCAGCCTGTCCGGGCCGCTCGACTCGATTCCCCTCCCGTTCGCCGAACACGTCGAGGCGGTGGTGCGGGAGACGGTCGGCAACGTCGTCCGGCACGCGCGGGCGAGCGGAGTTTCGGTGAGCGTCACCGTGAAGGACGACGTCCTGCGGATCGTGGTCACCGACGACGGCACCGGGACCGCCGGTGAGCCAGGTGGACTGCGCGACCGTGCGGAGAAGGCGGGCGGGGCGTTCCAGGCGGAGACCCGCGACGAGGGCGGCACCAGGGTCGAGTGGTCCGCCCCCTTGCGCTGACCCGAGTCAGTTCGACGACTGCGCGGTGAGGATCCCGTCGACTTCGATCGAGCGGGCGACGTCGGAGGCGACGGTCTCGAGCAGTTCCGCGGTGAGGTCCGAAAGTGCCCGCGTCACCGCGAGATAGGCGCCGATCCGGGAGGCCGAACTGTTTCTCAGCCCGGCCTCCGCGAGTCCGACACCGACGAACTCGCCACCGTCTTCGAGCCGGAGCAACGCCTCCGCGCGCACTCGATACGGCTCGTGCTGCAGGGACACGTCGATCGTCCAGTTGTCCGTCATCGTCGGCTCCGTTCCGGTCATCGAGGCTCTCACCACCGCCGTTCGTGGCACAGGGCCCCAAGTCCTCGCTCTCCGGGAATCGGGGGCGAAAGTCCTCGGAATTCGTGACCGGCGGCCGCTGCGGTCGCCGGGTACCCCGGCCGAAGGTGGACCAATCCCCAGTTTCCCTCGGAGACCACCATGACGATCCCGTTACCCACACCCGTCGATCAGGCGGTGGCGGCCGCCGTCCGCGCGCCGTCCCCGCTCAACACCCAGCCGTGGCGGTTCGTCGTCGACCAGGACCGGATCGAGGTGCGGCTCGACCGCTCCAGGGTGCTCCGGATCGCCGACCCGGACGCCCGTGAGGCACGGCTTTCGTGCGGCGCGGCGATGTTCAACCTGATCGTTTCGTTGCGGTCCAACGGCAAGACCCTCTCGGTCCGGGTCGTACCGGAACCGGGGGAGCCGGATCTGCTCGCCGAACTCGTGATCGGCGACGACCGGTTTTCCTCACCGGAGGAGCGAAAACTCGCCGAAGCCGTCTTCCGTCGTCACACGAACCGCCGTCCGTTCCTGGACCGGCCGGTTCCCGTCTGGGCACGGACGACGTTGCGCGCGTCCGCGCTGGTGGAAGGCGGGCTGCTGGAACTGTTCGGCCGGGGCGACCGGGCGAACGCGGTCGCGCGCGTGCTGCACCGGGCCGAGGCCGCGCAGGCGCGCAACGGCGTGTTCCAGGCGGAGGTCGCGCTGTGGACCCGGCGGGCGGCCAACGCCCCGGACGGTGTCCCGGCACCGGCCGGACCACCGTCGCCGCACGGCATTCCCGCGCAGGAGTCGTTCTTCGCCGCCGAACCCGAAGGCGGCGAGCCGGTGCTCGGCGCGGTCCTTACCGCGGGCGGCGGCCCCGCCGCGGACCTGCGGGCCGGAATGGTGCTGCAGCGGGTGCTGCTGACCGCGACGGCGGCCGGCCTCGCGACGTCGTTCGTCGGCAGGCCGTTCGAAACCCCGGAGACCCGGGTCGCGATGGACCGGGTCTTCGCCGACCTCGGCCGTCCTCACACGGTACTGCGCTTCGGATACGGCCGCCCGGTGCCGATGACGGGACGCCGTGAGGTCGGCGAAGTGCTGCTCCGGCGGACGGAGGCGCCCCTCTGATCCAGGGTCATCTCGTCGACACCCACGTTTCCGATCACCGCCACCCGGCCGTCATCCGCAGCGGGTTCGGTCTCCGTATGAAGATCATGCGGAAATCCTTGGTGGCGCTGGCCATCGCGGGCCTTTCGGTGGCGGCGTCCGCGCCGGCGGTGGCGGACGCGGGTGGGCGCGATCGCGGTTCGATCGTCATCACCGAGCAGGCGTCCAAACGGATCCTGGTGGTGCCCGCCGACCGGACGTCCTGGCAGAACCGGAAGCCGAGCTGGGCGTGGGCACCGAACGCCGCCAACGGGCTGGCGGACCTCGCGGGCTCGTGGAGCAACCCGAGCGACGCGAAACTCGCCGAACGCAACGGCGAGAAGTACCTGCTGACGTCGGCGTCGGGTGGTTTCGCGGCGGTCGTGCCGTATCCGGCCGGCGACCGGGCGTACTGGGCGGCGAACGTCGGCGGGCCGGCCAACCCGCACAGCATCGAACTGCTGCCGGACGGGAACGTCGCGGTGGCGGCCAGCACCGGTGGCTGGGTGCGGGTCTACACCGCTTCCCAGGGGCAGCGCTCGACGACCTACGCCGAGTATCGGCTGGTGGGGGCACACGGCGTGGTCTGGGACGCCGGCCGGAACGTGTTGTGGGCCTTGGGCACCGACGCGCTCGTCGCGTTGAGCGTCGGCGGGCCCCCCGCGGCGCCGGTGCTCACCGAGCAGCGGTCCGTGCCGGTGCCGAGCAAGGGCGGGCACGACCTCCAGCCGATCCCGCATCGGCCGGATCTGCTGTGGGTGACCACGGAAGCGGGCGTGTACCAGTTCTCGAAGACGAGCGGCGGGTTCACCCAGCGCTACGCGGGCGCGCGCGAGATCGACCGGCCGCATGTGAAGAGTGTGTCGACGAACCCCCGGACCGGGCAGATCCTGACGGCCTCGGTGCAGGACGGCCACCTGTGCACGTGGTGCACGGACACCGTCCGGCTGGCCTTTCCACGCGCCGAGCTGGCGCTGCACGGCGCGTGGATCTACAAGGCCCGCTGGTGGATCGGTTGAGCTGAACTTCCGTGTCGGTACCGGCCGTTCGGGGGGCTGCCCGGCCGGTACCGACACACCAGAGAAGAGGGACCCTCGTCGCGAGAATGACGGCTGGCCGCGTCTTTCACCTGACCGAGTGAATCGTCCGGTTCAGCGCGCGGTGCTGACCCATTCGGGGTATCGGCCTCACCCGAGGAAGGTCAGTAGCTCGTCGGTGACAGCCCGCGGTTGCTCCTCCGCGACGAAGTGCCCGGAACCGGCGATCTTCCGCACCCGGACGTCGGCCGCCTTCGACGGCAGCACCGCGGCGAGGTAGTCGTAGTTGAACTCCGAGCCCAGCCCCAGCATCGGGGCGGCGATCTTCGTGTAGGCCTTCTGGTCCTCGATGTCCTGGCCGAACGTCTGGTACCAGCCGTTCCCCGCGCGGATCGCGTCCGGGCGGTCGTACGCGGCGGCGTAGATCGCCCGATCCCGAGCCGCGATCGAGGCCGGATCGGCCGCCAGATGGTCGAACATCCAGTCGACGAGGAAGCGGGACCGGCCGGCCAACAGCTGTTCGGGTAGCGCCGCGACCTGGTTGAAGGCGAACCACCAGACGTTCACCGGTTGCCCTGGCGGGGCCAGCATCGGGAGCTGGTACAGGCTTTCGTCGGGATGCGAGACGTCCATGAGCGTGACGGTCTTCGTCGCTTCGGGGTGGTTGGCGGCGAAGGCGAACGCGACCATGGCGCCGATGTCGTGTCCGGCGATATGCGCCTGCCGATGGCCCAGTGTGCGCAGGAGGCCGAAGATGTCGCGTGCCATCGTCTTCTTGTCGTACCCGCCTCGGGGCTTGCCCGAGCCGCCCATGCCCCGCAGGTCGACGGCGATCACGCGGTACCGCTTCGCCAGCTCCGGCATGATCGCGCGGTACTGCCACCACGTCTCCGGCCAGCCCGGCAGCAGGATCAGCGGCTCGCCCCGGCCACCGGCGACGTAGTGCAACCGGACCCCGTCGACCTGGGCGTATTCGCTGCGGAACCCGCCGGGGAGGGACCGGGCGAGTGCCGCGTCGCTCGGGGCGCCGGACTGGCCTGCCTCGGCGACGCCACCCGAGGCCACGAGCGCGGCCGCGGCCCCCGCGCCGAGGGTGAGCATGGACCGGCGGTTGAGGAAGGAACGGCTGTCTTCGGTCATGTCCCGATCGTGGCCGGACCGAGGCGCCGACCGTGAGCGGTGTTTTCGCCAACCGGGGTCGGTTTTGAGACAGCCCTGTCAGGACAGGACGGGTTCGGGCACGCCCAGCCTGGTCCCGAACGTCTCCCGGTAGGACACCGGCGTGACCCCGACCTGTCGCCGGAAATGCGGGCGAAGCGCGGCGGACGAGGAGAACCCGCAGTACCTGGCGATCTCGTCGACCGGGAGATCGGTGGACTCGAGCAACTGCTGCGCGCGGATGACGCGCTGGTGGGTGAGCCAAGTGCCGGGCGCGGCACCGGTGATCTCACGGAACCGGCGATCGTAGTTGCGCCTGCTCATATGCGCCCGCCTGGCGAGTTCGTCGACCGGGAGCGCCGTGTCCAGCCTGGTCAGCGCCCAGGCCATCGTCTCCGACACCGGGTCGCCCTCGTCGAGCTCCGGCATCGGCGACTCGATGTACTGAGCCTGCCCGCCAGGCCGGTGCGGCGGGACGACCATGCCCTTCGCCAGCCGGTTCGCCACCTCCGCGCCGCACCACGAGCGGATCAGGTGCAGGCCGAGGTCCATCCCCGCCGCGCCACCGCCCGCGGTCAGGATGTCGCCGTCGTCGATGTAGAGCACCGATTCGTCGAGGAGGACGGCCGGGAACCGGGCCGCGAGCAGCGGCGCCATCGCCCAGTGCGTGGTCGCGGGGCGCCCGTCGAGCAGCCCGGCCGCGGCCAGTACGAAGGCGCCGCTGCACAATCCGGCCACCCGGGCGCCCCGGTCGTGTGCCGCGCGGAGCGCCTCCAGCGCGGCTGCCGGCGGATCCTCCATCGGCGACCGCCAGTTCGGGACCAGCACCAGGTCCGCGTCCCGGACCGCGCCGAGGTCTTCGGGGACCGGCACGGTCAAGCCGCCGCCTCGCAGCGCGGTCTCCGGTTCGCCGCCGACGACCTTGAGTTCGAGGTCGGGCAGCTCCCCGAAGGCCGAAGCCATCTCGAACACGCCGAACGCGAACGACATCGCGCCGAGCGACGCCCCGTTGAAGACCACCACGGCCAGCCGTCTCATGGGCCGATCCTAGAGACTTTCGAGCTAGAGCCAACCCGTGTCTCAGACACGCACTCGCCATGCGCGTGTCGTCCATCCAGACACGTGAGCCGGCCGTCTGATCACACGTGCCGTCCACTCGATCACGCGAAACCGCCAGTTCGGTCCAGCTGGTCGTGAGTGGCCGGGGCTACCGCCGCCGTCCTGTGTCAGGGGAGTAGACCGGCTCGCCGTGCGTGCGTGACGGCTTGCAACCGCGAAGTCGCGTCGAGTTTGCGCATCGCGTCCCGTAGGTAGCTCTTGACGGTTTCCGCGGTCAGGCCCAGCCGCTGCGCGATCTCGCCGTTGGTCAGACCGAGCGCTACGAGTGCGACGGTGTCCAGCTCCCGCGGTGCCAGGCGCACCGCCGGGGGAGCGGCACCGGCGAGGTTGCCGCAGACCGCGTCGAGACGGTCGCGGAGAGTGCTGTCGGTGATCTGGCTGGAGAGTGCTCGGAGTTCGCCGTAGACCTCGCGCAGCCGTTCGCGAGGCGCAGCCTCCTCGTGGTGCTCGGCCAGCGGCTTCGCCTCGGCGAGCCGCCTCTCGATCTCGTCCTCGACGGCCAGGGTCTGTTCGAGGTCGCGCGCGGAGTGCAGGGCGGCGGTGATCGTCCGGTCGGAAAGGACGGCCTCGTCACGCAGGCCGCCGTAGAGCACGGCGCGGACGCGGCGGCGCACCACGACCGGGATCGCGACCACCGAGTGGATGCCCTCGTCGCGGACCGGCTCGTCGTAGTCGTGACTGATCGTGGTGGCGCTGTGATAGCCGTTGGCGACGACCGGCCGGGTCAGTGCGAGTGCCTTGCCGCCGAGCCCGCAGCCCGCGCGGACGGACAGGCCGTTCAGCGCGGTGCCGCGGTTGCCGAGGAACGCGGTCAGCCGCATCCGGGGTGAGGTGCCGGCGATCCCGGCGAAGCCGACGGGCAGGCCGGTGTCGCGGCGCAGGTCCGAGACCGCGCCGAGGAGCTGGGCATCGTCGACCGGCATCGGCTCACCCTCCTCGGTGATCCCCCTCGATCGGGGGTGGTGGACGGATCGGGCCCGCCCGCACGATTCCCGGAACTGTACGCCTTCGCCAACGTCCCGGGAGAAACGATGACCGAAGCTCACGTCCGGCGGTTGCTCGATGTCTACGGCGACGAGCGGGCGAGCGCCGCCGCCCTGCTGTGCGACCGGCATCCGGCGGATGCGGTCGCGTTCACCGTGGTCGAACCCGATCTGACCGGCCACGACCTCACCTACGGCGAGCTCCGCGAGCGGTCGGAACGGTTCGCCGGGGCACTGCTCAACCTCGGTGTCGAGCCTGGAGACCGCGTCGCGACCTTGATGGGCAAGTCGGCGGAACTGGTCGTGGCGCTGCTCGCGATCTGGCGGCTGGGCGCGGTGCACGTTCCGCTGTTCACCGCTTTCGCGCCGCCCGCGATCGCGCTGCGCATCACCGGCAACGGCACGAAGGTCGTCATCGCCGACTCCGGTCAGCGCTCGAAACTGTCGCCGTCCGCGGAGCTGCCCGCCGACCCCGAGCGCCGGATCGTGGTCGTCGGCGCCGGTGACGACGGCGATCTGTCGTTCCATGAACTGACCGCCGATGCCGCCCCGCTACCGGACGCCGCGGTGACCGGCGGGGACGGGGTCCTGGTCGAGCTGTTCACCTCCGGGACCACGGGAACCCCCAAAGCCGTCCCGATTCCCCTCCGCGCGCTCGCGGGTTTCCAGGCGTACCAGGACTTCGCGCTCGACGTCCGCGCCGACGACGTCTTCTGGAACGCCGCCGATCCGGGCTGGGCCTACGGTCTGTACTACGCGATCATGACGCCGATGGCGACCGGCAGGCGGAGCCTGTTGCTGCACGCGGGTTTCTCGGCCGAGCTGACGTGGGCGGTGCTGGCGAAGTTCGGTGTCACCAACTTCGCCGCCGCGCCGACGGTGTACCGCGCGCTTCGCAACGCGGACGCGCCGGTGCCGGAAGGACTCCGCCTCCGGCACTGTTCGTCGGCGGGTGAACCGTTGACCCCGGACGTCCTGGAGTGGGCGTCGTCGAAGCTGGGCGTCGGAGTCCATGACCACTATGGACAGACGGAACTCGGCATGGTGGTTGGCAACGCCTGGCATCCGGATCTGCGCGCCGAGGTCCGTCCGGGCTCGATGGGCCGGGTGCTACCTGGCTTCGCCGTCGAGGTGCTCCGCGAGGACGCCGACGTGATCGCGGAGCCGGGGGAGCGCGGCCGGGTCGCACTGGATCTTCCCGCGAGCCCGCTCCTGTGGTTCCGGGGCTACCGCGACGCGCCCGAGCGCACCGCGGCCCGGTTCAGCCCCGACGGCCGCTGGTACTACACCGGCGACGTCGCCGCCAAGGACGCCGACGGTTACCTGACCTTCGCTTCGCGGGACGACGACGTCATCCTGATGGCGGGCTACCGGATCGGCCCGTTCGACGTGGAAAGCGTGCTGCAGCAGCATTCCGCCGTGGCCGAGTCCGCCGTCGTCGGCGTCCCGGACGCGCTGCGGGGCGAGGTGATCGTCGCGTACGTGGTGGTCCGGGACGGTGTCTCCGCCGACGCCGCGCTGGCGACCGAGCTACAGCAACTGGTGAAGACCAGGTTCGCCGCCCACGCCTATCCGCGTGAGGTGCACTTCGTTCCGGAGCTGCCCAAGACGCCAAGCGGGAAGATCCAGCGGTTCCTCTTGCGGAAACGGCACTCAGGCGCGCAACCCGTCTGACGGAACGCGGAAGTCCACAAAGGACGTTACTGGTCGACCGGCCAGGTCTCGTCTCGCAGCAGCCGCTTGAGTACCTTCCCGGTCGCGTTCCGGGGCAGCTCCTCCACGAAGTACACGTCCCGCGGCACGGCGAAGCGCGCCAACCGGCGGTGGATGTACGCGCGGACGTCTTCCGCGCTCATCCGGGCGCCGCGTTTCGGGACGATGTACGCCGCGAACCGTTGCCCGAACTCGCGATCCGGCACGCCGATCACGGCCGCTTCGTGGACGCCGGGCAGCGCGACTATCGCCTCCTCGACCGGGCGAGGCGACACGTTCTCCCCACCGGACACGATCATCTCGTCCGCCCGGCCGGTGACGAAAAGGCGGCCGGAGGCGTCCTGGTAGCCGACGTCGCCGGTCGCCATCAGTTCTTCCGCGCGCGGCACGCTGGCGCCGTCGGTGTAGCCGTCGAAGAGCATGTCGTTGCCGACGAAGATCTGTCCCTCCCAGCCCGGCGGGACACGGTTGTGGTCGTCGTCGAGGATGGCGACGCGGGTGCCGGGCGGGCAGCGGCCCGCCGTGGTCGGCGCGGCGCGGAGGTCTTCGGGTGTGGCGATGCTGGCCCAAGAAACCTCTGTGGAGCCGTAGAAGTTGTAGAGCACGTCGCCGAAGGTGTCCATGAACTCGGTGACGATCGTGCCCGGCAGCGCGGATCCGCTGCTGGCCACGATCCGCAGCGACGAGAGGTCGTAGCGGCTGCGGATCCGTTCGGGCAGGTCGAGGATGCGCTGCAACATGATGGGAACGGCGAACAGCACACCGCAGCGATGTTCGGCGATGGTCCTCAGTATCTCTTCGGCGTCGAACCGGCGGATCAGCGAAAGCGAAGCGCGGACCGCCATTCCGATCTGCATCCCGGCGAGCCCCCAGCTGTGGAACAGCGGTGCGGCCACCACGAAGCGGTCTCCGGAGTGGAGCGGGATCCGGTCCAGCATGGCGGCCGACGTCGCGAGTCCTTTGGGCGTCGGACGGCGTGCGCTTTTAGGGGTTCCCGTGGTGCCCGACGTGAGGACGACGAGCCTGCCGATCCGGTCCACCGGTTTGAGTTTGGTGGCGGGCACCCCGGCGATCAGCTGGTCGATCGTCGGATAGCCGTTCTCGGTCTCCGGCCAGGTGGACAGCCGCAGGAAATCGCCGGGGATGTCGGCGATGATCCGCGAGAACTCGTCGTCGGCGAGGACCGCGACCGGTTCGTGCAGGCCGATGACGTCCGCGACCGCGCCGGCGGAAAGGCCGGTGTTGAGCAGGATCGCGTCCGCGCCGAGTTTGCTGCACGCGATCAGCGACTCGACCATCGCGGCGTGGTTGCGGCACAGCAAGGCGATCCGGTCGCGGGAGCGGACCCCGCGCGCGGCCAGCGCGTTCGCGAGCTGGTTGCTGCGGTCTGCCGTCTGCTTGAACGTCCGGACGTTGCGTTCGTCCTGCAGCGCGACTTCTTCGGGTACACGGGCGGCGTTGGCGGTGTAGCCGCCGGCGATGGTGGCGCCCCACTGCGACAGCGAGGTGAGCTGCCGGGCGATCTTGTCCGGCCGCGCGGCCGCGAGCACTCCGGCCTTGATCAGTGTGCTGGCCGTGTGCAGCGTGGTGGCCTTGGTGTGCGCCGGTTCCTCTTGGGGCGACGCCGCCCGGCCGGAAAGGTGCAGATCGATCCGCCGGGTCACCGCGCGGACGGTGCGCTTGAACGACGCGGCGGACACGAGCTGCGAATGTGGCGCCGGAAGCATCAGCTGCGCGATGAGTTCGGTGCCGCCTTCGGCAGTCTGCCTCAGCTCGACCGAGACCCAGTTGCCGTCGTTCTCGACGCCGCACCAGACGACGTGCTCGCCCGGCCGCCAGACCCGGGCCTCGATGTCACCGGCGACGAGCGTGCCCTGCCGCGGTTCCAGCCGGACGAGGCATTTCGGGCCGCGCCCGCGTTCGGCGGGCCGCTGGATCTCGCACCAGCTGATCTCCGCGACGAACCTCGAGTAGGACTCGGGATCGCCGATCACTTCCCAAACCTGGCCGGGGGAATGCCCGAGAATCGAGCTCGCCTGGACCACATCGTCTCGCATGCGATTCGCCTCACCACGCGCGTTCGGGTGTTGACCGGGCCGCTGCCGGCGCCTCCTTCGTCTTCGAGTTCGGCGAACCTACCAGCAATCGGCCGAACGCAATACTCCGAACGACCGCGATTTGCCGTCCGGCCAAGGGAGCCACCTCGGGAAGGGTATGTGCCGCGGCGGCGTGAAGCCGTCCGCCGTCGGTGTTGATCGCGACGTCCGATTCACGCCAGCCTCCGGCGCGTGAGGCGGCGAAGCTGACGGACGTGACAGTTACTACGTCGGCGGCCGAGGCCGCACACACCCGTATCGAGCCCGGAATCCTGTACTTCGGCACCCCGGTGGTGCTCCTGTCGACGGTCGACCAGGCGGGTGCTCCGAACCTGGCTCCGATGTCGTCGGCGTTCTGGCTCGGGTGGCGGGGCATGCTCGGACTGGGCGCGAAATCGAAGACGGCGCAGAATCTCATGCGCAACCGTGAATGTGTTCTGAATCTCCCTTCCGACGCGCTGGCGGGCGCCGTCGACAGGTTGGCGTTGACCACCGGCTCGGATCCCGTCCCGGCCCGCAAGCGCGAGCGCGGATACCGGTACGAAGCGGACAAGTTCGCCCGCGCCGGGCTCACCCCGGTCGCCTCGGAGACGGTCCGGCCGCCGCGCGTCGCGGAATGCCCGGTGACGATGGAGGCCGTCGTCGAGGCCTTCCATCCTCTCGCCGAGGACGATCCGAAACAACGCGGCGGCGTCCTCGTGTTCGAGGTCCGCGTGCAGCGCGTCCACGTCCACGACGACGTACGGATGCCGGGCACCGAAGATCGGATCGACCCGGACCGCTGGCGGCCGCTGATCATGAGCTTCCAGAAGCTCTACGGACTCGGCCCGCAGGTCCACCCGTCGACGCTCGCCGAAATCCCCGAGCGGCTCTACCGGGGACCCGATATCGAGCGGTCGCGGGATCAGTCGTCGCGGGCGAACGAGAACCGGTTCACCAACGGCAACCAGCGCTGATAGGACACGGCCAGGTCCGGCCACGAACCGCCGGCCAGGCCGCGTTCGAGCTTCGGCCGCAGTTCGTGGTCGTTCATGGACCGCACGATTTCGAGTGCGCTGTCTTCGGGACCCGTTCCGTCGAGGTTCGCGAACCACGAGACGGCCTCCGGATGCCCGACGTGCATCGCGAGCAGGACCAGCACCGCGCGGAACGGTGCCTCACGGTCGCCGTCGGAGAGGAACTCCGCCAGGTCTTCCCCGGCGAACCGTGCCCGCAGCAGGCGGTACAGGTTCAGGAGCCGTTTCGCGGCGCGCGGGGACCGGACGAGCGGCGCCAACGTCGGCAGGAAGTCCAGTTCCGCCGTCGAGATCACCAGTCGAGGAGGTCGTAAGTCTATTGTGGACTGTTCGGACGACGGTCGCGGTGCTTCCGCGCGAGGAGGGGAATCGGCCGCGACCGGAGAGCGATCACCGGTGGCCTGATCCGGTCCGGCGGGCGTGGGCGACGGCGAGACATCCTGGACCTCGGTGTCGGCGAGCCCGCGCACGAGCCCCGCGAACGCTGGATCGTCCATGGGGGACAACGTGAACGGCACTTGGAAGATCTTCTCGAGGTAGTTTTCGGCGAAGGTTTCCGGATCGTCGCCGAGCATCTCCTCGTAATGCTGCTCCACGGCCTTCTTGAGCCAGCGGGAGTCGACACCGACCACGACGACGAACACCGGCAGCGCCAGCAGGAGATGAATGGCTTCGAGGACCTGGACGACGACCTTGGGCGGGCAGCGGTCGAGGTCGTCGATGTAGAGCACGGTCCGTTCGATCTTCCCCGAACCGTGGGGTACCTCGGCGAGCATGGTCGCGAACGTCTCGAGATCCTTGCGCAGCAACGAAACCACGCCAAGGTGTTCGACGTAGTCCGAGACCCGGGACTCCGCGAACGACACCAGGTCCAGCCCGGGCGCGAGTTCGGTGACGGCCTTTTCAAGCCTGTCGGACTCGGCGTCCAGTTCGGCAAGGCGCCGCTCGGTCTCTTCGTCCTCTTCGGACGGACCGCCGAGTTTACCGAGCGCCTGGTGGATCCGGTCCGCGCTGGCGCGCATCCGCAGGACGACGGTCAGCGCGGAACTCACCACCGTGAGCCCGCCGAGCACGCCGGACACCTGCGACCGGCCGACGAGCAACGTGACCACCAGTACCGTCACCAGTCCGCCGATCAGGACCAGCAGCGGCACCGGATCCTGCCGCAGCCGTCGCCAGAATTCGGCGACGTCCGACCGCAGTCCGCCGGTTTCCTGCGCCAGCCGTTCGAGATCCTCGGCGGTCGGCCGGTCGACGCCGATCCTGGACGCGATCCACGCCTTGTCCGCCTCGGTGAGGCTGTCGAACACCGCGCGGACGTACTCGCGTGGCTTCCGTCGCCTTCGCTTCGCTTGTTTCTGCTGGGCCGTCAGGGTTCTGCGTTCGAGACGGACCGCGCTGAGCCTGCCGAGAAGCGTCTTCTCGGTCTTGCGGCGTTCCGCGAGCAGATCGGCCTGGCGTTGCAGATCGTTCTCGGCGCCACTCGCGGCGAGGTTGTCGAAGATGTGCGTGGCGAGACTGGCGAGGAGGTTCGCCTCGCTGTAGTGCCAGGCGTTGAAGCTGATCTGACGGACACTCGAACAGTAGGACGACACGGACTTCCCGTGCGTCCCCGCCTCGGTTTCCGCCGTCCGCGCGGAATCGGCGAGCTCGCGGACACGCGATTGCATCTGGCGCATGAAGAAGCTCTTGCCCGAGCCCCAGCTGCCGAACAGGCCGATCGACAGGGGAGGGGTGATCATCCGGGAGACCACCAGGTCGGCGAGCATGCGGACGTCGGTGCCGATGCCGAGGCGGTCGACGCCGTCGTCGGTGTCGGGCCGGTAGTCGGCGACGTGGGCGGCGAAGGGGTCCGGGACCGGGTTTTCGACCGGTCTCGATGGCTGTTCTTCGCCGGACAGGCGGGCGAGCTCGCCGGCTCGGCGAAGAGGTGCCGCCGCGGGGAACATCTGATCCGCGACGAGGCGCTCTCCGCTGGACAGGTTCGCGGCGAGTCTCACGACCGAGGGACGAAGAGGATCGAGGGCCTCACGCAGCCCCGGGTCGTCGTACCGGTCTTCCCGGACGACTCCCAGTGCTCGGCGCGCGGTGTTCCGGCCGAGCCAGGCGGCCAAGGCGCGAGAGACAAGGCCGAAGTTCTCGTCGAGCTCGCGATCCAACCAGACGACGGCGGTGGCCGGACCCCGTCGTTGGGCGAGTTCGATGCTCTGCGGTTTGACGATCAGTTCGTAGTCGGGGAACAACGCCAGCAACGCTTCGTAGGCCGTCCGTCGCGCTCCCGAATTGTGCTCGTAGACGATTACGGTGAACGGCGCGGCGGACAGTGCGGCGCGGACGTTCCGATCGGCGTCCCGCGGCAGATACGGGCGCAGGTCCCCGCCGATGGGCGAGTTCATCAGCAGGGTCGACGGATCGACGTCGCGCACCGGCACCATTCGCGGTCCCCTCCCAAGGCCGAACGGGAGGGCAGTCTAGAGGGTGGCCGCTCAGCTGTGGGTGAAACCCCGCCTCCGCTCGGTCATCGATCGCTACCTTCGATCTCATGACTGGGGAGCGGCTCGACGGCAGGTACGCGAAGGTCTGGGCGGCGAGTACGACGTCGGCGTTGGGCAGCGGTCTCGCGACGGTGGCGGCGCCGTTGCTGATCGCCTCCCGCACCGGCGAACCGCTCGTCGTCTCGGGCGGGTTCGCGATGGCGTGGCTGCCTTGGCTGCTTTTCTCCCTGCCGGGCGGGGTGCTGGTCGACCGGGTGGACCGGCGGAAGCTGATGATCACCCTCGACTGGATCCGTGTCCCCGCGGTCGCGCTGCTCGCGGTCGCCATCACGACCGGCAACGTCAGCATCGCCTTGCTGTACGCCGTTCTCTTCGTGATCAACTCGGGCGAGGTCGTGTTCCGGACGGCGAGTCAGGCGATGCTGCCCTCGATCGTCCCGAAAGCGTTGCTGGAGCGGGCGAACGGGCGGCTCTACGCCGGGACGACCTTGACCCACGGCATGCTTTCCGGCCCGCTGAGCGGATTCCTGTTCGGTGCCGCGGCGAGCATCCCGTTCTACGTCAACGCCGGCACGTACGCGGTCAGCGCCCTGCTGCTCGGCCTGATCGCGGGCGCCTACCGGCCGCGGCCCGGCGGCGATCCCGGCGAGCCGGTCGCGCGGCGCTCGATCCGGTCGGAGGTGGCCGAGGGATTCCGCTGGCTCGCGGGACAGCGCCTGCTGCGGACCATGGTCGGGCTGATCGGCCTGCTGAACCTGACACTCGTCGCGGCCACTTCAGTACTGGTGCTACTGGCGAAGGAGCGCCTGGAGCTGGGTTCCGTCGGATACGGCCTGCTCTTCACCTGCATGGCCGTCGGCGGGCTGCTCGGCTCGATCACGGGTGACCGGCTGATCGCCTGGTGCACGCCGACCTGGACGTTGCGGATCGGGCTGCTGATCGAGGCCGGGACCCATCTGGTCCTGGCGACGAGCACGAGCGCGCCGGTGGCCGGGGTGACGTTGTTCCTGTTCGGGGTGCACGGCGCGCTCTGGGGGATCGTCGCCAGTTCGCTGCGTCAGCGGCTCACCCCGCCGGAGATGCTCGGCCGGGTCGGCAGCACGAGCCTGTTCATCGTCGCGGGAGGCAACTGCGTCGGCGCGCTGCTCGGCGGCGCGGTGGCGTCGAAGTTCGGGCTGACGACGCCGTACTGGGCCGGGTTCGTGGTGGCGGTGATCGTATCCGCGCTCACCTGGCGCGTGTTCGACCGCAAGGTCGTTTCCGCGGCCTACGCGCAAGAGCCTGCTGTCAGCCGTTGATCCTGGTGAGCGCGAAGAACTCCTGGCGCGAACGGGCGTCTTCGCGCAGCGTGCCGAGCAGAGTGGAGGTGACGGTGCTCGAACCGACGGCCTGCACACCGCGCAGGGTCATGCACGAGTGTTCGGCCTCGATCACCACGCCGACGCCACGCGGCTCGAGTTGCTCGTCGAGCCAGTCGGCGACCTGTTTCGTGAGTCGTTCCTGAACCTGTGGGCGGCAGGCGAAATGCTCGACGATCCTCGCCAGTTTCGACAGGCCGAGAATCCGGTCGCCCGGCAGGTAGCCGACGTGCGCGACCCCGACGAACGGCAGCAGATGGTGCTCGCAGACGGATCGGACGGGGATCCCCCTGGCGAGGACGAGTTCGTCGTAGTTCTCGTCGTTGGGGAAGGTCGTGAGGTCGAACGGCCGCGGGGTGAACAGCTCGGCGTACGCGCGCGCCATCCGGCCCGGGGTGCCGCGGAGGCTCTCGGAGTCCAGGGAGATACCCAGCGCGGTGAGGAGATCGGCGGCCGCGGCCTCGGCGGCCACCAGGTCCGGTCCCGGCCCGGTTTCGTGGACGACGCGCAAGGCGGGAGTGGACATTAGGCCTCCTAGGCTGACCGCGATCCCCAGTGTATTTAACTAAGACTTTTGGGTGTTTTGCCACCCGTCGGCTCATCGTACATGGTAGATCCGCAGTGCAGGATGTTCCGCCGGTTGAGATAGGCGATATCGTGGTGTACGTGACAGTGCCAGACCCGGACGGCCTCGATGCCCCGGCCATCGCCGCGGTGGCGGCACTCGACGACGACCTCCGCCGCGGGATGTACGCCTACGCCCGGCGCGCGCGGCGTCCCGTCACGCGGGACGAGGCGGCGGCCGCGGTCGGCATCTCCCGCAAGCTCGCCGCCTTCCATCTCGACAAGCTCGTGGCGGCGGGCCTGCTCAGATTCGGCTTCGCGGCGGGCCCGATGGTGAAGGTGGGGCGCAGGCCCAAGGTCTACGAACCCGTCGACGAGACCATCCAGGTGCAGCTTCCCGCCCGGCGTCACGAGATCCTTGCCGGCATCCTCGCCGAGGCCGTGCTCGCCGAAGGGTCCGGTGAGACCGCGCGGGATGCCGTGCGACGGGTCGCGGGGGAGCGCGGTTTCGCGGCGGGCGAGGAGGAACGCGCGCGGACCCGGCCCGGCAGGCTCGGCGTGGAACGCGCGCTCACCGTGGCCGAAGGGATGCTCCGCCGCTACGGCTTCGAGCCGAGCCGGGACAGCACGACCTGCGTCCGGCTGCGGAACTGCCCGTTCCACCCGCTGGCCGCGGAGGCACCGGACCTCGTTTGCGGGATCAACCAGGCCTTCCTCGCCGGTTTCCTGAACGGCGTGCGCGCCGGGAACGTGGAAGCGGCCCTCGTTCCCGGCGCGGCCGAGTGCTGTGTGGAACTACGGCAGGCCCGGTAGACCGATCAGGCGGCGCCGGCGATCTGCCGGGTGGCGACGTTGAGCCGGTTCCAGGTGTTGATGGCGGCGATGGAGAGGACGAGGCTCGAAAGCTGGGTTTCGTCGTAGTGACGAGCCGCCTCGTTCCACACCTCGTCGTCGACCGGGTCGGCCCGGTCCGCGATGCGGGTGAGGGCCTCGGCCAGCGCGAGCGCCGCACGTTCGGCGTCGGTGAAGTAGGCCGTGTCGCGCCACGCGGCCACGGTGAAGATCCGCTCATCGGACTCGCCCGCCTTGCGCAGTTCCTTCGTGTGCATCTCCACGCATCCGCTGCATCCGTTGATCTGGCTCGCGCGGACGTGCATGAGGTAGTGCGTGGTCTTCGGGACGCCGGTGTCGCCGGTCGACTCCGCCAGCGCGATCAAGGCCTTCAGGGTGGCGGGATTCGCCAGTGCGGGGTTGGGGATCCGGGTGTCCATGATGTTCTCCTCCAGGGTTTCCGTCTTGCTTTCACCGCATTGACGGATGCCCGGAGGCAGATGTGACCGCGGTGGCTGAGTCTTAAGTGGTCGCGGCCACCGACGCCCGGTCGCGGAGTGAGACGTTCAGCTTGAAGCCCTCCGGTTTCAGGGTCAGCAGTTCCTGCACCTTCAACCGGTAGGACGGGTCGCCGCGCAGGTCGTACCGGCTCAGCAGCATGCCGAGGACCAGCGTCGCCTCGTGCAGGGCGAACTGCCGTCCGATACAGGCCCGCTCGCCGGTCCCGAACGGCTTGTAGACATGCGCCGGACGGGCCCGGTTACGTTCCGGGGAGAAGCGGTCCGGATCGAACGACTCGGGATCGTCTCCCCAGACGGGATCGCGGTGCAGCGACGGGATGAGGACCAGCGCCCACTGTCCCTTCCGCATCGGATACTCGCCGCCGACGACGGTGTCCACCTGTGCTTGGCGGGCGAACGCGGGCGCCGTCGGCCAGAGCCGCAACGCCTCGTCGAGCACCCGCCGGACGTAGCGGAGCTTGGCGACCTCTTCGTAGGAGGGATCGGGGTTCTCACCCCAGACCTTGTCCACTTCGGACTGGGCGCGGGCGAGGACGTCCGGGTTTCTGGCGAGGTAGTACAGCGCGAACGACAGCGCGCCCGACGTGGTTTCGTGCCCGGCGACGAGGAAGGTGATGATCTGGTGCCGGATGTTGTCCTCGTCGAGCGCGGCGCCGGTGCTCGGCTGCGTGGTGTTCAGCATGAGCCCGAGCAGGTCGTCGGTGCTCGTGTCGCCCCGGCGCGCCTCGATGACCTCGGCGACGACGGAATGGAGGAACGCGAGGTCGGCTTCGTTGCGCCGGTTCGCCTTGCGGCTGAGAAGCGGACCGATGACCGGCGGCTGGAGCGCCATCCGCTGCGCATGCCGCAGCGTGCGGACCATCGCGGCGACGAACGGGTGTGGTTCCGCTCGTTCGAACGACGAGAAGCTGTAGCCGAATCCCGTCCGGCCGATGGTCTCCAGCGTCAGCTTGGTCATGTCGTCCGCGACGTCGACCTCGCCGCCCGTGTCCCACGCGTCCAGCAGTTCGCGGGTGATCGCCAGCATCGCCGGGTGGTAGCGCTGCATGGCGTTGCGGCTGAAGGCGGGCGCGAGGATCTCGTGCGCGCGCCGCCAGTTCGGCTCTTCGTTGTGCGCGGTGAACAGCCCGTCACCGCCGAGAGGGCGCAGGTTCGAGATCGCGGGCGTGACGTGTTTCGCGAACCGCTTTTCGTCGGAGAGGTCGGCGACCATTCCGGCGCCATGGACGAACACGATGCCGCGGCCGAACACCTTGCGCTCGAAGACGGGGCCCAGCTCGGCGGCGTGCCGCATCGAATCCTGGACCGGCGTCTTCGGCGAAACGCCGAGCACGTCACCGATCAGCGGGATCCGACGCGGGGGATGGGGGAGAGCGGTGGCCATCGAGCCCCTCCAGGGTGAGCGCTGTTGAATCGACATCCAATAGCGAGCGTGGCCTGCTACTGAACCCGTGTCAAGTAGCTACGATGCCCTGATGGCGCCGAGTACTTCCGGGAAGCCCCGCAGCAGGCTGAGCACCGCCGAGCGGCGGGAACAGCTGCTGCGGATCGGCGCCCGCCTGTTCGCGGAGCGGCCGTACGACGACGTGTGGATCGAGCAGGTCGCGGACATCGCCGAGGTGTCCCGAGGGCTCCTCTATCACTACTTCCCGACGAAACGGGACTTCGTCACCGAGGTCATCAGGGCCGAGGGCGAACGGCTGCTCAAGATGACCGAGTCCGACCGCACGCTGCCGTTCGAGGAGCAGTTGACGGCCGGGCTCGACGCGTACCTCCGCTACGTCGAAGCCAACGAGGACGGCTACCGGGCACTGCACTCGGGCACGTCCATCGCCGTCGACGGCGTCCGTGAGGTCCTGGACAACAACTTCGCCGAACAAGGGCGCCGGATCCTCGATGTCCTGTGCTCGGACGGCGAGCCGCCGGAGACCCTGCGGGTGCTCGTCCGCGGCTGGCTGGCCTTCGTCGTCGCGGTCTGCCTCGACTGGCTCAAGTACCGGCGGCTGACCCGGGACCAGACGCGGGATCTGTGCGCGAAGGCGCTGCTCGACATCGTCGACCTGCCAACATGACCTCGGCGCGTTCCTCGATCAGCTTCATCCGCGCGAGCCGTTCGCCGTCGTGGTTGTGCGCCGCGGATCTGGTGACCTGCCCGGCCCACTTCCGGTAGAACATGCCGCAGGTCGCGATGAAGTAGCCGTCGGAGCACGCGTTGGCGGCCAGGATCAGCCCGGTGTCCTCCGACGCGGGCAGCGCCATCCACCCGCCCAGCTCCAGCAGCAGGTCGCGACGGATGCACAACGTCCCGGCCACCACCGAAGACACGTAGCCGTTGCGCTGCCAGTACCGGAGGATCGCGCCGCGTTCGATCGGCCCCTCGTCGGGATCGCTGTCGACGCCCGCCGTCGTCCCGTCCGTGAGGAGGTCGAGCACCCGGCAGGTCGTCCAGCCGATCGCCGGATCCTCGAGCGCCGCGATGTCGCGCGCGAGCGCGCCCGGCGCCAGGACGTCGTCCGCGTCGAGTGCCTTGATCAGCTCCCCGGACGCGCGGGACAAGGCCATCATCCGCGCGACCCCGGGACCGCCCCGGCGACCCGAGCCGGGCAGCACTCGCTCGTCGGCGGGAAGGACGCCGTCGAGCAGACCGGTCTCGCCGTCCTCCTGCACCAGCCATTCCCAGGTCCAGCCCGGCGGGAGTTCCTGCGCGGCGAGGGATTCGTACGCCTCGGTCAGGTACGGCAGACTCGGTGGGTGGACCGGGGTGAGGACGCTGATGACCGGCATGCTCACTCCGGGCGGCGAGCGGTGATCAGGAGGTGCTCCTCCGGCGGTGTCCCCGGCTCGTCCGCCGTGAAGATCTCCGAGTGGGTGGCGGTGACCTCCAGCCCGGCCGCTTCGACCCGCCGTACGAGGTCGTCCGGCGCGAAACTGGTCTCGAGGAAGGTGCGGCCGAAGAACTCCGCCGGCACGTTCTCGGCATCCCTCGGCACGGTGACCAGCGCGAAAAGCCCACCCGGCACCAGCCAGCGCGCGATGTCGGCGAGCACGGCTTCGGTGTCCTCGCGGGGCATCTGCAGGAACGGGAAGAAGGCGCAGACCGCCTCCCACGACCCGGGCGGCGAGGTCCACTCGCGCACGTCGGCGTGGACGAAGGTGGCGGCGGGGACCTGCTCACGCGCGAGATCGATCATCACCCGAGACACGTCGAGCCCGGTTACCCGATGTCCGGCCGAGGAGAGATCCTCGGCCACCGGCTTGCCGGTCCCGCTGCCGATGTCGAGCACCCTCGACGACGGCGGCAGCGCCTTCAGCAGGTGCCGTACCGCCCTGTCGACCGCCGGTGCCCGCCCGAAGACGTCCTCGTAGGCGGAACCGATGGCGTCGAACAGCTCCGCCGCCGTGACCGGTCGGTCCATTTCGCAGCTCCCCGGATCGAGTGGATCTCCCTCGGGCGAATCTACCGTTCAGGAAGGCCGTCGTCCGCGTCCTCTGAGGACGATGGGCGGGTCCGCCTGTTTAGACTGGACGCGCCGAAGTTCCTGGGGTTTGGGGTCAAAATGAGTGTGCCGAGTGACGAGTTCCACCGGATGCTGGAGGCGCTCGCCGACGTCGAGCGGTCCGACGCGAGGGAGTGGGAGTCGTTCAGCGTGCGCGGGAAGCGCTTCGGGTACTACTGGCCGCGGACCCAGACCGTCGGCCTCAAGCAGACGCTCTCGGAACAGGAAGCCCTCGTGGCCGAGCGGCCCGACGTCTTCGAGGTCCAGTTCACGGCCGGGGGATTCGGCTGGGTCGTGGTCCATCTCGACGGCATCGAAGCCGACGAGCTGACCGAATTGGTCTACGAGGCATGGCGGCTGTCCGCTCCCGAGGAACTGGTCGCACTGGTGCCGCCGCCCTGCTGAGCGTTACTGCTTTTGTGTGTTGACGCGCGTCACTGTTCCGCCGGGAACGTTTTACGGGGCAATGCGTTGTAGAGAGTGTCGGTACGGATGGTGCCCCCGGGCCTCACCCTTCGCCTTCACGGAATACCGGTTCGGCCGGAGCCGTGTCGTGCCACTCGCCGAGAGGCGGCCCACCGTATCGGCCTTTGCTCCCGCTTCCGCTCGCAGGTAACCCCCAGGCCTTCGCTGAGCGGGAGCGGGTCTTTTGTTGTTTGTCGGGTGGTTTCCCGCTTTCGGGTGTTGATGCGGGTCACAATGGTCGGGGCTTGGTGCGGGGAACATTTCGGGTGGTGGTGCGTTGTAGAGAGTGTCGGTACGGATGGTGCCCCCGGGCCTCACCCTTCGCCTTCACGGAATACCGGTTCGGCCGGAGCCGTGTCGTGCCACTCGCCGAGAGGCGGCCCACCGTATCGGCCACAAACTCCCGCTTCCGCTCGCAGGAACCCCCAGCCTTCGCTGAGCGGAAGCGGGACCTTTTCTTTTGTCCGCGGGTATTTGTCGTGACCGGCGACGGTGCCCGAGTTGTGCCTGTGGTAATCGGGGCGTTCGGCTTCGAATTCGGCTTTGCGGCGGGCCAGTCGGCTTGCACGTCGGCGATGGACAGTTCTATGACGGCGCAGCCGCTGAGCGAACAGGCCCGTGGAGCGCTCGCGTCGACGAGGGAGATTCCGCCGATCTGGTCGCCGTTGTCGATGTCAGGTCCAGAGCACAGGGTGGGAAGAGGTCGACCGCGTCGTGTTCGTGGGTGAGGCAGGTAGTGGCGTGAAGGCTCCCTTCGCCGCGTCTGGTGCGGCGATTGGGCCCCTTGTCGGTCACGACCCACCAGGCCCACCCACGACTCCCGGCTCCGACCAAGCCACCGTTGCTTTACCGTCAATAACGCTGATGCGGCGAGGCTTCCAGTCCGATGTGGAAGGCCCTTGTCCGTCGTCGCTTGCGGCCGCCAGCCGGGCATCAAGGACCGGCAGCCGCGTTACGACGAGATCAGCCGAAGGCGGCCGTGCCCCTACCGGCAGCCCCTCGATGCCACGAAACCCCGTGATATCGGATCATGGGTCGAGAGTCGGTCTGCCCATCTTGCCTTCAAGAAGGCCCTCGACCAGTGGGCATGGCGAGGGGCCCGTCGCCGGTGTGGCTGGCGGGCGGGCTCCTCGGGTCAGACGTGGTGGAGGGTGTTGCGCCGGGGATTTCGGAGCGGATCTCGGTATTGGGGCGGGATGAACTCCGGTAACCCATCGGCCGCCATTCGGACTTCCCAATCACCGTGGTGGATCAGCCGGTGGTGGAATCCGCACAGCAACACCAGATTCCGGAGATCCGTCGGGCCTCCGTCTGCCCAGTGATGAATGTGGTGGGCGTGGCAGTTCTTGGGCCGCCGATGACACCCGGGGAACGCGCATCCGCCGTCCCGGATGTTCAACGCGCGCCGCTGGCCGGGGGTGACGAACCGTCGCAGCCGTCCCACATCGAGGGGTTCCCCGGCGGCACTCATGACGACCGGGAGCATGAGGCAGTCGCAGGCGGCGAGGCGTGCTTCGCGGGCGGTCATGGTCCCGACGAAGTCGAGGCAGGCGGTGCCGAGGCCGGTTTTGAGTGCGTCGAGTCCGATGGTGACGTGCAGCAGGGTGCGGTAGCCGCTGGTTCCGGGCTGGTCGGGGCAGGCGATCGCGAGGTCGAGGATGTCGACCCAGGCGTCTCCCATGCGTTCGCATTTCATCCGCAGGTCGGCTTGGCCGAACTCGTCCACCGGCCGCGGCGCCGCATACGCCTCCAGCGCAGCCGCGGTGCGAGCACCCGTCTCATCATCGAGAAGACCAGTCAGCTTCCAGAACCCGTCCTTGCGGCGCTCCAGCGTGATCTCCCGGCGCGGCTCAGTAGGTTCGGGATCTTTTGGTTCGTTGCCGTCGGGGTCGAGCCAGGCGAGCAGGTTCGTTTCGGCGTCGATGAGTTGGCGGGGTCCGGCGTCGCGGGCGAGGTTGGCGAGGATCTTCTCCGCGCTCGCCCGATCCTCAGTCGAGGTGTCGGCGGGGAGCTTTTTCAAGATTTCCAGGATCTGGTCGATCCGCTCATCCCCGACCAGCCCCTCGGCGGCCACGGCGGCGGTGGCGGGCGCGACAGCAGGAACTTCGGTGCCGTCCAGAGCGCGGGTCGGGTTCAACGCGATCGCGCGATTCACCACCGCGCGCGCCTCACCGACCGACAACCCCGCTATATCAGCGAACCAGTTCGCCGTGCGGCCATAGCCATACAAGTCTTTGACGCCACGAGATTCGATCTCTGCCAGGAATTGCCCCAGTCCGGTGGTGGCCATCCTGATCACCTGCAAAGACTGCTGCACGCCATGGGCAAGCTCCAGCTTGCCGGCACGCCACAGTTCTTGCGGCAATTCGGGAAGGAAGGTCTCGGGCACCCCTCAAGAATACCGCAAAACAATCGAACAGGCGTTCGTAATTTTAAGCAACAATGAGCGAGCACGTTTACCACTGACGGGTGATTTGAGTGAGGTCTCTTATCCGGTGAGTCAAGCCGAGGAGTTGGCTTGTGCGTTGTGGGATCCGGAACGCGTCCGACTGCTCGGCCGAAGTGGGGCTGGTCGGCATTCTGACCTCGACAGAGCGAATCGCTACGGTCGCCTTCTTGGGCCGCCGTCGACCGCGCGACGTGCCGCGTGGGAAGAACCTTCCCGCCGGCGTCTCCAAGGGTCTGGGGTAGCGCGTTCACCGACTGCCGTGCCACGAACGCGCCCCGTGAGCTCGGAGCCCGACAAGTCCAGTCGGCAACTCGAGACAGGAGTAGCGGGTCACGCTCGTTCCGAGTGGTCACAGTGCCTCCTCTGTGGCGGTGGGCAGAAGGCCGACCCCGCCCTGACTCATGTCAGCACCCTGACATACAGTCGCCTATGTCAAAAGGCTGACATGAACAGAAGGAGCATCACCTTGCCCGCCACCGGCCCGGACTTCATTTCCCTGCAAGCGCGTGACCTCGCCGCTTCGCAGGCGTTCTACGAGCAGTACCTCGGCCTCGTCCGCTCACCGGCCGGACCTCCGCACGCCGTCGTGTTCGAGACGAAGCCGATCGCGTTCGCGCTCCGCGACATCGTTCCCGGCACCGACCTCGCATCGGTCGCGCAGCCCGGTATCGGTGCCGCGATCTGGCTCCACGCCACCGACGTCCAGGCCATTCACGACGCGCTCGTCGCCGACGGGCACACCATCGTTTCCGCGCCGATCGACGGCCCCTTCGGCCGGACGTTCACCTTCGCCGACCCCGATGGCTACCAGATCACCCTCCACGACCGTGGCTGAGGCGAGCATCCTGGTTTTCGGGGCTACCGGGGCACTTGGCCGCCACGTCCTGGACGAGCTGGTCGCCCGGGGTCTCGGCCCCGAGACGATCACGGCGGCCGGTCGGAATCGGGTTCGCCTCGGGGAACTTGATTCCGCCGGGTTCAGCACTGCGGGCATCGATCTGCCGGATTCGGCAGGTGTCGCGGAACTGGTCGCCAGGCATTCCGACATCGTGTTGATCTCGGGCGGCGACCCGGATCGCCTCGACCAGCACAAGTCGGTCATCGAGGCGGCGAAGAGCGCGAATGTCCGGCACGTCTACTACACCAGCGGAGTTCGAGCCGACGACGACCGGTTCGAGATCAACGCGGACCACAGGGCGACAGAGGTCGCTCTCATCGATTCCGGCGTGACGTACACGATCCTGCGGAACACCTGGTATGTCGAGAACTACATTCAGGCGTTGGCGGGCCCCCGCTTCACCGGCGTTTTCGCCGCGGCGGCCGGTGAAGCCGTTGTCGCGGCAGCCGGCCGGAAGGATCTGGCCGAGGCCTTGGCCGTCGTGGTCACCACGGACGGGCACGACGATGTCACGTACAGCCTTTCGGGCGACACGAACTTCACTTACGCCGACATCGCCGGAGCGATGTCGGTCGTACTGGGGCGAGAGGTCGCTTACCGGCCTGTCACTCCCGAAGAATTGCGGTCGGCGCTCGTCGATTCGGGGATGGACGGCGGACCGGCCCGCTTCTTGGTGAGTCTCGATGAAACCATCGGCGCCGGGGTTTTCGCCCGGGTCGGTGACGACCTTTCCCGGCTCATCGGCAGGCCGACGACCGGCCTTGTCGAGGGACTGACGGCGGAGTGAGCCAGGGGTCGCGAGTGCCGCCACTCACGACCCCCACCGAACTGAAGCCTCAAGACTCCACAAGCGTCCCGCCGGTCAACCGCACCCGCCGGTCCACCTTGATCTCGGTCAGGAACCGCTCATCGTGGCTCACGACCACGAAAGCCCCCTGATACGCACCCAGCGCGCTCTCCAACTGCCCGACGCTGACCAGGTCGAGATTGTTCGTCGGCTCGTCCAGCAGCAGCAGTTGAGGCGCGGGTTCGGCGAACAGGACGCAGGCCAGAGTGGCTCGCAGGCGTTCGCCTCCGGAGAGCACGCCGACGGGGAGTCGGGTTCGCGCGCCTCGGAACAGGAAGCGGGCGAGCAAGGTCATCCGTTGCGACTCGGGGAGGCCGGGGGCGAACGTCGCGAAGTTCTCGGCGATGGTCCGGTCGAGGTCCAGAAGGTCCAGCCGCTGGGAGAGATACGCGATCCGGCCCTCGGCTCGTTTCACCACGCCGCCATCGGGCGAAAGGTCTCCGTTGAGCACCCGCAGGAGCGTCGACTTGCCGGTGCCGTTCCCGCCGGTCAGCGCGATCCGTTCGGGGCCGCGGATCGTCAGGTCGACTCCGTCGCCCGCGAAGACGTTCCGGTCGCCGTAGCGGACCTGGATGCGCTCGCCGTGGAACATCGTGCGGCCGGCGGGGACGTTGGTGCCCGGTAGGATGAGCGCGATCTTCTGGTCGTCGCGCAGGGAGCGTTCGGCCTCGTCGAGGCGGTTCTTCGCGTCGTTGACCCGGGCGGCGTGCGTTTCGTTCGCCTTTCCGGCGGATTCCTGGGCATTGCGTTTCATGGTGCCGGCGAAGATCTTCGGCAGGCCCGCGCTGCCGAGGTTGCGTGCCGCGTTTCCCGCGCGGCGCGAGGCGCGTTCGCGGGCTTGCTGCAGCTCCCGTTTCTCGCGTTTGACCTCTTGTTCGGCACTGCGGACGTTGCGTTCGGCGACCTCCTGCTCGGCCTTGACCGCCGCTTCGTACTGGGTGAAGTTCCCGCCGTGGTAACGGAGATCGCCGCGGTCGAGTTCGGCGATGCGGTCCATCCGGTCGAGCAGTTCCCGGTCGTGGCTCACCAGCAGCAGACAACCGGACCAGTCTTCGAGCACCCCGTAGAGCTTGCGACGGGCGTCGAGGTCGAGGTTGTTGGTCGGTTCGTCCAGCAGCAGGATGTCCGGCCGTTTCAGCAGCTGCGCGGCCAGGCCGAGGGAGATGATCTGCCCGCCGCTCAACGTGCGCAGGCTCCGGTCCAGCCCGAGGCCGTCGAGGCCGAGCCGGTCGAGTTGGGCGCGGGTGCGTTCTTCGATGTCCCAGTCGTTCCCGATGGTGGTGAAGTGCTCTTCGCTCGCGTCGCCGGACTCGATGGCGCTGACGGCCGCGAGTTGGGGAGCGATCCCGAGTACCTCGGCCACGTTCAGGTCGGCGGTGAGAGGCAGCGACTGCGGCAGATAACCGAGGATCCCCTGCGTGGAGACGGTTCCGGAGACCGGCCGCAGCTCGCCGGCGATCAACTTGAGGAGCGTGCTCTTGCCCGCCCCGTTGGGCGCGACGAGGCCGGTGCGGCCACCGGGCACGGTGAACGACAGGTCGTCGAAGACCGGCGTGTCGTCCGGCCAGGCGAAGGAGAGGGCGGACACGACGACGAAGGCGTCTGACATGGAAATGACCTCGTGAAAGACAGCGGGCGCCTTGAAGCAGCACCGCGGTGGACGTGGCGTGAGGGGACGACGAATCGGCCACGTCGGCGTCAGCGCCGGTGGCCTGGCAACTCCGGCTCACCCGGAGATGTCGTCTTCACCTGCCACGTCTGGTCTCCATGCTCGTTGATCAGGTCCGTATCTACGATAACAAGACCTGCCGGAGTGTGGCCACCGCAATCCCCCGGCGCGGCGTCGGCGAGCCGCGAATCACGGTGCTCATTTGTTTATTCGCCACGATTCCCGGTGATCGGTAATCGTGTGGCCGGAATCATATTCATTGAGGGGTGCGGGCGGGGACTTCTAATGTTCTCGATGGCCATCACCCGATTCCTTGACCCGAGAGGTTTTTCGATGACGTCGAATGGCAGAACCCGAAGACGAATCGCGACCACGGTAACCGCACTGGGGGCGTTCGCCCTGGTCGCTCCGCCGGCGCACGCCGCCGAAACCGCTGTTCCCTGCGACTCCGCCGCGTTGGTCCAAGCGATCGCCGAAGCCAGCGCCACCCCCGAACCGGACACGCTGTCCCTGGCGGCGAAGTGCGTCTACACGCTCACGTCGGCCGCCGATGTCTACTGGAAATCCGGACTGCCTTCCATCCAGGGAAAGCTCACCGTCAACGGTAATCACGCCACCATCGAACGTGCCAAGGACGCGCCCCGATTCCGGATCATCTTCAATTGGGGCGATCTGACCCTCAACGAAGTCACGATCGCGGGCGGTCAGGCTCCGGACGGTGTCGGTGCCGGTTCCGCTGGCGTCGGGAATCCGGGCGAGTCCGGCGGCGGTATCAAGAACTGGGGTCCGCTGACCATCACCGACAGCGTCATCAGCGGCAACGCCGCAGGCTCGGGTGCTCCCGGTGCTACCGCCACCGCCACCACGAGTGCCGGTAGCGGCGGCTACGGAGGCTCCGGCGGTGGGATCTCTTCCTACGGTTCTCCGCAGGTCACGTTGACGATCACCCGCACCTCGATCACCGGTAACGCCTCCGGCTCCGGTGGCCAGGGTGGAAACGGTGTGGCCGCCAAGCCGGGTGGCCAAGGCGGTTCCGCCGGCTTCGGCGCCGGTGTCGACGTGCTCGCCGGCACCGTCCTGCGGCTCGCCGACAGCGTCGTCACCGGCAACGGTGCCGGGAGCGGCGGCAAGGGCGGCTCGGGAGGCGCGAACGGCGGTGGAGCCGGACACGGCGGCAGTGGCGGCACGGCCGGCGGCGTGATGATGTCGACCAGCGGAGGTGTGCTGCTGAATCCGGTCATCACCCGCACCACCATCACCGGCAACCAGGCGGGACGCGGCGGCGATGCCGGCGTCGCGGGGCAGGGCGGGTACTCCGGGGTGTCCGGTTACGGAGGTCGCGGCGGCGGAGTCGTCGTGTTCGACGACAGTCTCACACTCGACGCGGCGACGGTCAGCGACAACGCCGCGGGTGAGCCCGGGAGCGGTTCTTACCCTTCCCCGGCTTCCGGGGGCGGCATCCACACGATCAACGCACACGTCGCACTCGTGAACGGGGCCGTGTTGAGCGGTAACCGGCCCGACAACTGCACCTACACCGCGGACGTCCCTGGCTGCGTGAACGGATTCCGGGCCGTCGAGGCCACTGGTCAGGACTGGCGGACCGCCGCGGAACGCGACGCGGTCTCGGCCGCGCGCTCTCGCGCGTAGAGGTCAGGAAAGGGTCGTTCCGGACGGAAACGTCCTGAACGACCCTTTCCTGACACTCGCCCTCAGCTCAGCCCGTTGAGGCTGATCGCCCGCGCGTACCAGAGCGCGCTTCGCTTCGGCGTCCGTCGCTGCGTCGCGTAGTCGACGTGTACGAGGCCGAACCGCTTGGCGTACCCCTCGGCCCATTCGAAGTTGTCGAGCAACGACCAGTAGAAGTACCCGCGCAGGTCGACGCCCGCCTCGATCGCCTCGTACGCGGCGCGCAGATGCGAGTCGAGGAAGGCGATCCGATCGGTGTCCGCGATGTCGCCGCCGATGAGGGCGTCCGGATAGGAAGCGCCGTTCTCGGTGATGTACAACGGGATCGGCCGATACTCGCGATGGACCTGAAGCAGGCATTCGGTCAGCCGCGAAGGCTGGACCTCCCAGCCCGAGTCGGTGCGCGGCGCCGTCTCGTCGGGGACGAAATGGACGTCGGGGGCGCCGAGCCAGCCGGTGTCCGCCGGTTCACTGCCGGGCCGGGGCGTTCCCGCCACCTGGTAGCCGCGGTAGTAGTTGATGCCCAGCCAATCGATCGGGGCGGCGATGGTCGCGAGATCGCCGTCCCGCAAGAGCTCCTCGATGCCGAGCGGTGCCAGGTCGGTCAGCAGATCCGCCGGGTACGAGCCGCGAAGCACCGGGTCGAGGAACAGCCGGTTCTGCAGGCCGTCGATCCGGCGCGCGGCTTCGACGTCCACAGTGGACGAAGGATCGACGGCCGACACCGGGTACAGGTTCAGCGTGATCCCCGACGCCGCCGCCGGGGCGTGCCGCCGCAGGACGTCCATCGCGAGCCCGTGCCCGAGCAGCAGATGGTGCGTGGCGGCGACGGCGGCGCGGGGTTCCTGCCTGCCTGGTGCGTGGATCCCGCGCGCGTAGCCCAGCATCGCGGCACACCACGGCTCGTTGAGGGTGGACCAGTGCGCCACTCGGTCGCCCAAGCGCGCTACGACCGTTTCGGCGTACTCGGCGAACCGGAAGGCGGTCTCGCGTGAGGCCCAGCCGCCCTCGTCCTCCAGGGCCTGGGGGAGATCCCAGTGATACAGCGTCGCCCAGGGCGCGACCCCGGCTTCGAGGAGCTTGTCGATGAGCCGGTCGTAGAACGCGAGCCCGCGGAGGTTCGGTGCGCCGCCGTCGGGCCGGATCCGCGGCCACGACAGGGAGAACCGGTAGGCGCCGAGCCCGAGCCGTCGCATCAGGTTGACGTCTTCGGCGTAGCGGTGGTAGTGATCGGCGCCCGGTTCGCCGGTGTCGCCGCCGACGACGGCGCCGGGGCGGCGGGCGAAGACGTCCCAGATCGAGTCGGTCCGGCCGTCGGCGGCCGTGGCCCCTTCGACCTGGTAGGCCGCGGTGGCGGCGCCCCACACGAATCCGGGCGGGAACAGCAGCGCGGTCTTCGCCCGGACACTGTCGGGATGTGCGGACATGGTCACCCTTTCACGGCACCTTGCATGATCCCGGCCACGATCTGGCGGCCGAGGAGGAGGAAGACGATGAGGATCGGGATGGTGGCCAGGGTGGTCCCGGCCAGCACCAGCGAATAGTCGACGTAGTAGCCGCTCTGCAGCTTCTCCAGCGCCAGCTGGACGGTGGGGTTTCCGGCGTCCAGCACGACGAGCGGCCAGAGGAAGTCGTTCCACGAGGTCATGAACGTGAACATCGCCAGGATCGCCGCCGCCGGGCGGACCGCGGGCAGGCAGACGTTCCAGAAGATCCGGATCATGCTGCATCCGTCGACCCGCGCCGCTTCGATCAGTTCGTACGGCACGGCGTCCACTGTGTACTGACGCATCCAGAAGACGCCGAACGCGGTCACCAGGTTGGGCACGATCACCGCTTGCAGCCCGCCCGCCCAGCCGAACTCCGACATCGCCATGAACAGCGGGATGATGCCGAGCTGCGTCGGCACGGCGAGCGTGATGACGATGAACACGAACAACCCGTTCCGGCCGCGGAACCGCAGTTTGGCGAAGGCGAACCCGGCCAGCGCCGAGAACAGCACCGTGGTGAGGGTGACGGTGCCGGACACGATCAGGCTGTTCGCGAGCGCCTTCCAGAACGGCACCGTGTCGAACACTCTGGCCGCGTTGGCGAAGAAGTTCCCGCCGGGCAGGAAGGGCGGGACCCGCTCGGTGAGCATCCCGCTGTCCCGGCTCGCCACCAGGAACGACCAGTAGAACGGGAAGAGCGAGCCCAGCACGAAGATCGCGAGCACGACGTAGGTCGCCCGGCGCGGTTTGCCGAGCGCCGAGACACTCCGCTTGAGTCCGCTGTGGATGGTGGTCACTTCTTTTTCACCGCCGGGGTCCTGGCGAGCCTGCCGGTGAGGAAGAAGTTCACCAGCGCGATCAGCACGATGATCACGAACAGCACCCACGCGATCGCCGAGGCATAGCCGAGTTCGTAGTTCTCGAAGGCCGTTTGGTACAGGTACAGCGTCACGGTCTGGAACTGGTTGGACGAGCCGCCGTTGTTCGATCCCGGCAAGGCGTCGAACAGTTTGGGCTCGGTGAAGATCTGGAGTCCGCCGATCGTCGAGGTGATGGTGACGAAGATCAGCGTCGGCTTCAGCAGGGGCAGCGTGATGCTGAAGAACCGGCGTGCGGCTCCGGCGCCGTCGATGAGGGCGGCCTCGTGCAGTTCCTTCGGGATGGCCTGCATCGCCGCCAGCACGATCAGCGCGTTGTACCCGGTCCAGCGCCAGTTCACCATGATCGCGATCGCGACATGGCTGCTGAACCGGCCAGCCTGCCAGTCGACCGGGTCCAGGCCGATGGTCTGCAACAGGCCGTTGACCAGCCCGTACTTCGGTCCGAACAGGTTCGCGAAGATGATCCCCAGCGCCACCAGGCTGGCGGCGTAGGGGAGAAGGACGCCGACGCGCCAGCCGGTCGCCCCGCGGAGCCTGGCGCTCAGCAGCGCCGCCAGGAGCACCGCGATGATCAGCTGCGGAACGCTGGAGAGCAGGAAGATGCTGACGGTGTTCTCGAGCGCGTTCCAGAACTGCGTGTCGGCGAACAGTTCCTTGAAGTTCTCCAGCCCGATGAAAACGGGATTGTCGTCGCCCGCCTCCCAGCTGAACAGCGACACGTACGCCGTGTAGAGCAGCGGGAACAGCCCGACGATCCCGAACACGATGAAGAACGGGGCGATGTAGAGGTACGGCGAGACCTTGACGTCCCACCGGCTCAGCCGATGGCGAAGGGTGGGCCGGGGTGACGTGCGCACCCCGGCCTTCCTCCCCTCCGGCGCGATCTTGTCGACGATGGTCATCGGTCAGCGCGTGATCTTCTTCGCGGCGTCGAGCAGTTGCGTCCAGCCCTCGTCCGCGGACTTGCCCTGTTCGACGGCCTGCAGTGCGGGGCTCGACGCGTTCTCCTGGATCTGGCCGTCACCGGGGCCCTTGTACTGCGGCTTGGCTACCTTCTTGGCCTGCTCGGCGAACAACTGGCCGATCTTGGCGCCACCGAAGTAGGCGTCGGTCTCGTTCAGCAGTGCCGGGTCCTCCAGCGCCTTGACCTGGCTGGGGAAGGTGCCCTTCGCCTGGAACGCCTTGATCTGCTGCTCGGGCGCGGTCAGCCAGGCGGCGAGTTCGGCCGCCTCCTTCGGGTGCTTCGACTGCGTGGGCACGGTCAGATACGAACCGCCCCAGTTCCCGCCGCCGCCGGGGAAGGCCGCGGTGACCGCCCACTTGCCGGCGTTCTCCGGGCCGGAGTGCTCCTCGATCACGCCGAGCATCCACGCGGGGCACACCTTCGTGGCGAAGGCGCCCTGTTTGAACCCCGAGTTCCACTCGTTGCTGAACGCGGTCAGCTTGGCCGACTGTCCTTTCGCGACGGCGCCGGTCACCTTGGTCCAGGCGTCCTTGATGCCCTGGTTGGATTCCACCGCGAGCTTGTCGTCGTTGCCGATGTAGCCATTGGGGAGCTGGTTGACCATGGCGTTGAAGTTCTGCGCGGCCGAGTCGAACCACGCCTTCCCGCCGGCCTTGGCGACGTACTGGTCGCCCGCGGCGAAGTAGCTGTCCCAGGTGGCGAACAGGGGTTTGACCGCTTCGGGGTCGGACGGCAGGCCCGCCGCCTCGAGCATGTCCTTGCGGTAGCACATCGCCAGCGGGCCGATGTCCGTGCCGTAGCCGATGACCTTGCCGTCCTTGGTCTTCGCCGCGTCGTACTTCCAGCCGAGCCAGCGGTCGGGGGAGGCCTCCGCCGGGCCGATCTTGGGCAGGTCGTTGAACTTCGAGCCCTTGTCGAGGACGTTCGACAGATGCCCTTCCTCGACGGCGGTGACGTCGGCGAGGCCGGAACCCGCCGCCAGTTTCGTGATCAGGTCCTGGTGGTACGGCCCGCCCTGGCCGGTCTTGCGGTGGGTGATCTTGATGTTCGGGTGCAGTCGTTCGTACTCGGGAATGAGCGCCTCGTAGCCGAACTCGGTGAACGTCGCCAGCGACAGCTCGACCTTCGCGTTCGGGTCCGACGCCGCGGGCGCCGCGCCGTCGTCACCGCCGCACGCCGCCAGTCCGAACGCCGTCATCGTGATACCCAGTGTCAGCACCAGGCCCTGGTGGATTCTTCTCACGTCTCTGTTACCCCTTGCCGGTGGGTGGGAACGCCGTCGCGTCTTGACCAGAAAATGGGAGCGCTCCCAGGATGCGCCGAGTTTGTCGGCAAGGTCCAGTCATGTCAAGGGCTTGTAATGAGAGCGTTTCCATCAGGGGAGCGCTCTCAGCGTTCCGGCCGTCGGAGATTAAGCTGTGGGTGTCCGGATGACGCTGAAGGGTGAAGGTGACGCGGGTGGGGCCTCGACCAGGGGAAGACGGCAGGCCGACGCTGGAAGACGTCGCCGCGTCCGCCGGGGTCAGCCGGTCGACGGCGTCCCGGGCGCTGAACGACGACGGCTACGTCAGCGCGCGCTCCCGCGAGCGGGTGCAGGCCGCGGCCCGCGAACTCGGCTACTCCCCGAACCAGGCGGCCAGATCCCTGGTGACCAGGCGGACCGGCGCGGTCGCGGTCGTGCTGTCGGAGCCGGAGGCGCGGCTGCTCGACGACCCGTACCGCACCGCGGTCATGCGCGCGGGCTACCGCGAACTCGCCGACATCGGCTGCCAGATGGTCTTGATCTTCAGTGACACCCGCGAGGACCTCGACCGCACGGTCCGGTTCCTCGACGGTGGGCACGTCGACGGCGTGCTGGTGTTCGCGCCACACCGCACCGACCCGTTGCCCAAGGCATTGCGGCAGTTGAGGATCCCGGTGGTGTACGGCGGGCAGGCGGCCGGGCTCAAACGCGGTGTCCACGTCGTCGACTTCGACAACGAGGGCGGCGCGAAGCTGGCTGTCGCGCATCTGGTCGAGGCCGGCCACCGCCGGATCGCCACGATCGCCGGTCCGCAGGACCAGAGCGCGGCGATCGACCGGCTCTCCGGCTGGCGCAAGACCCTGCTCGACGCCGGCCTCGACCCGGGGGACCTGGTCGAGGAGGGCGACTTCACCCTCACCGGTGGCGCGAAGGCGATGTCGAATCTGCTCGCGCGGCGCCCCGACCTCGACGCCGTCTTCGTGGCCAGCGACATGATGGCCCTCGGCGCGCTCCGCACCCTGCATTCCGCCGGACGGCGGATCCCCTCCGACGTCGCCGTCGTCAGCTTCGACGACAACGCGACCTTGGCGCCGGAGATGGACCCGCCGCTGACCTCGGTGCATCAGGACCCGCGCGAGCAGGTCCACGCGATGGTCGAGACCCTGCTGGCGCTGATGGACGACCGCGAGCTCAAGCCCCGGCAGCGGATACTGCCGGTGTCGCTCACTCGTCGCGCTTCGAGCTGAGCCCGCGTCATACCGGGGCGATACCTTCGAGCGTCGGTACGACCGGGGCGATCCTGCCGTCGCGGGTGAAGGTCAGCTTGTCGATGGTGGTTTCCCGATGCGTGCCGTCCCCGCCGGGGATGGCGAAGCGGTGATAGGCGATGTACCACTCGTCCTTGCCCGGCACCCGCACCATCGACGAGTGCCCGGTGCCCTTGATGCCCAGTTTGGTGTCCTTGGCGAGGATCAGCCCGCGGTCGGTGAACGGGCCGGTGGGGCCGCTCGCGGTGGCGTAGGCGACGCGGTAGTCCTCGCTGCGGGTGTCGTCGATCGACCAGCTCAGGTAGTAGGTGCCGTTCCGCTCCACCATGAAGAGCCCTTCGCGGAAACCGCCGAGCCCCGTGATCCGCTGGATCGCGGCGGGGTCGAAGGACACCATGTCGTCGTTCAAGGGCACGACATACGCTTCCCCGTTGCCCCAGTAGAGGTACGGCTTCCCCGAGCGATCGATGAAGACGGCCGGGTCGATCGCCTGGCCGCCGCCGGGGTTCTTCGCGATCAGGGGCTTGCCGGAGTCGACGAAAGGACCGGTCGGTGAGTCGCCGACCGCGACACCGATCTTGGCGTCGGCGCAGAAGTAGAAGTAGTACTTGCCGTTCCGTTCGGCCATCGTGGGCGCCCACGCGTTCTTGTCCGCCCAGTTGACGCCGGGACCGAGGTCGAGCGCGACGCCGTGGTCCGTCCAGTCGACGAGGTTCTTCGACGACCACGTCGAGAAGGTCGTGCCGCCCCAGCCAGGGAAGCCGTCAGTGGTGGGATACAGGTAGTAGGTGTCGCCGATCGCGACGATGTTCGGATCCGCGTTCAGCCCGGGGAGCACCGGGGTCCGGAACTCGCGGGCTTCGACGGTCCAGACCCGGACCTGCCCGCCCGGTGCGACGACGGTGTACTTCTTGGGGCGGCGAAGGTCGACCGGACGCCCGTCGCCGGGTTTGAGAGTCGCGCCCGGGGCAAGGCCGAACTTCGGGTTGAGCGCGCGCAGGTCGGTGCCGGGACGGACGGGGAGCACGACCGTGCCCGCGCCCGGGTCGATGACGGCCGGCGCCTTGAGGGCATCGAGGGAGACCGAGCGGATCAGCGTGCTGTTCGATGGCAGCCCGGCGACTTCGGTACCGGAGAGCGCGCGGTTGTAGAGCCGGACGTCCTTCATCTTGCCCTTGAACGTCTTGTCGGCCGAGTAGACCGACCGGCCGAGGTAGTTGGCCGCGGTGACCCCGCCGCCGAGGTCGGCCGGTCTGATGGTGACCTTGTCGTCGCGTGCCACTTCGACCCCGTCCAGATACAGAACGGCACTACCGCCGCCGACGGTGAGCGTGACGTTCTTCCACACCCCGCGGGGCAGGCCGCCGCTCGAGGCGGCTCCCTGTTCGGTGGTCCAGTCGCCGGTCGCGATCGCGCCCCGGAATCCGCCCGTCTCGGTCCCGCCGGTACCGAAGAGGTAGCCGTCTCCGGCGCCCGAGGGCCCGGTGTTGCCGAAACCGTAGAGGAAGTACGGCGTCTGCTGGCCGGGATCGACGAGGACGTCGGCGGACACAGTGGCCGCGGGCGCACCGTTCAGCAGGTTGTTCGGCAGTTGCACGTGACCGTTGACCCCGCCGAACTCCAGCGCGCCACCTGCCCACTTCACGTCACCGGCCAGTGCGCCGTCGTAACCGTGGCCGGAGCGGTCGGCGGCGGTCGAGCCGGTCTTGCCGTCGAGGGGCCAGTGCGCCACCAAGCCGTTCTTGTCCGCTTTGGCAGGGATGGGCGCTGCGGTCAGCCGGTCGAGTTCGGCCTGGGTGACCGGCAGGACGGTGCCGTGCCGGGGTGACGCGGGCAGCTTCGCCCCGGGCGACATGGTCCACTTCCCGGACGCGAGATCGGTCGTCTCGAACGGGACGTAGCCGCGGCCGCCGTACTCGTCGATGAACAGGTACCACTTGTTCTCGGTGTTGGACTTGAAGCCGGTCGGGCCCTCGCCGCGGGACAACCCCGGATCGCCCTTGCCGATGCACTCGGCGACGAAGTCGTAGGACGGGTCGAGCAGATCGGTCGACTTCTCCGCGGTGATGTACTTGCTGCACGGCGACGACGAGGTGGGATCGCGTTCGTCCTTGGTGAACCGGTAGTAGGTGCCCTTGTCCTGGATGACCGTCGAGTCGATCACGGAGTAACCCGGGTCGATCCACACCTTCGGCTTGCTGAAACCGACGAAGTCGCGCGTCGTGGCGTAGAGCATCCGGTTGTAGCTGGTGCCGGTGTGCGCCGGATCGTTTTCGGCGTACAGCTTCGAAGCCCAGTAGACGACGTAGGTTCCACGCTTGGCGTCCCAGAACGCTTCGGGCGCCCAGGTGTTGCCCGCGGTCGGCGGCGAGACCTCGACACTGCGCTGCCGGGACCAGGTGACCAGATCGGTGGACTCCCAGACCATGATCGAGCGGCTGCCCGTACGCTGCGCGGCGTCCCAGCCCCGGCCGTTGTGGATCTTGAGGTCGGTCGCGAGCAGGTAGAACTTGTCGCCGTCGGGGGAGCGGAGGATGAACGGATCGCGGACGCCGAGTTCGCCGAGGCTGGACCTGAGCGCCGGCCTGCCGTTGTTGAGCTCGGTCCAGTCCAGCGGATCGTTGCCCTTGCTGGCCGCGGTGTAGATCTGTTCGCCGTCCGGTGTGCCTTCGCCGGTGAAATAGAAGAAGCTGTAGCCCGCGAGGGCTTGCTGCGCCGGTTTCGGGGGAACCGTGGCGGTGAACCGCCGGGTCGCCGTGTCCCGTCCGCTCGTGACGGCCGCCGTGAGCGTGACCCTTTTCGTGGGTTGGCCGTCGGCTGGGCGAGTGACCTCTCCGGTCGGGGTGATGACGGCGGGATCCGAGGACTGCCAACGGATCGTGGTGCCGCCGGGTCCGGTGCCCGGAAGGGTGAGGTTGCCCCGGACGTCGTCGAGACCGGGGACGGCAAGGGTGTCCGCCGTGTCGCGCGCTCCGTTCGGGTCCACTGTGGACGCCGCCGTGGCCGGCGCGGTGGCTGTCGTGGTGAGCAATGCGACGGAAGTGAGAAGGACGCCGATTCGGCGTGGACGCAAGGGGATCATCGTTGAGTGCTCCCTTGACGGGGAATGTTAACGTTAACATCGAATTGTGCACGCTGACCGTAGAACGGCGGGCTCCGCGCGGTCAAGGGAGGTGTCGGTGCGGGTGGTCGTGAGTGGCGATTCGGGTTAGAACCCGAATCGCCACTCACGACCACCTGGCCCACCGTGTTTCCGTCGGCTCGGGTCGCGTGGTTCGCGGCCAGGTGCCCGTGACCCGACTGTGACTCGGCGAGACCTTGACCCTGTTCGTGTTATCGCTAACACTTGCGGCACTCGTCACCCGGCGAGGAGCGGCGACAGGAGACAGGCGATGGCACGCGAAAGCAGCGAGGGCGGCAACTCGGCCGTTTCCTCCGTGGGCAAGCAGGCCAGCCTCACCGATGTCGCCGCGCTCGCGGGTGTTTCGCATATGACGGTCTCGCGGGTCATCAACGGCACCGGGCCGGTGCGCGCCGAGACGCGCGTCCGGGTCAACGCCGCCATCGAGCGATTGGACTACCGGCCGAACTCGGTGGCCCGCGCGCTGGTCACCGGCCGGTCGGGCACGCTCGGCGTGGTCGCGTTGGAGGCCAACCTCTACGGCCCGGCCAGCACGCTGAGCGGGATCGAGCACGCCGCCCGCGAGGCGGGTTACGCGACGACCATAACGAGCATCAGCCGTCCCGGCCGGTCGTCCATCACCGACGCGGTGGAGCGGCTGCGGCGCCAGGCCGTCGAAGGCATCGTCGTGATCGCCCCGCACGTCACCGCCGGGCGTGCGCTGGAGGCCGCGCCCAATGACGTCCCGCTCGTCGCGGTCGGCGGCGGGAAGGAGGCGCCGGTGCCGGTGATCTCGGTGGACCAGTACGACGGCGCCCGCCGCGCGACCGAGCATCTGCTGGGCCTCGGGCACGAGACGGTCTGGCACGTGGCCGGGCCCGAAGACTGGCTGGAGGCGCTCGACCGTGAGCGCGGCTGGCGGGAAACCCTGCAGCGGCACGGCGCGCGGATCCCGCCGGTGGTGCGGGGCGACTGGAGCGCGCGGTCCGGGTATGCGGCGGGGCGGTCCCTCGTCGGCGAAAAGGGACTGGACGCGGTTTTCGTGGCCAACGACCAGATGGCCCTCGGCTTTCTTCGCGCCTGCACCGAGGCCGGCGTGAACGTACCGGGGGAGATGCGCATCGTCGGTTTCGACGACGTGCCCGAGGCGGCGTACTACACGCCGCCGCTGACGACGGTGCGCCAGGACTTCGTCGAAGTCGGCAGGCGCACGTTCGACCTTCTTCGTCGCCGGATGAACGGTGGCGAAGAACAAGCCCGTGACCTGGTGGTTCCCGAGTTGATCGTGCGGGAGAGCACCGGAATTTCGTGAAGCCGGAGCTGCCCTCGTTGGGCTTCCCGGTGGAGTGTTAACGCTAACTCAATTGATCAGTGCGGATCTAGGAGTAGATGTGGCGAGAAAATCGTGGACGGCGATAGTGGCGGCCGGACTGTTCGCGCTCACCGCGTGCGGTGGTGGCGGCGGAGCGGGTGGCGGCGGGGCCATCACCCTCGGTTTCGCGCAGGTCGGCGCGGAAAGCGGCTGGCGGACGGCGAACACCAAGTCGATCCAGGAGTCCGCGAAGACGGCCGGGATCGAGCTGAAGTTCTCCGACGCACAGCAGAAGCAGGAGAACCAGATCGCCGCGATCCGGTCCTACATCCAGCAGAAGGTCAAGGTGATCGCCTTCTCGCCGGTCGTGGAGTCCGGCTGGGACACCGTGCTCAAGGAGGCGAAGACGGCGAACATCCCGGTGATCCTGACCGACCGGGCCGTCGACTCGCCGGACAAGACGCTGTACAAGACCTTCCTCGGCTCGGACTTCGTCGCCGAAGGCAAGAAGGCCGGCGAGTGGCTGGCCAAGGAGTTCGGCTCGGCGACGGGCGACGTCAGCATCGTGGAACTGCAGGGCACCACCGGTTCCGCGCCGGCGAACGACCGCAAGAAGGGCTTCGCCGACGTCATCGCGTCGAACCCGAAGTTCAAGGTCGTCGCGTCGCAGACCGGTGAGTTCACCAGGGCCAAGGGCAAGGAGGTCATGGAGGCCTTCCTGAAGTCCCAGCCCAAGATCGACGTGCTGTACGCGCACAACGACGACATGGCCCTCGGCGCCATCGAAGCGATCGAGGCGGCAGGGAAGGTGCCCGGCAAGGACATCAAGATCGTCTCGGTCGACGGCGTCCGTGACGCCCTGCAGGCACTGGCCGACGGCAAGATCAACCACGTCGTCGAATGCAACCCGCTGCTCGGCCCGCAGCTGATGGACCTGGTGAAGAAGGTCGCCGCCGGTGAGCAGGTGCCCCCGCGCATCGAGACCACCGAGACCGAATTCGACCAGGCTGCCGCGAAGGCCGCGCTGCCGCAACGTCAGTACTGATCCCGATCCCGCGTCCCCCCGAGAACAAGGTCAGCGATGACAGAACCCCCTGCGATTCTGCGGATGAGTCACATCCGGAAGGAATTCCCCGGCGTGGTCGCCCTCGACGACGTCTCCTTCCGGATGTTCCCCGGCGAGGTGCACGCCCTCATGGGTGAGAACGGCGCCGGCAAGTCCACCCTGATCAAGGTGCTCACCGGCGTTCACGGGGTGGACGCGGGCACGATCGAACTCGACGGTTCCCCGGTCGCGTTCAGCGGTCCCGGAGAGGCACAGCGCTCCGGCGTGAGCACCGTCTACCAGGAAGTGAACCTCTGCCCGAACCTGTCGGTGGCGGAGAACATCTGCCTCGGCAAGGAGCCGCGACGGCGCGGCCGTATCGACTGGCGCGAGACGCGCCGCCGGGCGGCCGCGCTGCTGGCCAGGCTGGACGTCGAAGTGGACGTTTCGGCGGAGCTGGGCGGCTGTTCCATCGCGGTGCAGCAACTGGTCGCGATCGCCAGGGCGCTCGACGTCGACGCGCGGGTGCTCGTCCTCGACGAACCGACGTCCAGTTTGGACGCCGGCGAGGTCGAGCAGCTGCTGAACGTGGTGCGATCGCTGCGGGAGCAGGGGATGGCGATCCTGTTCGTCTCCCATTTCATCGAGCAGGTCTTCGCCGTCGCGGACCGGATGACGGTGCTGCGCAACGGGAAGCTGATCGGGGAATACCGCACCGAGGACATCACCCCGGTCGACCTGGTGACCAGGATGATCGGCAAGGAACTCGAGGCCCTCGAAGACATCGAGGACGCGGGGCACAGCCGTTCCGACCTGGCCGGGGCGCCGGTGTTCCTCGAAGCGGAGGACGTCGGCCGCAAGGGCGGCGTCGCGCCGTTCTCGCTCGACATCCGGGCGGGCGAGGTCGTCGGCTTGGCCGGGCTGCTCGGCTCCGGTCGCACCGAACTGGCCAGGCTGCTGTTCGGCGCCGATCACGCGGACGGCGGGTCGGTGCGGATCAACGGTGAGCCGGTGTCGCTGAAGAGTCCGCGGGCCGGTCTCGACCACCGCATCGCGTTCTGTTCGGAGAACCGCAAGACGGAGGGCCTCGTCGAGGAACTCACCGTGCGCGAGAACATCGTGCTCGCGTTGCAGGCCTCGCGGGGCTGGGCGCGGCCGATCCCGCGGCGGCGGCAGGACGAGATCGCCGAGCGCTACGTCAAAATGCTCGACATCCGGCCCGCCAACGCGGAAGCGAAGGTCGGCGACCTGAGCGGCGGCAACCAGCAAAAGGTGCTGCTCGCGCGGTGGCTGATCACCGAACCCCGGCTGCTGATCCTCGACGAGCCGACACGCGGTATCGACATCGGCGCCAAGACGGAGATCCAGCGGCTGGTCGCCCGGCTCTCGAGCGAGGGGATGGCCGTCGTGTTCATCTCCGCGGAACTCGAGGAGGTGCTGCGGTTGAGCCACCGGGTCCTCGTGCTGCGCGACCGCGCGGTGGTCGCCGTACTGGACAACGAAGCGCTGACCGCGGACCGCGTCATGGCGACGATGGCCGAAGGAGTCGCACGATGACCAAACATCGCTTGTTCTGGCCTGTCGCCGCGCTGCTGGCGCTGCTGCTCGGCGACCTCATCGCCCATCCGGCGTTCTTCGCGATCGAACTCCGCGACGGGCACCTTTACGGGAACCTGATCGACATCCTCAAGAACGGTGCCCCGCTGATCCTCATCGCGATCGGCATGACCTTGGTGGTGGCGACGCGGGGGATCGACCTCTCGGTCGGCGCGGTGGTCGCGATCAGCGGCGCGCTCGCCTGCCTGCACATCAGCGGACTCGGCGACCAGAACAGCCTCGGCGGGACGCTGGCCGCGGTCGGGATGGCGCTGGGGCTCGCCCTCGCTCTCGGCGTGTGGAACGGCTGGCTGGTGGCGGTCCTCGGCATCCAGCCGATCATCGCGACGCTGATCCTGATGGTCGCGGGCCGCGGCATCGCCCAGCTGATCACCGGCGGCCAGATCATCACCGTCAATTCGCATCCCTACGAATGGATCGGCAGCGGGTTCACCTTCGGCCTGCCCAGCGCGATCCTCATCGCGCTGGCCGTGTTCGCCATCGCCGCGGTGCTGGTCCGCCGGTCGGCGCTGGGGCTGCTGGTCGAGTCGGTGGGCGGCAACCCGGAGGCGGGCAGGCTCGCCGGGCTCCGATCGTCCCGGCTGATCTGGCTCACCTACGTCTTCTGCGCGCTCTGCGCCGGGATCGCCGGGCTGATGATCAGCGCGAACGTGCACAGCGCCGACGGCAACAACGCCGGGCAGTTCATCGAACTGGACGCAATCCTCGCCGTCGTCATCGGCGGGACGCTGTTGACCGGTGGCCGGTTCTCGCTCACCGGTTCGGTGATCGGCGCGCTGCTCATCCAGACCTTGACGACGACCGTGTACGCGCTCGGCATCGCGCCGCAGGCGATCATGCTGTTCAAGGCCGTGGTCGTGCTGGCGGTCTGCCTGCTGCAGTCGCCGGTGTTCCGCAAGAAGCTCGCCAGACGGCGGAAAGCGGCGCCGCCGCCTGCCGCCGTCCTGCCGGAGAAGGTGGAGGCCGGGGTATGACGACACTCGACCGCATCAAGGGCTATCGGCCGCGGCAACGACATCTGCCGATCCTGGCGACGATGGCGATGCTCGTCGGCGCGTACATCTACGGCGCGTCGAGCTACACGGCGTTCGGTTCCGGGCAGGTCGTGCTCGACCTGTTCATCAACAACGCCTTCCTGCTGGTCGTCGCCGTCGGCATGACGTTCGTGATCCTCACCGGCGGTATCGATCTGTCGGTGGGTTCGGTCGTGGCGCTGTCCACTGTGGTCTCCGCCGACCTCCTGCAGAACCAGGGCTGGCCGGTCTTCGCGGTGATCCCCGCGGTGCTCGCGATCGGCGCGGCGCTGGGCTTCGGGATGGGCGTGCTGATCCAGGTCTTCGAGATCCAGCCGTTCATCGCCACCCTGATCGGGATGTTCTTCGCCAGGGGGCTCTGCTACACGATCAGCACCCAGGCGTACTCGATCGACGACCCGACGGTCGCGAGCCTCGCGCAGACGCAGATCCCGCTCGGTGCGGAGCTGCACATCTCGATCGGCGTGGTCGTCGCGCTGGTCGTGGTCGCCGTCGCCGCGTATGTCCTTTACGGAACGCGGTTCGGCCGGACGGTTTACGCGATCGGCGGGAATCCGAAGTCGGCACTGCTGATGGGCCTGAACGTCGGCCGCACGCGGATCTCGGTCTACACGCTCAGCGGGTTCTGCTCGGCGCTCGGCGGCCTGCTCCTGGTGCTGTACAAGTCTTCCGGCGATCCGCTGAACGGCGTCGGGCTGGAACTGACCGCGATCGCGGCCGTCGTCATCGGGGGCACGTTGCTCACCGGCGGCTCCGGCTACGTCCTCGGAACGGTGCTCGGGATCATGGTGCTGGGCATCATCCAGACCCTCATCACCTTCGACGGCACGCTGAACTCCTGGTGGACCTCGATCATCACCGGTGCGCTGCTGTTCGCCTTCATCGTCCTGCAACGCCTCGTCGGCAGACGAGCCACGTGACTCGCGTGATCAAGGGCGTAACTCGCGTGATTGGAGCCGGATCAGCTGGAGACACGTGAGTTACGGCTCCAGACACGCGAGTTACGGCTTCAATCACGCGTGAGCGTGGTTTTCGACCAGAAATGTGAACGCTAACAATGCGGGAGAAGAAGTGAGTACAGGGGAGCCGCTGGTCGTCGGCGTCGACTTCGGGACGCTGTCCGGCCGGGCCGTCGTGGTCCGCGTCCGTGACGGCGCGGAGCTGGGCAGCGCGGTTTCGGAGTACCGCCACGGCGTGATCGACCGGATCCTGCCGCGGACCGGGCACGGTCTGCCGCCGGACTGGGCACTGCAGGTGCCGTCGGACTACATCGACGTCCTCCGCACCGCCGTGCCGGAAGCCCTCCGCGCCGCCGGCGCGGATCCCGCCGACGTGATCGGTATCGGCACCGACTTCACCGCTTGCACGATGGTGCCGACCACGGCCGACGGCACGCCGCTGTGTGAACTGCCCGAGTTCGCCGGGAATCCGCACGCCTACGTGAAGCTGTGGCGGCACCATTCCGCGCAGCCGCAGGCGGACCGGATCAACGCGCTGGCACGGAAGCGCGGCGAGTCCTGGCTCCCGCGCTACGGCGGGTTGATCTCCTCGGAGTGGGAGTTCGCCAAGGCGCTGGAGGTCTTCGAAGAGGCGCCCGAGGTCTACGACCGGATGCGGCACTGGGTCGAACTCGCCGACTGGATCGTCTGGCAGCTCACCGGGACCTACGTCCGCAACGCGTGCACCGCCGGATACAAGGGCATTCTCCAGGACGGCCACTACCCGAGCGCTGAGTTCCTGGAAGAGCTCGCGCCCGGCTTCGGGTCCTTCGTGGACCACAAGCTCGTCCATCCGCTGGCCGCTCTCGGCGCCAAGGCGGGAAGCCTGAGCGCCCAGGCGGCGGAATGGACCGGGTTGCCGGAAGGGATCGCGGTCGCCGTCGGCAACGTCGACGCGCATGTCACCGCGCCCGCCGTCCAGGCCGTGGAGCCGGGGCAGATGGTCGCGATCATGGGCACCTCCACCTGTCACGTGATGAACGGCGCCGAACTGCGCGAGGTGCCGGGGATGTGCGGCGTCGTCGACGGCGGGATCGTCGACGGGCAGTGGGGTTACGAGGCCGGGCAGAGCGGGGTCGGCGACATCTTCGCGTGGTTCGTCGAACACGGCGTGCCAGCATCCTATGTGGACGACGCCAGGGAAGCGGGGATCTCTGTCCACGAGCTGCTCACCCGGCTCGCCGCGACACAGGAGATCGGCGAGCACGGGCTGGTCGCGCTCGACTGGCACAGCGGGAACCGGTCGGTGCTGGTCGACCACGAACTGTCCGGCGTCGTCGTCGGGCAGACGCTCGCGACGCGGGCCGAGGACACCTATCGCGCGCTGCTGGAGGCGACCGCTTTCGGCACCAGGACCATCATCGAGACGTTCGACCGCGCCGGGGTGCCGGTCACCGAACTGATCGTCGCCGGAGGCCTGGTCAGGAACCCGCTGCTGATGCAGATCTACGCCGACGTCACGAATCTGCCGCTTTCGGTGGCCGGTTCGGCGCAGAGCCCCGCGCTGGGCTCGGCGATCCACGCCGCCGTCGCCGCCGGAGCGCATCCGGACGTGCCTGCCGCCGCGCTCGCGATGGGCTCGGTCCGCCGCGCGGTCCACCGGCCGATCGCCGAAAACGTGAAGGCCTACGACGACCTCTACGCCGAGTACGCCGCGCTGCACGACTACTTCGGCCGCGGGACCAACGACGTCATGCACCGGCTCGCCGCCCGCCGCCGTGCCGCCAGGAAAGGACAGCACCGATGAGCCTCGCCGTGGAGATCACGGACACCTTCGAAGAGCTGCGGGACACCGTCGCCCGGTTACACAGCGAGCTGACCCGCTACGAGCTGGTCATCTGGACCGCGGGCAACGTGTCGGCGCGCGTCCCCGGGCACGACCTGATGGTGATCAAACCGTCCGGGGTGTCCTACGGCGACCTGACCGCCGACACCATGGTCGTCACCGACCTGTACGGCGAAGTCGTCCACGGCGATCTGGCGCCGTCTTCGGACACGGCCGCGCACGCCTACGTCTACCGGCACATGCCCGAGGTCGGCGGAGTCGTCCACACGCATTCGACGTACGCCACCGCGTGGGCGGCGCGCGGGGAACCGATCCCTTGCGTGCTCACGATGATCGCCGACGAGTTCGGCGGGGAGATCCCGGTCGGGCCGTTCGCGCTGATCGGCGACGACTCGATCGGCCGGGGCATCGTCGAGACCCTGCGGTCCAGCCGGTCGCCCGCGGTGCTGATGCGCAACCACGGCCCGTTCACCGTCGGCCGCACCGCACGGGACGCGGTCAAGGCCGCGGTGATGGTCGAAGACGTCGCGAAGACCGTCCACATCGCTTCCGCGCTGGGAACGCCGGAACCACTGTCCGAACAGGACGTGGACCGGCTCTATGCGCGCTACCAGAACGTCTACGGTCAGCAGGGAGAGAAGTGAGCACACAGCGGAAGACCGAGGTCTGGTTCCTCACCGGGAGCCAGGCGCTGTACGGCGAGGAAACCCTCGAACAGGTCGCGGGTCAGTCGTTGCAGATCCAGCGGATGCTGGCCGACACCGGCCGGATCTCGGCCGGGATCGTCGCGAAGCCGGTGCTGACCGAGCCGTCGGCGATCCGGCGCGTGATGCTCGAGGCGAACGCGGACGACGCCTGTGTCGGCGTGATCGCGTGGATGCACACGTTCTCGCCGGCGAAGATGTGGATCACCGGCCTCGACGCGCTGCGGAAACCCTTGCTGCATCTGCACACCCAGCTCAACGAGGCACTGCCGTGGCAGTCCATCGACATGGACTTCATGAACCTGAACCAGGCCGCGCACGGCGATCGCGAGTTCGGCTACATCCAGACCCGGCTCGGTGTGCCGCGCAAGACCATCGCCGGGCACGCGGCGGATCCGTCGGTCGCCGACCGGATCGACGCCTGGATCCGGGCGTCGGTCGGCCGCCAGACGATCGGCTCGCTCAAACTCGCCCGGTTCGGCGACAACATGCGCGACGTCGCGGTCACCGACGGGGACAAGGTCGAGGCGGAGCTGAAGTTCGGCGTCTCGGTGAACACCTACGGCGTCAACGAACTCGTCGCGCTGGTCGACGCGGTGCCCGACGCCGAGGTCGACACGCTCGTCGAGGAGTACGCCGACTCGTACGCGCTCGCTCCGGAGCTGACCAAGGCGGGCGAGCGGCACGAGTCGCTGCGCTACGCGGCCCGGATCGAGCAGGGGCTTCGCACGTTCCTGACGAACGGCGGTTTCGGCGCGTTCACCACGAACTTCGAGGATCTCGGCGGCCTGCGCCAGCTCCCGGGTCTCGCGGTGCAACGCCTGATGGCCGACGGCTACGGCTTCGGCGGCGAGGGGGACTGGAAGACGTCCGCGCTGCTGACCGCGGTGAAGGCGATGGGCCGCGACTCCGAGCGCGGGACGTCGTTCATGGAGGATTACACCTACCACTTCGGTCCCGGTGAACCGAAGATCCTCGGCGCGCACATGCTCGAGGTCTGCCCGAGCATCGCCGCCGCCAAGCCTTCATGCGAGATCCACCCGCTCGGGATCGGCGGCCGCGAGGATCCCGTCCGGCTGGTGTTCGACGCCGCCGCCGGTGACGCCGTCGTGATCGGCCTCGCCGACCTCGGCGACCGGTTTCGCCTGGTGGCCAACGAAGTCGAGGTCGTCGCGCCGGACGAGCCGCTGCCGAATCTGCCGGTCGCGCGCGCGGTGTGGAAGCCGTCGCCGTCGCTGGCGACGTCCGCCGAGGCCTGGATCACCGCGGGCGGACCGCACCACACGGTGCTCACGCAGGCCGTCGGCGCCGAATCGATCCGGGATTTCGCCACCATGCTCGACGTCGAGCTGCTGGTGATCGACCAGGCGACGACACCCGCTTCGATCGCCGACCGGATGCGCTGGAACCAGGCCTATTACCGGCTCGCACAAGGATTCTGATCGGTCCCCACCGGAGAGAAGGAACAATGAAGTTCACGAAACTGGCCACAGTGGCCGTGGCGGTCGGCCTCGGTGCCGCGCTCACGGCCTGCGGTTCGAGTGAGAAGTCCGTCGATCAGCAGGCGGCCGCGAGCGGTGCCGCCGGCGGCCTCGTCGGCGTCACCATGCCGACCAAATCGTCGGAGCGCTGGATCCATGACGGCGACAACATCAAGGCGGCGCTGGAGAAGCTCGGCTACCAGGTCGACCTGCAGTACGCAGAGGACGACATCCCCACCCAGGTGAACCAGATCGAGAACCAGATCACCAAGGGCGCGAAGCTGCTCGTGATCGCCTCGATCGACGGCACCGCGATCACCACCCAGCTGCAGGAGGCCGCGGACAAGAAGATCCCGGTCATCGCCTACGACCGGCTGATCCGCAACACCCCCAACGTCGATTACTACGCGACCTTCGACAACTTCAAGGTCGGTGTGCAGCAGGCGACGTCGCTGCTCACCGGGCTCAAGGTGCTCAAGGAGGACGGTTCGCCCGGTGAGGGCAAGGGACCGTTCAACGTCGAACTCTTCGCCGGTTCGCCGGACGACAACAACGCGACGTTCTTCTTCAACGGTGCCATGTCGGTGCTGAAGCCCTACCTCGACAACGGGACGCTGGTCGTCAAGAGCGGCCAGACCGCGTTCAACGTCGCGGCGATCCTGCGCTGGCAGGCGGCGACCGCGCAGCGGCGGATGGAAGACCTGCTGACCAAGACCTACAGCTCCGGCGACAAGGTGCAGGGCGTGCTCTCGCCGTACGACGGCCTCTCCATCGGCATCCTGTCGGCGCTGAAGAGCAACGGCTACGGCACCCCGGGCCAGCCGTATCCCGTGGTCACCGGCCAGGACGCCGAGGTCGCGTCGGTGAAGTCCATCATCGCCGGCGAGCAGTACTCGACGATCTTCAAGGACACCCGCAAACTCGCCGAGACCACGGTCAAGATGGCCGACGCGGTGCTCAAGGGCGGCAAGGCCGAGACGAACAACACGACGGACTACAACAACGGCCAGAAGGTCGTCCCGGCGTTCCTGCTGGAGTCGGTGATCCTCAACAAGGGGAACTACCAGAAGGAACTCATCGACTCGGGCTACTACAAAGCGGAACAGCTGAGGTAGCGACGTGACCGACGAAATCCTTCGGATGCGGGGGATCACCAAGACCTTCCCCGGCGTCAAGGCGCTGCAGGACGTGAACCTGTCGGTGCGCAGGGGAGAGATCCACGCGATCTGCGGCGAGAACGGCGCGGGCAAGTCCACGCTGATGAAGGTGCTCTCGGGTGTCTACGCGCACGGCTCGTACGACGGCGAGATCGTCTTCGACGGCGAGCCGTGCGCGTTCTCCGCGATCCGCGACAGCGAACGCCGCGGCATCGTGATCATCCACCAGGAACTCGCGCTGTGCCAGCAACTGTCCATCGCGGAGAACATCTTCCTCGGCAACGAGAAGGCGCGCGGCGGGCTGATCGACTGGAACAGGACCAACCAACAGGCCGGCGAACTGCTGCGGCGCGTCGGCCTGCGGGAGAACCCGGTGACGCCGGTGCTCGACATCGGTGTCGGCAAACAGCAGCTCGTCGAGATCGCCAAGGCACTGTCCAAAGAGGTCAAACTGTTGATCCTCGACGAGCCGACGGCGGCGCTGAACGACGACGATTCGGCTCATCTGCTCGAACTGCTGCGCGGCCTGCGCGACGACGGCGTCACCTGCGTCCTGATCTCGCACAAGCTCAACGAGATCGCCGCGATCGCCGACTCGATCACCATCCTGCGCGACGGCAGGACGATCGAAACACTGGACGCGGCCGCGGTCACCGAGGACCGGATCATCGCCGGGATGGTCGGCCGGAAACTGGAGAACCGGTTCCCGCCGAGGGAACCGCGGATCGGTGACGAGGTCCTCCGGATCGAGGACTGGACCGTGCACAGTCCGACGCAGCACGGCCGCGTCGTCGTGGACGGCGCGAGCCTGACGTTGCGCCGCGGCGAGATCGTCGGGTTGGCCGGACTGATGGGCGCCGGGCGGACCGAACTCGCGATGAGCGTGTTCGGCCGTTCGTACGGCAAGGACATCTCCGGACGGCTGGTCAAGGACGGCAAGGAGATCGAGGTGCGCACGGTCGGCGACGCCGTCGCCAACGGGATCGCGTACGCCACCGAGGACCGCAAACGCTACGGACTCAACCTCATCGAGGACATCCAGCGCAACATCTCGGGCGCCGCGCTGGGCAAACTCGCCCGGCGCGGCTGGGTGGACGAGAACGAAGAACACCGGGTCGCCGAAGAATTCCGCAAGAGCATGAACATCAAGGCACCGGACGTGCGCAGCGTGACCGGCACGCTCTCCGGCGGAAACCAGCAGAAGGTCGTGCTGTCCAAATGGATCCTCACCGATCCGGACGTGCTGATCCTCGACGAGCCAACCCGCGGCATCGACGTCGGCGCGAAGTACGAGATCTACACGATCATCAACCGGCTCGCCGACGAGGGGAAGGCCGTCCTGGTCATCTCGTCCGAGCTGCCGGAACTACTCGGTCTGTGCGACCGGATCTACACGTTGTCGGCGGGCCGGATCACCGGCGAGGTCGGCCGGGCCGAGGCCACCCAAGAGGTCCTCATGCGGGCGATGACCAGGGAACAGGAGTAAGACATGAGCACCGCCTCCGCTGACACCGCCACCGGTGTCCCGGAACAGCAGGGAGCCGCGCCGGCCAGGGCACCGCGCCGGATCTCGTTCAACCCGCGCGAGAGCGGCATCTACGTCGCGTTCGCGCTGATCGTCGTGTTGTTCTCGATCCTCACCGGCGGCGCGCTGCTGGAACCGCAGAACATCTCGAACCTGATCGTGCAGAACTCGTACGTGCTGATCCTCGCGATCGGCATGATCCTGATCATCATCGCCGGGCACATCGACCTGTCGGTGGGGTCCGTGGTGGCGCTGACCGGCGCGATCTCGGCCGTGCTGATGGTGAACATGGGCATGGCGTGGCCGCTCGCGCTCCTCATCACCCTGGCGGTCGGCGCGGTGATCGGGGCGTGGCAAGGGTATTGGGTCGCTTACTTCGGCATCCCGGCGTTCATCGTGACGCTGGCCGGGATGCTGATCTTCCGCGCCCTTACCCTGACCGTGCTCGGGAACCAGGGGATCGGGCCGTTCCCGGACGAGGTGCGGACGCTGGCGAACGGGTTCACCGGCGGCTATCTCGGCAACATCGGGCTCGGCCCGCTCGGCGGCGCCGACGTGGTCAGCCTGCTGGTGGACGTCCTCGCCATCGGCGGCGCTGTCGTCTCGCGATGGCGCAAGCGCACGGCCCGGCTGAACTACCTGCAAGAAGTCGACCCGCTGCCGATGTTCCTGCTGAAGATCGCCGCGGCGGCCGCCGTCGTGCTGTTCGTGGTGGTGCAGCTGGCGCGGTACAAGAACCTGCCGTGGGTGCTGATCCTGCTGTCGGTGCTGGTGATCGGGTATTCGCTGGTGACGACGCGGGCCGTGTTCGGCCGCCACATCTACGCCATCGGCGGGAACCTCCAGGCCGCGACCCTGTCCGGCGTGAAGGTCAAGGCCGTGACGTTCTGGATCTTCGTCAACATGGGCGTGCTCTCCGCGCTGGCCGGGATCATCGTGGCCGGACGGCTCAACCAGGCCGGTCCGACCGCGGGCAACATGTTCGAACTCGACGCGATCGCCGCGGCGTTCATCGGCGGCGCCGCGGTGCAGGGTGGCGTCGGCAAGGTGGTCGGCGCGATCACCGGCGGCTTGATCATGGGCGTGATCAACAACGGCATGTCCCTCATCGGCGCGCCGACCGAGAGCGTGAACCTGGTCAAGGGGTTCGTGCTGCTCGTCGCCGTCGCCTATGACATCTGGACCAAACGGCGGGCCCGGACCGCCGCCTGACGGTCGTGAGTGGCGATTCGGGTTCTAACCCGAATCGCCACTCACGACCCGCTTGACCCACCCCCCACCCGCAGTTCCCCTCGCAACCGTCGCGAAAGGAAGTGCTGTGCGCAGCAGGTCGATCCGGATCAGTGTGCTGTCCCTGACCATCGCCGCCAGTGTCCTCGTGCCCGTTCAGACCGCTTCGGGCCAGACACCGACGACCGACTACAGCCTCGCCGTGGACGCGGCGGGACGCGGTGCCACGATCGACCGTTCGATGTACGGCGTCTTCTTCGAGGACATCAACCGCGCCGCCGACGGCGGGTTGTACGCGGAGCTCGTGCAGAACCGCTCCTTCGAGTACGACAAGGCCGACAACGCGTCGTACACGCCGTTGACGTCTTGGGCACCCACGTCGATCGACGGGGGAACCGGCACGGCGACGGTGGCCGACGACGACCGGCGGCTCAACGAACGGAACCGCCGCTATCTCAAGCTCGACCTCGCCGGTGGCGAGTACGGCGTCGCGAATTCCGGCTACAACTCGGGGATCCGGGTCGAGAAGGGCAAGCAGTACGACTTCTCGGTGTTCGCCCGGACCGATCGGGCGGCGGGGACGCCGCTCACGGTGGCCGTCACCGATCCGGCGGGCAAGGCGCTCGCCGATCCGCTGCGGGTGCAGGTCCGCGGCGACGGCTGGGTGAAGTACACCGGCAGTGTCCGGGCACGGGAGTCGAGTGCGCTGGGCAGGCTCGCGCTGACCGCGTCCGGCGGCGGGACCCTGCGGCTGGACATGGTGTCGCTGTTCCCGCGCGACACCTACAAGAACCGGCCGAACGGCATGCGGGCCGACCTCGCGGAGAAGATCGCCGCGCTCAAACCCGGTTTCGTACGCTTCCCCGGCGGCTGCCTGGTCAACACCGGCAGCCACCAGGGTTACGAGGCGCCGAACTGGGAACGAAAGCGTTCGTACCAGTGGAAGGACACCATCGGGCCGGTCGAGCAGCGGGCCACGAACGCGAACTTCTGGGGCTACAACCAGTCCTACGGCATCGGCTACTACGAGTACTTCCAATTCTCCGAGGACATCGGCGCGATGCCGCTGCCGGTGGTACCGGCGCTGGTCACCGGCTGCGGGCAGAACAAGGCGACCGACGACCCGGCGTTGCTGCGGCGGCACATCCAGGACACCCTCGACCTGATCGAGTTCGCCAACGGCCCGGTCACCTCGGCCTGGGGTAAGAAGCGGGCCGAGATGGGGCATCCGGCGCCGTTCAACCTGACGCATGTCGGCGTCGGCAACGAGGAGAACCTGCCCGACGAGTACTTCGCCCGCTTCACCGAGTTCCGGAAGGCGATCGCGGCGAAATACCCGGGGATCACGGTGATCGGCAACTCGGGACCGGACGACACCGGCGCGACGTTCGACCGGCTGTGGGACCTGAACCGGAACGCGAAGGTCTCGGTGGTCGACGAGCATTACTACAACAGTCCGCAGTGGTTCCTCCAGAACAACCAGCGCTACGACACCTACGATCGCAACGGTCCCAAGGTCTTTCTCGGCGAATACGCGTCGCTGGACAACAAGTTCGGCAACGCGCTGGCCGAAGCCGCGTACATGACCGGGCTGGAGCGGAACGCCGACGTCGTCAAGCTCGCGTCGTACGCGCCGCTGCTGGCGAACACCGACTACGTGCAGTGGAAACCGGACATGATCTGGTTCGACAACCAGCGCTCGTGGGGTTCGGCCAGTTACGAGACACAGAAGCTGTTCATGACCAACGTCGGCGACCACCTGGTCCCGAGCAGGGCGTCGGCCACGCCTGCCACCGTCGCGCCGATCTCGGGCGCGATCGGGCTGTCGACCTGGGCGACGAGCGCGGCCTACGACGACGTCAAGGTCACGTCGGCCGACGGTGCGCAGCTGTTCTCGGACGACTTCTCCGGCGACGATTCACGCTGGTCGAAGGTGGCCGGACGGGGTTCCTGGGCGGTGTCGAACGGGGTCTACCTCCAGTCCGACCAGGCCGCGGAGAACACCCTCGTGACCACGGGCGATCCGTCCTGGAGCAACTACGACTTCTCGGTGAAGGCGACGAAGACCGGCGGCAGGGAGGGCTTCCTGGTCGCGTTCGGGGTCAAGGACACCGGTAACAACTACTGGTGGAACCTCGGCGGCTGGAACAACACCGTTTCCGCCGTCGAGAAGACCGAAGGCGGCGGCAAGCAGACCCTGCTCCAGAACGACACCAAGATCGAGACCGGCAAGCAGTACGACCTGCGGGTCGAGGTCCGCGGCCGACAGGTGACGCTGTTCCTCGACGGGCAGAAGTGGGGTTCGTTCACCGACGACAAGGTCGCCGAACCGTTCCGCCAGGTCGTCACCCGCGACGTCAAGACCGGCGAACTGGTGGTCAAGGTCGTCAACGCCCAGACCTCGGCAGCCCGCACCCGGGTCGATCTCGGCACCCGCGTCCAGCCGGGTTCGACCGCCCGCGTGACGACGTTGCAGGGCTCACCGGACGACGTCAACACCGCTTTCGCCACGCCGATCGCGCCACGCGAGTCGCGGTTCTCCGGCGTGTCGAACAGCTTCACCTACACCTTCCCACCGAATTCCGTGACCTTCCTGCGGTTCCCGGCCCGAGTGAGGGGATGACCATGACGATCGACCGTCGTGACCTGTTCAGAGCGGGTGGCGGCTTGCTGGCCGCCACCGCGGTCGGCAGCCTGGCGCCGGGTACGGCCCAGGCCGCCGAGGCCGCTCCCGCGTCGTTGACCACCCGGAATCCACTGGTCGAACAGCGCGCCGACCCGTTCATCACCCGGCCGGTGAACGGGATGTACTACCTGACCGGTTCCGTGCCGGAGTACGACCGGATCGTCGTGCGCGGCGCCGCCACGATCGACGGCCTGGCCACCGCCAGGGAGACGACGATCTGGCGACGGCCGTCGTCCGGGAAGATGGGCGGCCACATCTGGGCGCCGGAACTGCACCGCATCGACGGGCGCTGGTACGTCTACTTCGCCGCGGGTGACTCGGACGACGTGTTCCGCATCCGGACGTACGTGCTGGAGTCCACTTCGGACGATCCACGGGCGGGTACCTGGGTGCTGCGCGGGCAGATGGTGACCAAGTGGGACACCTTCACGCTCGACTCGACGACGTTCGAGCATCGCGGCAAACGGTACTTCGCCTGGGCGCAGAGCGAACCCGGGATCGCGACCAACAGCAACGTGTACCTCGCCGAGATGGCCTCACCGCTGGCGATCAAGGGTGATCCCGTCCGGCTCGCGGTGCCCACGCTGCCGTGGGAGATCCAGGGATTCAAGGTCAACGAGGGGCCGGCGGTGATCGTCCGCAACGGGCGGGTGTTCATGACCTACTCGGCGAGCGCCACCGACGCCCGCTACTGCATGGGGCTGCTCACCGCCGACGAACGTTCGGACCTGCTCGACCCGCGGTCCTGGACGAAGTCGCCGCAGCCGGTGTTCACCACGAACGAGGCGACCCGGCAGTACGGACCGGGGCACAACTCGTTCACCGTCGCCGAGGACGGGTCCGACGTGCTCGTCTACCACGCCCGCGACTACCGCGACATCACCGGCGACCCGCTGTACGACCCGAACCGGCACACGAGGGTCCAACGGCTGTACTGGAACGACGACGGGACACCGAGTTTCGGCGTCCCGGTCGGCAAAGGCGGACCTTGCGTCCGGCTGTCCCCTTTGGACGATCCGGCGTTGTACGTGCGGCACTACGAGTACCGGCTGACGGCGGATGGCAACGTCCGTGAACTCGCCGACTCGCAGTTCCGGATCGTCCCGGGGTTCCGGGGAGCGGGAACCGTCGCACTGCAATCGGTGAACTTCCCGGACCGTTACGTCCGGGTGGTCGACGCCTCGACCGTACGGATCGATCCGTACGACGAGAGCGACGCCTACGGCCGGGCGGCGAGTTTCACCCAGGTGCCGGGCCTTGCCGACCGGCTGGCGGTGTCGTTCCGCCTGCCGGGTGAATCCGCCACCTATTTGGCCCACGACAAGGGAAGGATCTTGGTCTTCCGTCCCGGTACCGCGGTGCGGGATCGTCAACGGGTCAGCTTCCGGCTCAGCTGAACTCACTGGGAGGTTGAACGCAGTGCTGCGAACACGCCCCATCGTCCTGGTCCTGGCGATGCTCGCCGGGACCCTGGTCGCGGCCGGATCACCGGCCGCGGCAGGCGGACCACCCGCCGACGTCCAGTCCTACCTCGACGATCCACGGAAGGTCGCCGAAGGCCAGGAGCCACCGCACGCCTACCTACGCCCGTACGCGGACGTCTCCGCCGCGGCTCGCCGCGAGGAACGCAGTCCCTACACCCAGTCGCTCGACGGCAAGTGGCGGATCGCGATGGCCGACAATCCGTCTCAGGTCCCGGCGGGATTCCACGAGGACGGCTACGACGCGTCGCGCTGGCGCGAAGTATCCGTTCCGCACACCTGGCAGACGGACGGTCTGGACCACCCGATCTTCCGCAACATCGCCACCGAGATCCAGCCCGACGACCCGCCGCGCGTCCCGCGTGACGTCAACCCGACCGGCGCCTACGTCCGCGACTTCACCCTGCCCGCGGACTGGACGGAACGCGAGACCTTCCTGCGCTTCGAGGGTGTCACGTCGGCGTACTTCGTCTGGGTCAACGGGACGTACATCGGCTACGACCAGGGCGGCTACACGCCGGCGGAGTTCGACATCTCCTCCGCGCTGCGCCCGGGCCCGAACCGGCTCGCCGTGCAGGTGCACCGCTGGAGCGCGGGCGCCTATCTGGAGGACGTCGACCAGTGGCGGTACTCGGGCATCTTCCGCTCTGTGACCCTGCACTCGGCGCCGGGGACGTTCATCCAGGACGTGGGACTGACGACCGACCTCGATGCCACCTACACCGACGCCACCCTCAAGGCCGCGGTCGAGGTCGCCACCAAACCCGGCGGGACCACGGGCAAGCACCGTGTCGGGCTGAGCCTGCGCGACGCCGCGGGCAAGGAGGCCGGGTCCGCGAGCGGGGAGGTCGAGGCGGGTGGCAAGACCGCGCTGAACCTGTTCGTTCGTAACCCCGCGAAGTGGACCGACGAGACGCCGAACCTGTACACGGCCGTCCTCACGTTGACCGCGCCCGACGGCCGCGTCACGCACATCACGAGCGAGACGGTCGGGTTCCGGGAGATCGAGATCCGCGACAAACAGTTGCTGGTCAACGGGAAACGGGTGCTGTTCAAGGGCGTCAACCGCGCCGAGACCGACCCCGATCACGGCAGGCACGTGCCCCGGCGCGCGCAGGAGCGCGACGTCGCGCTGATGAAGCAGCTCAACGTCAACGCGGTCCGCACCTCGCACTACCCGTCGGACCCTTACTTCTACGAACTGGCCGACCGGCACGGGCTCTGGATCGACGACGAGATCGACATCGAGACCCACAACCACGAGAACTGCGCTCAATACTGCCAGGCGAACGACCCGGCTTGGCGGGACGCGTTCTTCGACCGGATGATCGGCATGGTCGAACGGGACAAGAACCATCCGAGCGTCTTCCTGTGGGACACCGGTAACGAGGCCGGCCTCGGCGCGCATCACTTCGCGCTGGCGGAATGGCTGGACGCGAACGAGCCGACCCGGCCGATCTACCACCAGTCGAACAGCCCGGACGGGGACGCGCCGTTCGCGGACGTGTGGGGGCCGCGGTATCCGTCTCCGGAGAAGTTCGCCGAACAGGCGAAGAACACCACCAAACCGCTGATCTTCGGCGAGTACGCCCACGCCATGGGCAACAGTCTCGGCAACTTCCGGGAGTTCTGGGACACGATCCGGGCGAATCCGCAGACCCAGGGCGGGTTCATCTGGGACTGGGCGGAGCAGAACATCCGGCAGCGGATCCGGATCACGCCCGATTCGTCGGGCAACGACATCTCGGCGCACCTCAGCGGCAAACCGGAGCTGGTCGACGGTCATCGCGGCAAGGCACTGGCGCTGTCCGGACTGGACGATTTCGTCGAGGTCTACCGCGACCGGAAGCTCGACATCACCGGTAAGGCGCTGACCCTCGATGCCTGGGTGAAGCCGGGCAAATGGACCGGTGATTTCCGCATCCTCGGCAAGGGCGATCACCAGTACGCGCTCAAGATGAAGACGCAGGACACGCTGGAGTTCTTCATCCACAGCGGAACGTGGCAGGCGGTGCAGGCCAAGGTGCCCGCCGATTTCTACGGCAACTGGCACCGGGTGAGCGGTACCTACGACGGCACGGCCCTGCGGCTCTATCTCGACGGCAAGGAGGTCGGCAGCAAACCGTTCACCGGCGCGATCGACCCGTCTTCGGCGGAGGTCAACGTCGGCCGCGACTTCGAGACGTCCTGGAACGACCCGTCGAACATCGGCTGGATGGGCCGCGGCGCCGTCGACGACGTCCGTATCTACGACAAGCCACTGTCCGCCGCCGAGCTGTCCGGTGCCGCACCGGCCGGCGGTGCCGTCCTGGCGCTGGACTTCGACAGCGTCACGGACCAGGGGAGCCACCTGTCCTATGGCTCCAGTCTGTCCGGTGTGGACGGTCTGATCGGCACGGATCGTTCGGCGCAGCCGGAGACCGCGCAGATGGCTTGGGCGCATCAGCCGCTCCGGTTCGCCTACTCCGGTGGCACGGTGTCGGTGACCAACGAACGGCAGTTCAAGGGCACCGACGAGCTGAACCTGCGGTGGCGGATCCAGGAAGGCTCCCGGATCGTCGCCCGCGGCGAACAGCCGTTGCGGGTCGGCGCCGGGACGACCGGGCGAGTCGCCGTTCCCGCGCCGCCGAATCCCGCGGATCGCGAGCGCTTCCTCACCGTCGAGGCGGTGACCACCCAGGGCGAGCCCATGCTCGCGCGGGGACATGTCCTGGCGCACGACCAGTTCTCCTTGGGCGGTAAACGGATTCCGGGCCTGGACCGGACGCCGCTCGACGGGAAGGCCGTCGGAGTCGTCGAGGACGCGGGTTCGGTGACGGCGTCGGCGGCGGGGGTCACGTACAAGGTGGACAAGGCGAGCGGTGCGCTGACGTCCATCCGGCATCAGGGCAAGGAACTGCTGACCGCCGGGCCGAAACTCGACGCGTGGCGGGCACCCATCAGCAACGAGACCTTCGCGTGGGGCAGGGCCGAGGGCGAGGACTGGCGCAAAGCCGGCCTTGACCGGTTGAAGACCACGGTCACGGGAGTGCGGGTCGAGAAGGACGGCTCGCGAAGCGTGCGGGTGATCGTCGACAGCCGGGTCGCGGCGCCGGACGTCGCCGGGGCGTGGTTCGACCAGACGATGACCTACACCGTCGACCGGACCGGGACGCTGAGCCTCGGCAACCGCGTCGTGCCGCAGGGGAGCGTGCGCACTCTGCCGTATCTGCCCCGGATCGGCGTCGCACTGGCGGTGCCGGACCGGTATGACCGGTTCGCCTGGTATGGGCGGAAAGCCGAGAGTTACGTCGACCGCAAGGACGGGACGCCGATCGGCGTGCAGTCGAGCACGGTGGACCAGCAGTACGTCGAGTACCACCGGCCGCAGGACCACGGCAACCACACCGACAGCCGATGGGCGCTGCTCACCGACGGCCGGACCGGTGGCCTGCTGGTCGGGGGAGCGAACGACGTCAGCGTGACACCGTACGACGACCTCGACCGGGCGGCGTATCCGTTCCAGTTGCAGCGCAACAAGGGCTGGTTCACGCTGCACGCGAGCCACGCGGTGACCGGGGTCGGGGACACGCCCAACCCGGTGCGGGAACGCAGCCAGGTTCAGCCCGACAGCACGTACGAGTACACGCTGTCGCTCCGGCCGTTGACCTCGCAGGAAGCGCGAGCGGGACTGCCGGCGGGCGGCTGACCGACCGGGCGGGATCCCTTCACGGCGCGGTGAAGGGATCCCGCGCGGCGAAGAACCGGCCTGTCTTTGGTCCGTGCTGCTTCGTCCGGGTGATGTCGGCACGAGGCACGGTTCGAGACCGTCCGCTCTCGCTAGTCTCGATCTTCGACTGCGAGGGAGATTGAATTCATGGCGGAATGGGCCGATCTGGTCGCGTTCGTACGGCACGAATATCGGGTAGTGAAGGACGAAACGGACGAAATACGCATCCGGTTGTCCTACGGCGACGACGACTACGAAGAGCGGGCCCAGACCGTGGTCATCGCGCGGGAGGTCTTCGACCGCCGCGAGGACTGGGTACAGATCGCGACGCCGTTCGCGCGCGTCGACCAGGTCGACCTCGCTACCGTGCTGACGGAGATCGGCAACACGATCGTCGTCGGCGGACTGGTGGTGATGGGAGAGCACCTGGTGTTGCGTCATTCCCTGCCGTTGGTGAACCTCGACATCAACGAGTTCACCGACCCGCTCGAACTCGTCGCGGGTTCGGCGGAGCTGCTGGAGCAGCAGTTCACCGGACGCGACGACTACTGAGCCGCGTGACCTCCTCGAACGAGGTCACGCGCTCGCATTCCTCTTCCGTGAGCTTGTTGATCGCTGCCCGGTACGCCTGCGCTTGAGGCGTACCGGGCAGCTCGCCGCCGAGGAGAAGCGGAAGACCGAGTTCGAAACCGCAGCGGGCCCGCGCACCGTAGCGGTGCCGGGTGCGGGCGACCGCGGTGGCGACGCGGAGCCCGTGGTCGGTGCCCGGCGGCGTGGCGGGCCGGTCGGTCTCGACGGCCGCGAACCGGAAGCCGTTGGCCTGGTCGCATCTCCCGCAGCCGGTGGGCCCCGCGCCGAGCGCGTTGCCGCAGTCTGCGCAGGCCAGCCTGTCGAGGGCGGCGTCGACGACTCGCCATTCGAACGCGGAAGTGTCGGCGACGACCAATTCGGCGAGGTCGGTTTCCTCTTTCGTCCCGGCGGTCACCTCGTACTCCGCCAGGAACGACCGCCACCGGTCCTCGATGCTCGCTTCGACCTCGGCCAAAGCTTCGGCGGGGGCACCGCCGCGCGGAAGTGCGGTCATGGCAAAACCGTAACCGCGATAGTCATTAAGGTGTGCGCTATGGGTCCGTCGAGATGGGGTGGGCTCGCGGCGCTGCTCGCGGGGTTCTTCGTGCTCCTGCTGGACACGACCATCGTCGCGGTGGCGAGCCCGAGCATTCAAGCCGAGCTGGGCGGGGACGTCGCCGCGTTGTTCTGGGTGACGGCGGGCTACCTGCTCGCGTTTTCTGTTCCGCTGCTGGTCGCCGGCAGGCTAGGAGATCTCTTCGATCCGAAGCGTGTCTACCTTTTCGGCATGGGAGGCTTCGGCGTCGCCTCGGCACTGTGCGGGCTCGCGCCGTCGATCGAATGGCTCATCGCGTTCCGGATCCTGCAAGGCCTGGCGGCGGCCGCGATGTCACCGCAACCACTCACGTTGATCCGACGGCTCTTCGCCGAAGAGGAGAGAGGGCGCGCGTTCGGTATCTGGGGTTCGGTGGCGGCGGCCGCCACCTTGCTCGGCCCCATTCTGGGCGGACTGCTGACGGCGAGCCTGGATTGGCGCTGGATCTTCTGGGTCAACGTGCCGCTCTGCGTCATCGCCGTGGTCATGGGCATCCGCCTGATTCCGGGAAGCTCCGGGAACGCCACACGCTTCGACCTGCTCGGCGCCGCGTTGAGCACGGCCGGTCTCAGCCTTCTCGTGTGGGCCTTGTTGTCCTGGAGCATACTTTCATTGCCCGCGACCGCCCTTGCCGTCGCGTTGCTCGTCGGTTTCTGGTTCCGAGAACGCGGGCAAGGCGCGGACGCCCTCGCGCCCTTGCGGCTCTATCGCTCGTCCGGGTATTCGTCTGCGAGCCTCGCGATGGCGTCGCTCGGCGCGACGGTCCTCGCGATGGCATTGCCCACCATGCTCTACATCCAAGAGGTGCGCGGTTTCGGCCCGATGGAAGCCGCGATGGTCCTCGCGCCGGACGCCGTCGTCGCGATCCTGTTGTCACCACCGGCGGGCCGCTGGGTCGACCAGGTGGGCGGGCGACGGCCTGCGATACTCGGCATGAGCCTGCTGGCGGTGAGTCTGCTGCTCATCGGGCTGGTAGTGGTGTTGAGCCTGAATCCGTGGTGGATCTCGGTGGGCGCCGCGCTTCTGGGTGCTGCCAACGCTCTGGCGTGGTCACCGCTGTCCGCCATCGCGATGGCGTCCGTCGAACCCGATGCCGCGGGCGGCGCCTCGGGACTGTTCAACACGGTTCGGCAGGTCGGTGCGGTGGCCGGGGTGGCGGTGACCGGCGCGATCCTGGCGGGCCTTGACGCGCGGCCCGTGTTGGCTTTCGGTGTGGTGTTCGGGTTTGTGGGTCTCGTCGCTGCTGGTGGTGTTGCGGCCGCGCTTAGGCTTCCGGAGCGCTCGCCTTCGCAATTAGTCGGCTAATTGCTTTTCGGGCGATTACACAGGCGCAGTCTCGTTTCTCGGCACTATCACCCGTCAGTGGTAAATGCGCTGGCTCATTGTTGCTTAAAATTACGAACGCCTGTTCGATTGGTTTGGGGTATTCTTGTGGGGTGTCCGAGACCTTCCTTCCCGAGTTGCCGCAGGAACTGTGGCGCGCCGGCAAGCTGGAGCTTGCCCACGGCGTGCAGCAGTCGTTGCAGGTGATCAGGATGGCCACCGCCGGACTGGGGCAATTCCTGGCGGAGATCGAGTCTCGTGGCGTCAAAGACTTATACGGCTATGGCCGCACGGCCAACTGGTTCGCCGATATAGCAGGATTATCGGTCGGTGAGGCGCGTGCGGTAGTAAACCGGGCCATCGCCCTGAACCCCACGCGTGCTCTGGACGGCACCGAAGTTCCTGCTGTCGCGCCCGCCACCGCCGCTGTCGCCGCCGAGGGTTTGGTCGGGGACGAGCGGATCGATCAGATTCTGGAGATCTTGAAGAAGCTCCCGGCCGAGACCTCTGCTGAGGATCGGGCGAGTGCGGAGAAGATCCTCGCCACCCTCGCCCGCGACGCCGGACCGCGGCAGCTCGCCGACGCCGAGACGAACCTCCTGGCGTGGCTGGATCCCGATGGGAACGAGCCGAAGGATCCCGAACCCGCCCAGCCGCGCCGGGAAATCACCTTGGAGCGCCGCAAAGACGGTTACTGGAAGCTGACTGGTCTTCTCGATGATGAGACGGGTGCTCGCACGGCGGCGGCTTTGGAGGCGTATGCGGCGCCGCGGCCGGTGGGCGAGTTCGGTCAAGCCGACCTGCGGATGAAATGCGAACGCATGGGAGACGCCTGGGTCGACATCCTCGACCTTGCGATCGCCTGTCCGGACCAGCC